>CAZXEC010000001.1:0-3933 GCA_964639595.1 uncultured Gammaproteobacteria bacterium
ACGAGGCGCAATCCGACTCCTCCAATTTGGCAGTAATTTTTAAAGGCGGTACTTTCTCACATGCGGAGAGACCTTGGCCCACAATCGTCTCTCCCCGGCAAAAGATAGTCTTTCTTCCACCTGTGACACCGGCACCCAAATCAAGGCCGAGACTTCCCAATTATGATTAACAATATCTCCTGCCACATAGCGCATCAGATAAAACGTGACTTTTTTGGCAATTTTTTTGCCATCTTTGTTATACATATAGGAAATATCGCCCACTTTTTTGATAATTTCTCCTTTGATGCCGGTTTCTTCCTGCACTTCGCGCAGGGCTGCTTGCTGGACTGTTTCGCCCGCCTCGATATGTCCTTTGGGGAAACCCCATCCCAAATGCCCGGAATGCTGGATAATCAGCACAAACACCTGGTCTTTTTCCTTTTTAGCCACAATTCCACCGGCAGAGAACTCTCTCGCCGGAGAGGTTTTGGCCTTTTTTGACTTTGATTTCATCCTTGTTTTTTCTTTTTTTACTTTTTTCATAATTTAGCCCTAGCGCAGCGAAGCTACGTTCTTGTCGCGTTTGACGAGATGACGTGGTGCGCGCCCGACAGGACTCGAACCTGTAACCGCCAGATCCGCAATCTGGTGTTCTATCCAATTGAACTACGGGCGCACGTAGGCAATTTTAGCTTCCTAAGTATATCAGATTAGAGGCTAGGGGACAATTAAGCCAAGCTCTGAAGGTAATATGCGATATTATCGTAGTGGTCGAAGGCCACCTCTTCTTTGGCAGGCAGCTTATTGAGGGAAAACCACTTAATTTGTTCACTTTCCCAATCTGATTTGGCTGTCCTTTTAACAGCTCTGCAAGTAAAAATAAAGGAGATATTTTGTCGATCTTCTTTGGGGCGAGTTGGGCTATCATTGACTTTAAGTAATTTAATATCTTCAACTTGCCAGCCAGTTTCTTCCATAGTTTCTCTCTCTACCGCCTGTTCCAGTGTCTCGTCTCTTTCCACAAAACCTCCAGCTAACCCCCATTTGCCTCCTTCAATTAATTTTCCCACTCTCTTTACTAATAATATCTGGTGATTTTTCAAAACTAACACATCTACAGTCACATGCCGTAGTGATGTTTGGCCTCCATCTTCAAAAGTACAATTAATCATAAGAAGCTATTTCAAAACTTCGTAATGAAGCTGAATTACAGCGTCTGTTATTTTCTTTTGTCCGATCAGCTTTAATCTTCGTTCGCAATTTTTATCCTGAAAAACTGGTATTCCGTCGCCGAAAATTATCGGCTCAATATCCAAATAAATTTCGTCAATTAAATTTTCGACAAGGAATGAAGCATTAAGAATACCGCCACCCGCGACAATAACCTTCTTAAAATCTTTCAACAGCTCCAAGGCTTCCTTTGGTGAGTGCGCTACGAGATGGTTTGGCGCCAGTGTAGCAAAATCTTCTTTTGAGACAACAGCAAGTTTTATATCTTTAAATTCGGTAAATTCGGGCTGTTCGGTAAGAATATGATACGTCCTACGGCCTACGACAAGGCATCCGGCTGAACGAACAGCCAAGCTATAACTATCCCACTCCTCTTTTGAAATCCAGCTGGTGTCATCATCACTCTTGGCAATCATACCGTTTGCACTTATCGCCATGTAGAGGATGACTTCCATAGTTTTATTTATTAACTGGCGGTGGGAGCAGGATTCGAACCTGCGTAAGACTTTCGTCTTGCTTGGTTTTCGGGACCAGCCGATTAAACCACTCTCGCATCCCACCAAATGCGCGCCTGAGAGGACTCGAACCTCCAACCTCAAGATCCGGAATCTTGCGCTCTGTCCAATTGAGCTACAGACGCATCTGTTACTTCTTCTCTTCCAGTGGCAAATGTTTCTGCATCCAACCGGCCGCGCGATCCAAAAAAGACTGCTCCGGAATTTCTCTAAAGGACAACTGCCTGGATAAATAATCTTTAATCTTTTCCTTATTCCCTTGAGAAAGAAGAATAATTAATCGGCCCGGAAATTTTAATTTGGTGTCAATGTACAAAATATCCTGTCCGTCTTTTTGATCAAACCAAAATGTTCTTAATTCATCCCATAGATAACTATGCCCGGCCGAAACTATCCCTTCGCCAGTTATTTTGTGTTCAATATTATCCGGGGCAATAGTGGCCAGAACATATACCACAAACGTCAATGCCAACACCACTGCCAAAAGCAGCCATTCCTTGATAAAAAACAACACCACTACCAAAGCAATCACTATGGCAGCCACTGTCCTGTACCATTCAGCGTTGCGCTTGCGAAATGGCCTCATTGGTGAAGACCAAGCTATCAAGGTCTCCAATTGTTTTCCAGACTTCCTGTCAACTTCCGGCATATTAGTATTATATATCATTCCCCAACTTGGCGGACTGCGTCCGCTGAAACTAGATCGAAGCCCTCCTTCGCCTTTCTGGCTTCGGCGGGTGAAAGCGGAGGAAGTGGGATTCGAACCCACATGCCCTTTCAGGCCCCAGTTTTCAAGACTGGTGAGCTACCGTTGCTCAATTCCTCCAGTTAGCGCGGACTGCGTCCAAATCCAGCCTTCGCGAGTTTTGCTACGACACGTCAAACTAGTCTTCGCAAAAGACGAACCTATCCCACCTACTTGTGCGGAGGAGGTGGGATTTACTTCGACTACGCTCAGTATAAACTTCTCATCCCACCAACTCTCTTAGCTTCGATAATCTCAAAACCGACGTCCTGAGCTTGTCGAAGGGCGGAGGAGGTGGGATTCGAACCCACGCGGCAAGTTTTATCTCACCTTTGGTTTAGCAAACCAATGCCTTTAACCACTCGGCCACTCCTCCAGATATATAATCTCTCAAACCACCTTGCCCCGTTTGACGGGGTCTGCCAACCCTCCTGCAAGAAACCACCCTAGTATACCAAAAATTGCCGCTTGGCTCAAAGTTTGCTAGGTTCTGACAACAGCCATGGCCCAAACTCGTCTGGCACCGGCTTTTTTGAGCACTTTGGCGCACTCCCGCATGGTAGAACCGGTCGTTAACAGATCATCCACCAATAAACATGTCTTATCTTTAAGCCCAATCCCGTTTCTAATGGCAAATACTCCTGCCACATTCTTCACCCTACTTTTGCCTGATAATTCTACCTGCGGCCGGGTATTAACCAAACGCACCAACAACTCGAATACTTTGATGCCGGTTCTTCGGGATAGTTCACCGGCAATTATTTGCGATTGATTAAAACCTCGCCACTTCTCCCTTTTTTGATGAAGCGGCACTGGCACCAAAACTGTATTTTCTGATATAAGGTTGGTCAGCTGCTCGTTGGTCGCGGGCCAAGTAAAAAATAGATCCGCTATGCACTTTGTTAAATCCGAAACCAATCTATACTTTAACTGGTGAATGAGATCTCTAGTAATCGGTCCAAATAAGGTAGGGCAGATCAGACCATCTAGCCCGTACCTGGTCTGACAATATGGATGAGTCTTACCGCCCAGTGACATTCTGCGGCAGATGGGACAGCTACTTTGATTAAAGACTATCTTGTCAAAACAAAATTTACAAATATAGGCGCCTACTCGTCGGCACCCCACGCAAAATTTAGGGAAAAGGAGATCCAGAATGTTCAATTTAAACTATCCATCGTTTCTTTTTAGAAAAGCATGTATAAGAAGAAGATCTACATAATAATACACGCAGTAATTATAACAAAAAACCCCACTTCGTCCGTCAGTTGACGGATTACGCGGGGCACACTTCTTTACTAAAATGAACTCTGCATGTTAAATTGTGGCAGTGCCACGCGAAGCTCTAATTTTATCCCGATTTTATCGGGATTTATCGGAGCGAAGTGTGGAGATGCCGGAGAGTGACTCCGGGTCCAAGAAAGTAAATCTAAAAACTTCTACAAGCTTAGTCGGTATTTT
>CAZXEC010000001.1:3943-43107 GCA_964639595.1 uncultured Gammaproteobacteria bacterium
CCTTATCCCAACCGACAGGAAGAGAAATGTTAAGGTTGATAATAGCTTAGACAAATCCGGTAAACCAAACCGTACCTGCTGCATTCTGGCTTGTGTTTATGCCCGTAAGATCTCGCCAAAATAAGTTCTTACAGACAGATCCTCAAATTAAGCAAATGCTAATCGAGGAGCGAATGCCACATTTCTGTTGACATTTATCTTTTGACACACCTTTTTACGCTTTGAGTGCCTTCAAGCGGCTTGCAGTTTTTAAAGTTCCTACTTGTCGAATCGCTACATCCCCAATTCAAATCCGCCAACTGGCGGACTAATTTCTAATTAAACCTTGCCTCTTAATTCTTGCTCTTGCGCTCTTGCCAAGGCTTTCCTACGTAGATCCTCTCTTTTATCAGCCTTGTTTTTGGCCTGAACCAAAGCTAATTCCAGCTTGATCAGGTTACTAGCAGTATAGCAAGAGACAGGTACAATAGTCAAGTTCTTCCGGCCCATCCTACCAAGGAGCGCCTCTATCTCACTTTTGTGCAAAAGCAGCTTGCGCGATCTCCTGGGATCATAACCAGGCTGGTTAGCCTGCTGATAAACAGGAATAAAGGCATTGATCAAATACGGCTCATAGCCAACAAATTTAACAAACGACTCATTCAGGTCAATCCGTCCAGCCCTGATCATTTTTACTTCGGCTCCAGATAAAACCACACCTGCCTCGAACCTTTCCACTAGATAATAATCATGCAGGGCTTTTCTGTTGACTATCTTCATTATTTTAGCCCCAACACTAAAATTTTGGTCGGGGTTAACACATAAATCACTTTGGCCTGCTCATCAACCGCCAGATCAACACCATCCGCCAGCCCATCAGTTTGGTACTGGGCAAGATACTCTCCTTTTTTATTGTAGACCACCACCCGCTTGAAGGCAGGATCCAAAATATATAAATTATCAGTTGATTCACTGGTAAATAAAGCTCTGGGATTTGCTATAGCCTGATCAATCGGCTCTTGGTTGAAAGCTTCTTTTTTACCGGAGAAAAGTTTGGTAATTTTCCCATCCAAAGACAAAAGCCAGATCGCGCTATCAATTGCCCCATCAGCTAAATCTTCTAAACTAACCTCTTGCCCTTTGGCAATATACGATCTGGCTGAAGAAAAACGAGTGGCGGCTGCCGCATATTTCCAGACCTGGTTTTTGGTGCTATCAAAAAGGTACAGATTGCCTTCGTAGGTGGCCATGGCTGTTATTTGCCCCCAGCTATTATCGCGGCCAATCACCCGATCAGCCGTTTTTTTCTGCAGATCTAGGCGGGAAATACCTGCCTCATCCAGTGTAAATAATCTGCCGGAAAATAATGCTGCCGCTGTGGCATTTTTCAAAACCGGCAAGCTGACTGTAATGCTGCCTTTTTGTCCAACTTTATCTGTTTGCAAGACCTGACCATTGACTTTATCGAAAACAAGCAATTCGGGGCCGGCAATAAATATCTGCTCTGCACGGGTAGCAGTTTGGATCTTTGCCAGATCAATAACTATTTTGGGTGGTTCAACAAAAATATTAAAGGCTTTAAGCCATAGCTGGTCGATTTGCTGTTTTAGATTCAAAAATTTTTCATCTTTGCGTTCTTTTTCAGAAGCAGTTGATAATTCTTGTCTGGCAGACTGCAGGATTTCTCTCATCTTTTTGGGGTTTGATTCCAGCAAATTATTTGCCTCATTATATTTGGCGGTAACCGATACAATAATGCCGCTTTTTTGCTCCTGGAAAATAGGCAAACTGCGTTTGGAAAAAGCCGTCAAAATCGACAGGAACAATAAACCAGTACAAAAAACCGCCACTAGCAAAAGCAGCTTCTTTTTTTGGCTAGATTTATCTTTAGTAGGAAGAGCAATATTTAAATTAGGCCGATGAAATGCATCAGCAGATGACGCGCCGTCACCATTAACCCAAAATCTACCTTTTAATAATCTAAATTTATCAACCGGCTTTGGCAGTCTAGACAACCAGCCGGGGCTACTCTGATTAGATATGGACAGATTATCTTGGGAGAATACCTCTTGCTCGTCTTCTGGTTTGTCAACTTCTTCCTCGTCAACAAGATCTTCTGTTACAGCTTGATCTTCATTGCCGATTTTTATAAAGATAGCCGCCATTTGCGATGAATCATCCAGCCCGTGGATAATAGGGGCAAAAATATCTCCCACCTGTAAACCGTTTTTGCCCTTGAGCTGGTCTGGCAGGTTTTCTACTGTTTCCAGTTGCGTGGCGAAACTGCCAGTTGCCAAAATTAACCAATCATCTTGCTCAATTTTGCCGGAGGCTTTAACTACTTCACCGGTAGTGGGGCCAACAATAGTCTTTATCTTTGACCCCCTGCTGATTTTTATTTGAACATCCCCCAATGTTGATAAATAAACTATATCCAGCGGTTCGTCTGGATTTCTTTTTAATTTTGATTTTGGCGGCAAAGACCAAACCACAATAGCTCCTAATGATAAGATCGGCGGCTGCTTTTGATCCGGGTGGTGTTCTTTGGCTGACTGATCAAATTTGGCTCTCGCCAAGGCAAAGGCATCAGCGATGGCATCCAGCAAGGAATCGCGGCTGGTGTGGTAGTAGGATAGCGTGATCTCTTCCAACAACACCCGACCCAATAGTACACAATCCATACCATAGCCATTGGCAATGGCAACTAATAAAAATAGTCGGCCGTATTTCTGTCTCTGCTTTTGATCATCCGGGTCAACAGAAACTGCCTGCGACCAAAATCCAGGGATGGGAGTACCTACACTTTCGGCAATATCGACAAGACGCATAGTTTTATCCTGATTAAAAAATCGTCAACAGCAGTGTTAAAAACACTAAGACGGAGTAAAAAAATGCCACCACTTTTAAGACTGGGCCCAAACCGGTTGAAAAAGTAGCGTCCATTAACTGCACTTGTCTGATGATAATCAGACTAATGACAAAATTAAAAACTAAAAACACCGCAATACTCCATTTAATAAAATCCCCCAAGGTAATACCAAAGGTGGCGGTGATAAAATCGACGATCGGGTTGGTCATTGGATTACTCCTGGCGGCTCTGCTTCTTCTTTGCGAACCTGATCGGAAATTTGAGCCGCCACCATGTCTGGGCTGGGGACTGAATGGAAATCAAATTCCCTTTCTTCTGCGGCCGTTTGGATAAAAACGTCTCCGTAGTGGAAAAAAATCCCCACTATCCCCCCCACATGATAAGTCACATCTTGAATTTTGGACAGGTGAGCATCAGACACTCTTTTATAAAGTAGACCCACAAAATCAATGTCAATGATTCTCTCATTGGTCAACAAATAAATATTAAAATACCACCATAAAAATCTGGTGAAAGTAAAACCAAACAACACCAAATACCACACCCACAACATCCAGGCAAACCAGGTGTTAATTTCTTGCATTATCCATTCCGGGAAAATAACCCTAAAGATCACCATGGCCAAAAACGGTGTGATGGACAAAACGAGCACCAGAAAAATCCAGGGAATATTGGTGGCAAAATGTCTCCTTAAAAGCAAAATGACCTTCTCCCCAGAGGCCTGCGTTTCAAAAGACATTGCCTGCGGATTTTCAGAGTAGGCTGACCAAGCTTTTTTGATACTTTCTGGCATAGATTTCCTACCACCGATAGTAGCACAACAACCTTAATAATTACCAATAACTTTCACTTTTTCTCTACATTGAAAAAGGGTGGGCCGACCGGCTTTGTTCCAGAATAAAGGGTAGGAATCCACAAGCGGCCGGGAGCGCGGATATTAAAGATGAAACGGAAATCCTCGGCTGAAAAAATTTTAACGCCAACATTGGTAATAAAACTAACCGTCGTGGTGTATCCTGATGTGCTGTATTGAGTCTGTCCCAGACCACTGATACTATCAACTGGCACCTCACCCCTATTTTTTAACTCTTGTTTTAGGCGGTCATAAGACCAGGTATCGGCATTGGCAGCATCGGTTTGTGAAAGATGAGTGATGGTACCATTGTCCTTTTTGTAAATTACAATCGCATTGAGAATATCGGCCATTTCATTGCTGGTTAGCCACGGGTGAGACCTGCCGCCGCTGGCGCCTGATCTCGATTTATACCAAGCCTTATAGAACCAGGGCGAACCGGTTTTGCCACTAGTCTTGGCTTTGACCTCCCAAGCGCCTGACGTCCAGCAAGCTTGAGAGCCACAAGTAGTATCGGCAAGGCCGACAGCATAAGATAAACCTCCTCCAAAAACCGAGGCTGATGAATGGGTGAAGCCGCCGGTGGTGGATGAATAGAAAGCTTTGATCGGCGAGCCGTCTTTTATAAGCACCCAACCACGGGTACTATTTGCCGCCTCCTCCCATCTTCCCCCTTTATTACGACCAATATAGACTTGGCAAGCTTCACTGGGGCAGATAGTGCCAGCACCATTACTCGTGGTTGCCAAAGCATAGGTCCTGGCTGCCACAGCCTGGGCTTTGAGCGCTTCCATGCCGCCTTCATCCCCCCACTGGGCAGGCATTTCTGCAATCCCCTTTAAGTAATTATCCTCAAAGGCAATTCTGCCGTAACCAGAAACGCCAATCGTCGCCGGAGAAGCATAGTCTCTTTTTAATTCTGTTCCGGGAAAATAGGCTTTTAAGATATCTTCCGCGCTTTGGCCGGCTTGGGCACGACCCAGCGCCCCATATTGGCTCATCCCCACTCTATGGGGAGCACCATATGAGAAAACAGCAAAAGCCGGTGAAAAACCAGGATTAAACAACAGTGAGGAATTGAAATCATCAGACAGCGGCACATCGCCGACGCTGGTTGTAAAGTTGCCGGTTTTTTGGGCTAGCAACTCTTGTTGTCTGGCAGACAGGGCGGCAATTTCTGATGACAGTTGGTTTTCATATTGGCTGGCTTTGGCAACTTCTTTTCTCAAAAACGACGCCTGATCATCAATGTCCGCTTGAGCCCTGGATAATCTGGCTTGCTGGCCTTCCAGTTCCTGCTTTTTGATACCAACCTGGACTTTATCATCTTGCAACTCTCTAATCTGGGCAGAAACAGAGACAATAGTGCGTTTGTCATCAGCTGTTTCTAACTGCCGATAGCCCAGGCCCCTGACTACCTCGCCAAAATTTTTGCTTGATAAAAATACCTGTAAAGGAAAATCGGCATGAGTTTTTAAATAAAGAGATTTGACCCGCTGGCCCCAAATTGCTTCTTTGATGGATAAATCTTTTTCCTGCTCGCCAATTTTCTTCTCCAGAGAGATAATTGCTTGTTTTTTATCGCCAATCGCTATTAATACCCCATCAATTTGCCTTTTTAAATCACCAATTTGCGCATCCAGTTGTGACAGCTGGCTTTTGTTATAAGTATTGGCTGATTTAATCAGATCCAGGGTATGCTGCCTGTCGTTAATTTGTTTTTCAATTTCTCTTAGATCTGAATCAATATCAGCCTGAACGGGAATTAAGAATGCAGAATTAAGAATTAAGAATGATAATATAAAAACACCAACTGTTCTTAAGACTGGGCGGTAAGCTGTGAGCGGTAAGCTGTGAGCTGACATAGCGCTTCTTTATATTATAAACTTCCGAGGGCTGAAAGTCCTCGGTTTTCTCTTTAAGTTTACAAGAGCAGCAGAAAACCTTGGCTAATTTATTGTCCCATCCTCGGAAGACTGTAATCGCTTAACGCATTCATCCCCGATTTAATCGGGGTTTTCTGCGTTGCGATTATAAACTATTGGCTGCTCATTTGGCGTTTACTTGCAAACAGGCATGTAGTTAAGCTAGACTTAAACTGCCATGTTTTTGAGAAAAATAGCCACTTTATCATTTGTCATCCTTTTATGGGTGACATTATTTTTACCCTCTTTGTTTGTAGTGCAAGCTCAAACTATTACCGGGTTAAGAGATTTAAGAGTTAATGAACAAGTCACTGTAACAGTTAGCGGCCTGGGGACATTCGCTTATTACTGGGTCGAGTACGATCGGGCCAACAGTGGTTATGCGCCTGTTTACCAGGAATGCGTTCCTACTGGTCCAATTAGTACTGGCAATATTACTCGTACTGTAGGGCCTTTCCCCGGGGATGGATATTATGAATTACAGATCTGGAAATACTGTCCTGGATCTACTCTCGGGCACACCCAGGTCGCATCACAACTTTTTAAAGTAGGCAACCCAACAGGACCTGCTCCAACAGGAGCAGCCACCCTCGTTAGTTGTACAGTCGGATCAACTACATATAATAATTGCGTAGCTACCGCCATCGGCAGGATTCCCACTTCGCCGGCTGGTTTTGTGCAGTTTGTCCTGCAATGGGCCATTGGTATTGCCGGTGGCATCGCATTTTTGTTAATGCTGATGGGGGCTGTACAGGTGATAACCTCTCAAGGCAATCCAGAGCAGCTGCAAAATGGCAAAGATCATATCACCTCGGCTGTGGTGGGGCTCATTTTTATTGTTCTTTCTGTCATCTTGCTAAAAATCATCGGAGTTGATATTTTAGGGATACCGGGGTTTCAATAATGAAGGGAAAAGCGAAAAGCGTCAAGGGGAAAGTTAATTTTTCATCATTCACTTGCCCCGCGAAGCCTTGGCGCAGTGGGGTCATTCATCATTCATCATTGGTGGTTTTACTGCTTACTGCTTACTGCTTACTGCTTACTGCTCCGGCTTCTGCCCTACAGCTGCCCGGAGGCAATACTATCCAAACCCCAAATAATTTTAATCCCCAAATCAACAACATCGGCGATCTGGTGGGAATTTTTCTGCAATACGCTCTACTACTAGGTGGAATCATGGCGCTGGTTTTTTTGGTCGTCGGCGGTTTTCGTTACGTCATATCAGCCAGTGATGCCAAAGGAGCAGAGTCCGCCCGCAATCAAATCACCATGGCCCTAGTCGGTCTGTTTGTGATTTTTATTGCCTATTGGCTGACTAAATTGGTAGAAACCATCTTGGGAGCAAAAGTATTATGACAAGGATCAAGCGTCAAGGGTTAAGGGGAAAGTTTAGTCAATGGTCAATCACCATCGGCCACTTATTGATTATTCTACTACTTATCGCTTCACCCTTTACGCTTTCCCTCGCTTTCGCCCAGGTCAACATTGGCAATGAATTTCAGGTGGCGCCGGGCAAGCCGATTCCCTTTTCCACTATGGGAGATTTTTTGTCAATTATTTATAAACTTTTGATCATCATCGCCATCTTTTGGGCAGCAGTGCATATGATTTTTGGAGCCATAGGTTTTATCACAGCCGGCGGAGACCCCAAGGCCATCCAAGAAGCCCAAGGTAAAATCACCCGCGCTGTTGTTGGACTTATAATTTTAATTGTGGCATACTGGATCGGAGTAATTATCCAGACTGTTACTGGAATACCAATTACACGATAAATTTATGGGGAAACTAGTCATTGGTTTATTATTTCTTTTCTTTTTCTTATCAACATCAACACCGACCTTAGCAGCCATAATAGTGGGAGAAGGCGAAGCCTGCAGTCCTCCCGCGACGGACTGTGACAGTGGTTTAGTTTGTAGAAGTGGCGTTTGTGTCAATCCCAGAGGTTCCTCTAATTCCAGTTTGGGAACTATTACAGCTCCCAGTTCCATCCAAAAATTCGGCACAGGCACTGAAGGAATCAGTAAATTTCTTAATAATCTTTTTTCCTTATTTCTAGTTGTTGGAGTCATCGTGGCTCTTATTACTTTATTATGGGGTGGTATCCACTACATTACTGCCGGCGGCGATAAGCAAGCCACTCAAACAGCCCGGGAAAAAATGACCGCCGCCATTATCGGACTAGTGCTACTCTTTTCGGTTTACCTGTTGCTGAATACTCTCGGACAATTTTTGGGTATTGATATCGGCAAGCTAACCATTCCTACACCATAAATTAATAGCAGGACCTATCCCGCGAACCCCGATTAAATCGGGGGAAGTGGGATTGATCCCGATTAAATCGGGATTGACATTCAAGACAGCTTAACATAAACTTAAAATGATAAGGAGGTGAATTAATGACAAGACTATCGAAAATTGCTGCCAACATCGGAGTAGCAACCTCAATAGCATTATCAGCTGGTACGGTTCTGGCTCAAACTGCCAGTATCACCCAACCAAATATTGGCGGAGCCCTGGTTGGCCCAAGTACTTTAACCGGACTCATCGGTCCCCTGGTAACAATATTTTTGATCTTGGCCACTATTCTGGCCTTTTTCTTTTTGCTGTGGGGAGGAGTCCAATGGATCACCTCTGGCGGAGACAAAACTGCCACCCAAGCTGCGCGTGATCGTATCACAGCAGCATTGGTCGGTTTAGTCGTGGTCTTTGCCGCTTATTTGATATTGACAGTCGCCGGCGGATTCCTAAAGATCCCGCTGACTAACTTAACCGTTCCACCGGTTCAATAAAAGAAATTAAATTTTCCAGAACCTTTCCCTGTTTAGTAAGGGAAAGGTTCTGTTGTTCTTGCGCATTCAATCCACAAAATGCTAAACTGATCCTAATGAAGGTTCAAGCGTTAAGTGTTAAGGGGAAAGCCAACTGGTTATTGGTAATTTGTCATCTGTTATTGGTAATCTTTACACTTTACCCTTTACCCTTTACCCTACCAGTGTATGCTGCCAAACCGTTTGGTACTACCACCGGCAACCAACCGGCCCAACTCAAAGACCTGGAAGTGGTATTTGCTAATATTATTAATGTCGCGGTGGCTCTGGCTATTATTGCCCTGCTGGTCACCATTGTGATGGCAGGTTTTAAGTATTTAACTTCTGCCGGAGATCCTAAGGCCACCCAGCAAGCCGGACAAGCCCTCACCTTTGCTTTTGTCGGCATGACGCTGTTTATTCTGGCCTGGTTCATTCTGCTGTTGGTCAAACAAATCACCGGAGTTGATGTAACGATCTTCAAAATTGTTCAATGAAACCAATAATATTCCTTTCCGGTAGTTTAGTAATTGGCGGAGTCGCTGTTGCTGCTGTATTTCTTGCAGACAGCAGACCACCCTTCGCTCCACAGGAGCTTCGAAGTGGCAGGCAGCAGGCAGCAGACAGCAGGGGTCTAGCCATCAACAACCAGTCTTCACCCCTGCCCCTTCAAGATGTACTTTCACAAAGCACCACCCAACCTGGTCCCATCACTCCTCCTGCCAAAAATCCCACTTACACAACTGTCTTGGAATTAAAACACCAGGTTGATATTCCCTGCGCTACTAAAATTGAAATAATTACCAATGCCGACGGTTCCACCTCTACCCGAACGGTCAAAGACTGTTCCCGACCGGCTGCCGGCTGGGAAACTTATAGTTGGGGCGGAACAATTGGTTTGGAAAATTTAAAAATTCCTTATGTTAAAAACGTTGGTGATTTTTTGGAAGGGCCTTATTATGACCAACAGACTTTGGACCGGCTTATTGCTCAAGGTAAACAAGACATTGATAAGCATGGGCCAATTGACAAACTATTAACCTGGGAATATCAAAATTTATTAAGACGCCAATATATCAGAGCTGTCAATGCTGGCAAGCTGATTGACCCGGAAATTAATGCGCCCAACCCGCCGGATGAGTTATCTGCCGATGCCACTACAGAGCAGAAAAGACAATTCCAACAAGAATTCAACCAATATTTGAAAACTTATTTTCCTCAAGACGCTTGGCTCAAGGTTCCCATGGCCGCCCGAGGCAATATGACAGTTACCGGCCAATTGTCAGCAACCAGCGTATCTAATAGTGGCGGCGATGGCAATGATGCGGGCACCCTGCAACCAGGAAATATTATTTTGGCTATTCCGCAATTGGTTAGAACTCAACAAATTGCCCACGTTCTCTGGCGGGTGCTTTTGCCTCAAGCAGCCCAAAGTCAGTACGTACCTAATCAAGAAGAGTTACAGCTATCAAGCCAGGCTGACCCCGATTTAATCGGGGCTGAAAAAGACCGGGAAGATATTACCAGAGCCGGTACTAACCCCCAAGTCCAATTTAGCGAAAGCATTTCCAGAGGCGGCCCTCATACATTTATAAAAAATATCTCCATTCGGTTTTCTTTCCCGGCGGCCCAAAACCTGTGGCAATATGCGGCTGGGCCTGCTGGATTTTTGACCGGTATTTTTAAGCCCTGGCCGCTGTTTGACGAGGAAGAAGCGACCGGCCCAGGCACTTATACTTTTACCCAGACTGCCGGTGCTGGTAATTCACAACTGTCTGCCTCTATCCGTTCACAGGGTTTGAAAAAAGGAGAGAGAGTTGCCCCGCCCTACTTCCTCTATCCCTATCTGGAAGGCGTTAACAAAGCCGCCCGCTTTGCCCAAGATTCTGCCCGGCCGCTGGGCCAATAAATAGTATTGACAGAAGGCTTTGTATACTGTATACTGTATACTGTATGAAACCTTTACTAGTTCGTGTCCATGATAAAGACCGCCAGCTTTTAGAACTGGAAGCCAGGCGCCTAGGTCAACCATTATCTCAAGTAGTGCGCACAGCACTCGGTCAATATATTGCCAAGAAAAAAATTCGTTCCCTAAAATCTTTGGCTCAATCTTTAGCACATATCGCCCAAAAATATCAGCACGTTAAGAGCCCCACGGATTTGGCTATTCGTTATAAGCACTATCTCTATGGAAAGTCTTCTCAAAAATGACTTTTGTTGACGCTTCTGCTTATCTGGCAGCTATCCGATCTAGTGACCCTAATCATCGCCAAGCCTTAAATATTCTTCAGATTATTACTACCACCCATGAACCAATGGTCACTTCTTGGGCTATATTGGGCGAGGTACTAACAGTGACCAGTATGCGATTCAGCCGTCAGGCAGGAATTCAAACAATAGAAAAAATTATGGCCGATCCTAACACTAAAATTCTGTTGGAAAGTCAAGAGTTAACCAGTCGGGCACTTAATATATTTAAGACCATCCCTAATAAAAACGTGAGCTGGGTTGATTGTTATTCTTTTGCTATTATCAACCAGTTTAAAATTGATAAGATCTTCAGCTTTGACAATGACTTCAAAAAACACACCCAGGTAGAGCTATGGCAAAAAATTTAAATATTTGACAGTTGGGCCAAAAACCGATAGGATAAAACTGGCATGAAGAAACTAATCATTGGCATTTTCCTATTCTCTATTTTCTATTCTCTATTCTCCCCTGCCCCCACCCAGGCTGCCTATCCAGACCCCGGCAGTCGTATTGGCAGCGGCCCAGGATCAACTACCCCTGATCCCTATCTGCAAAGCTACACCAAAAGCGTTTATGGCAACCAAACCGAATTCAACCAGGCCAGCTATATCAACTATGCCAATCGCTACTTAACCACTAGCGTACTAGATATGCTCTTGGGTCGTGGTAGCATAGAAAGAATCAGCCAAGGTTTATCATATATCCCAATAAATCAACCAATAACCCTGGAAAGCCAAGGAGTCTTAGGCGGGTTAGCAAGCCTGATTGGAGGATTGTATACCCTACCACCTGCATCCGGAGTTGATTACTTAGCTAATTTAGGTAAAGAACTGCAGATTATACCCACAGCTTACGCATCGCATGGATATCGGGATGGCCTTAGAGCACTTGAGCCAGTACAGGGTTTCTGGAGGACATCAAGAGATATAGCTTATTTAGGTTTCGTGGTTATTTTTGTGATTATAGGGCTAATGGTTATGTTAAGAGCCAAAATCGATCCCAGAACGGTAGTTACGATACAAAGTGCTATCCCTCGTATCGTTATTGGGCTAATACTTGTAACATTCAGTTACGCTATTGTTGGACTCATGTTTGATTTACTCCAAATGGGAATGCAGCTGATTACAAATATTCTGATCCCAAAATTTGCCGGGAAACCACCCATAGGCGACGAATGGAATTTATTCCGTTTATCTAATGACGCGACCGGAGATATTGGATCTGGATTTACCATTAGAGTCGAAGGCGGCGGGATATTAGCTCTCATCAGCATGCTGAATGGCATTACTCAATTTTTTGGCCTACAGGGTGGAATTGTTGCTGTCATCATAGCAATAACTGTAGTGTCAACAGCCTTTAGATTATTCTTTACGTTGTTAAATCGATATGTCACTCTTGTTTTAAACGTTATATTCGCTCCTTTTGTCTTTCTAATTAGCACGCTACCAATAAGTGGTGACCTACTGGGGAATTGGCTTAAAAAATCTATTGCCTCAGCGTTGGCTTTCCCAGCTGTTTTTTTAGCCCTGGCGCTTGCGGCTATAATAACTAAGGCTCCCAGTTGGCAAGTTGACCCAAATGCCCTTGGAGGTAAAGATTTTTGGATACCAGATTTACTTAATTACGTTGTAGATTCGCGTTTTATTAATAACCTTATTGGGCTGGGAATTTTTATTATGACGCCTAGTATCCCAACTATGCTAGAGGGTGCTCTTAACCTTAAACCATCGCAAACTGGTGGAGAAGTTGGGAAAACATTACAAAGCGCAGCATCTCGCATCCCTGGTATTGGAGGATTTGTTAGATAGGATTTACTTCTGTTCCTGTAAGTATCTTTTCAAATCAGGGTCTTTTATGTCATCCATTGAGAATTGCTTGCTCTTACCATCTGGCCCTAACATCTTACCTTCTTTTAACCATCCCTGGATGGTCTTGATTTGATTTTCAAACCATTCTTTATTACCACCGTCTTTTACCTGCAAAATTCCTTTAAATCCATTTGGATATTCCCCGTCAACTATTAATCTGGCCGTAGACTCTACTCTTTGTTTTTGAATGCCAGTTTCAACGTTAGCTTCAATCTTACCACCGGCAATTTCCATAACCTTTGGAGCTCCCATAAGAACTCCGGCTATAAGTATTATACCTAAAACTAACCTGGGGTCTTTCAAAGGATGCAATGGATTCCAAGGGCTTGTGCCTTTGCTTAATGTAACTTTGTTGGGGTTGCCATAAACTCTGCCTCTGTCTGCAAACCAGGTTGTGATTATGTTAGCAGAAGCAGCTCCATCTTCACCCGCCAACATTCTTCCTAATTGCTCAAAAAATAATTTTGGATCTTCCTTAAACATTTTAAAAACTTGTGTTGATTCTTTGCTTCGCAGTTTTTGCATTAAACCATCTATGGCAGTTAAGTGCTCTTGGTGCTGCTCTTCTTTTTTTAGTTGAGACGCAAGTTGATATGCAAGTTCCCGTGGGTCTGTATCTTCTAATGTTGATGTATCCACTCTAGTCACCGTTTCTGCTATATCTTTTTGGAGTTTTACAATACTAGGATCGGTTGATCTGTCTTTGCCAAGTACCAGACTTAACATCTCTAGCGGTCCTCGGCCCTTTTTTTGTTCAAAGTCGTGCCAAAACCTAGATAATTTTTTACCCTGTTGTGCCACAACTAATTGCCATTGCTCTTGGAAAGCTAATGGTCTTTCTATACGAAATGTATCAGCTACTTCAGTCATTGTTCGATTCCTTACTAATTTTAATTATACTACGTTTTTCCTACCTGTCTACCCGTATGCAACCAAAACCAGGGACCGCGTGGAGTCCACTTTTGTCTAGCCAGCCATTGCATGGCTACGCTTGATGCAAGCACTGCCGGGATACCACCGATAAACCCCGCGGCACCTCCGCTTGATGACCCGGTCAGGGCAATTTCTGCCATGTTAATCAACCTCCCGATTACTTGGGAGGTAAGCAGAAATCCAGCAGGTGAAACAGGAATGTTACCAACAAAAGCAAAAGGTGTCCCTCTCACAACTGATTGTAGTGGTCCAAGATTACCAAAAAATATTGATTTGGCTCCCCACCACAATCTCGCCGCCTCACCACAATCATACTTTTCCATCAACATTTTTGCTTGATCATCAGTAATTTCGTCTTTCATTCTAGCACCATCTATGGCTTGCCACCTATCAGAAGGTTCGTACCAATTGTTTGAGTTATCAGAAAATTCGGGGGAATTGTCTCTTAACTCAAGATCCAAGATATCAAAATTTTTCTTATACACCATATACTCAAGCATGTAATATAAACTCTGGGCAGGATCACTAATCTCCAACCAATCAACATATTCTCCTTCTTTGGTCGTATGTAATCTTGGCTGACCACCGCTAAAACTGACTGCCAGCGGGATACGTCTACCAGGGTGTCTTGGATCTTCTATGTGAATACCTTTGTTGTCGTCTGACAACAAACATCTTTTGGCTGCACTAATATAAAGGATCTCTTCTAGACCCCTACTCCTGGTATTTAGATTATCAAGTAGTGGATTTTCAATAATCTTTTCTTCAAATTCTACATAACTTCTAAACTGAAACCTCTCTAAAAACGCTTTTTCTAACTCTCCTCTTTTCTTTTTTTGTTCTTCAGTCTCATTTCTTTCCCTCTCTTCTCTTTGTTGTTTTGACAAACGATAATGTTGTAGTACGGGCCAAATGAAATCAAGCCTTATTGTCCCGCCTTCAAATTTAAAACCATCCACCCCCTTGTAATTTAACCTTAACGCCTCTTCCCCATGCACTTGATATAACTTATCAACTATCGTCTGCAGCCCCACACCTCTCTGTCTAAAAGCACCATCCGCAAAGTCTATTCCATAAAGGCTAAACAGCTCTTGATTAAATAGACCGCCGTCTGTACTAGGATCATCAAGTTTTGCGGTTCCACTTACTTGAAATTTGATCAATCCCAGTATTTGGTCTCTATTATTTTTGAAAATTGCCGATCTGCTCCCCGTAATTTCTTGAGTACGACTACTGACATACCTTTCTGTTGCGATAGATCTAGCCCATCGAACTGCCCTATCTCTGAAAAACCTTGCTTGCTTATAAAGTGTTGCTAATTTGTTGGCGTTGACAAAATTTGGCGCTTTTATAAAGGCCAGTAACCCCGACCGAGTCTCATCTGCGTCTCCTATGTCAGAAAACCACCCCCCATACATACCCTCTGCTCGTTTTTCTCTCAAATACGAATAATCTAAATTCTCCCAATCAACTAAGGATAAGTCTGCATTAAGCATGGTGCTAATAGTGATATACTGGTTTAAATAATCCCCTGAACCAACATATTTTTGACGTAGCTGATCATCTATTGTTTGACTGGCATAACCTTTGTCTGCGGCCCATTTTTGTACATCTTCGTCTTTGGGGACGGGTCTGTTTTGGCCACCTATATGATCAAAATTCAACCTCCAGAAAGGCACCATACCACCAGAGCGCCAAAAATCCAAAACACCCAAAAACCCATGGTCAAAAAATTCACCATCTTCAGCCTTATCTGGTCCTACAAGAATTTCTGCTCCCGGTTGATGATCTTTATAGATATAATAATATGAGATATTCGATAGTCTTTTAAATTTTCCTAAAACAGGCGATACAACAAAAGGATCACAGAAAGGGGCTAGAGTAATAGCAAAAATTCGGCCAGCTAATTTGGCGGCCACCGGATCTTTCTCTAGTAACTTACCACCATATAGTATCCCTAACTCTTCTCTTGCTCTCATTTGATCTTCAAATTTTTGCAATTTTCCTTCTGTCCAAAGTTTCCGTTCGGCTTCTTTAAGTTCGATGCCATTTTTAACCAATTTGGCAAAAAAGGCTGCAACGCCGGAGAGCTCCATAATTGTGGCTATATTATCTGGTTTAATCATGCCAGCATGCGGTAAAACCTCTTGGATTCCACTATCAATTCCACCAGACCCAAACATGGTAGAACCCTCATAGAAACTACGGTAAAAATTATGCAGAGAGGAGCGAGCTGTAAATTCTGCGCCTATTTTATTCCTCAAACTCTGGTCACCCAGAGAGTTTATCAAAGCATCCATAGTAACTTTTTTACCTTCATTATCTTGTATCTCATTTAAACTAAGAAACCCTTCGTCCTTTTGTTCCCACGTTGCCAAGTTCTCACGAATTTTGGAAGTTTTAGTATCATCATCCCATCTCGTCCAATCAGGCGGAATAACTGTCTGACTAAGCGGGGGTGCTGTCTCTGCTTGAAGAGTATTGACAGTTGCTTCTCCACGGCTGGCTTTTTGCTTCTGAGCTGGGGGGCGATTTCCCGTTTGCTCAACTTCCGCGAGTTTTTCTCCCCTGGGGCCGACAATCTCTATTTTCCCTGGTGATTGTTCTGATCCTTTATCCATACCCTTTCCATCTTCCTTCATAGCCAGCTCATTTTATCAAGAACCTATAGTTTTGTCAAGAGCCGGCTTGAGTTATACCTATGATAAAGTAGTGGCTCGAATTTGTCAAAAAATGGTTTAGTGACATTGTGGGCGGAACTGAAGAACAGCCCGTTTTGGCCTTCTTTGGATTTTCCAAACTATGGGTTGACATATAGTTTGGGTTGTGGTAGCTTGTACTCATATGCCAAACAAAGAAAACCCTGAACTATGGCAATGGGGGCAAGAACAACAGGCTCAAGATAAAGCAAACCAACAAGCAATAAGCCAAGCAAAAATCTCTGAAAAGGAAGCTGAAAAGCGCGAAAAAAGAGAGAGATCGAGACAAACTCGAGAAGACCTCGAATTTCTTAAAACAAGCGGTGCTATAGCGGTTTTCCAAGATGCAGCAAAAATCCTAAGGCAACAGTGGAGTGATGCAACAGTAGCCATATTAAAACCAGGCAAGGACCAGAAAGGGATTTATCTAGTCGATAATGTTAATATCGGTTTATTCTGGGACTTCTGGCTTAATCAAGGGGGTGCTGAACCATGGAGCTACCACGCCATATATTGCAAGGTAGTCAAACCAAAAGAACAACATTCAATGCTACAATTAGAGTACTTGGAACTTAATAAAACTTACAATCTAGTAACAGCCTATTCGACCGTAGAACCAGAAGAACTTCCAAATAAACTAACCCAAGTTATCACCACTGATCCATATAAAGATCATAAAGACTGGGGTCAAGGATATAAAGCTAGAGGTTATCAAGAGCCTAGCCATTTAGGGAAAAGAGCTTTAGCTTTCTTCGGCTTTTCAAAACTTTGGTAATAAAATAATTTGATCTCCTTCCAAAAATACACCAGCAGAGTATAAGTTGGGTAGTGGTGTGCTCTAATGAATTTTAATTTTTTTTATTAAATATTTATCAAACAAGTCAAGCTCATTAGTTAAGGGCTCAGATGCACGTGTAACACCTCTCTGTTCAAAAGACTGCACGTGTCTGGCCTCCATAATCCAGATGTGCTTCATATAAAGCCATGGCACTAGTGGGCCAACTGTGAAAAAATATATTCGATAGACTGAACGCGCAAATTCATTTTTATGTTCATAATGAAATACAACAGCTTCTTTCCCATCAATTGTGGTAGTTGTAAATCTAGTATCTAAAATGCCCTTTCTCCAATTACCATCTTCCTGTTTAAAAAGAGGGCCTCTTAAATACCACTCTACATACCGATCACGTGTAGTCCATGGCCCAATTGGTTCTCTCCATATAGAAAGATATCCAGATATACCACGCACCACTAATTCATCTCTGTTCGAGTGTGCATTTACATAAACTCGACCTACCATCGAAGATGGGGAATAGTCCACAATTTCATATGGATAATGACCAGAGCGGTAATTAAATTCATCTCTGTAGTATGAAACTGTGCAAGCCTCTACTGCCAAACCAGCAACTATGACTGGCAGGGTCTTTAAGAATTGTCTCCTGCCTACTTTTATGTTTAAAGCATCAATCAGAGATGGTTCATGGCCTTCTTTATTCATTAGTTATTGCATACCACACTATAAGATTTGTGTCAAACCCGCATGAGTTGGCCAAGAGTAGAAGAGTTGAAGAGCTGGAGAGTGGGAACACCCCCATGCCCTATGTCATAGTTTGATCCCCTTTTTAAAGCTGCAATCTACACTGGGATTATCAGTGGAGCTACATTCCCTCTTACAAATTTACTTGTTATCCTTGTTATTCTCGTAGATAGTCGTCCATCGGGTTCTTGTTTTATGACAGCAGCAGAATCGTAGGTGTCATTACTAAAATTACGAACACGTGTTTTAGTAACACACTCCTCATCCTCAAATAATCTCTGGCCAGTCAAGTCAAGATGGAGGAAAGCCAATTCTGCATAATCAGGAGCTTCACCAATAATAGCCCTAACCCCGTGGATTTGAGCACTAACCTCTTGAGAAAAATTTGCTATCATTTCTTCTTGTTGCCTGAAACTATTATTGGAACTATCTGGCAAAAAGGGCCGATTGATATTTATTGCCACCTCGCTACGCCTGGAAGGAATATCTATAAAGCGGGAATACCATCCAGGAGGTGATCCACTGACCCTTCCTGTTAGCATTGCCAAATAATGTGATTCCAGTTGAGGAATACCATCAAAACGCTTCCCCAGCTCTTTTAAATCATGAACTGATTGTCCTACCAAGACATACACCGTGTATCCTGCTTCATTCAACCGTCGTTTCTGTTCGGCTGTAAATAACCTCACTCCTGCCATTAATTCTGGACGATAGTCAATTCCTTCAGCTCCTACTTGGGGTAGCGGTAGAGCAAATTCGCCACCACTTCTATAAATTAGATCAATTCCACCAGCTAACTCTCGATGCCCAGATTTTCTTAAGGTCCTTTCAACGTATCTCACTACCCCCCGCCGATGAGGAGGAAATGACACCGGGTCAGATAACAAGTCAGCTAACCTTGGCATGGGTAGGTCGCCGGTTTTCTCTCGTACAGAAGCCACTTTATCTGCAAACTCTGGGGCAGGATTGGGGCCTGCTCGAAGCATCATCTCAATATAACGCATAGCCATATGTTATTCTCATATCACACTCTACGCTTCGTGTCAAACCTGCCCGCATTAGTTTGTCAGAGTAGAAGAGCTGGAGAGTGGAAACGCTCTCATGCTCTATGTCGTAGTTTGACCTCTTTTCAAAGACACGGATGGTCTGTTAGAGTAAAAGGGGCTCAAGAGAGCCGGAGAGTAGAAGAGTTGAAGAGCTTGAGTGAATGGAAGCAGTTGGGGGCTACAAGAAGTTAATAGTTTATCAAAAAGCTAAAATACTAGTGCGGGAAGTATACGCTGTTTCAAAAAATTTTCCCAGAGAAGAATTACATGGTTTAACTTCCCAAGCTAGAAGATCAGCTATATCAATTGTCCTCAACATTGTTGAGGGCTACTCAAAAAGCTCAACAAAAGAATTTATTAGATTCTTGGACATCGCCATCGGTTCTGCTAATGAATTGGCGGCCTGCCTGGAACTGGCGCTGGAATTAAGATTTATGAACAGGGATCAATATGATCAAACGAATTCTATTTATACAGAAGTGTCTAAATTATTGTATACTTTTCAAAAGTCGCTAAAAAGGAGGGCGCAAGAACAGAATAATTGAAGAGCGTAGAATAATCATATCACATACACTCTTCAACTCTCCTGCTCTTATACTCTAGCTATGCAGCAGCATGCCGTACCGCAAAACATCTCATCATTTGAATTTAAGCTGATCGGGGAGTTGACTCTCAAGCAATTTGCTTTTTTGGGCTCCGGCATAGTGATTGCCTACCTTATATATATCTCAATACTACCGCCATTTTTTAAGTGGCCTTTGGTGATGCTATTTGGCATGGGGGGCGCTGCTTTTGCCTTAATCCCCATCGAGGAAAGACCCTTACATCAATGGTTTATTAGTTTCTTTCGAGCAATTTTTTCTCCCACCCAAAGAATTTGGCAAAAGCGGCCGGAATTGCCGGATTTTTTAATCTCCACTCATCAACTTGTCAGTCAGCTTACCATCCCCCAGTCATTTGGCCAAACCCGCTTCCAGCTGGAACAGTACCTGGCCAAGCTCCCCACTCACAAAAGCCACCTGGATGTTCAAGAAGAAAAATTTATCCAAACCCTGCCCTGGGATACTGCATCTGCCACACTCTTGGTTCAGCCGCAAACCCCGATTGATCCCGATTTAATCGGGATTGAATCTGGGCAAATCACACCCATCACAACATCACCAACACCATTTTACCAGCCATTACCCGGAGTTAGTCAGGCCAGCACAATCGCCGTTACACCAACTCCGGTTCAGCCAGCAGTATCAATTAAAAAACCCGAACCTATTTTTGAATTGCCGGGACTGGCAACCCGGCCGCAACAAGAAGCAATCACCCCATCGATAACAACACCTACGCCAAGTACCCTCAAAAAAGAACAACTACTGCCAATTGCTTCAGAAATTAACTTTGGCAGCCAACCGGTCATTGCCATCCATCTGCCAGATGCTCAAACTAGGTTTATCCCGGAAATTGGCCAAATCAGAGTCCGTAAGCTTCATTCAACAGAACCATTGGCAGAAATCTCTTTGCCAATCAGAGGCGAGAAGCGTTTTGAAATCTCGGCTGCTTTCCAAAAACGTCTGGAGCCAACCACAAGTAAGGATGAATTATTAATGATTAATGATAAAATAGTTAATCAGCCAGCTGCACCCAAGATCGCCCCCTTTGTCCGGCCTGCTCCAGCACCGGCCATCAAATCAGCTGCCCCCATCTCTCCACCGGTCAATGTGCCGCCACCCCAACCAAACCAGCCTCTACCGCCAAACGTCTCTGCTATTTCTGAAGCCACTAGAAAAATTAATCAGTTAAATCAAGATAACCAACGCCTCATCAAACAAATCCAGGATATTAACAAACAACTCACAGAAGCCAAAAATAAAGGTGATGATGCTTATGCCAGGTCATTGCGGACTGCCCTGGACCAAACCAGACAAGAAAAAGAAGCAGCAGCCAACCAAATCACCCAACTGCAGACTATGCTGGCCAGGGTGGCTGCCCAAACCGGCCAATCCATCTACATTCCTCGAGGCAGAGGCAGAACTCCCACTGTCATCAAACAGGCTGACCAGCTACATTCCGCCTTATCTACTGCACCCCAAAGACCCCAGATACCCAATATTGTCGCCGGCCTGGTTCAGGATGCCAACGGGTCATCCTTGGAAAATGTCATTATTGTTATCTACGATGAAAATAAAACTCCGGTGCGGGCGTTTCGCACCAACAAACTGGGGCAATTTGCCATCTCCACCCCGCTAGCAAATGGCAATTACCAAGTCGAATTTGAAAAAGAAGGACACAATTTTGATATACTAAATATGCAAATGAACGGCAACATTGTCGAGGCAATGACTATTAGGGAAAAGGGTTAAGGGGGAAGGGTTAAGAGAGAGGTGAATCAAAAAATAATTACCTACAAGGATCTGATTGTTTGGAGGAAATCTATGAAGTTGGTCAAAGAAATTTATCAAATCACGGAACAGTTTCCCAAGAGCGAAACGTACGGTTTGGCTTCACAAATGCAACGTGCAGCGGTTGCCATACCTAGCAACATCGCCGAAGGTTATCTCCGTGGTCATAGAAAAGAATATACACATTTTTTAAGTATCGCGCTAGCTTCTGCTGCAGAATTGGAAACTCAAATTTTAATATGTAGAACCCTAGATAAATTTAATAAGATTGAATCTAAACAAGCAGAATCGCTATTGTCTGAAATAATGAAAATGCTTTTTGTTATGATTAAAAGAATGGGGGTATAAACTTTTACCCTTAACCCTTGACGCTTAACGCTTATGCAAAAACCTGTTGTAGCAACCACTCAAGATCATCTGGATATTGAAGATATCAGGGACGATCTGGTCATCACCCGCGGTGGAGGAGCCGCCTTGATTTTGCAAACCACGGCAGTGAACTTCGGCCTGCTGTCAGAAGCAGAACAAGACGCCACTATTTTTGCTTATGCCGGCCTGTTAAATTCTTTATCCTTCCCGATTCAAATAGTCATTCGCTCCAAAAAAATGGATATCTCTTCTTACTTGGAACTATTGGATGCGGCAGCCGCCAAGCAAGCCAATCCTCTTTTAAAAGGACAGATTATCAAATATAAAAATTTTATTGAATCAACGATTAAGGAAAACCGGGTGCTGGATAAGCGTTTTTATATCACCATCCCTTTTGCTGCTATTGAGCTGGGCGCCAAAAGTACTTTTAACCTGGGATCAATCCCGATTCAATCGGGGTCAAATAAAAAATTACCTTACAACAAAAACTACATCTTGGACAGGGCCAAAACTGCCCTGTACCCCAAACGGGATCATCTGATAAAACAACTGGCTAGAATTGGTCTGAAAGCCCAACAATTGGCCACTCAAGAATTGGTGGAATTATTCTATGATATCTATAACCCGGCCACCATCGGCATGCAAAAGTTGACAGCCGCTGCTCAAGAGTATGCCACGCCATTGGTCGCCCCAGCCATTGAAACTGCTATGTTACCTGCTGCCAGGCCAGCGTTTGGGGCCACCACACCCCTACAGGCAGTTTCTACCCAAGCCCAAATCTCGCTATCGCAAAAGATTGCTTCTGCTACCAATGTGCCAAAAGTGCCTACTGGAGCAGTTACTCCACAAGCGCAAGAGGCTACCCAGCGGGTGGAATCATCAAGTAGTCAAATGGCCTCAAAAACCGGTCAAGCTCTCAAAGAATTGCAGCAGTCAGTGGCAGCCGCCCGCGCCCAGCTATCGCAACAGTCAGGAGGACAAAAATAATATGTTGGGATTATTTGAAAAAAAACCCAAAAACAATAAGGTAAATCCCGATTTAATCGGGACAAGCCAGGCAACAGACGCCAAACAGGTCTTTGCCCAAGGCATGGTATCGGTTAAAGATATCATCGCGCCGCCGGCAATTGAAGTTGATTTCTCTTTTATTAAAATCGGCAACACCTTTTTCCGGACTATTTTTGTGGCCGGTTATCCCCGGTTTGTCGGCGCCAACTGGCTCTCGCCCCTGATTAATTTCGATCACACCCTGGAGATTTCTCTATTCCACTATCCAATTGAGGCCCGTGATGTTTTAGACGATCTTAAAAGAAAAGTCGGCGAAATGGAAGCCACTATTAATTCTGATGCGCAAAGAGGCAGAATTGTTGATCCCATGGTCCAAGTGGCTCTGGATGATGCCTTGACATTGCAAAGTCAACTAGTCAAAGGAGCAGAAAGATTTTTCCAGCTAGGCCTTTATATCACCATTCCGGCAGACACCCAGGAGGAACTGGAAACCATCACCAAACAGGTCGTGTCCACTCTGGGCAGTCTGCTGATTATTGCCAAACCAGCCACCTTGCAAATGGAACAGGGTTTCCAAACTACCACACCAGCTGGCATTGATAAATTATTTATTACTCGCAACATGGACACCACCTCCTTGGCCACCACTTTCCCTTTTACTTCGTCAGAGTTGACCGCCAACCAAGGGATCATGTACGGCATCAATGAACATAATGGCTCGCTGATTATTTTTGACAGATTTACCCTGGAGAATGCCAACTCGGTGATCTTTGCCAAATCCGGAAGCGGAAAAAGTATGGACTATGGGACACAAACATTAATTGAAGTCGCCGGTAAAATCCAAATGGCACAGATAGGACCTCTAATTGAGGATCTAATCACCCAACAAGGAGCTAAACAAATTGAACAAGGCATACAAGGAGTAATTGATCCTAATCTTAAAGTTTGGACTTTTGATAAAAATCTAAAAGGACAATGGAGCAATGTTACTGTAGCTGCCAAGAAAAAATTCTCTCCTAGAAACCGTCTTTATACTATAACTACTAAAAGCGGTAGGCAGGTCACAGTTACAGCTGATCATAATCTTGTAATTCTTCGTAAAGGAAAAATAAGAGCTATGCGATCTGAAGCAATTAAGGTTGGAGAGTCTATCCCCCTTACTAGAAAAATTAACTCACCAGATACTTTCACTAAAAATATCATCCCCAAGATAATGGTACCAAAGTGGCCAGAGAATTTGCCTCAAACATTACAGTTAGACAAATCTATTTTAATTTTACTTGGACTTGCTACCAGTGAAGGATTAGTAAGAGAAAAACACTTAAGAATTTTTAATACTGATCCTCAAGTTAATTTGATTACAGAAAAATGCGCTAAGGCTATTGGCGCAAGGACTAGCATATTAAAAAGTCGCTCTAAGGATGTTGGTCGAGCCATTAGGCCTATTTGGTTTGCGAACCTATTTAATCTCCTGGGGGCGGGCGGACCTTCTGGGGAAAAGCGTGTTCCGCCAATATTATTTTCTTTATCTAACCAACAAATAGCTTATTATCTTAGAGCTTATTTTGAAGGAGATGGCGGAGTAGAACAACACGAAGTTAATGCAACTACTAAATCATCCCAACTAGCCTCAGACCTGTCATATCTATTACTCCGCTTCAGTATTATTGCCAGAATCAGACCTAGGCTCAAGTATGCTACTAATACAGTCAAAAAGGAGAAAAAGACCTACTATCAAATCACTATTTCTGGCAAGGATAACCTATTAAAGTTTGCCGAACAGATCGGGTTTTTGACTGAAAGTAAAAATTTTAAACTGCAAGCACTGCTACAAAAATCTACCGTCTCAAACACTAACATAGATGTTGTTCCTACCCTTCAGCCAATTTTTAATTATCTCTATAAAGCTTTATTCTCCTCTGGTAAAATCCCCAGCCCAGTTAATCTTTCCCCGCTTAAAAGAGGCGTGTTTGAACCATCTAGAGAGGAGCTGAATAAATTCATTGAAGCTTGCGAAAAAAGATTGCAAGAATTAAGTTCGTTGAATAATCATATTAGTTTATTACGAAAACTCCCTACATTGGCTACCTTAATAAGGCGTGGTTCCACCAATAGGAAACTGAACGGAAAATTATGGCAAACCCTGGGTCAGTCGTGGAGAATTATGAAAAATTATATTCACCCTCCCCTTGCAACTAATGCTTTGCTTGCTTATCAGACAATAAGCGGTAATGTGGTTAATTTAGCGCAACTCAATACCGCTTTATATGATTCATTTAAATATCAGGGTGTTTCACTGGTGGACTATAATCAATCACTTTGGTCGTCTATCGTTGACAGAAAAACTGGCAATTCTAGTTTTAACACTATCTCTGAAGCTGCTAAATTTATTACTAAACACTATCGTTCAACTCAATCTAAGATCTATCGGGCTCGACAAAATCTTTCTCAGCTTAAACTTTTGGCTAATTCAGATTTATTTTGGGATCCAATAGTTAAAATTGAACGCATAAAACATCAAGAAAAATATGTTTATGATCTACAGGTAGATAATGGTGTCTTCCTGGCTGGTTTTGGAGGAATGTTTGTACATAATTCTTATCTTGTCAAGCTGGAAGCCCTGCGCTCTTTAATGTTTGGCACTGAAATTATTGTGATTGACCCGGAAGAAGAATATCGCACTTTAGCCGAGGCCATCGGCGGCGAATATATTAATTTTTCTCTTAACGCCGGCTCCAAACTTAACCCGTTTGATTTGTCGGGAGTTTATGAAGAGGGAGAAAACGAACTGGGCTTGAAAATTCTCTCACTGCATTCCCTATTTCGGGTGGTAATGGGCAGCCTGACGCCAACCGAAGATGCTCTTTTGGACCGGGCTCTGATTGCCACCTACCGCGCCAAAGGTATTACTCCCGACCCCCAAACCCAAAGGAACGAGCCCCCTTTAATGGAGGATTTGTATAAAACTCTGCTGGGCATGGAAGACACCACTGCCAAAGGGTTGGCTGATCGAATTGAAAAATTTATCAAAGGCTCTCTGCGGGGAATTCTTGACCAACATTCCAATATCAATATTCGTAATACTTTTACGGTTTTCTCCATCCGCGACCTGGAACAGGAGTTGAGGCCAATCGCCATGTTTATGATCCTGGATTATGTCTGGACCAAGATTAAAAAAGATTTGAAAAAACGGATGCTGATCGTGGATGAAGCCTGGTATATGATGCAGTACCCTGATTCTGCCACTTTCCTCTACTCTATTGCCAAAAGAGCCCGCAAATATTATTTGGGATTGACCACCATCACCCAAGATGTTGAGGATTTTTTGACATCCGATTATGGTAAGGCCATCATCACTAATTCGTCTATTCAAATCCTGCTGAAACAATCACCAGCTGCCATCGACAAGATTACCGAGGTATTTTATTTGTCAGAGGGCGAAAAACATCTCCTATTGGCCTGCGATGTGGGGGAAGGTTTGTTTTTTGCCGGACCAAATCATGTCGCCATGAGAGTGGTGGCCTCACCTGATGAGCATCGGCTAATTACCTCCAAGCCGGAAGAAATTTTGCAAATGCGGCAACAAAAACCGCCCACTCTTTAATCACACTCGAGCTTCTAACTTTGAATTTTAAGTTGGCCAGATGTATAGTTAGCTTATGATCCTGACTAACCCTGTCACCGGCGCGCCTTTTCAAAAAGGCGACGTCGCGTTTTTAAGATTTTTGGTGGACACTGCTAAAATTCTGTCCGCAATTCCCGCCGAAGAAGCCCAAAAAGTTATTTCTATTGATGACACTGACTGGCGGGCACAAGATCTGCGAAAAATTATTGACGACTTAAGACAAGCCAACCCCCAAGCCCAAGACGATCTGGCGACCTATGCTGATTTTGCCGATGCCATGGACGAGCTTGCCAATCAACTGGAAGAGCAGGAAGAAATTGCCGGCCAAGCTACTCAAATTACCCAACCAAACATTGCGTCGTTACCAGAGGAAGAACGACTGTCATTTCAAGCAGTCATGGATGAGATTAACCTGGCTCTGGCCAGACGCCAACCCCCAGCCCCAGAAAAAGCTCAAACCCCTACACCCACCCCAGTTCAAGAACCCACGCTGGCTTTTCGCGAACCGCCCACTCCACCAACCCCGATTGAACCGGAGCCAACCATAGAGGTTCCCATAGAAGAACCGGCGGCAGGCGAGCCCGCTTCGCCCACTCAGCGAGGCGAGCCAGAAATGCTGGCTAATCTTGATGAGAAAGTTGGCCAAGCCATCAACCAATTTCAAGAAGAATTGTCAAACCAGATCAGTCCAATCACTACTGCTCTATTGCCAGGGGCCAACCCAGAGTACCAACAAACAGTCAGCAGCAAGGTAGCTCAAACTTTAGCAGAGGAAATGGCAGAAAACATCAGCTACTACGCTGACCCCACCAGCCTGACCCTGTATATAGAAAATGCATTGCCGTTAGTCCTATCGCAAACCCCTGAAACAAGCGCTAACTTTGAGCAAAACCGACAAGATCTGACCGCTCAAATCCATCAAGTGGCGGAAAACGTCAGCCGATCACAAATTGAAAATATTGCTGCGGCTTCCACCAGTAATTATCTTAATCAGGCGTATCAAAATACTTCCAACATCATACATCAACCGCAAACCACACAATACCTAGCTAATCTAATTGAGGCGCTGGAGATTGATGAACCATCACTGGTTGGTCTACCGCCTGATGATGTCAAGCAAATGTTTGTGCAGGCCACCCTAGTCTATCTGCAAACGTATAACGAAGGATTTCGGCAGTTAATTAATGTCGCTGGCCAATTATCATTATCGTCTGACAAAGTTCAACAAGAACTAACTAAAGTCCACCAGCAATCAAGCTTGAAATTCAATCGTCAGCTACAGGTGTTAACTGCCCAAAAAGGTGTTTCTTACAGGCCTTCTCCCAAATTATTAGACAGCCTTTTTACCACTCTGAATGCCCAACTGGGTCTCTCCTTCCCCAAACCAGCAACCATGACAATGGCGGCGTCGGCCTGGAACGCCCAGGGCAATGCTTTTGGACTGTTTACCTCTCTGGCATCACCGCAAACAGGGGAACGATTCTTGGGCTGGTTGATTAAAGCCCCTGTTACAATTCCTTTGGGAATTGCTCTGGATTTGGCCGGCTATGCCAACCCCAATTTAGCATTTGCCATGCTGTCCTGGGATGCCCGCGTGGCCAATATGTCTTTGAACCAGAAACGGGTGGCTATTGCGGTTTTGGAAAAACAGGAACAGGACGGCAAAAGCACCAATCCTGACTATGTCTTGCCGCCAAAAGATTTCCTGGCTTTGACTAAGACTCACTCCGAATTACAAATTCTGGAAGGTATTAACACCTTTCAGGCGCAACACCCGCATTTGGCAGGAGTTGCCAAATGGTTTTTAAATTCAAGACGGCCAGCCGGCGATCCTTATCGATCATATTCCATGTCAACCTGGGAGGTTATTTATTTGATACGTAAAAGCCCGGGTTTGAGTTATGCTCCCAAAATAGTCATAGAAGAATTATTAAGGCGCCGCATCCGGGACGTAGCTAGAAGAGTTGGCAATGTTATAGCAGTCCACGTCTTAAAAACCCATGCTGTTGACCCCCACACCAGTAAAATTTATTTCCGTCCCAAGCGGTTTTTGGTTTCCCAATTTGGCAAGTCTAAGGTTGGACAGCTGATATCTAAATTATTGTCCAAAATTGCTAGCTGGCTCAATCCTCTTAGCAAATGGCTGGAGCCCATCAAAAAACTCGGGAAAGCCTTCTTGTTGGGGCTGGGGCTGCTTATTATGTGGGCCCTCTCCGGCGGCTTTCCAGCAATAGTCGGCTTGATTGGAGGCTTAATCGGAGGCGCTATTGTCGGCGTTAAACTGGCGTCGCTGGCAGCTGCATTAGCCGGAGCAATTCCTGTGATTGGATGGGCGGCAGCGCCTTTTGTCTGGGTGGGGGTTTTCTTGACCAGCACTTTAATTGGCGGCCTGCTGGGCACTGGGTTGGGAGTATTTTTAAGCAAAGCCGTCTTTGAGCCGATTGGGGCCAATGTCTTGGCTCCCGGACAGGTGATGGTGAGCACTGCTTGGAGCGCTTTCACTGGTTGGCTGGGTACTGCTGTCAGCAGCGGCTTGTCATTGGCAGGGAACCTTGCCTTAAGCGGGCTGTCTTTTGCCGCTAATCTGGGTAGTGGCCTGATTAGCGCTTTATCAGGCACCATCAGCATCGGCTCATTAACTATCCCCATTGTTGCTGCCATTGCTGCTCCACCTATTTTAGGAGTTTATTTATCAATTATCACTGCCGGGGCCTTTGTCGGTGGAACAACCCCCACAGCCGAGGCAGCTGGCGGCTCGCTTTACATTGAAGTAAAAAAACAGTCTAGTCTCACCCACCTGCAAAACAGTGACCTGCCTAAACAAATTCAGTATACGATCACTGTCACAGCAAAGCTAAAAAATCTGCAAAATATTAAAGTTGAAGATCACTTTCTGGTACAGCCAAAAGGCAAAGATGCCTTTAGTGTTACCCAGCCACCTTGTCTCTGGTCTGAAATTGCTGTTGGTAGTTCCCAAACCTGTACTCATACTATTACCGCTGAACCTGTTGTTTTTATCGACTCATTAATCATAAATACAGCTGAAGTGACAGCAGATGTGCCAGAGGCCAGTAAAATTGACGAGTTTGACACTGCCCGATCAGTGGTCATTGTTGGCAATCCTCCCACTTGCGGCCAAGGCGCACTCACCAAATCACTCCTGCCCAACCCGATTCCTCTACATCCAGACGTGGTGGGAGATCTGGCTATCAATAGAATTGAGAAGATGCTAGTTAATTTACCTATTTATCTCCAAGCCTCACAACTTACAGGTATTCCTTGCGAGGTACTAGCAGGAATACACTGGATAGAGGGCGGTTTTAATCCCGGTGGCTCTCTTGTTTCCGGCAGAACCATTGGAACACCAGAACCAGATGTTAGAGCCTGTGCTGAATCTGGTCGCGGCAGACCGGGTCATCCTGTTCCGATTGCCGGGGGTTGTGGTTTTGAATCTCTGCTGGATTCGGCTATTTACGCTGGTAATCATTTAATCGGCAAGATTGGCGGTGTCCCCAAAAACTTCCCAGAGTTAGTTACTGCTTTGTCGCGCTATAATGGTGGTGGTAACAGAAATAACAAAACTGGAGAACTTTTTGAAGGAGAATCAGACCCTTACGCTATGAATTTTTTTGATGAAGCACACAGACAAATGTTTTTACTTTATTGTGGTGATTTTACCCTTTGTGCACCACCTAGACCGTTTACACGCGACGGGGCGGCCACTGCTGCCAAAGAGATTTATTTATATCTATCATCAAGGCTATGAAACTAATTAGTATCCAACAATTATTTACTCGTTTTGGCATAATAATACTATTATCTTTTGGTGTAATCGCCATTGTCACAATTGCCATTTTTACCACTGTCAAACCACCAGCTCAACCAACTACCCCCAGAGAATCCCCAATCAAAACCTACCAATTACCAAAAACGCCTGCGGGGGGGGTCGATGAGAACGCCAAGATAGTTCAGACATCACAACAGATGATCAGTCAGCTACAAGAAAAGTTGCCGTTTGTTAAAGAAAAATTTATCACTTCCTCTGGCCACACTACCAGTTATCGTATTTTCCGTCTGGAAACAGATCCCGATTTTGTGATTAATATTAATGTCTATGGGATTAACTTCCAATCTGTTTCTGGCGATCCTGATTATAACCAGAATGTACAAGATTTCCAAGAAACAGCCCGAGGGGCTTTTGATTGGATTAAAAGCCAGGGTGTCAATCCTAATGATTTGATTATACTTTGGGGAGATCGTAAGTTTATTCAAGATAGCGCGGAAAGTTGGCTAAAATAGTACTTATCCCTGCAGCCTGATTGGCATGATCACGTGGATAAAATTGGGGTTTTGGGCTGATTTGAACAACCCGGGAGATAGTGGTTCGGTCATGGAAAATTCCAGTTCCGGATCTTTGATGTGAGTTAGCAGATCCAAAAGATACCTGACATTAAAGGCAATCTCATTGCGAGGCCCGTCTACTTTAGTTTCTACTTGGGAGGTTTGCTCGCCGAGCTGTTTAACTGATGATGATATCGATATCCCGGATTGGTCAAAGCCTAACCTGACCACGTTGGCGCCGTCTTTGGCAAAAACAGCGGCAATTTTGACTGCTTGCGCAAAATCATCAATCGGGACCAGGGCTTTGGTATTTGACCCTTGGGGAATAACCTTCTGCCAAGCCGGGAACTGGCCTTCTATTAATCTTGATACTAGGATTATTCCGCCTATTTCAAAAATTATTTGATTTTGCTCTTTAGTCAAAAGAACGCTGACTACTTTTTGGTCTTTTTGTTCATCTGTTAATCTGGATAGTTCGGTTAGGGTTTTGGCAGGAACAATCACTTGAAATGCTTCAGTGACTTTTTTATCCAAGGTCACTTTTTGATGTGATAACCTGTAGCCGTCTGTGGCCACCAGCACCAAATTTTGGCCAGATAAATCAAATAATACTCCGGTTAAAGTTGCCCGCCCCTCATCGCTGGCAGCGGCAAACGAAACTAATTTAATAGCTTCATTTAATAACTTGCCATCCAGTGATATGGTTGGTTTGGTTGAAGGTTGGGGAATGTCGGGAAATTCTTTAGCATCCATTCCGGCAATAGTGGCTTTGTGTTTTCCACAGACCACCTGAATAGATAATTCCTTTTGACCCAGATTTGATCGGGTTTGGATAATTTTAACCGGTTGGGTTGGTAGGTTGGCAACCAGTTCGGAAAAAACTCTGGCCGGCAGAGTAATATCCCCTATTTCATCAACTTTTGCTTCCAAGTTATAAATTATACCGGTTTCCAAATTGGTGGCAGATAAAGTGACCCCTTTTTTTGTTGACCCTGATTTTATCGTGGTTGATGATAATTTAATATTAGATAGAATTGGTAGACTGGCTCGTGATGAGATAGATCTTAATACCACAGAGAGTGCTCGAGCGAGATTTATTTGATTAACTTCAATTTCCATATATCCACATTATTTCGCGTAAGTATACATGATTATAAATAGTAATATCAATCATAAGCCTTGTTGATATGTGCAAAAAGCGCTTATTGAGCCCAAACCAGTGTAGAAATAAAAGAATTTGTTATTACAATAATGTTTTTGATGTTTTGTATCCGATAAGGATTGGTTTAGTTTTGGGTTTTGTTGGTGTGAATAGGCAGAGGTTTTTTGTGGATAAGTCTGTGGATAAGGAGTGGTGTAGTTGTGGATAAAGTCAATCATAATAGGTCAGTTGTTGTTTTATCAACAATAGATTTTTATTAAGTTCGTCACTTGTGCCAAGCAAGCCCTCCACCCTATCCACGCCGTACATAACCGTAGTGTGATCACGACTACCCAGTAGTTGGCCTATTTTAATCAGCGGCATTGATAGCTCATGGCGTAGTAAGTACATGGCTATTTGACGCGGCAGAACCAGTTGTTTATTGCGTTTGGGGCCACTTAAATCAGAAATTTTTAAGCCAAAATAAGTGGCCACACAAGACAGCAGTTCTTTCCCGCTGGCAATATGGGTTTTAGGTTTGGTCGCTTGATGGCCAAGCACTTTTTGCACCAAAGATTGGTCAACTATCTGGTTTTGGGCCTGGGCATAAGAGGCAATTTTGGTTAATACCCCCTCCAATTCCCGAGTGTTGGAAATAACTAGGGTAGCAATTAAATTACATACCTCGTCAGTCAGATGCAGTGACCGTTTTTGGGCTTTTTCTTTAAGAATGGCCACTCTCATCTCAAAATCAGGCTGGCCAATATCTACTGCCAAGCCCCCTAAAAATCGGGAAGACAGGCGGTCTTCTAATTTGGCAATATCCTGCGGTTTGCGGTCAGATGAAAGAACAATTTGTCTGCCCGACATGTGTAGCTCGTTAAAAGTGTGGAAGAATTCCTCTTGAGTGCCCTCCCTGCCTCCTAAAAATTGGATATCGTCTGCCAAAAGTACATCAGCCTTACGATATTTTTCCCTAAATTCTTTAATTCTTTTACTGGTAAGAGCTTCAATAAAATCGTTGGTAAATTTTTCTGTGGGAAAGTAAAGGATTTTTTTATTAGGGAAATTTTTAATAATAGTGTTGCCAATGGCTTGCATTAAGTGGGTTTTACCCACCCCCACTCCACCGTAAATAAATAACGGATTGTAAGTTGCTCCGGGGTTTTTGGCAATTGCTTGGGCAGCAGCATAGGCGACATTATTAGAATGGCCAACTATAAAATTTTCAAAAGTGTAAGCGGAGTGAAGGCTGGCTTTATCCTGGGTAGCTTCAGCAACATGAATTGCCTCAAATGGGAATAATGGCCCAAAATCAGCAGTATCATTAGATTTTTTGGATTTATGTTGGGGGTCAACTTTGAATTTCACTTCAATTGGGCGACCAAGCGATTCAGAGAACAATTGCACGAAGCGAACCAGGTACCGTTTTTCTAAAAAATCCTTCTTAAATCCGTTGTCGCAAGATAACCAGGCGCAGTTATCTTCGATGGTCAACAAATTAAGATTAGAAAACCACATCTTAACTTGACTGGTTGGATACTCATCACTGATTTTGCCCAAAACATTTTGCCAAATAAGAGCCTGATCCATAATTAATTTATCCACAATGGCAGTTACATTCAAGAAGCGCCTGGTTGCGTTTAATTATCCAGGCTTTATAGGGCAGTCAATAGCTAATTACACAATATGCCAGTTTTCCACAACTGTCAAGATATCAAACTAGCTCTTTGTGGATAAATTGCAACGATGAAGGATTAAGGATAAATGATAAAATATTTTACTTTTTTCAAACAATTATGTTAAAATGAATCCATGCCAAAAAGAACTTATCAGCCAAAAAAACTTAAACGAAAAAGGAAGCATGGTTTCCGGAGAAGAATGCGAAGTGTTTCCGGTAGGAAGGTGTTGAAAAAGCGCAGAGCCAAAGGCAGAAGCCGCTTGGCTGTTTAAGTCGACCAGAGTTAATGCTACCCAAAAGTAAACGGCTAAATCTAAAAACAGACTTCCAGAAAATTGTCAAAACTGGCACCCGATATAGTCATGGCTGGTTTAGTTTATTTATCGGACAAGCCAACAATACCAAGGTGGGGATTGCGGTAGGTGTTAAAATTACCAAGAAGGCCAACCGACGCAACAGGATGCGACGGTTAATATCAGCAGCTTGTCAAAGGCTTTTGCCGAAATTATCACACAAAGCCAGTTTGTTGTTTATTGCCAGAAAGGACTTTTCAAACCATTCCTCATCTGAAGTGGAGGAAATAATAGAAAAACTGTTACAAAAAGCCCATCTTTTATGACTAAAATCATCCTTTTTTTAATCAGGCTGTATCAAGTAGTTGCTTCTGGTAATACGGGGATTTTGCGGGGTTTTTGGTGGGGGTCTGGAATGTGTCGGTTCGAACCCAGTTGTTCTGAATATGCCCATCAGGCAGTAGAAAAATTTGGAGTGGTGGTTGGCTTAAGACTGGTTTTGGGGCGGCTGGCTCGTTGTCACCCCTGGGGTGGTTTTGGGCACGACCCAGTTAAGACCCAATAGATATCTATGGAAATTATTGGCATTGTAGGCAATTTGATACTAGTTGCGCCGATCACTAATTTATTGGTCGGCCTTTATAAATTGTTTGTGCTGGTTGGTTTACCGGGGCCTTTGGGATGGTCAATCTTATCAATTTCCGTTCTTATCCGCCTGCTGATGTGGTCGCTTACTGCCAAACAAATCAAAAGCACCCAGAAAATGGTTCAGCTTAAGCCCCACTTGGAAATTATCAAGAAACAATATGGTCACGATAAAACTCGCCATATGCAAGAGCAGCAAAAACTCTACAAAGAACACGGTATAAATCCCATGGCTGGCTGCTTACCCTTGCTTTTACAGATGCCTATTTTTATTGCTCTTTATAATGTATTCAATTCTGTGTTGGGTGGGGATGGTGGCATTAGTAAATTTGTTGAGCATTTTAACAACCAAGTAGCCTATTTTGGCTTTTTGCGTTTGGACGAAACTCTCAACGTCAATTTTTTAGGAACTAGTCTAATTTCCCGACCAATGGAGTGGCAGACAATTGGTTGGTGGATATTGTTGATCCCGGTTGGCACTGCCTTGCTGCAACTGGTCCAATCCAAGATGATGATGCCCAAACCGCCAGTGGTAGCAGTGCGAGATTCTAAAAAAGAGATTAAAGAAAAAGAAAGTACTGAAGAAATGATGACCCAAATACAAGGTCAGATGTTATTTTTGATGCCGTTGATGTTTGGTTTTATTTCTTATCAACTGCCAGTTGGTTTGGCTGTGTTCTGGAATACTTTAACGATCTTTGGTATTATACAACAGTACAAGATAACAGGATTGGGGGGCCTGGAACCATGGATGACCAAATTGTCAAAACAGCCAAAGAATTAGCCAATCAGCTGGCCTCATTTTTACCGCTGCAGTTAAATATTGGCGCAACGGCCAAAGATGATGCTGTCAACATTGACATTACCGGTAACGATCTAGGGGCGCTGATTGGTTATCATGGCAGAACCCTGTCCTCCCTACAATTAATTCTGTCACTGGCTCTTCAAAAGAAAGTTGGCAGCTGGGTGCCGGTAGTAGTTGATGTTGGTGGCTGGAGAAGTCAGAAGCAAGAGTTTTTAACCGACAAGGCCCTACAGATTGCCCAAGAGGTAGTTTCAAGTCAAAGACCGCAGAGGCTTGATTATTTATCTTCTTCAGAAAGACGGATTATACACATGGTGTTGGCTGATCATCCAGATGTCATTTCAGAATCAGAAGGCGAGGGAGAAAATCGTCGCTTGATCATTAAGCCTCGGACAGCTGGCCAATGACCAAATCTCCAGGGTTAGATTTGGCAGTGCTTTGGTCAACCCGGCATAGAGTTGCCTGGGATATCAGACTTTTCTATTTACTGTTGTTGATTCTACCAATTCAACTGGGTCAACATTTTTGGCCAGAATTTGCCTACATTTGGGGTTTGAGAATAGACTACCTATCCCCGACTATCTATCTGACCGACCTGGCTATTCTACTAATAACAGCGTGGGCAGTTATGGGAAATAATTTCAAAAATCTACAGCATATTGTCGGATTTAGAATAATCCTGCTTTTTCTCGTGTGGAGTATTTTAGGTGCATTGTTGAGCGGCACTGGCGCATCTTGGATAAAAGTAGTAAAATTATTTGAATTATTTGGCCTGACCTTGTTTGTATCTTGTAATTGGCAGCGGATCGATTTACGAATGGCGTTGGTATTGTTTGTTGCTGGAGCTGTTTTACAAAGTTTTTTGGCATGGGGACAGTTTTTGACTCAATCGTCATTTAACCTATGGATTTTAGGAGAAAGAACTTTTAACCCATCTACCCCGGGCATTTCCCTGGTAAATTTAAATGGTGTTCAACTACTTAGGCCTTACGGCACATTCCCCCACCCCAATGTTTTGGCTGGTTTTTTAACATGGTGTTTGATTATCATGTTGGGTTTTGCTAAGCACATCAGATTACAGACAGCAGCTGTGAGATGGACCTACTTTGCTACTGTGGGGCTTCTTTTGTCAACAGTTTTTATCTCATTTTCTCGTTCGGCGTGGGTGGTATTGGCTATATTGGTTACTGTCCTGGTCTTATGGCAAAAACCAGCCAGACTATTTGCCAGAGTGGATAAGACCAAGTTAATAACCACTTTTTTGGCCACCTTAATTATTATATGGATGACCTGGCCTGTTATTTTTGACAGATTCTTATCAATCACCACCACTGATACACACAGTCTCATCTTAAGGCAAAAACTTAATGCCGCCGCTCTGGCTATAATATCTCATAGTCCTATAATAGGAATTGGACCTGCCAATTTTCTCTACCTGCTACCACAAAATTTTCCTTTGCAAGAAACAATTAGATGGATGCAACCAGTGCATAATATTTTTTTACTGATAGCGACTGAACATGGTATGGTTGGCCTGCTGATGATACTGGGCCTGCTGACAATGGCGTTTAAAAATATCATCCAGTTCCCAGCAAGAGCTAAACAGCAGATTGTATTTTTGGCCATGTCAGGTTTAGTGCTACTGGGCCTATTTGATCACTACCTGTGGACGCTGCAGCAAGGGCAGTTGATGTTTTTTATATCATTGGGTCTGGCTTTATCCTCTGATAAGTCTTAGCATTGTGCTACAATTTGTTAAGCTAAAATATGGACACTTCAATTAAAATCGCTGCCAACACTATAATTCAAGGCCTTGGTAAGTTAATCACTGCTTCAACCACCTTTGTCGTGGTAGTTTTGGTCAGTCGAGCTTTGGGTGCATCAGGCTATGGTGATTTTGTCAAGATCTTTGCTGTAGTAGAAATATTTTATTTAATAACGGATTTTGGTTTGAACGCTATTGCCGTAAAATACATTACTCAAAAAGAAGATCGGGCCAAAGAAGTCATGTCCAATTTGTTGGCCATTAGGCTAGCCATGTCAGTGGTTTTAATACTGGTGGTGGTGGTTGTAAGTGCGCTGCTCCCCTATCAAAATGGCCAGGGTTTTTCCCCACAAGTGAAACTTGGCATACTAGCAGCCTCCCTGACCATACTAACCCAGGCCATGCTTCTAACAAACAATGCATTTTTTCAAGCCATACTCCGTTACGATAAAATGGTCATTGCCCAAACAATTGGTTCTGCCCTTAAGCTATCTTTGATATTTTTTGTTACCAGGTCTCAAGTGGACATTTTTGTATTAACCTGGTCGCTGATTGCAGCGGACACGGTCATGGTAGTAGCATCTTTCTATCAGTTGATTGGCAAACTGGGTTGGGTTTTCCCAAAATTAATAAAACGGATTGCCCTTAGTTTCATTAAGGAATCCTGGCCATTAGGACTATCGTTGGTTTTTACTCAAATCTATTTCAGGATTGACACGGTGATTCTAGGGATTTTTAGGCCGGCAGTTGAGGTAGGATTGTATAATTTAGCGTATCGATTTTTTGATCTAGCTTTGGTGGCGCCAATCTTTTTTACCAATGCTCTTTATCCAGTTTTGATTAAACAATACCAAATAGGGATGGCTAATTTCATTAAATCAGCCCTGATCTCTTCAGGAGTGTTACTTTTAGCAGGAATAACCGCCACAGCCGGTTTGACAATTTTTGGACCGTTGGCAATTAGTTGGTTTTTCGGCCAGGAATTTTTAGGATCGGTTGATGCCCTAGTAATTTTTGCCTGGCAATTGCCGGTTTTTTATCTGACGTCACTGCTAATGTGGATATTGATAGTCTTGGGAAGACAAAAGCTGTTGATATTTTTCTATGGCTCTGGGGCAGTACTGAATGTGGTGTTAAATTTGTATTTTATTCCCCTTTATGGATATTTGGCAGCGGCAATAATAACTGGCTTTTCAGAAGTGTATATTTTAATATTACTGTTGCTAGCAAATATTAAAATAATAAAATCTAAAAAACCTATCAACTGATGTTTAAGCCAGAAAGTGATAAACTGCTAGAGCCTCCTGAATATATGGGACGAAGTCCGGTTCATATTACTATTTACTGCGATGGGGCGGCCAGAGGTAACCCCGGGCCCGCTTCCTATGGTTATGTTGTTAAAGATCAAAGCGGCCAATTATTACTGTCAGGAAACAAGTATTTAGGGGAAGCGACCAATAACGAAGCAGAATATCAGGGAATAGTTGCCGCCCTAACCTCGGTTATTCAAAATTGTCCAGATCTGGCTAAAACCCTGGCTTGCCCGATGGATACTAAAAATTGGCTCATTGATGTGAGGATGGATTCACAATTAGTGGTAGAACAATTGAACGGCCATTACAAAGTTAGGAATGAAAGAATGAGAGCTTTTTATTTACAAGTAAAAGAGTTAGAAGGAAAATTCCAATCTGTATCATACAGTTGGTTACCGAGAGAAAAGAATAAAGAAGCGGACAAACTAGCAAACAAAGCGATTGACAGTAACTTTTAATAACTTACTTTTTCAAACGAAATACAAAAATATCTAACGCTGCTTTTCATTCGCAAACACTGTCATAATAGGATTTTCTAGTACTTGCTATCTTCGTTTTCATGTCATACTTTAATGCTAGATGTTAATAAATTTCTTTGTATGATTTTTTCTTTGTTAGACAAAAAACCAGATCTACAAAAATGCAAGAACCATATTTCTGGATCTAAAGTATTAGTTGCTGGCGGCGCCGGTTTTATTGGATCGTCTTTGTGTGAATTATTGCTGGCTTGCAACGCGACTGTTTATTGTCTGGATAATTTAATTACCGGGAGCAAAAATTCCATAGATAAATTAACAGCCAATCCCAGATTTAAGTTTTTGCAATTGGACATCAACGGCGCATTAAACAGCACCATCGGCAAAATAGACTATATTTTCCATTTAGCGGGTGATAATCCGATTAAGCGAGTTTTGGATGACATTAATATCTTTGAGGAAGAAGGGATTGATGCAGCGATAGTCGAAAATTATCATCAGCATTCGGTTGAGGAGGTCGTTAACACGTTGGAGATGTTAAGTATT
>CAZXEC010000001.1:43117-48907 GCA_964639595.1 uncultured Gammaproteobacteria bacterium
ATCAAAATCTGGATGCCCTATCATTAAGTACGCTAATGACCAATTCCCTGGGCACTAGAAACCTTTTGGAACTGGCTAGGGCTTGCAATTCAAAATTCCTGTTGGTTTCCACTGCCAACATTTACTATGAACTTGGTTTGGACAAAGACTACCCGGCACCCTCTTTGTTAGAGGGTAGGCGTTTTTCTGAAACATTAGTGATGCAGTATGTCCGAGAATTTAGCCTAGATGCCAGAATTGTCAGGTTGGCTGACGTTTATGGTCCGGGGATGAACTTATCCGCTCGATCTACTGTTAACCAACTAATAAGCCAGGGATTATATGGTAACGAATTTATCGTCATAGGAGATGGCCTAGAGGTAGTCCACCCAACTTTCATAGATGATGCGATAGAAGGCATAGTGAAAGTGTTTTGCCTAGATGGTGGATCAGGCCAAATCTTTACTTTGTTAAACCCGCGAGAAGTTACTGTTGTCCAATTTATTAATATCCTCCAGGGCTTACTGCCAGCTAAAAAAGAGGTTAATTTTCAAGGTGGAGCAGCCTCAACCAAACTAGCTTTAGGTAAAGCTGATTTGGATAAAAACGACCACAATTTAAATTGGTATGCCACGACCTCTTTAGATCATGGCCTGGCAGAAACACTGGATTCATTTTTATCCACCCAACAACATCCCAGTATTGGCTATGAACCAAACATTGGCCCCTTGGTGGCAGTCGACAACAACCACAAAAAGCCTTGGCTTGGCAAAGCAATTGTTTATTGCTTGGTTTTGCTGATAGTTTTATTCGGGGTCATACCAGGTATGCTGGCTGTATATCAACTCTGGCAGGGGCAAAAATTAATTGGTCAAGCTGTTGTTTCTCTGGAGGCCAGCCAATTTGAGTTGGCCAGACAATATGCCCAATCTGCCAGAGATTCTTTAGCACAAACCTCGCAAGTCTTGCTTTACTATAGATGGACAGCGGGTGTTGGGCAAAAACAATTGCATGGTAATTTAACCAGTTTTTTAAGTAGTGGTCAACACGTGGCCAAAGCCTTAACGAATGCGTCTGATGCTGCCCTGAACTTTAAATCATTTGGTCAGATCATCAGCAGCAACGGAGCAACCACCCAGGCCAATGTGTTACTCGATAGCGCTGATAATTTTTTAACCAAAGCAAAAACAGAAATACAATTGGCTCAAGCTGAATTGAAAACATTGACAGCCGGGGATATTAAGTTGATTAGTAAAGTCGGTGATTTTAAGATGCTGCTGGATAAGGTTGACCTGAAACTGGACCAAGCCAAAGCAGCAGTTAGTATCATGCCTTCTTTCTTGGGTCTGGATAAGCAGAAATCGTACCTGTTACTGTTCCAGAATAATGCAGAGCTAAGACCGGGCGGGGGATTTATTGGTTCATATGGGGTATTAACTACTAATAAGGGTAAGGTGGTAGATTTAGCAGTATCTGATATTTACGTTGCAGATGGTAATCTAAAAGAGGTTATTACTCCGCCTGCCCCCCTGAAAACATACCTGGAACAATCCAGGTGGTACTTGCGAGATTCTAATTGGAGTTTGGATTTTCCTACCAATGCTCGTCAGGCCCTCTCCTTTTTTGATAAAGAAATTGGCAAAAAAGTGGATGGCGTAATTGCCATAGACCTGAATGTACTCAAAGATATGCTGGATATTATCGGACCGGTTAACTTGACAGATTTCGGAGGCGAGATTAATTCCAGAAATATTTTTGAAAAGGCCGAATACTATTCTGAAGTCGGTTTTTTCCCAGGGTCAACCAATAAAAGGGATTTTTTATCGGCGCTTTCCCGGCAAATCTTGATGAGGGTGTCTAGTATTGAATTTGGCCAGTGGCCAAAATTATTGTCAGCTTTTCAAAAAAACTTAGAGCAAAAACATCTATTGGTTTGGTTTGGCGATGCGCAAATCTCGCAGACGATCCATAACCAAAATTGGGACGGGGCTGTACAGGATATGCCATGTGATTCTGTCAGCATATGTGATTGGCTGGCGATTGTTGAAGCCAATGTCGGAGCCAATAAAGCAAACTATTTCTTGAAAAGGTCCATGGATATTAATAATGTTATTGCCAAGACAGGGGAAGTTTCCAATCAGCTAATCATTACTTACTCAAATCAAAGCCCTTCTCAAACATGGCCAGCAGGTAGATATAGAGCTTGGGTTAGAGTCTTGGTGCCTTTGGATAGCCAACTAACTAGTCTGGTGATCGATGGCCAAGAGAGTAGTATTATTCAGGTAGTAAAGGCTGTAGAGAACAACAGACATAGCTATGGTTTCTTGGTAGACGTGGCAGTAGGTGAAACCAAGCGCGTTGCTGTTGAATATCAAAATTCCGGGCGCTTGCCTCTGGATAATATGCGCAGTAGTTATTCGCTATATATCCAGAAACAACCAGGAACAGATCAGGACCCGGTGCAAGTGCGTATAGATTATCCGGGATTTTTGAAGCCAGATACTGCTGTTGATGGGGATGGGGTTGTCAAAGAAGGTACAATCAGTTATACTAACACTTTGTCTACCGATCAAACTTTCAAGATTGGGTTTTTAAGATAAAAAACATTATGCAGCAAAGGCTACAATTATCAGCTCAAAGAAGAGATTTTTTAGGTAAAAAAGTCCACAGATTAAGGTCACAGGGTTTGTTGCCGGGTCATATTTACGGCCACGATGTAGATCCTGTGTCAGTTTCAGTCAAGTCAGAGGAATTTGTCAAAATTTTTGCCAAAGCAGGAGAGACTGGTTTAATTGATCTGGTCATCAACGACGACAAAGTACGGCCAGTCTTGATTCATGATGTCCAATATGATCCGGCTTATCACAAGCCCTTAAATATTGATTTTTACCAGGTCAACTTATCTGAAAAAGTAGCTGTTAATGTTCCTGTGGAAATTATTGGTGAGTCTCCTGTGGTGAACATGGGTGAAGGCGTACTTTTGGCAGAGCTATCAGAGTTAGAGGTGGAAGCCCTGCCAACTGATTTACCAGAAAAAATTACCGTTGATGTTTCCAGCCTCAATGCAGTAGGTGATGTTATTCATGTCAAAGATCTGCATACCCCTGCAGGAGTTATTGTGAAAGTTGATCCAGAGCAGATCGTTGTCCACATCGGCCAGCCAGTGATGCCAGAGAAGGAAGAAGTTGCCATTACTCCAGAAGCACCAATTATCCCAGAAGCTGTTGCAGAAGAAGGTACTCCACCAGCAGAGACTCCAGAAGCGCCAAAAGGGATTACATCTTAATTTCTTGCAGAGATAATTTTCTTGACAGTTTTAGCTAGCTGATAATTAGGATCAATTTTCAAAGCGGCTTCGATTGCTGCTTTGGCCTGTTCATCTCGGTAAACTTGCCAATAGTAAATCCCCAGCATTAAATATCCATCGCGGTAGGATGGATATGCTTTGACTGTTTGAACCAACTTGCTAATTTTGTCCTGGATATTGATCGGCGTTTGTTGTAGGGCATAGATCTGATCTTTTTGGCTGGCCAGCTCTTGGCTGTCGGCAGAAGAGTATCTTAGAGCCAAGAGTATCTCCTGCATGGCCATATCTGGGTTATTGCCTTCCAGGTACAAATTAGCAAGTTGTTGGTGCAGAGATGAGTTAGTGGGGTCACGGACAATTTGACTGGTAAGATGGTCAAACTTGGTATTTTTAGTAGGTTTATCTTGGATGGATAAAAGAGAAAAGACTACTACAACAGCTAAAATAAGTGATAAGAGTATGCGGGTATTTTCGCGGGGAATATGCGGTAAATATTGCGGTAATTGTTCAAGCCTCATAAGCTTCAGGCCATTTCGTCACCATAATTGATAATCCTTGATGGGGGAGCTTTTGCCAGAGTTCTTCAGTGATAAAGGGCATGAACGGATGGAGTAGCTCCAGGCAGGTTGTAAAAACATATTCTAAAACCGGTTGGGCCTGGTCACGCCGGTTTTTCGTTTTTTCAATATAATTATCTGCTAGATCGAGCCAAATAAATTCCCAAATTAATTCAGAAGCTATATGCAATTCAAAATTCTCAATATTCCTGGTAACTGATTTAATAGTTTGTTCGCATTTTTTCAAAATCCACTCGTCATTTTTATGCCTTGGTTCAGGAGGTAATTTACCATCCCAATTTTTAGCACCTTCTGGTTTTAAATCAACAATAAATCTAGAGATGTTTCTTAATTTGGTGGAGAAATTTCGGAAATGTTTAGCTCGCTCATCCATAGTTTGCTTGGAAGCCCGACCATCACGTCCGGGAGCAGAGTAGCTATAGAGGGCCATTCTAAGTGCATCAGTGCCCCATTGTACTCTTAAGTCGTTTGGTTCTATCCCATTACCTAAAGATTTGGAAAACTTTCGGCCTTGTAGATCCCGCAACATGCCATGGAAAAACATATTCTCAAAGGGAATTTTGTCAGTAAACCAAAGTGAAAGCATAATCATTCTGGCTATCCAGAGATATTTAATCTCCGGAGCAGTTAATGCAAAATCCCAGGGAAAGTATTTTTCAAATTCTTCTGTTTGGTCTGGTTTACCCGCCGTAGCCTTGGCGGAGGTGGGCCAGCCTAATGTTGCCATTGGCCAAAGTCCGGAAGAAAACCAGGTATCAAGTAAGTTTTCATCCTGAACCCATTCATTTAACTGGCAAGTCTGACAGCTTTGCGCAGGATGGTCCACGGAGATAATCAGATATTTAAGACCGTTAGGTCGCAAGCTTTGCTTATCCTTTCCCACTAAATGATTTGGATTACATCTTTGGCAGTACCAAACCGGGATCCTATATCCCCACCACAAAGGTCTGGAGATGCACCAGTCATGAATCTTTTTCATCCAATCAGTTAAAACTTTTTGGTAGTTTTTAGGTACAAAATTAACCTCATGCAGGCGTTTTAAAGCTTTATCAGCCAATGGTTTCATTTTGACAAACCATTCTTCGGAAATAAGGGGTTCGATGGTAGTTTTACATCTCTCGCAAACAGGTACAGAATGGGTAGTGTCTTCAGTTTTAACCAGTAGCCCTTGTTTTTCTAGATCTTCAATAATGGCTTTTCTGACTTCTTGGGCTTTAAGGCCGGCAAATTGACCTGCATTTTCATTTAACTTGCCATCTTTGCCAATAACTGGAATAATCTGTAGGTTATTTTGCTTACCGATCTCGTAGTCTACCAAAGAATGGGCTGGATCAACTTTCAGAGCGCCACTGCCCAGCTGCATATCTATTAACTCGTCAGCAATAATCGGAATTTCTCTTTTAACAAAAGGAACGAGCACCTTTTTGCCAACCAAGTCTTTGTATCTTGTATCCTTGGGGTTAACAGCTACTGCTACATCAGCAAACATTGTCTCGGGTCTCACTGTAGCTATAGTGATAAATTTCTTTGGATCTTCAATAAGAGGATAATTAATATAATAGAACTGTTCTTTTCTCTCCTCATACTCCATTTCTAGATCTTCAATGGCTGTTTGGTCCTTTGGGCACCACTGGACGATGTAGGCTCCTTTATAAAGTAGATCTTGCTCCCAAAAAGTTTTAAATTCCTCCAATACTGCCTTTTCTACTTTTGGGTCAAGGGTAAAAACCTCTCTGGCCCAATCTGCAGATAACCCCATCATTCTCCAAGTTGAGGAAACTGAATTATAAGATTCTTCTTTAAAAGCCCAGGCCCGTTTTAGCCATGCATCCCGCCCTAATTTTTGCTTGGATAACCCTTCTTTTTCCAGCTGTTTATTTAAAGTGCCTTCAAACTGAATTCCGGCATGGTCAACTCCGGGTAGAA
>CAZXEC010000001.1:48917-85937 GCA_964639595.1 uncultured Gammaproteobacteria bacterium
AAGCAATACATCATATCCCTGCATCCTTTTAAAACGAGCCATGGCATCCATGATAGAGTGCTGCATGGCGTGGCCTAAATGGAGAGCTCCAGTGACATTAGGAGGAGGCATCAGGAGAGAGTAGGGCTTTTTATTTGAGCTGGGATCAGCTTTAAAAAAGCCATTTTCTTCCCAGAATCTATAAATTTCTTCCTCTGAAGAAATTTTCAAGCTTTGCTTATACCATTTCTCCTCCGGCCCTTTTTGATTATAAGCAGAGCTTGAAATTCTCGCTTTACTCGAATTATAAATCTTGTCCATAGTAGTTAATTATACTGCAGATGCTAAATTTTCCAAAGATAGAGAGACATCGGCAAAAACTTTTCTCCAGTCAGTGGGTTGCCCTGCAAAATAGGCAGCAGTGGCAATAGGCGCGGCATTATCAGTGGCCAGTTGGGGAGAAGGGACAAATAATTTAATTGTTAGTTGTAAATTGTTAATTGTTAGTTGTAAATTGTTGGCTAATTGCCGGTTAGCAGCCACGCCACCGCCGACAATAATGGACTTGGCCTTAAATTTTTGAGCGGCGGCGATAGTTTTTTTAACTAACACTTCAACAATAGCTTGCTGAAAAGAAGCGGCCATATCAGACTGAAATTGTTTTGGTAAAGATTGGTTTCTGGCATGGTTTAAAACAGCAGTTTTTAATCCGGAAAAGGAAAAATCCCAATCAAGACTGTCAATCATTGGCCGAGGTAAGTCAAATGCGGCAGCGTTTCCCATTGTCGCTGCCTGCTCAATGGCCGGCCCGCCAGGGTAACCCAAGTTGAGCAGCCGGGCGACTTTATCAAAAGCCTCCCCGGCTGCATCATCGCGAGTCCCGCCCAAATATCTAAACTGACCATGGCCTTTCATCAGTACCAAATCAGTATGCCCGCCTGAAACTACCAGACAGACAGCAGGAAAACGGGGAGCGTCTACTGTGGTTTGACTGACAGCCCTCACTTTTCCAGCAGGTTGATGGCTGGTGGCTGATGACTGATTGATCCAGTTCGTATAGATATGCCCCACCAGGTGATTAACTGGAATGATGGGTTTTTGCCAAAGCCATGACAAGGTTTTGGCTGTTTCTACGCCAACCAGTAAAGATCCAATAAGGCCTGGTCCAGCTGTCACTGCCAAGGCAGTTATTTGTTTGTGGCTTATCCCTGCCTGTAATAAACAAGATTCAATAATAGGAATAATCATCCTGACTTGTTCCCTGGCTGCAATCTCCGGAACAATTCCTCCGTATTGTTGATGCATAGCGGATGATGAAGAAATAATATTGGATAAAATTTGTGTTCCATTATCAACGATTGCAGCGGCAGTTTCATCACAACTAGTTTCGATAGCCAAAATAACCATAGATCATTGCCCGGTTCCCACTAAGTATACAGCCTGCCACGGTCTGTAGAAAGATGAGAATTTATTACTGGATATGATTTTACCGTCCTTAATCACAGTTCTGGTGAATGTGACATTTGCCCCCCAAGCAGGAAAGTCTACTTGTCTGACTTGTCCTTTGGCTAGGGTGGGATCTTCTTGGCGCATATCAGCCGGTGGAGGAGTTTGATTAGTCACCAAAGGCGTGGATAATTTAGCAATTCTAGCGTCATTGGTACCATACAGATCAACATAAAGAGTAGCTCCAGCAATGTAAGCCTGTATGAGTATATATGACGGGGTATCATTTTTAAATTCGAAGTCTACGCTTGGTGCATAAACTGTGGCATCAAGTCCTGGCGCAAAACCCCCTTGTTCGTAATAGCCTACTCGGTAAGCATGGGCAGTTCTGGACACCACTGGTAATCCGGCGTAAAGAACAGCTCTAAAAAGAGTAGTAGATACTTGACAAACACCACCACCATCATCAAGTACGGTGCGGCCTGATCTGATGACATAGGCTGGTTTAAAACCACTAGTTGCAGAAACTTCTCCCACGACATCATTAAAAGAAAAGGTTTCTCCTGGTGCCACCAGAGTTCCATTGATACGATTGGTAGTTAACCTGACATTATAGATACGGTTGGCACTAGATCCTGCAAAATGAGAAACCCCTCTTGCCAACAATGTTTTAATACCCAGAGTATTGACTGATTCAGTGGTAACTTGGGCAGGAGAGATCTGGACCGGTAGTTGGATATTTCTGGAAACATCAGCCCCAACCAAAGCTTCAGTGATCAGTTTTTTAGTCTGATCTTTATCTAACTTTCTACCTTCTTGAGACGGCTTGAAAGTAGTAACCTTACCTGCTTCAAAAATGAAGATGGCATTTTGAGCTGGCCGGTCTATTTGCTTGGCTAGTGTGTCCGTTAGTTGATGAACTTTTTCCTGATCAGGTAAAAGGGAAATTGGCTGGCGGTCACCAAGGTCATAAGTTAACAGCCGGTTGATCACCATAGAGGATGATCCTACCTGCCATGATATTAAGGGTCCTTGGTTAGAAAAAGCATACAATGAGAGCAGGTCTTCCTTATTATATTGCCGGCGCATTTCACCAGTTGCCAAAATAAGAGGTGAGTTGATTAATTTTTCTAAATCAGGTAGGGCTTGTTGGGCTTGCTCTGGCCCAACTTTAGGGATGACAAGATCAGTGATTATGGTAGGTAACTGGTTATTTCTAATAGATAAATAATCTAAAATCACTTGACTCGTTTGTGCCTTGTTAACTTTGCGTCCCAATTTACCCGGCACGACTTGGAGCTGATTATCTTTGATGGTGATGACTGTCTCTTGAACTGGCAAATCTATTTTTTCTGCCAACTTATCAATAATCGTTTGCAAATGGTCTTGGCTGATATCGACTTGAGAATTAATATTTTGCTTTTTGGCGCAACACCATAAAGTTTTTATGCGGAGGTTTTCCAGCCAATTTTTACCTCTTCCTTGCCTGAAAGCCAACTGGGCACTGGCACTGGCGTCATAAGAAAAATTTAATCGCTGCGGCTCTATGATGAAGTTAGTTTGGTCTGTTGATAAGTTAATAGTTTGAGTTCTGGTAGAAAACGCTTGTCGTAGTTTGGAGGTAGCTTGATTGACAGTTTGACCTGAAACATCCAGATAGCCAACAGTTACGCCGGGATAGATACGATCTGCAAAAATTATTTCAAAAACAGCAATTAAGATAACAATCGCTACCAAAAATATGAAGACAAAAAGCCCAAGTCCCAGCTTTGGTGTTGACACTTTCATTTAGTTTCACATATGATAACATAAATGGATCGCTTTTCTGCCCTTAAATTGCTGGCTATCCCGCTGATATTAGGGACAGTAGTGGCAATAGCCATAATTTTGGCTCCCCGTTTTGGTATTAACTTACCATTTTCGCAACCGCCAAAACCCCAAGAGATCACCTTAAGGGTGTGGGGCTTGTGGGAGCCGGAGTCAGTGTTCCGTCCGGTCTTGGCTGATTTTCAAAAAAACCACCCTAATGTCAAGGTGGTTTACCAAAAGCAGACGCTGTCTCAATATCGGGAAAGGCTGCAAGCCAGGCTAGGCACTGCTGATGGGCCGGATGTGTTTTTAATTCATAATACCTGGGTCCCGATGTTTAAAAATAGTACTGCCAGTGACCTGTCGCCATTACCTGCTGCGATTATGTCACAAGCTGACGTGGAAAGAACTTTTTACCCTACTGTTAAGACAGATCTAAGACTGGGAAACAGTTATTATGGGCTTCCGGCAGCATTCGATTCTTTAGTGCTATATTATAATGAAGATTTGCTGAAGGCAGCTGGGGCCAACACTCCACCTGTTACCTGGGACGGCATAAGACAACTGGCTGCTAAGATTGCTGTTAAAGATCCTGCCACTGGCAAATTAAAAACTGCCGGAGTAGGTTTGGGGACCTTTGAAAATGTGGATCATGCTTCTGATATTTTGGGTTTAATGATGCTACAAAACGGAGTTGATTTTGCCAATCCTACCGATGAGTTGGCACAAGATGCCTTGAGGTTCTTCACCTTATTTGTAACTGATGATAAGACTTGGGATCCTACCTGGCCACCATCAACCTCTGCCTTTGCCGCGGGGAACTTGGGTTTGTATTTTGCGCCCTCATGGAGAGTTTTTGAAATAAAGGCCGCCAATCCTAACCTCAATTTCAAAACTGCCGTTGTTCCCCAGCTAGCTGGTGGACAAGTCAATTGGTCTACTTATTGGGCCTGGGCAGTTTCTGCAAAAAGTGCCAATCAAACACCCGCCTGGGAATTAGTTAAATTTTTGACTGAGCGTAATAGTGTGATTAAGACTTACGGGGAGGAAACCAAAATTCGTTTATTTGGAGAACCGCATCCCAGATCAGATGCAGCCTCCTTGTTATCCAGCGATCCTTTTGTAGGCCCAGTGCTGTCTCAAGCCCAAACAGCCAGGTCTTGGTATTTGGCATCCAATACCCAGGATAATGGCATTAACGATCGGATTATTAAATACTTCAAAGACGCCGTCAACAGTGTTTTGTCAGGAGTTTCCATCAAACAGGCTTTGGATACTACTGCCAGGGGCGTCAGTTCCGTAATTTCACAATACAAGTGAGAAGGCAAGGTAATAAATTTGATGTTGGGGCCAATACAACTTCTCAAGTCCAGCTGGCAACTATACATCGCCAACTTCAATCTCTTTTTGGGCATGGGGTTGTTTGGTCAATTGTTATCTGCTTTGGTGGAGATCTTGTGGTTGCCGGCCCTACCGCTATTTACTGAAAAATATATAGGAGATCAATTTAATCAAGTAAATTTCGCCCGGTTAGGCTTTGGTTTATTATTTTTAGTTTTCGCAGTAGTTGGTCTTTTAGTGATCGAGGCAATTCGGGCTATAGCTTTAATTATTGCTATTGATCGGGTTTGTCGCCATCAATCTATTGGGGTTTTGGAGAGTTTCAGGAGTGGTCTGTCTAGATTGTGGGTTTATTTGTGGACCAACATATTGGTTGGTCTGATGACAATTATTGGACTTATTTTGCTGGTCGTTCCAGGAATTTATTTGTGGATCAGTTTCAGCTTTGTTTCCTATTTAATTATTCTGGAGAATCAAAAAGGGGTTCAGGCGATAAAATTGAGCAGGGAAATGGTTAAGGGTTATTGGTGGAAGATTTTTGTCAGGATACTTTTTTCGATTTGTTTGCTGTTGATACTGTCAGCTAGCCAATATCTAGTGTGGTTTGTATTATCTTTTACCGATCAGGTACTCATAGATTTTGCCATTGAATTATTGTTCGCGATTGTGTTTTTGCCCATATTTATTGCCTATGGCTATTTTCTTTATCAAGAAACAAAAAAGCTTCAGCTGTCTAATCATGTCATAAGTAGACTGCCATGATATGATAAGCCCATGCCAGAGGCCCACAGAGCGATTTTAGCGACGCTGGTGTATGCTGATGTTTTCGATTATCCACTGACACGACAGGAGTGCTATTTTTATTTAATCTCCAAAACGCCATTGAGCGTGACGGAGCTTCGACAAGCCTTATCTCAATTGACAAAAAACAAAAAGATTAAATCCCGGAAAGGTTTTTATTTTTTGCCCGGCAGAAAACAGGTCATCTTATCAAGAGGCGAGAGATCAGAATTTGCTAAAAAAAAATTAATATTGGCCAAACAGGTAGCTGGTGTTATTGGGTTTATTCCTTCTGTGAGGCTAGTTGGGATAACTGGAGCTCTATCAATGCAAAACACTTCCAAAGACGACGACATCGATTTAATGGTCATAACATCAAACGGTACCCTATGGATAACCAGATTACTGGTCACACTACTTGTTGTCGTCATAGGGAAAAAGAGGTTTCCACAGCAGCAAAAAGTTGGCGATAAAATTTGTCTTAATATGTATATTGATGAAAGCGCCCTGGATATGGGGCCACATGATTTGTTTATTGCCCATGAGATAGTGCAAATGGTGCCCATGGTTGACAAAAGGGGAACTTACCAAAAGTTTATGCAAGCCAACTTGTGGATTAGGTCATTTTTACCGCATGCTTTTGGGCGAAAAGCGAAAAGTACCAGAGGTGAAGAAAAACAAATTAGCCAGTGGCCTTTATCCTTTACCCTTAACGCTTTACGCTCTCTGGAGGCCCCTGCCAGGGGTTTTCAACTATGGTACATGCGCTCCAAAATAACCACGGAGAAAGTTACAAAATACGAGTTGCGTTTTCACCCCAATGATATTAGGCGCAAAGTGCTGGCTTGTTACCAACAGGGGCTAGACAGGTTAGAAAAAACTGGTGGCATTCTTCAATGACTATAGGTTATTGACAAAAATTGGCACTCCCGCTATACTTCTGCTTGAACGAAAGTAATATATTTTGAATATATTGCCTTCGTTTTTGTTTGCCCCGCGTAGACCCGATCCGCCAGCTGGCGGACGAAGGGTAGAAGATGGGTTTAGTTTGAATTTTTTAGTAACTAATTTTTAATATGGCTAGTAAAACAGCTCAAGCTAAAGTTTCTATAAAACCATTAGCAGGTTATGTCTTGGTTGAGCCGCAAGATGCAGAAACTGTTACAGTATCAGGGATAGTTTTACCAGATACAGCCCAAGAAAAACCCCAGATTGGTCGAGTTTTGGCAGTGGGGGCTCCGATTATTACTGACAATGGTACCAAAATCAATTCACCGGTTGCTGCTGGAGATCGGGTTTATTTCAAAAAATGGGTTGGCGATGATATTAAGGTTGGCGGTGCCGAACTAAAGCTGGTTAAGTTTGACGATTTAATGGCAATTGTAGTATAGGGTATAAATTATGGCCAAACAACTTAAATTTGGAGAAGAAGCCAGACAGTCCTTACTAAAGGGGATTAATATATTGACCGAAGCAGTGGCAACGACCCTGGGGCCAAAAGGCCGCAATGTGGCTTTGGATAAAAAATGGGGTGCTCCCAGTATTGTTCATGATGGTGTCACTGTGGCTAAAGATATTGAGCTGGAAGACCCTTTCGAAAATATGGGCGCACAGCTTATTAAAGAAGCTGCTTCCAAAACTAATGATGTGGCCGGAGATGGCACGACTACCGCTACTATTCTTGCACAAGCAATAGTAGCAGAAGGTTTAAAAAATATCACTGCAGGAGCCAATCCTATGATTGTGCGACATGGGCTGGAAAAGGGGACGGAAGTAATTGTGGCAGAGCTCAAGAAAATGAGCAAGAAAATCGCTGCACAGGCGGAAATTGAGCAAGTTGGTACTATTTCTGCGGGAGATGGCTCAATTGGCAAGATGATTGCCGAAGCCCTGTCCAAAGTCGGCAAAGACGGTGTGGTGACGGTTGAGGAGTCAAAAGGTTTGGAAATGAGTGTTGATTATAAAGACGGTATGGAATTTGACCACGGTTATGTTTCCCCTTATTTTGTGACAGACCCGGCTCGTATGGAAGCGGTAGTTGAGGGAGCCCATATCCTTTTAACTGATAAGAAGATTTCCTCTATGCAGGAACTTCTGCCTTTCTTGGAAAAATTTGTCCAGGTGTCTAAAAACCTGGTTATTATTGCTGATGAAGTTGAAGGTGAAGCCCTGGCTACCTTAGTTGTTAATAAACTGCGCGGTACTTTTAATATTCTGGCTGTTAAAGCTCCGGGTTTTGGCGACAGGAGAAAAGCCATGTTGGAAGATATTGCAGTTTTAACCGGTGCTAAGGTTATTTCTGAAGATCTAGGCAGGAAACTCGACTCTGTGACTGTAGATGATTTGGGACGGGCAGACCGGGTAGTTGCTGATAAAGATAATACTATAATTGTCGGTGGCCGCGGTACTAAGTCACAGATCAACAGCCGAATCGCTCAAATTAAAAAAGAAATCGAAACCGCAACTTCTGATTTTGATAAAGAAAAATTACAAGAAAGATTAGCCAAATTGTCTGGTGGCGTGGCAATTATCAATGTTGGTGCTGTTACTGAAATGGAAATGAAAGAGAAGAAAGAAAGGGTGATTGATGCCGTGGCTGCCACTAAAGCCGCAGTTGATGAGGGTATTGTGCCGGGCGGCGGTGTAGCATTGGTCAGAGTGATGCCAGCGCTGGACAGTTTGAAAGTTGCCGGTGATGAGCAAGTTGGCGTGTCTATCCTGAAACGCGCCCTCACCAAGCCACTGGAGAGAATTGCCAAAAATGCCGGGGCAGAAGCTGAATGGGTAGTCAGAGAAGTTATGAAAGCTAAAGGTAGCGTAGGGTTTAATGTTATCAAAAATGATTTTGAAGATTTGGTGCAAGCCGGAGTGATTGATCCGGTTAAAGTAACTCGCTCGGCCCTGCAGAACGCCGTATCTGTGGCTACTATGATTCTGACCACAGAGTCAATTGTGACAGACCTACCTGAAAAAAACCCGCCAGCTCCAGCCCATGGCGGTGGCATGGAATACTAAAAAGTACCCTCTTCGCTAAATCCCAAATACTGGTATAATTTTGGGATCAGCATGATTTTTAAGGAGAAAGTTTACCTGATCGTTAGCATGATCCCAGCCGGCAGGGTAGCCAGTTATGGACAAGTGGCAGCCTTGGTGGGCATGCCAAGGGCAGCTCAAGCCGTAGGTCAGGTATTACATCGCATGGCTGATGAGAAGCCAATTCCCTGGCAGAGAGTTATCAACCGCCATGGTCGGATTTCCACCAAATGTACTTTTCACCCCGCCACCTTGCAGAAGGCGCTTTTGGAGCAAGAGGGAATCAGTGTTGGCGATGATTTGATGATTGATGTGGCACAATATAGTTGGCAGCCTGATCTGTCTTGCTTTAGACAATTTATTGCTGATGATACCTTGCAACAATTCAATAGTAAGTTATCATTGGATCGCCGTTTTAGGCGAAGTTCTGGTATACTTAAATCTAGGTAATGTCTTACCTGGATCAACCTATTAAAGAGAAGCTCAAAACCAAGCTGGCCAAACTTTTGGCACCGGGCGAAGAGATTATTTTGGCCACAGGTATTGGTCGGCGTTATATCCAAGCCAAACTCATTGGTTCAGTTTTAACCATTCCACTGGTGATAGGCATAGTGGGATTATTTAAAGTTTTATATCTAGTTAATGCCATTTCTTATCTTTTAACCAACCGGCGGGTAATTATTAAAAAAGGAATTTACTCAATAAAATTGGTCAGTATCCCCTATGACAAAATTACTCATATCGCTATTTATCAAACTGCCATGGAAAGATATGGCTTGAATTCTGGTAAAGTGTCTATTTTTACGGCCGGATATGACCAGCGAGAAATCATTTTAGAGCACGTAGAGTCCCCCATAGAATTTAAAAATATTCTGGAAGACTTAATGATCAAAGAAAGACAGCTTTATCCAGATAGGCCGTCATTTCCAGATGAACCAGAGGAGATAGAAATTAGTGATGGCGATATTTTGCACCCAATTAACCTAAAGTGATCCGCCAGCTAAATTAGCCTACGGGATAGGTTTATTGCAACAGTGTTTTGGGGTTGATGGCGCGACCATTATCAGTAACTTCAACGTGAAGATGGGGGCCGCTGGTGAATCCGGTTAATCCCACAGTACCGATTACTGTCAGTTTGTCTACCTCTTGATTTTTAGCTACCTTAATCTCCCCTAGATGTGCATATAGCGATACTAAGCCATCGCCATGGTCCACTTCTATAGTATTGCCATGCCCATCAAAGCGAAAACCAGCAAAGGTCACTTTCCCTGGAGCGATTGGGAAAACAGGTGAACCTAGTGGAGCTGCTAGATCATTGCCAGGATGGTAAGCAAAAAAGTCTTGGGATAAATAAGAACTGGCCAGTGGTGGTCTAAAAGCCGGTGCAACAGTAGCTGCCAAGACAGTTTTGGCTTGGCTGATTTTTGGTGTTAAAAATGGCAACTCTAAGGTGGGAGCAAATGATGTTAGAAACACTACCCCGACTACTGCCAGATGTAGAGAGGTTTTGATTGGTGACCGCCTGGCTACCAAGTGTGATATTGTCATTTTTTTGACAACAGTCAATAAGCTGGTTGATTGCCTAGCCAAACGCAACAGAGGGCTGGCCTCTAAGGTTTTTTGCCATTGATCCCGATTTAATCGGGATTGACCAGCCAGCTTGTTTTGTGACCAAGCTACCACTGCGGTAGTAGACAAATAGAAAGCTACAGCCTGATGCGAGGCTTGCCAGATGAGCCATTCCACCAGCAAGCTGGTATCACGGCCAGACGGGTTGTAGGTGTTAGTCCTCATAAAGCTTTTTTTACTCCACCCCAGGATGGGGCAAAAAAAGCCTCCCCTATAGGGAGGACTGGGCAGTATACTAGCATAAGTAGCACATTATGTCAAATTGGCCTATGGCATCAAAAGTATTGCCAGATGATGCCCGACATGCTAAATTGAAGCCCAATAACTGCTTAAGAAAAATGTTATCTCAAAATCCAGAAATACAAAGACCTGAACATGCTCCGCCCAAGGGAGAATGGATAGCCAGTTTAGAACAAAACCAGGGTTTTCCGGTGTTAGTTTTGAAAAACCGCCTCGATAATGGTTCTGGCCACAACCCACCCAATTTTGTTGCTATATTATTTCATCCGTTGTTAGAAGATGTTATTTTCCGATTTCCCGGTGTTAGTCAAAGACCAGTAGCTACCTTGGGTGAATTGAGTTTTTTGATGGAGAGAGAGGGTCTGCCAAAAAATTTCAGCGTAGATTTAAAAGCAGTGTTTGATGATTGGCGCTATGTCAACCAACAATTAACCATGGAGACGGATGATTTCAGGCGGCTGTGTCAATATTTCCAAGGAGCCCTAGAAGCGTCATTGGTAATTCCCGTTAATTTTTATGAGAGACAAACGCGTATATTTTTATATCAGGATTATTTAGTCAATAGTAAAGAAATTGGTCTGCAAGGACGATTCAGTGGCCAGCAAAAACAAATCATTGATAAGCTGAAGCATTTACTAGCATTAGCCGGAGATGTCAATCATTTACAATACCAGGGGATGGCAATTCATGATTTTACTATCAGTAATCGTCAATGGATGGGAATACGACCAAAAGACCAGATGCAAGTAGCGGTTGTTGAAGATGCCGGAGCAACTATTAATGTCTCCACCTGTGGGATACTATCTTCATTGTGTTGGGCAATTTTTGAGGGATGGGGAAAGCTGGTTGACTATCATCTGACTGATGAGAGAAACTGGGATTTAGCACACTGGTTAGTATCTCAAAGGCTTTCTTAAAGCGCAAAGCTTGTCAGACCTGATAAAATATGTTAAGTTATAAAACAAACTATGAATAAAAAATCAGCGATCAGTTTAACTCTTGTTGGGACCTTAATAATATCAGGTTTAATTTTATGGAAATTTTTCCCTCCCAAAACCCAAGCCGGATTAAAAGTCAGGTCAAATCAAACAGCAGAAGTTTTTTTGGATGATAAAAGATTGGGGAAAACTCCCTATGAGAATGGCGGATTAAAATCCGGTGATTATACTTTGAAGCTATCAACCGAAACAGCCAATTGGGAAACAAAACTTCATCTATCTCCCGGAGTTTTCACCATCGCCAACAGAAATTTTGCACCGACAGAAGCATCGTCTTCTGCCGAAGTTTTAACTTTAGATGTGGGAGAAGGCCTAACCGTTTTGTCCACTCCTGGTGGTGCCAGTGTCATCCTTGATGATAAAGAGGTGGGGGCAACGCCATTTACCACCCGTGAAATATCTCCTGGGGCGCACCAGCTAACCATCACCAGGTCTAGTTTTGTTCCCAAAACGATTCCAATTAATGTTAATCCCAATTACAAATTAACTGCCCAAGTTTGGCTTTCACAAGAACAGGTTGCATTACCAGAAACCACATCAGCTACTGCATCTGCTAAAAGTAAGGCCACTATTATGATTTCTTCACCGACCGGGTGGTTGAGAGTACGTAAAGGAGCAGGAACTTCTTTTGCAGAAATTGGTCGGGTTAACAATGGAGAGAAATATCAAGTGCAAGAAGAACAAGATGGTTGGGCCAAAATAAAACTTGAAAGTGGCCAAGAAGGTTGGGTGTCTGTACAATACGCCAAAAAAGAACAATGAAAAAAAAAACCAAGAAAACCAATAAGAATCGATCAGTAGCACAACATGTTTGGACAGAAGTTATCACTAGGCATGGTCGATCAGATAGGCACTATTCAGATAAAATAACCAATGGTAAACATTGGTTTTTATCCCCCACCGATCCGTTTATCCCTGATCCAGCAGATACTGCAGACAAAATTTTAAGGAAAATGGAGAAAATTGGCTTTCAAGCTCACAACTTGGCTCGGGCCGCTCAAATTTGGACAGAAATGTTGGACAACAAAACTACCATTTTTTTGGCTGTTTCTGGGGCCATTGTTCCAGCTGGCATGAGGAGAATCTTGGCCTATTTAATCAAGAATAGATATATAGATGTATATATTTCCACCGGATCACAATTTTTCCATGATTTTGACGAAACCATTGGTAACAAGCACTATCATTATCCTCCGGAAACTGGCGAAGACGTAAATTTTTTTGATAACCGGGTGGTGAGGATGTATGATGTTCTAGCAAAAGAACACGGAGCTGATGTGTCGGAGTTATTTACCCGCGAATTTGTTACCACCTTGGAAGATAGACCGTATTGCACCCGAGAATTTTTACATTTGTATGGTCGCGCTATGGCTAAAATTGCCAAAGAAGATGGGATTATTACTACTGCCTATAAATCGAGAGTTCCTCTTTACTGCCCGGCTATTGGTGACTCGGTAATTGGCATGGATGTGGCGGCTGCCCGCTATAATCATGGTGCCACCACCCAATTTGACGTGATTGCCGATGTGATTGAAACGATCAAAATTGTGGCAGAAACCGAAAAAAGAGGCGGTAGGACCGGAGTGATTATTTTAGGAGGAGGGGTGGCTAGAAACTTTACCCAACAAACTGCCACTGGATCCTATATTTTAGGTCGCGATTTTGGAGCATCGCGAGACACTTGGTTTAAGAAGCATAAATATGGCATACAAATAACCCAGGATGCTCCCCAATGGGGGGGCTTATCCGGATCAACCTTTGAAGAGGCCCAATCTTGGGGCAAATATGATCCCAAAATGCATACTGCCCAAGTTTTTTCTGAGGTGACCATTGCCCTGCCGATTTTGGTAGAAGCAGTGATGGCCAGATGTAAAAAAACCATCAAGACTAGAAAACGCCCGGAATTTACATTTGGACCAGAACTGGACATTAATATTAAATGGTAAAAAATATTCTTCCTCCAAAACCCAGTAGACGCAATTTCATCATTAATGAAGTTGACACCCCCACTAAATACGCCGAATGGGATCAAGCCAAGTTTGTGATAATTCCTGTGCCGTATGATGGCACTGCTTCCTATCGGGCCGGCGCCAGAGAAGCACCGAGGGCCATTCTTGATGCTTCGGAGTACATAGAACCTTATGACTACGAACTCAAAAAAAATTCTTACCAGGCAGGCATTTATACTAGGGCTGATGTCATGGTGTCTCTCCTTCCAGGGAAAATGCATGATAATATCTACCTGGCTGTTGAAGAAGTGGTTGATGCAGACAAAGTCCCGGTTATTCTAGGAGGAGAACATTCCATTACCTATCCGGCGGTTAAAGCCGTGCATAAAAAATATCCGAATTTGACTGTTTTATATTTTGATGCTCATGGAGATTTACGACAAACATGGGAAGACAGCCCTTTGTCTCACGCCTGTTCTGCCAAAAGGATTCATGATCTGGGCTGCCGCATTGTTGAGGTTGGTATCAGAAGTATTTCTGAAGACGAGCATAAACTGATTGATAAGGCGCGTGATATTGACGTAATTTGGTCATCTGAAGTGCACGAAAATTTAGAGCTGGCTATAAAAAAAATTACCAAACTTTTACCAAAACCTGCCAGTCCTATCTATCTGTCTTTTGATTTGGATTGTTTTGATCCGGCTTATATGCCAGCCACCGGCACACCAGAGCCTGGAGGTTTGACTTGGCACCAGGTCATGTCAATCCTCAAAACAGTCCTACCTCGGTATAATATAGTGGGATTTGATGCCATGGAGCTGTCGCCCATCATTGGTGGAACTTTGCATTATCCGGCCGCCACCGCTGCCAAACTGGTTTATAAAATTATTGGATTAACCTCAAAAATCTAAGCCCCTAGAATATAGATGATGCCAACAGTTAAAAGCAGCCAGATGATGACTGTTGCCAGTAGGGGTTTATCAGACAATAGTACTCTTTCCGGACTTTCTCCCTCCTTTTTCTCGTAGATCAAATATAGATACCGCATCACCCCATAAATTACCAAAGGGATAGTCAGCATCAGCCATTTTCTCTCCGGAGGCGGCGGAATGATCTCATCGAAAAAAGCACCGTAGATTAACTTAGATGCCACCGGCGGCTGCAAAAAAGCAAACATGGCGTAGGAAATCCAGGTGGCGGTGGCAAACATGGTGGTCAGTGAATGCAGGAGTATTTCCGGGTAATGCGACAGAGTAGCACGATGAGCGCCTGCCAACTCTCCTGCCAAAAGTGTTAATTCGCTGCGTCTTTTGCCCACTGCCAAAAATAGCGAGATAGACACCACGCACAGCAAAAACCAGATGTTCATATGGGCCCCCACCACCCAAATGCCGGCATAAATTCTCAAAATAAAACCGGCGGCAATAGACATGACATCAAGCAAGATGACATGCTTGACGATAAATGAATAAGCCAATTGCAAAAGCAGATAGGTAAAAACTATGACAAAAAATCCCACCGATAAATTGTATGAAAGAGGCAACAGAGTCAAAATCAAAGCAAAGGCAACAGCCAGGGCCACTGGAACTGATAGATCTCTTGAAGCAATGGGGCGTTTTTTCTTAAACGGGTGCAGTCGATCACGAGGGGCATCCAAGACATCATTGATAAAGTACATGGCAGAGGTTAGTCCGCAAAAGATGGCAAAAGCCTGGATGACTATTATAAGACTGGGGATAATCAGCAATTTACCAGAAAAGATAAGTGGCGCAAAAATTGCCAGGTTTTTTATCCATTGTCTTGGTCTGGCAGTCTTGGCGATAAGGTAAAGCGTGTGAGCCATAGGATGCTTCCTCCAACAGCAATTGCCACGACAACTATGGCAAAAATTTTTCCACGGCTGTCCAAGTTGAGGGCTGCCCACCCCAAAATAACACACAGCAACCAATAAAACAAGGCAATTTTTTGATGCCCCCAGCCCAGCCCAAGCAGCAAATGATGCAAATGTCCTCGATCTCCCCTGAATGGCGATTTACCGGTACTGATTCTTCTGATGATGGTAAAAACCGCGTCAGCAGTAGGGATTCCCATCACCAAGATGGCTGTGGCTACCTTACCATCAGAAAAGATGGCCAAAACTGCCAAAAAAAGTCCCAGGATGGTGGCTCCATACCCTGGAAAAATCTTGGCCGGGTGCCAGTTGAAGATCAAAAATCCGCTAGTGGCTCCAGCTACAATCATTGACAAGCGGGCAATGATAACTTGACTGACATCTCCAGCTTGAGCAAACCTCCAAGCCACCAAAGTCAAAAAAATAGCCGCAATAATGACAATCCCTGGCATTTGCCCATCAACTCCGGCTGACCAATTCAGCATATTAATTACCCAAACGATCCAGATTACTGCCAGGATATTAGCCAGAGATATAGAAATTGTTATCCCTAGAAAATTCACAGTACTTATTAATTGATCCAATTGGATGACAGGAGATAGTCCAAAGGGGTTGCCAGGGGCAGGAAATGGATTGGTAATATAGCTGATGCCAACCCCTGACCAAACTACAATTACAGCAGCCAAAATATTGGTAGCTAGCCTTAAAAACGGCGACAAGTCATATTTATCATCCAACAGACCAACCGCTACCAATATTAATGAGGCAATGATAATGCCAATCAACTGTTGGCTGATGGGCAAAAAAAGCCAGACACCAATGGTGATAGCTAAAAATAATGGTAGGCCGCCAGCTCTGGCGACTATCCTCTTGTGCAAAATAGCCGGGTGCTTTCTTCTGGGATCATCAACAAATCCAAAATGAAAAGCCAGTTTGATGGCAATAGGGGTAGCAATCAGAGCAATTATAAAAGCAATCAGAAATGGAGCCAACAGTTGTTCCATAATTTTTGTTAATAAGACAAAAGCTTGATAATTTGCCAGATAGATATGGAAAGTAGTATGGCGCAAATTAAAACAGCTCCGACAGCAACTCGGGCAATCAGCTGCTGTTCTTGAAAAAATTTTGCTCCCAAGGATAGATTGATAACCAAGAAAAACAAAGTCACCAGTGGTGGCAGGAAGAGAAAAACACTAAGTGCCAGTTGCGCTTTACCCCAGCTGTGAGTATAAAAAAGAGGAACTTGAGGAGGTAGTTTGGTTAAATTAACCAAGATAAAAAGCGACATACCCAGTATCAAAATTACCGAAATAATAACACAGAGCCTAATTAACCTGTCTGAAAAGATCGGCTGAAAAAAGGTCAAGATTGCCAAAATTATTTTTTTGAGATACATCATATTGCCACGCCCGATTCTTTCCTGACTTTGGTGGTGACTCTAAACTCCATGTATTTGCCCAACATTAACCTGGTTTGAGCGTCCAGCGCCGGAATAGAGGCAATGGTAATTAAAGTAACTGGCAGAAGTAGCCATTGGCAATATGATAACAACCACTGCAGTTTATTCCAGTTTTTTGGTCTGATGGGGACTACTTTTTCTGAAATATAAGCAGTTGAAAAAAGTCCTAAGAAGGCAGCAGTCAACAGCCATGATGACAAGAAAGGCAAATTATATGAAACAGCAGATTGTCTGAACTCCGGTGATACCAGAGGAATGATCAATGCCCCAAAAGTTACCAGGAATATTAATGTCCCCCATTTGGCATAGATCCAAAAAACGAACAATAATTTAGAAGTCTTGTCCCAAAAAGGGATATTTTTATGCTCAAAATATTTTTGGACTACAAAAGGGATATGCTCTACCCCATAAGCCCATCTCTTCAACTGTAAATATTGGTTTTGTAGAGATTTGACAAAAGACACATCCTGGACTGCGTCGGCAGAAATAGGCAGATAATGAGGAATAACTTTGTAGTTGCCGTTTAAGTGATAGTAAGCTTTCCAATAAAATCCGGCATCATCATTAACCCGATCTGGTATCCAAAAATCAAGATCAATCAGAGTGGATAAATTAATGGTTAAGGACGCAAAGTTAATGTACTTATCGCTCCAGACCATCTCCGATAATTGCCAGAAAGCTGTCCCAGTAGCCATAATCCTCATCGGAGCAGCTGCCTGCCAATAGTTATTGTTATAGAAAAAAACTCCGGTAAAACTCCTCTTGTCACGCTCATTTTTAGGGCAGGTAAAATAAGCATAAGTTGCGCCAGACAAAAAGTTAGGACTGACTGCAAAGTCAGCATCCAGAGTAGTTACCAACACATCGTGATAAGATAAGTGTTTTTTATGCAACTCCTCAATGGCGCCACGTAAGGCAAAATTACGGTTGGTAGCAGGACCAGGAACTTCTCCGGGTAGTCCATAAGGGTGAACTGTCACCCAGATGCCACCAAAAGCTTTTCTGTATTTTGAGATTAATTTTTGTGAAATATCAAGCCCATTTGCCTGGTCCCTTTCCTCAACGCCTAAGGCAATATATATTTTATCTTTTGGGAAGTCACTATTTGCCAATGCAGCAAAGGTAGTATCCAGAACGTAAAAGCTCTCCTTGTATGTTGGAATTACCACTAGATGTTTAATCCCAGTCCATTCCGGAAAGAAGTTATTTGATAATTTTGTCAACCAGTCTGTTTGTTTGGCTCGCCTCATTTTGCTGTAGCCAATAAACACTAACACAGAAATTTGGATCGATTTTAAGAACCAGTATAAATCAGCCAACAAAATCAAGTAGGCGACAAAAAATGGCAGTTTAAGAGATAGCCAGACAGGAGAAGTGATAACCAGCCAAGTTATCGCTCCCGGCACAATTTCGAAAAATCTCAAGAATTTTGCCTGATGTTTTTTAACAAAAGCTGATTCTTGCGATTCTGCCCATAAGAATCCGAAATAAAGCAGTTGGTAAAATAAGGCACCAATTCCTCCGCCCACAGTAAAAGACCCGATCAATATTTGCCTGCCAGCGTCATCTGGTATTGCCAATCCTCCGCCAGCCAAAATTATAATGCCCAAAAACATGACACCTCCGCCCATCAAGCTTAAAACCGGCCAGCGGAGTGTAGTTTGAGGAATAAGTTTGGTTAACAGGTGGCTTAACAGGAAACCGCCAACTAAACCAGACAAAAGCGCCAATATTATTCTCATGGCTGGCCTCAATTATACCAAAAATTAAGGACGTTGGCAGTTTATCTAAACAATGGTACGAAATCTATGCAACCGTGGGGCAAGTAATCTACCAACTACCAGATGGGTAATAGTGGCGTAGACTGCTCCCAGTATCAGGTCAACGAGGTAGTGCTCTCCGGTATAAATCAACAAGAACCATAGAACTACTGAATAGCCGATAAAGAATATTCCCACCGATTTTTTGAAAAATTGAAAAGTAAACAGCATTGCCAACCAGGCATAAGCCGCATGAAGAGAAGGGACAGCGGCAATGGGGTTGGGGGTGATAGCCAGATAAACTTGAGAAATATTGAAATTAATTAGCAGTTTATCTAGAGTTTCAGTGATGATTTTATGGACCGGTGGCAACAGCTGATTTTGTGATGCCAGCCAAGGAGGCATAGCTGGGAAAATAACATAAGTAATCCAGCCAGCATAAGATAAAACTAGTAGTCTGGTAACGTATCCCCAATAACGTGAGAGGTCCTTTAACCAGAACCAAAAAGCAAACGCAAACGGAAAGGCAAAATGTAAAAAATAGAAGATTGCGGCTGCCACGTCGTACCAGGCAACCTGGCCAGGCTGGTAAAGGGCAGCTTGTAATGGAACAGTGTAAATATTCCCCAAAACAGTCTTTTCAAATTCTATAATATCTGATGCGTGGACACGCTCCAGACCTATATTCCAGGCAAAACCACGTAGCGCCTCGTAAGATAAGAGCAAGAGGACAAAGGGCGCCCAGTTTTTCAAGAATGAAAAAACCCTGCCAGTGGCAACCGCTCCCAACAGTAAGAATATGACCAGTCGATCAGGAGTTATTGAAATGTTGTTGGCTAGCATGAAGATGACCAAGATCACAATATAGGCTGCCAGCCCAAGATGAATAAAGTCTTGATATTGCTCTTGAATGGCTCGAATAATCTGGAGACTTTGTTTGGCCTTGTTGAGCATATCAGACTAATTATGGATGATTTTTGGTTAATTATCAAAGACGGAAAAGCTGCTTGGCATTTTTTGTAGTCTGGCCGGCAACTTGATCAAAGGTTGTATTTTTGACTTGGGCAATGATCTTGGCAACTTCGGCCACATTGGCCGGTTCATTTCTTTGGCCTCTTTGTGATTGCGGAGGCAGAAAAGGCGAGTCAGTTTCCACCAGTATTTTATCCAGAGGCAGAATTTTAATGATGTCTCTCAAATATTGATTTTTGGGATAAGTGACAATACAGGCAAAAGATATAAAAAAACCCAATTCCAGAGCTGCTTTAGCCTGGTCTTGGTTGCCTGTAAAGCAATGAAATACTCCTGGTGGGGCCAGTTGGGCAAGCAGTTGAGTTTTCAAAAAAGGGAAGATGTCATTCCAGGCCTCTCGACAGTGAATAATTAAAGGCAAGCGCAGTTGGTGGGCTAATTGAATTTGTAGGCTGAAAATTTTTTCTTGCTCATGAGGCGGCTTGATATTAGGACGAGAATAGTCCAGGCCGCACTCGCCAATGGCCACCACTTTCTTAGATTGAGCTAACTGTCTCATTTTGTTAATGTCTATATCTACTGTTTTTCCCAGATCGATGGGATGAGTTCCCACAGTCGCATAGATATAGTCATGTTTTTGAGCCAAATCAATGGCTTGCTGTGAAGCTGTCTGTGTAGTGCCGACGTTGATTATAATCCCAACTCCTACTGATCTGGCTCGGTCAATTACCTCCAAGTAGTCTTTCGCAAAACTGTCAAATTCCAGATGGGCGTGGGTATCAATCAGCATAGCTATTTAATGGCTTGAACGAAATAGACTAACCAGACTGTTTTACTGCTGTCAGCTCTAACTTGAGTTTCTAGGATGCTGTAGTTGGCGGTCAATAAGTAATTAGCAAATTCCCCTTTTTTATATAAGGCGAACAATCTTCTAAATTTATTACCAAACTTTTCATCGCCATCGGAGATTTTTTCCCCTACTCCTTGTTTTATGGATATAAAACCAACTCCCTGATTGCGGATTACCCGGTGAATACCAACCAGCGCTTCGTTGATTCTTTTTTTGGGGATATGCAGTAGAACTGCAGAGGCCCAAAAACCATCAAAGTGATCTTTTGGGAAGTCTAATCCGTAGACACTTTTTGAGAAAAAAGTCAGATGAGGATTGTTTTGTTGTGCTACTTCTAATAATCCCTTTGAAATATCAGTCCCCGTATATTCATAACCGGCTTCGCTTAAGCTTTGTGCATCTCTTCCTCCGCCACAACCCACCTCTAAAATTTTCCCTGCTGGGAGGAATCTTTTAAAAGTTGCCAGCTCTTTTCTCCAGAATTCTTGATTAGCGTGGTTTGCTGCCCATTCGGGAGCAAATAAGTTGTAACTGTCAATTGTTATTTTTTCTGCTTTCGTAAGTTTTTTCATTCCATATCCTTATTCTGCCTGGTAAGAAGATTTTAGCCAAGGCGGGGAAACAGCGGCGGCGCTGATTTGATTTGTCCAGAGAATTGTTTTAAGATTTTTTCAGCAGTTTGAGGTAAAAATGGCTGGAGGTTATATACAATAGCCTGAATTCTTTTAACTAGATCTTCTAAGACTTCTTGTAATTTTTTACCTTGCAGCTGCCAAGGTTTTTCCTGATTAATTTTTTTATCTGCCTGCGCAATTAACTCCCAAATTACATTGAGGGCTTCATTGAATTTAAATTCTGCCAGATATTTTTCTAAATCAGCACACCAGACATTAGAACTAGGGTTAGCTTTAATATTATTTTGTTCACAAAGTTTAGCTACCCGAGCAATTAGATTTCCCAGTCCATTGGCCAGATCTGCACTGTAGGCAATTTTTAATTTTTCCTCTGAGATATCACTGTCTTCTGTTAAGGTAGTATATCGCAGTAAATAATATCTCACCGCATCAGCGCTATATTTTTTAACCCAATCAGAAGGTCGAATAATATTTCCTAAAGACTTACTGATTTTTTGCCCGTTTAAAGATAAAAATCCGTTAACCAGAATTTGTTTTGGTAGCTTGAGTCCTGCTGATTTTAAAATTGCCGGCCACAGCAGCGCGTGCCAACGGACGTTATCCTTACCTAAAATATGAATATCAGCGGGCCAAAATTTTCGGAATTTTTCTGGATCCTGTAGGAATCCGACCCCGGTTAAATAATTAGTGAGCGCATCAAACCAAACATACATTACGTGATCTGCCTGGTTTAGGACGGGAACGCCCCATTTAAAAGAAGTTCGGGAAATGGGAATATCTTGGATGCCTCTTTTGGCAAAATTGAGCATCTCTTGGCGGCGGCTTTCCGGGAAAACAAAATCGGGATTTTTTTCCAGCAGTTCAATTAAAAAATTCTGGTAGCTGCTCCATTTAAAGAAGAAATTTTTCTCGGTAATTTTTTGAATTTCTAAATTGGGGTGGAATTGACAATGTCCACCAACTAAATCTCCCTCATTGTAATAGGCCTCACAACCGGCACAGTACAGTCCGCTAAATTCTCCTAAATAAATATCTCCCGCCACTTCTACTCTGTGCCAAATTTCTTGAGCGACTTTAGTGTGATCATCATCTGTCGTTTCAATGAATCTGTTATAAGAAATATTTAAAACATCCTGTTGGTTTTTGTCTTGATTAGAAATTTTTTGTACATATTCTTTGGGGGTAAGGTTGGCTTCTGCTGCCGCTTTTTCCGCTTTTTGGCCATACTCATCTGTTCCGGTTAAGAAAAAGACGTTTTCTTCTCCCAGCCGAATCCGATAGTAGCGAGCTAAAATATCAGCGGCGATTTTTTGAAAAGCGTGGCCGACATGAATAACATCATTCACATAATCAATAGCGGTGGTGATGTAAAATTTGTTCATAACTTTACCTTTCGGAAAAATATCTGTCAAAAAACACCAGGGCAACCATCAGCAGGGTCAGATTGAACAGGTTTAAAAGTTTCACCAATTGTAGCATGGCAATAACCAAAAATCCAAAGGTAAAGAGGAAGCCCCTTTTGGTTGATTGGAATATAAAGGCCGTAAGAAAGAAAATAGCCAGGGAAAAAGGTATAAAAAAGGCCAGCATCTCTTTTGGGCTTATCAGGGATAGTTCGCTTGGTGGTTTAACTACTACCACAACTATCATCCACACCACCCAAAACAATACCGAAGAAAGCAGTGTTTTTCTTAAATCTCTCATGCTACAATAGTAGCAATTAAAATTTCCAATTTCCAATAAGTACCCGAAATTATTACTGGGAATTTGATATTGGATTTTTATTTGATTATGGATACTCAAACCTTGATTATCATAGTGATAATTGCCATCGGATTTGCCATTTTGATATGGCAGCAAAGATCCTCTTTGGATAAAAATTCCGATTCGGTTCAAAGACAGCTTAATGAAGTTAATCGGACCTTAAATGACCGGTTGGATAATGCTGCCCAGATGATGTCAGGTGTTGCCAAAAACATTGGCGAGATGTCAGAAGTAGGCAGGTCATTAAGGCAACTGCAAGACTTGTTGGCCTCACCTAAACTGCGCGGCAACTTAGGAGAAACTCTACTGACTAATCTTTTGCAGGAGATGTTGCCCAAAGAGAAATTCCACCTGCAGTACCGTTTCCGTAACGGTCAGACAGTTGATGCAGCCATAGAAACAGATGCCGGGATTATCCCAATCGATGCCAAATTCCCCATGGAGAATTTTAATAAGATGGTCAAAACCCAAACAGAGGGTGAACATGAGCAAGCCCGCAAACTATTTGTCAGGGATGTCAAAAAACATGTTGATGATGTGGCCCAAAAATATATCCTGCCCCAGGAAAATACCATGGGTTATGCTCTCCTGCACATTCCCACTGATTCAGTAGCGTTTGAAATACTATCCAATAATCCGGAACTTTATAATTACGCCAGAAGCAAAAAAGTCAGTTTTTCTTCGCCGTCGTTTTTGCCATTTTACTTAAGGACTATTTTGGAAAGTTATCGTGGCAAGGAAATTCAAGAAGGCATTAAAGAAGTAATGACTGCTCTGGAGGCCATTCAACAACAAACTAATATTTTCTCCAAATATCTTGAGGTGATGCTGCGACACGTCAAGAATGCTTTTTCATCATCTGAAGATGTCGCTCAACATTTTGCCAGATTGTCATCTAAAATATCTGCTGTTGATCAAATCAAAGGCAAGACCAACAAAAAGCTATCTGCCTAAGTTAATGAAAGACATCCTTAATGGTTTAAATAAAGAGCAGGTTCAAGCGGTTACCACAGTGGGCGGCCAGTTGCTGGTGATTGCCGGTGCCGGCACCGGCAAAACTACGGTAATTGCCAGAAGAATTGCCCATATCATTGAAAAAAAATTAGCCAAGCCGGCGGAGATTCTGGCCCTGACTTTTACTGATAAAGCCGCCCAGGAAATGGAAGAAAGGGTTGACGTACTGGTCCCTTATGGTTGGGTAGATACCTGGATTTCTACTTTTCATGCCTTCGGAGACCGGGTTTTAAGACAACATTGTCTGGAGGTTGGCTTGCCGCCTGATTTTAGAGTGATGACCAAGCCGGAGCAATTCTTATTCGTCCAGCAGAATTTATTTAGGTTTAATCTGGAATATTTTAGGCCCCTGGCAAACCCGACCAAATATATCCAGGCGCTTTTGGCTCTTGTCTCCCGAGCCAAGGATGAAGATGTTGACCACAACCAATATCTGAAATTTGCCCAAAAAATCACAGGCGATCGCGCCGAGCAAGAAAAACAAGTAGAACTGTCACGGTTCTTTGCCGATTATGAAAGATTTAAGGCTCAAGCCGGACTGGTGGATTTTGGCGATTTAGTAGTTCTGGCACTAAAACTTTTTCGGGACCGTCCCCAGATCCTTGGTCAATACCAGGAGAGGTTCAAGTATATTTTGGTTGATGAATATCAGGACACTAATTATGCTCAAAATGAGATAGTTAAACTGCTCTCTTATAAACATAAAAATATTTGTGTGGTGGGTGACGATGACCAATGTTTGCCGGCGGGGACGAAAATTAAAACACTTCAAGGAGAAAAAGCTATTGAACTGATAAAAGCGGGCGATGAAGTGATAACTGCTGTAGGCAAAGGACATTTAAGTAAGTCTAAAGTTACAGCTGTCATAAAAAACGCTAAAAAGGTTAGGCTGCTAACATTTACTACAGAAAATGGTTACAGTCTAACTACTACAGATAATCACAAGATGTTTTGTTATGTGCCGCCCAGACAATCTTCTAGCCGCTGGCACCATGTTTATTTAATGAACCGCAGTAATTTAGGATGGCGTATTGGCGTAACCTGCGACCTAGCCCAGAGATTGAGATTAGAACGTTCAGCAGATACCATTGTGGGGTTAAGAACTTTCACCACTGACACCGAAGCTCGTTACCATGAAATGCTCTGGGCATTAAAATATGGGATTCCTCCAAACATTTTCAAAGCTCGGGCAGGTATTGCGATCCAAGGTGACTATTTGACGCGTTTATATAAGCAACTGGATACTATTGGGGCTGCTTATAAACTAGCTGACGACCTTCATGTTGATTTAAACTCGCCCCACTATAGTTTAAATGCGGTAACCAGGGGTACAAGTCGAAGGATTAAAATTAATATAGAGCTTTGTACCCGTCGTTATGTTAGCAAATCGACGCATTATAATGGTTTACTACAGAATCCGCATATTGCACATAGTGTTAATTTGGAAACATCTAACAAAGAGATCATCAAAAAAATCAAGAATGCCGGTTTCCCGTTTAGTAGAGCAAAAAGAGGTATTAGAGTAAGAATTGAAAGTAATGATATAAAAAAGATAGGAAAGTTATCTGAACAACTGCAAATCATCACAGGAGGAATTATTGAAGGTAAATTTTCAGTCGGCACTTTGAATAGTCAAAATTTGCCAGCTTTGCTAATACCAGCTGGTAATGTTCTAACAGGTCATTTCCTACCCATAGTCAAGGGTTTTCGCGTATTTTATGATCGAGTAGTTAATGTAGCAGAGAAAACTATTGATGATGTAGTCTATGATTTGGAAGTAGAGCGGACTCATAATTTTGTGGCCAACGGCATAGTAGTGCATAATTCAATTTATAAGTTTAGGGGAGCGGCTATTTCTAACATCCTACAGTTTAAAAGAAATTTTCCTAAAACCAGACAGGTAGTTTTGACCCAGAATTATCGCTCCAGTCAGGCTATTTTGGATGCTGCTTATAGACTGATCAAACATAATGATCCGGACCGCCTGGAAGTTAAAAATAAAATTAACAAAAAACTGCGATCTGTAAAGCGAGAATATGGACAAGCCCCTCAAGAATTATTCGGACAAACCCTGTCTGATGAAACAGATTTGGTAGCAGAGGAGATCCTTAAACTAACCAGTCAAAAAACCAAAACCAAAAAAGACCAGACGAGCTTTAAGGATATTGTTATTTTGGTCAGGGCCAATTCCCAAGCGCCGGCATTTATGAGGTCTTTGAATATGCGCCAGATTCCCCACAAATTTTTGGGATCATCCGGCCTGTATGATTTGGAGGAGATCAGAAACCTGATTTCCTTTTTAAGGGCTGTTTCCCACTTTGATGACAGTCTTAATTTATATAATTTGGCTACTTCTGATTATTATGGTCTCTCTATGGAGGATTGTATCAGGTGTATGGATTGGGCCAGCCGCAAAAATAAAACACTGCATTGGGTATTTGAAAATATTGGCAAAACCGATATCGAGATATCTGACAAGAGCCAAAAAATTATTAAGAAATTAATCACAGATCTTAAAAAATATGCAGAAATTTCGCGCAAGCAAAAAGTCGGCAGGGTGCTTTATGAGTTCTTAAAAGATTCGGGTATTTTTGACCGGAAAGATTTTTCTGGTGAAGATCAATCTAAAATCCAAAATATCGCCAAATTTTTTGAGAAAATTCAGGAGTTTAGTTTTTTGGCTCAAGAGGAGTCAGTGAGAAACTTTACCGATTATTTGGAATTTATGAGAGTAGCAGGCGATGATCCGGCTACTGCTGAAGTTGATCCGGATCAAGATGCGGTTGGGATAATGACAGTTCATGCTGCCAAAGGCTTGGAGTTTAAGGTGGTATTTTTGGTCAATCTGGTTTCCGAAAGATTCCCGGCCCGGGACAGAGGGGAGTTGATTGAATTACCGGTTGGCTTGATCAAAGAAACACTGCCGGTTGGCGACTATCACTTGGAGGAAGAAAGAAGACTTTTTTATGTAGGTATAACCCGTGCCAAAGAGCTGATATATTTTACCTGGTCTAAAGATTATGGCGGGAAGCGCCTGCGCAAAATTTCCCCTTTTGTCTTGGAGGCTTTGGATAGGCAACAGGTCAATAGCCAATCTATCAAAAAATCATCATTGGAAAAAATCACCCGAATTGCCCTATCTGATGCCAGCCCCAATAATCAATTGGTACTTCTGGACAACAGAGTAATCAGGCTGTCCCAGCAACAGGTTGATGATTATCTAACCTGTCCGCTTAAGTATAGGTATGCCTCAATTATGAGAATTCCGGTTCTTAAGCATCATACTGTAGTTTATGGTGCAGCACTGCATAAGGCGGTGGAGACTTTTTACCGGCAAAAAATGGCAGGTAAAACCATGTCCTTGTCTCCCTTATTGGAAGTTTTTGAAAATTCTTGGGACCAAGAGGGATTTTTATCAGCCCAGCATGAGGAATTAAGATTATCTCAAGGTAAAAAGGTTTTGGAAAATTTTTGGCAGAGAGAAAAAAGTAACCCGATCCTGCCAACTTTTATTGAAAAACCTTTCCGGGTTGGTTTTGGTCAAGTGCAGTTGGTTGGCCGGATGGATCGGGTGGATGTTATTGACGGAAAAGTAACAATTCTGGATTTCAAATCTTCAGAAAACGTTACCCAAGAGCAAGCCAACCGTCGGGCTCGCGAATCAGTGCAGCTGGGAATCTATGCCCTGGCTTACTACAAGATTTATGGTCAAATTCCCGATCGTGTTGGATTATATTTTTTGGAAAATGGCATAGTTGGTGCCTTGGCGCCTGATCAGGATTATCTATCGAAAGTTGAGCAATGGATCAAGCAGACAGAACAGGGAATTTTATCCGGAAATTTTGCCGCCCAGCCGTCTTTTCTGGCTTGTGCTTTTTGTGTGTTTAATTCGATTTGTCCCTTTACCGCCACTAAAGTTTAGCTATTTTTACCCACAGCGGTCTTCTGTGGATGATTGGCGCTGGGAAAACTCTCTCTTGTCCGCCAAAGCCCTGCTTGAAACTAGTAAAACCCAGCCATTTACGGGTATATTTGTGATACCGGGGATCATAAACACCTTCAAAATCAAACAAGCGGCAGTTTTTAGCCTTGGCCAATTTCATAGCTTCCCAAACTACCATGGTTGGCGCTGATTGCTTTCGTCCTGTCGGTGTGGAAAAAGCGTGCAGGTAATAAGCGGTTTGGTCATGCACTAAAATCAAAGCTCCTGCCAGTTGTTGCCGGTTGTTATCGCTGGCAGTTACCAGAAAGGCTTTGTGGCCAAATGATTGCCATAACAGAATTAACTGTTTTTCAAAAGGAATCCAAAACCCTTTGTCTTGGGCGTTTTTGTGCCACAGTTGGGAAAATTGTTTGATATCTGATAGAGAGCTGGCAGTATTTTGTACAATTTGCACTTGCAAGTTATTTTTCTGGGCTTGACGCAATTGATAACGGGTAGTTTTATCAAAACTATTCAGTAACTTGCCCTCGCTTTTATCCAGATCGATAACAATAGTTTTAGTCGGCAACAGCGGCCAACTGTCAGTTATATAGCTGTCTGCTGCCTGCTGCCTGCCACCTCGAAGCTCCTTTGGAGCGAAGGGTGGTCTGCTGCCTGCCACCTCGAAGCTCCTTTGGAACGAAGGGTGGTCAGCTGCCCGATTGGGTTCAATTTTAACAAACAAGGCTCTGTATTTTCTGGCCAGGAGTTCAATCTCATCAAAAGGAATTGGCGGGTTGGGTCTCTGGATTTTGATCACTGATCCAACCAGGGGAAGTTTTTTTATAAAAACATGAGTTGTTTTTCCGCCTGTGCTGACATATTCTACCAGCCAGCCGATTTTTTGCATGTAGGTGGCATATTCTTGAGATTGGCGGATATCCTGCATTTTAGAACAACCTCAAAAAAAACCAGCGGAGCCGGTCGGCGGCAGTGGTTAAGTGGTACCAGGGCTGATTGATTACCAGATCATATGTGCCGACATATTCTACCAAGCGTCCGCCGTAGCCGGCTTTGAAGCGATGGAAACCCTGCCAAGGGTCGGCAGAGTGGGCATCTGGCCCCAAGGCTCCCCAGAAATCAAAAATATCGCACCCCCATCTTTTGCCAAGTTTGATGGCTTCCCAAGCAATCAGGTTTGATGCCATGACATTCTTATGTTCTTCGGATGAACCACCGTAAGGGTAATAAAGGGTGTTGCCGAATTTCAACAGCATCCAAGCTACCAGAGGTTGATTTTGATAGGACCCAACCAAGATTCGCGCCATTCCTTCGGGCTGTAAGGTTTGCCACATCAGCCGGTGGTAAAGAGGACTATGGCCGAAATACTTTTGGCGTTTGGTGGTGGCAAAGTACAGTTTAAGATAAATGTCAAAAGCTTGGTCATCTTGTCTTTCCTCAACTATAACTTTATGCTTTTGGGCAACTCTGATGTTGTAGCGGGTTTTGCCATGCATCTGGGATAACAGTTCATCTTCTGCGGGTATCAGATTAAGTAAAAAATTGTGTTTGGTAAAAAGAGTTTTTTTTGATTTGGTCAGCTGATTATTTAGTAAATCCATTTGCTTAAGTGTTACTTGATTTTGTTCGATATTAGGCTCGAATTTAATAAAAATAATATTTTTTTGCTTGGCCAGTATTGCCAGCTTGCTCAATAGTTCCGGTTCCGGAATAGAACTTTTGGGAAGATAGCCGATGTTAAAAGGGGTATGGGGAACTGGATGAATGGTCATTTGATAAACAGCAACCAGCCGGCCGGCTTCAAAAACTCCCAGCCTGACAACTTCCAGACCGGTTTTTTCCCTGAACTGACCCCATTGCCACGACTGGATCACATGACCGGCTACCTTATCATAGGCATCTTTTTGGCTGGGTCCTAAAACTTGCACTAATTTGGCCATGGTTTGATGGTAGTATGGCACAACCTGGCTTATTTTGACAAACCAGACTGCTTAAAAATCCACCTGATCTGAAAAAGATACAGGGTCTGAAAAAAATGATTTTGGCTGCTGGAGGGTAATTAGATGTTCTGGTATATCAGAGACAAATCTGGAAATAATATTATGTGATCTGGTGCCAAAATACAGCCGGCTGGTGGTAAATGTCAGGTAGAGTTTTTGTTTGGCCCGGGTGATGGCCACATAACAGAGTCGTCTTTCTTCTTCAATCTCCGCCGGCGACATCAGCGCTCTGGAATGAGGGAATAACCCCTCCTCCATGCCGATTAAAAATACTACCTTAAATTCCAAGCCTTTGGCAGCATGGATGGTGGTTAAAGTTACGGCATTATTTTGACCTGAAGTTTTTTCTTTTCTGGCGTCTTTGGCAGAGGCCCCTTCTACCAAAGCCACATTTTCCAAGAAATCGTCAAGACCGCTAAATTCTGCTGCGACTGACCTTAATTCTTTGACATTCTCGATCCGGCTGTTGCCCTCTTCGGTCTTATCATCCAAATGCTCCAGGTAATTTGTTTGATTAAGCACCTGATCCATAATCTCCAGGACTGTCAGCTGGTTAAGTTGGGGTTTGATTTGAATTGCCAGTTCTTGAAATCTCTTTAAACGACCTTTGCCCAGTTTGGCAATCCTTCCAAGAGCAGTTTCATCAACCGGGTTGGCCAAGAGTCTTAAATATGCCAGCACATCCTTGATTTCTTTTCTTTGGTAGAACCTGATGCCGCCGACCAACATATAAGGCAGGCCGGCAGACAAAAACGCTTCTTCCACAACCCGTGATTGGGCGTTGGTTCTATAGAGGATGGCCATATCTTGACAGAGCAGGCCAGCTGGGGCCAGATGTCTGATCTCCTGAATAATAAAATTTGCCTCATCAATTTCGTTTGATGACTGGTATAAGGAAATAGCGTCACCGCTTTTTTTATCAGTCCATAATTTTAAAATTGGATGGGAGGTATTTTTGGCAATAACCGAAAAAGCGGCGTCCAAGATATTTTGGGTGGAGCGATAATTTTGTTCCAGATGAAATAATTGGCAGGCAGGCCAATCCTGTTGAAAACGTAAAATGTTACGAAAATCCGCCCCCCGGAATCCATAAATGGCTTGTGAGGCGTCTCCCACTACACAGATGTTTTGCCAATGTTTAGCTAGTAGCCCGGTCAGAACATATTGAGCGGTGTTGACGTCCTGATATTCATCAACCAAAATATAACGAAACTGAAATTGGTATTTTTGGGCAATCTGCTCCTCACGTTTTAAGATGCGGACGGTTTCTGCCAGCAAATCATCAAAATCAAGGGCCTGGGCGGCTTTGAGGCGGTTTTGATAAAGCGGATAGACCAAAGCTACAGTTTGAGCAAAAGTTCCCCGGCTATATTGTGGATATTCGACAGTACTGATGAGTTCGTTTTTGGCAGAAGAGATGGCTGATAAAATACTGGACGGAGAGATCCGTTTGGTATCAATGGCCTGTTCTTTGAAAATTTCTTTTATTAAATCTAACTGGTCAGCTTCATCGTAGATAACAAAATTGGCCGGAATTCCCAAAATTGCCCCCTCCCGTCTTAAAAATTTGGCACAAAACGAATGAAAAGTGCCGGCAAATGGCAGTTCAAAGTGCTGTTTATCATCTTCCTGCAGCAGTTTCCTGATCCGATCTTTCATTTCTCCGGCCGCTTTGTTGGTAAAAGTCGCCAAAAGCAGACGATGAGGCTCCACCCCTTTTTCTTTAATCAACCAGGCAGCCCTATATGTTAACACTCTGGTTTTACCGCTGCCGGCGCCGGCTAAAATCAAAATTGGCCCTTCGGTGGTTTTGACTGCTGCTTGTTGCTGGGTATTCAAATCATCTAAGAGGTGAGACACAATCACTATGGTAGCAATTTGCCCACATCTTGACAAATAGCCCATAGGATGTTAATATATGACCCATTATGACAATGAACTATAAAGAAGTCTCACAAAGACTTTCAAAAGAAGAGGCGGCTCGGTATGCTACTGGAATACAGCAGATGGCTGATCTTGCTGATTCTTTACAAAAACAAGGACTCTTACCTGTAAGATTTGGAGCAAGAGAATCCTTACCAACTCTAGAGCAATTAGTTCTAAGGCCAAGATTTACTGATCGGGAAAGAAAGAAATTATTAGCGGATAAAGCTAAGGCTTATCTTCTTTCTAGAACAACTATTCTACAGCAAAAAGAAGCCCGAGCAGCTAAGGGACAGCCTTCATTTTGGCATATTACTGATGGTGGCGACAGACTGCTTGCTTTACCTTCCAGAGATATTGAAGTAGCTTTTTTCCCAGATCCAAACCGGTTCTTTGTGGAAGGCACCTTTGGTAAAGATACAAATACACAAGAGAGATTAGTCAGGGCTGCTGGACAGACTTTAGGCAACAGATTAGGCTTGCCGAACATAGCTGGTATAATCACAGATGAAGCAGCTACTTGGAGTGATTTAACCTACCAGTACTTAGATGATCCTGAAGGCGGAGAATGGTTATTTGGACCAAAGTATGCTGAAGCTGTTGGTAAATCTTGGGTTTATGCAAGAACAAAAAATCCAACCAATGCCTCTGGTTCTGACGTTGCCCATGTCGGCCTTGCGTCCCCCGGGCGCGGTCTTGGCATCAGTGGCTGGGATCGTGCTAGTGGCCATGGCGGTGGGGGTGCTCCTCTCCTGGTAGTGCCAATTGAGAATAAGTAATCGGTTTTTTGGTAATTTTGGATTTTTGCTTCTTGGTTTCCAATTTTTAAATCTCTTGCCAAAATTCCCAAACCCCTGCCAAAGATCAACTGCCCTGTGGTATACTCTCCGTTAGTGATAATACCAAAAAAAGGAGGATTTTTAATAATGCTGAAAATGATTGATTTTTGGGCGCCGTGGTGCGGTCCCTGCAAAATGATGGAGCCCATTTTAGAGGAGGTGGAAAAAGAGTACGCCGGTAAAATGGAAATTGTCAAAGTTAACGTTGATGAGGCGCAAGATCAGGCTGCCAAACAGGGCGTGATGTCAATTCCCACTTATGTTTTTATCAGCAACGGGCAGGAAGTAGACCGGCTGATCGGCTATACTGCCAAAAAAGAACTGGTGGCCAGAATTGAGAAAAATTTAGGATAAGGATAATTTGACTACATCAAAAACGTAAAACCATGAGCAAGAACAGTTTAGTGATCGCTAATTGGAAATGCAATAAAACTATTAAAGAGGCTTTGGATTGGCTGCACCAGGTGGGGCCAAAACTATCTGATTATGAAAATGTCCAAGTAGTGCTGTGCCCATCTTTTGTGGCCCTGTTCCCCATCAAACAAGAAGTAGAACGAGCAGGGTATCGCTTAAAATTGGGAGCGCAGAATGTAGCCGTGGTAGAAGCTGGTGCCCATACCGGCGAAGTGTCAGCCGAAATGGTTACTCCCCTGGTTGATTATGTCATAGTCGGTCATTCAGAGAGGAGGAAATACTATGGAGAAACTAATGGTGATGTGGTCAAAAAAACAGACTTACTGCTTAATGCCGGCATCACTCCGCTTCTTTGTGTAAGCGATCTGGCACAGTTAGATTTTTATATAAAAGAAGGGTTGGTCATTCTCCAACATGCTCAAGATATTGTTTTTGTCTACGAACCAGCCCGAGCAATTAGCGGAGGAGGTGCATATCACCCGGAAGTTCCTGCTGATGCTAACAACCAGGCAGGTCAAATCAAAACAAAAATCAGTCAAAAAGCTCGGGTAATTTATGGAGGAAGTATTAATCCAGATAATATTGCCGCTTTCTTTTCCCAAGAGCACATAACTGGCGGTTTAATTGGCCAGGCTAGCCTTGATCCTGTTACTTTCTTGAGGCTTTTGAATGCGATACGTTGATATACAAAAAGAAACGCTTCGGATAACCAGCCGCAAGCGAGGCGGCTTTATGGCCAATAAATGGCTGTTGATTGCTGGTGGATTGCTAATTTTTTTAGTGTTGTTCTATTTGTCTCCATTGATAGAGTTGGGTAAACATTTAATATCTGGTCCTGGCGTAGTTTTTTCTTTCATTTTGCCAGATGGGCTAAAGTCAAATGATGGCAGGACTAATGTTCTGCTTTTGGGGACTGGTGGTACTGGCCACGAGGGGCCAAATTTAACCGACAGCCTGATGGTGGTATCAGTGGGGGTCAAACAACAGGATATTGCCCTGGTATCGCTACCGCGCGATATTTGGATTGATTCGCTCTCGGCCAAGATCAATGCTGCCTATGCCTTTGGTGAAGAAAAAAAAGCAGGTGGGGGTAAAATTTTGGCCAGATCAACCATAGCGGAAGTTTTGGGTATCCCCATCCATTATGTCCTGCGGGTTGATTTTGCAGGATTTAGGCAAGCCATTGATCTACTGGGCGGCATCGATGTACTGGTTGATCGCAGTTTTGAAGACCTGCGTTATCCCACAGAAGGCAAAGAAACTGATAGTTGCGGCTACATAGAGGAAAAAAGAATTGAAAAAACAATCAAGGAATCATCAACAAGCGCTAAGAAAGAAACCATTGAACAGGAAGTAATTTACTATATAGATGCCACTGGATCAGCCAAAAGAGCAGAAGATGACCCCTATTCTTGCCGGTTTGAAAAAATTACCTTTAGCAAAGGCTTACAACATATGGATGGCCAGATTGCTTTAAGATTTGTCCGATCCAGGGATGGAACTCATGGAGAAGGTTCTGATTTCGCTAGAGCCAAAAGACAACAAAAAGTGTTGCTGGCGCTCAAAGATAAAGTTTTTTCTGTCCCAACTTTTTTAGATCCGGGGAAACTGGCTTCACTAATTAAAACATTTGCCAACAATGTTGATACTGATATTGGTGCAGATGACATTGGGGATTTAGTCAAGTTATCAGGCAAAATCGATTTTGCTGTTATCAAACACGTAGTTTTAACCGATGAGGAGAATGGCTTATTGTTTAATCCGCCACCGCAAGATTACCAGGGGGCTTGGGTACTGGTGCCCAAGGTTGGAAATTGGTCCGAAGTTGCTAGTTACATCAAAAGAGAATTATTCTCCCAAGAAAAAGATTCACCACAAGAAGAGTAAGTCCTTATGAGCTTTTGCGCAAGCGCCAAAATCCGACCGTTGTTAATAAACCGCCAAGACCTGCCAATATTAGTGTAGGAGCAAGAGAGCCGGCATCTGGCAAAGCAGAACTGGTGGTTGTTTGTCCGGATTGGGTTGCGCCTCCTAGGACTTGCGGAGTGAGGTTGTCTTCTTTGGTTAAAGTAAAAAGAGCCATCGGAGTAGCGCTGACTGTAGCAGGCGATAACACAACAGATAATATTATTGTCAAAATAGATAATATTAGAACAGTCTGAATGACTTTAGCCATTAAAACTAGTATAGAGAAAATAAAATTATTGTCAACCCCGATCCGACAATATCGGATCCCGATTAGATCGGGGTCAATCCCAGATTTTAATTATAGGCTAGCAGCCCTGGAAGATGATTTTTTATTTGGTTTTATCAAAGATGACAGGTTGCTTTTTAGACGAGACGCCTTGTTGCGATGAATAACATGTCTTTTGGCTGCCTTATCCAGTTGTGAGGATGCCAGAGATAGATTTTCTGAAGTAGGTTTTTTCTTAAAAGCCAGAATAGCTTCTTTGAGTTTTTTTTTTATATCTCGCCTGTGAGCCTCTCGTCCGAGATCTTGCCGCAGTTTTTTGATGGCTGATTTGATGATTGGCATAAATTTATGCTGTTTTGGTATATTAACACAAATCTTGTGCCAAATGCAAAATGTACTGTATACTGCGTCTTGAGATGAATGTTACAAAGATCTTCTCTGATCGCAAGCACTTGGGCATTGGTACAGAGATTTTTACCCGTAGACAAACCGACATTCTATCAGCAGCCCTGATCTTAATGGTGACTGTGGCCATATCCCGAGTATTGGGATTGGTTCGCGCCAGGCTTTTGGCTAGTCAGTTTACTCCTGATTTGATTGACGTTTACATCGCGGCTTTTCGTTTGCCTGATATAATTTTTAATTTACTCATCTTTGGCACTTTATCGGTTGCCTTTATTCCAGTATTTACTGAAATTTCTCAGAAGAAAGGACCAGAGCAAGCTTGGAAGTTGGCAGCGGCAGTAATCAACTTAATAATGCTAGCGTTTTTGTTATTGGGAGTTGTGGCTTTTGTCTTCGCACCGGTTTTTTCTCGACTAATTGCTCCAGGGCTTCTGCCCGATCATTTTATTTTGATGACCAATTTATCCAGGATCATGTTAGTGGGTCAATTATTGCTGGTTATCTCTTCCTTCTTTGTTGGCATTAATCAATCATTCCAGAGATTTTTAGTACCGGCCATTGCCAGCGTATTTTATAACGTCGGCATTATCGCCGGAATATTATTTTTATCAGGAGAGATTGGAATTTACGGTGCAGCAGTTGGCGTGGTAGCTGGAGCTTTTCTGCATTTGGTTATTCAATTACCCCTGATTTTATCTTTGGGTTTTTCTTGGAGTCCGATTTTTTCCCTCAAAACACCCGGAGTCAGTAAGATTATACGTTTGGTTTTGCCAAGAAGCTTATCCTTGGCAATGGAACAGATCAATGAGCTGGTGTCAGTACAGTTGGCATCTTTGATTGCTGCCGGTTCTATTACTTTTTTGACCTTTGCCCAATATTTATATTTAGCGCCAGTGGGTTTATTCGGCGCCACTATTGCCCAAGCAGCTCTGCCGGTTTTAGCAAATCATCGAGTTCAAGATGACATCAACCAGTTCAAAAAAACACTGCTGACCTCGTTTCATCATATTCTATTTCTGGTATTGCCTTTGGCGATGGTATTGATTATTTTGAGAATACCTCTGGTTAGGCTAGTATTCGGCGCATCGCCGAAATTTGATTGGATAGCGACAGTTCAAACCGGTCAAGCAGTAGCAGCTTTCTCAATAGGTTTGGCGGCTGTGGCTGTTAACCAACTTTTAATAAGAGCTTTTTATGCTCTTCAAGATACTAAAACTCCAGTGGTTATCTCCATAGTAGCGGTGGCGGCTAATGTGGGCATATCAGTTTTGTCGGTATTTGTTTGGCATTTGCCAGTCTGGGGATTGGGCATGGCGGCAACAGCTGCTGCTATTGTACAGACAGCTCTCTTGTTGGTTTTGCTAGATCGATCACTGGGCACTTTTGATAGAGGACAGTTGTTTATCCCTGCCATTAAAATGTTGACAGCAGCTGTTATTGCGGCGGTAGTTTTGTATATGCCGATGAAATTCTTAGATCAGTTGGTTTTTGATACGACCAAGACCATTAACCTGCTGCTTTTAACTTCTATCGCTACATTTTTTGGCTTAGGAACTTATGGGGGATTAACCTGGCTCTTTAAAGTAGAAGAGATTAGACTATTTTGGAAGATCATTGATCGCATCAAATCAATGAAACTGACTGCTCCGCAGACTCCGGAGATAGCCAGCCAACCAGGACAGAATTAGCCAAGAAGACCCCTTGACAAGACTTAGCACTCGTAGTAAACTTCTGCCAAGGGGCAAGCTTATTT
>CAZXEC010000001.1:85947-157074 GCA_964639595.1 uncultured Gammaproteobacteria bacterium
AGCTTATTTGAGGCTGAATTTATGGAAGCTCAAGAACTGACCGCCAGACAGCAGAAATTACTCAAGTCCATTGTAGAAAAATATGTGGAAACAGCCAGTCCAGTGGGATCAGAAACACTGGAGCGTGAAGCTAGCTTGGGAGTTTCTCCAGCCACTTTGCGCAACGAAATGGTTAAATTAACCAATTTGGGTATTTTGTCCCAGCCGCATACTTCAGCGGGACGCATTCCCACGGCTGATGGTTTCCGGTTTTATATCAACAACTTAATGGACCAGAAGCAATTGGCAGTCAAAGACGAGGTAACTATTAAAGAAAAATTGTGGGACGATAGGCATGAAAGACGCAGAATTCTCAAAGATGCCGCTCAAGCCTTAGCTGACAAGACTCACGCTCTGGGAGTGGCAATGACCAGTGATGATACTTATTATTCTGGTCTGGCCAACATTTTGGATATGCCGGAGTTTTATGACATTGACGTGACCAGGACTCTTTTGTCAATGCTGGATCAGACAAATCAGTTGGTTGACATTTTTTTTGGCCGGCAGGATGATTTAGGGGTGCATGTGGTATTTGGCACTGACTTGGACGACCAATTCTTGCAACCTTGCAGCTTTGTTTATTCAAGGTTTTCTATTGGTGATGGACAAGGCGTGGTGGGAGTGATTGGTCCTTCCAGATTAAATTACCCTGCTGTCATCCCGACTGTTCGTTATTTAAGCAATTTAATGGAAGAACTAGCGCCAGGTTGGTAAAATTATATATGCCCAAGACAACAAACCAGCAGATTGCACAATTACAGTCACGCATTCAAGAACTGGAAGACAAGTGGAAAAGAGCTCTGGCTGATTATACTAACTTGAAAAGACATACGGAAGAAGAAAGGGCGGATTTTGTTAAATTTGCCGGCACCCTGATTATTTTAAAGTTGTTGCCGGTTTTGGAAAATTTGGATAAAGTGACTGATTATGGCTCTCAAAGTACAGACCAGGGCTTAGAATTGATCAAAAAACAATTTCGCGATATATTAAAAACAGAAGGGGTTGAGGAAATTACAGCAGCCGGGCAGGAGTTTGATCCGCATTATCATGAGGCAGTTGAAATAATTCCATCAGATCAGGACAATAAAGTAGTGGCAGTTTTATCACCCGGTTGGGTGATGCACGGCAGAGTGATCCGACCAGCCAAAGTTAAAGTTGGGAAACAGGCAATAAGCAATAAGCAATAAGGAGAACTATTATATGACAAAAATTATTGGTATAGATCTTGGAACAACCAATTCAGTAGTGGCGGTCATGGAGGGTGGCGAACCCAAAGTGATCCATTCAGCCGAAGGCCGCAATATAATCCCTTCAGTAGTTGATCCGGTTAAAAACATTGTGGGCGATGTGGCTAAAAGGCAAATGGTAGTCAACCCCAAAACTACTATTTTTTCAATCAAAAGATTGATGGGCCGCAAATTTTCCGATCCAGAAGTACAGAGAGATGCCAAATGGCTGCCTTATGTTATCAAGGCTGGCCGTGACGGTATGGCGGTAGTAGTAGTGGAGGGAAAAGAGTATACGCCTCAAGAAATTTCTGCCATAGTCTTGCAGAAAATCAAAGCCGACGCTGAATCCTATCTGGGTGGCAAAATCACCCAGGCGGTAATTACTGTTCCAGCTTATTTTGATGATGCCCAAAGACAAGCTACTAAACAAGCTGGAGAGATTGCCGGTCTGAAGGTAGAAAGAATTATCAACGAACCAACTGCGGCAGCCCTGGCTTATGGTTTGGATAAATCTCATGCCCACACCATTGCGGTTTATGATTTGGGTGGCGGCACTTTTGATATTTCCATTTTGGAACTAGGCGAAGGTGTCTATGAAGTTAAGGCCACCAATGGCGATACCCATTTGGGTGGAGATGATTTTGACAAAACTATCATTGACTTCCTAACGTTAGAATTTAAAAAAGATAACGGCATTGATTTGTCTGCGGACAAACAGGCCCTGCAAAGGTTAAGAGACGCTGCCGAAAAAGCCAAAATCGAACTGTCTTCTGCCCAGGAAACAGATATCAGTCTACCGTTTATTACCCAGGGCGCGACAGGCCCTCTGCATCTGACCATGAAATTAACTAGAGCCAAACTGGAACAGATTGTTGACCTGTTGATTGCCAAAACTTTTACGCCGGTTGAAAAAGCTCTAAAAGATGCCAAACTGGATGCCAAAAAAATTGACGAAGTGGTGTTGGTTGGCGGTATGACCAGAATGCCCAAGGTACAAGAAGCAGTCAAACAGTTTTTTGGCAAAGACCCTCACAAAGGCATCAATCCTGATGAAGTAGTGGCAATTGGAGCAGCTGTCCAAGCTGGGGTGTTAATGGGTGAAACCAAAGATGTAGTGCTGTTGGATGTGACTCCGTTGACATTAGGAATTGAAACTTTAGGTGGTGTGTCCACCCCATTGATTTCCAGAAATACTACCATTCCTACTTCCAAGTCGGAAATTTTCTCCACAGCTGCTGACAATCAGACCCAAGTGGAGATTAATGTTCTACAAGGTGAGCGACCAATGGCGGCTGATAATAAATCACTGGGCAGGTTTATCCTGGATGGTCTGCCGCCGGCTCCTCGGGGTCTGCCACAGGTGGAGGTAACCTTTGATATTGATGCTAATGGTATTTTGAATGTTTCTGCGGCCGATAAAGCCACCGGTAAAAAGCAAAAAATTACCATTACCGGTTCTACCGGTTTGTCGAAAGATGAGGTCGATCGTATGATCAAAGAGGCAGAAGTCAGAGTTGAAGAAGATAAGAAGAAAAAAGAACAGGTAGAGGTCAAAAATCAAGCCGACTCTTTGGTGTTTACCGCCGAGAAAGCCTTAAAAGATGCCGGAGACAAAGTCAGCGCTGATGTTAAAAGCGCGGTGGAAGAAAAAATAGCCGCTGTCAAGCAAGCTTTGCAAAAAGATGACGTTGACGACCTGCAGAAAAAAACCAAAGAATTATCAGAGGCTTTGTCACAAGTTGGCCAATCAATGTACAGTGCTCAAACACCAGAACAGCCGGAGGATAAGAAAAAGGATGAAGCAGTAGAGGGTGAAGTGGTGGATGAGAAGAAAAATTAATAATGATGAATGATCAGTGATGAATTAAGAATTAGGTGGAAGCAGAAATAAAATTTATGAACAAGGATGATTATTACAAACTGTTAGGTATTTCCAAAAACGCTTCTGCTGATGAGATCAAGAGAGCCTATCGAGTATTGGCACGCAAACATCATCCCGACGTCGATAAATCTCCAGGCTCAACCGAAAAATTCAAAGCCATCAATGAAGCTTATGAAGTTTTATCTGACCCGCAAAAAAAGCAAGCCTATGATCAGTTTGGCCATGCTGCTTTTTCCCCTGGCGGCGGCTTTTCCCAAGGGCAAGGTACCAGTCCCTTTCCGGGAGGATTTGGTTTTTGGACCGGTGGTAGCGGCGGGCAGAGAGTTAATGTTGATTTTGATTTTGGCGGCTTTTCCGACCCATTTGAAATTTTTGAACAATTTTTCGGTCGAGGTTTTGGCCAGGGTTATGCCAGAACGCCGGTTTATCAATTGACTTTGACTTTTGATGAAGCAGTTGGCGGTGTTGAGAAAGAGTTAAGTATTAACGGGAAAAAAATTAAGGTAAAAATTCCAGCAGGAGTTGATGATGGGTCTAGAATTCGTTTTGGCGATTTTTATGTGTTGTGCCAGGTGGCACCCCACCATATTTTCCGCCGGGAAGGCTATGATATTTATGTTGATAAAAAAATCAATGTGGCTCAAGCAGTGTTGGGCGATACTATCGAGGTGGAGACGATTGACGGTAAAGTCAAAATCAAAATACCAACAGGCACACAGCCACAAACCGCCATCAGACTGCGTGGTAAGGGCGTGCCTCATCCCAGAAGAAATCTGCGCGGCGATCAGTATGTCCGCATTAACGTGGAAATTCCCCAAAAATTATCCGGGAATGAGAAAAGATTATATGAAGACTTAAAAAAACTACGGTAGTTTACCGAGGTTTTTAAATCATAAAGATTCGTTACCCTTCTTAGTATACAATAGCCCTTGTAAATCATGATCAGGATCAGAATAGCCAAACCCAAAAACGTTAAGGCCATTTTTAAATTAGTCAACCAGGAAGCCAGACACGGTAAAATTTTGCCCCGCACCAGAAGTGAGATTCAAAAAGAGATCTCTTCTTTTTTTGTCGCTGAAGAAAAAAAACAAATTGTGGGCTGTGTACAGTTGGATGTTTACAGTAAGAAACTAGCGGAAATACGTAGTTTGGTGGTGGATAAAAATTTTCGCTCCAATGGTATCGGCTCTAGCCTATTGCGATTATGCCTCAAACGTGCCAAACAAAAAAGGATCAGGGAAGTGTTGGCAGTCACCGCGGACATGCCGTATTTCAAAAAACATGGCTTCAAGACTGTCTTGGATGAGAAATTTGCCTTGTTTTGGCAAGGATCAAAAAGAAGATGAGTTTGACCTTAGGGCCTACATTATAGTAATATAGTGTTAGGTTAAAGACGTATGGGGTGGGTCACATGAGCCCGCCCTTGTTGGTCTTAAGGGATAAAAACTATGCCGCAAGCCAGAACTGAATTTGTAGCAGCGATAAATCAGCTCGCGTCCGAGCGTGGCTTGGATGTCGATACTATTATGGAGGCTATTAAAGCCGCCATTGTGGCAGCCTACAAAAAAGATTATTCACCAGAAGCTGTTGATAATATAGAAGCTAAGTTAAATCCACAATCAGGTGAGGTTTCCCTGACCCAAGCAGGCAAAAATATCACCCCAGCCGGTTTTGGCCGAATCGCTGCTCAAACTGCCAAGCAAGTAATATTACAAAGAATCAGGGAGGCAGAAAAGAGTGCTATTCTAGCTGAATACGAAAAGAGGGTGGGGACAATTGTTAATGGCATGATTCAAAGGATGGAAGGCTATAATATCTATGTTGATTTGGGTAAAACCGATGCCTTGATGCCTCCATCTGAACAAAGTCAGCAAGAACATTACCGTCCTAATCAAAGATTAACTGTCTATATTTCAGCAATTTCCCAAACCCCCCGCGGACCAGTGGTGGTGGTATCCCGAGCTGCCAACGAGTTGGTATCGTTGCTTTTTAAGCGGGAAGTGCCGGAAATTTCCTCTGGAGCAGTGGAAATTAAAGCCATTGCCAGGGAAGCCGGCGCTAGGACTAAGATTGCCGTTTTTTCCAATCAAGCTGGAGTTGATCCGATTGGATCTTGCGTTGGCCAAAAAGGCGTTAGGGTGCAAGCAGTAATATCCGAATTGGGCGATGAGAAAATTGACGTGATTGCCTATTCCCAAGATCTGGAAAAATTCATCGAGGCAGCCCTCTCGCCAGCCAAAGAGCTAAGAGTCAAAATTGATAAAGAAACGCAAACTGCCCTGGTGACTGCTCCTGACGATCAGCTATCCTTGGCTATTGGTAAAGATGGACAAAATGTCAGGCTGGCCTCCAAATTAACTGGGTATAGAATAGATATTAGGGGTAAAAGCCAGTCAGAGGCAGAAGAAAAGGAAAAACTGGCGACACCAGATACAAAACCAGCTAAAGCTAAAGGAACGACTAAAGCCAAAAAAGCTGCCAAGAAATCAAAAGTTAAAAAAGCAAAAAAAGAGGTAGAAATAACAGCGACAGAATAACATGCCAATTAGTTCCATGGCGTTAAATTTTGCCGAATATCAACCAGAAAGAAGTATTTATTGTGGACAAGAAAAACCTAACCAGTGCTTTACCTATTCGCCCGCCGGTTGTGACAATTTTAGGCCATGTTGATCATGGTAAAACCACACTGTTGGATGCTATTCGTACTGCTAATGTGGCTGTCCGTGAGCATGGCGGTATTACTCAACATATCGGTGCTTATCAAATAATCTATAAAAATTCTCCTATTACTTTCATTGATACTCCCGGACACGCAGCTTTTTCTGCCATGCGCTCTCGAGGCGCCAGAGTTGCCGATATTATTATTTTGGTGGTGGCAGCAGATGACGGAGTAAAACCCCAAACTAAAGAAGCCATCAAAATTGCCAAAGAGACGAAAGTGCCAATTATTGTGGCTGCCAATAAAATGGATTTACCGGGTGCTAATTTGGAAAAATTAAAGCAGCAATTGTCCCAGGAAGGAGTGTTAGTAGAGGGATATGGTGGTGATGTGGTGATTTTGCCAATTTCTGCCAAAACCAAACAGGGTCTTGATGATCTGCTGGGAATGATTGTGTTAGTTGCCCAGATGCAAGAGCTAAAAGCTGATCCCAAAACTACTCCATCGGCAGTGGTGATCGAATCAAGATTGGACAGGAATCGAGGGCCAGTGGCCACGGTCATTGTTAAGGAAGGAACATTGAAAGCAGGAGATCGAATTGAGGTAGAGGGGATAACTGGGAAAATCAAAGCACTAATCGATGACCAAGGAAAAAATATCAAAGAAGCACAACCTGCCAAACCAGTGGAGATTTTAGGACTGTCTCAAGTTCCTTCGGTGGGGACAGTTATAGAAGAGGCCAAGGGTGTACCAGCAAAACGTCAGGTTAGTATACGGAGATCTCCGGCATATCAAATGCAGACTATTGATAGCTTGCCAACATTGCTAACACCAGTCAGCACAGATAAAAAATTATCAGTAGTGTTAAAAGCAGATGTGGCAGGATCACTGGAGGCAATTGTCGAATCCATACCAAAAGAGATTAAGATTGTATCAATGGCCACTGGTAACATTACCCCTTCTGATATTTTGCAAGCTTCCAGCGTGGGGGGCCTGGTAATTGGTTTTAATGTTGGCTTCACCACCGAAGCAGAAAGACTGGCGGTCCAAGAGAAAGTACTGGTAAAAACTTACCAAGTGATTTATGAATTATTAGAAGAGATTGGGGAAGTATCTAAATCATTATCACAACAAGTCGGTCGCGGTAAGATTAGTAACAGGGCAGATATTATTGCTGAGTTCGGCTCTGGTAAATCCAGAGTTGCCGGTTGTTTAGTGCAAGAAGGCAGCATGAAAACTGGTCAGACTGTTAACCTAGTCAGAGACGGGCAAACCATAGGCCAAGCCAAAATTGTTTCACTGCGGCGAGGCAAAGAGACAGTAGATCAAGCCCCTAAAGGAATAGAATGTGGGATGGTTATTGATCCGCAACTTGACTTTCAAGTGGGTGATCAGATAGAATCCCATAGTAAGTAATATGCTTCCAGCGCACGAGATAACTAAAGTCAGAGAACTGCTCCTGCAGTCAAAAAATATTTTGATTGCTCTGCCTCAAAATCCCAATGTTGACCAAACAGCCGCGGCATTATGTTTATATTTTGCCTTAAAGAAAGTTGGTAAAAGTGCCCAGGTGGTTTGTGCTGATCGCCCGACTGTAGAATTATCAGCAGTGATTGGAGCAGATTTGATTTCAGATCAGGTGAGCGGCGGCAATCTGGTGATCTCTATTGATTACACAGAAGGATCGATAGAAAAGGTCAGCTATAATGTGGAAGGTGACAAATTTAATTTGGTGATCCATACCCCGCCGGACGCATCCCCGGTTACAACTGACAAAATCCGTTTCTCTTCCAGTGGTATGGTGGCAGATTGTATAGTTTGTATCGGGGCTTTGTCCCTGGATGATTTAGGGAAAATAGTCAAAGATAATCAAGCATCATTTTCGCAAGCAACCATTGTTAATATTGATAGACAAACAGCCAATACCCGCTATGGTTCAATCAATGTAATTGATAAAATAGCCAGTTCTATCTCGGAGATGGTTTTTTTGATTTTGAGATCTTTATCGCAGGAGCCAGACCCGGATATTGTCAGAAATGTTTTCGCGGGAGTTTTGTCTGCCACTGATAATTTCCAGAGTCCCCATGTTTCGCCGGAAGCATTTGAGGCAGCTGCCTGGTGTCTGCGTCATGGAGCTAGACCTAAAAATAAACAACCTGATCAGGCACTGCTATTAGAACAAAAGCCGACTGCCATAACTAAAGATGCCAGCGAATTGTTTACCAAAATTTTTGCCAAAGATGCAGCAGATGTTTTACCGGTCGTAGGCAATCCCGTGCCAAACCCCAAGCCAGACGTTATCAATGAGCAAAAAGTCGTCAATCAACAGCTGGCTAATTTTAAGATGAGTCAAGAGCTGGATGATATCGAAGATGATGTCCCAGACGATCCATTGATGGTTGATCCCAACTGGACCAAACCTCCCAAAGTTTACAGGGGCAGCTCGGAATCTTAATGATTGCTAAAGTAAGATGATTTTGCTATAATAGACTTCAACTTAAAATAGAAGTGTATGCCAAAGAAGAAAAAGGCAGTAGGAAAGAAGACAAAAACTACTGCTAAATCCACTAAGAGTCAACCTAAAAAAATCAAACAGGCTATCCCTGTGGCTGGCAAAGCCAAAATTATTAAAGAATATGCCATACACAGTCATGATACAGGCTCTCCTGAAGTGCAAGTCGCACTGCTGTCTTCCAGGATTGGTAATTTAACGAATCACCTGAAAGATCATCCCAAGGATGTACATTCCAGAAGAGGCTTGTTGTCAATGGTTAATAAACGTCGTAAACTATTGTTGTATTTAATGAAAAAAAATGATGAAAGGTATAAAGTAGTTATAGGCAAATTAGGACTGAGTAAATAGTAGTAATTTTCCTTGAAAAAAGGACTTCCTCATAAAAAGAGAAAGAACTACTCGGCAAAAACCCTAACGAAAATTTGTTGAAAAGTTGTACTATGGAAAAAATAGTAAAAGAGCTAGATTTAGTTGGTAAAAAATTAAGCCTAGAAACCGGCCGTTTTGTTAAACATGCCAACGGTTCAGTCCTGGCGCGTATCGGCGATACAGTAGTTTTGGCTACCGTGGTCATGTCAGTCCCCCGCCAAGATTTAGACTACTTTCCCCTATCAGTAGATTACGAGGAAAGACTTTATGCAGGAGGTAGGATTTCTTCTTCTAAATTTATCAAACGAGAAAATCGCCCTTCAGAGGCGGCAATCTTAGCAGGCAGATTAATTGATAGGTCAATTAGACCCCTTTTCCCCAAAGATCTTAACAATGAAGTTCAAGTAATTACTACGGTATTGTCGTTTGATGGAGCTAATGATGCGGATATGGTGGCATTATTGGGAGTGTCGGCAGCCTTGGCTATTTCTGATATTCCTTGGAAAGGCCCTATTAGTGCAGTGCGGGTCGGCTTGGTTGAAGGAGCGTATATTTTTTATCCCACCAGACAAGAATTAGCCAACTCACAGCTTGATTTGGTTGTATCAGGAGGAAAAGACGGAGTAGTTATGGTTGAGGCTGGGGCTCGTGAACTGGCTGAGCAAGAAACAATAACAGCCATTACCCAGGGTCAGGAATTTAATTTGAAACTGGTTTCTTTTATTGAAGATTTTGTCAAGGAAGCTGGAAAGTCCAAGGCAGCCTATACTACCAAGACCCTTGACCCTGAACAGGAAAAAGCAGTCAGAGACTATATAGAAAAAGAATTTATTCCGCAGTTGTCTGACCCAGAAGTAGCGCAAGACGAGCAATTTGCCCCGATGTGTTATCAGAAACTAGAAGAAGTTTTTAGTGAAACAATAGCCAAGGGACAGTTAGTCCATCTGTTGGATGATTGTGTGAAGAAGTTTATTAGAAAACAAATCCTGGAGAAAGGTAAAAGGATTGATGGCCGCAAAAATAATCAGATTCGGCCTTTAACAATTGAAGTAGAAGTTTTACCAAGAACTCATGGGTCTGCACATTTTAAACGCGGTGATACCCAAATCTTGACTATTGTCACATTAGGCTCTCCTTCACTGGAGCAATTAATTGAAGGGATGAGGGGTGAAGAAACCAAAAGATACATGCATCATTATAATTTTCCACCTTTTGCCACTGGTGAGGTTAAAAGAATTGGGACAACCGGTAGGCGAGAAATCGGTCACGGTGCATTAGCAGAAAGAGCTTTAATTCCTGTTCTGCCACCAGAGGAAAAATTCCCTTATGCTATTAGGGTAGTGTCTGAAGTGTTAACCTCTGCCGGTTCTACTTCGATGGGTTCTGTCTGCGGTTCTACTTTGGCATTAATGGATGCCGGGGTACCGATTACTGCGCCAGTGGCTGGTATTGCCATGGGGCTTGTGACCGATGCGGCGTCTGATAAATACGTAGTTTTGACAGACATTGCTTACGCAGAAGATGCTGGTGGTGATATGGACTTCAAAGTAGCAGGAACAGAGAAAGGCATCACTGCTTTGCAGATGGACGTTAAACTAACAGGGATTCCAGCCAAAGTTTTGGCGCAAGCCATTGCTGAAGCACGGGAAGGTAGAATGTTTATCTTGGGTAAGATGAAAGAAGCTTTGCCGGAAATCAGAGGAGAAGTTTCCCCTCATGCCCCCAGGATACAAATGATTAGTATTGACCCAGCGAAAATTGGTCAAGTGATCGGTTCCGGTGGTAAAACCATAAACCAGATTATAGCAACCACCGGAGTCGCCATTGATATTGAAGATGATGGGAAGATTACTATTACCTCCAAAGATCAAACAGCCGCCCAGAAGGCAATTGGCATCATTGAAGGTTTAACCCATGAGGTAAAACCAGGCGAAATATATGAAGGCGAAGTAAAAAGAATCATGACTTTCGGGGCTTTTGTGGAGATATTACCAAGCAAAGAAGGTCTAGTTCACATTTCACAACTGTCTCCTGTTAGGGTAGAAAGGGTAGAGGACGTGGTACAGATTGGGCAGAAGGTTAGAGTGAGAGTTACTGAGATAGACCCGCAAGGTCGAATTAACTTATCTATGAAGTTTGGTCAAGATGCAGAGGATAATCCCAGAAGAGATGATCATCGTTCCATCATCAGAGGCGACTACAGCGGGGAGAGGTTCAGACGGAAGAGATTTTAGGCTATAAAAATATATCCTCAAGCTGTAAAATTACTCCTAGAAAATCAATGTTTACCTTATCGCGCCTACCGCTGCTAGTTCTTATTGTTTGTACCATTGTATTGATCATCTATTCTTTTGTAGGCGTTGGTTCGTCAGTTAAAATTATTCCTACATCGCAGGGGGTTGCTATGATTTTTCAAATCTATCCTGCTGATAAAGGTGTCTATGAAAAGTTAGGCCAACAGCTAGATGTCACAGGATTATTTGATCAACCCATCACCTTATCTTTAGATGCCCAAAGTAGATTTTTAGTAAAAGATTGGCCAGGACTCACTTTCAATATTAGTTATTCTGACAGTGTAGTTAATTTCGGCAGTCAATCAATAGTTGATAGACTAAAAGATTATTTCAAGACTGACAAAACTGAATGGAAAATCTTACAATTTTTGCCAGAAGATACTGTTTTATGGGCCAAAATGGCCAGCCATGATTTCTGGCAATTTTGGCCGGTCAGCTGGCCCAATGATACAAAAGACTTTTTAGAGGAATTTTTAACTGGTGATGCAATTTTGGCGATAGTTCCTGATGGTGGTAATCTGGGGGTAGTTGCAATCAGTCGAGATTTGCCAGATCCAGAACAAACGATGAAGAAATTCCAACAGTTGTCTAAGCCCATGATGGCTGTTTTTGCAGAAGATACCATAGAGGACATTCAGGTTTGGTCGCAAGTTTCTACCATGCCTGAAAATTCTTGGTGGCTGTTTTATTACCAAGACACTTGGGTATTATCATCATCGGCTAACTTAGCCAGACAAGAGGCAGCTCTTGTTAAAAGTAACGGTAGTAGTATTTTACAAAACCTTGGTTTTATAACAGTTTCCCGTGATGCTGGCAAATTCTGGCAGAGGCAGATTTATTGGCGGGGCCCCAAAGAGAATATCAAATTGCCACAAAAAATTAACCTGGCCGCCTATGGTACAATCAATTTAGGACAAAAAGATTTAGTTTTTGAAAGTTTGATTAACAAGATCGCAGCTATAATGATTGTACAGTCGGATTACATTATCAAAGGCAAGGTGTTGTTAGATGACAGCAAGTAATCATCTTTTTTCAGAAATCACCCAACTAGAAAAAACCATTCAAAATTCGGAACTCCCGCAAAATTTGCGAGCAAAAATTAGCAATTCACTTTCAAGATTAGAAGGTGCTGCCCGCTTTGGCGGATATTTAAATGAGCATGAAAGCTTATTAAGGTATGCAGACTGGGTATTAAATCTTCCTTGGGAAAAAACTAGCGATGACATCCTAAATTTGGCGCAAGCTCGAAAAATCTTTGATAAAAACCATTACGGTCTGACCAATATTAAAGAGCGGATTTTGGAATATCTGTCAGTTCTATCATTAAAAAAAGGCCAAAATGCCGCAGTGAGAGCCCCTATTTTATGCTTGGTTGGTTTGGTTGGGACTGGCAAGACAACTTTGGCTGCTTCCATTGCCGAAGCAATGGGCAGAAAAATCGCCCGGATTCCTTTTGGTGGAATGGGAGATGCCAGGGAACTGCGAGGTCAATCAAGGACTTTGCCTGATGCAGAGCCAGGACAAATAATCAAAGCCTTAAGGCGTATTCAAGTCAAAAACCCAGTTATCTTGCTTGATGAGATTGATCGAGTGGCCGAGTCAACCAGATCGGATTTGATGGGAGTGCTGGTAGAACTTTTAGATCCGGAGCAGAACATGGCATTTGTTGACCACTATATTGATTATCCATTTGATTTGTCACAAGTATTATTTATCGCCACAGCCAATAATACTACTAATATTTCTACTGCGGTTTTGGATAGACTAGAACCAATTCAAATGCCTTCTTATACTGATGAGGAAAAAATTATGATTGCCGGTGCTTACATCTTACCCAAGGCTATAGCAGAATCAGGGTTGGCGCCGAATGTTGTGATAGTTGATGGTGATGTTTGGCCAAAGATTGTCAGACCGCTGGGGTTTGATGCCGGTATCAGAACCTTAGAAAGAACAGTGAGCGGTATTTGCAGAAAGGTTGCTAAACAAATTGTAGAAGGCAAAGGCAAGCAATTTCATATCACACTTGCCAATGTCAACGAATTTCTGCCTGTTTGGTAATTTTTATGACACAACAAGAGAAAAAACAGCAACTACAAGACTTGGCCAAAAAAATTCACAATTGTCGCAGATGCCCTTTGTACAAAGAAGCCAAGCAGGCAGTCCCAGGAGAAGGTGATCCGGATAGCAAAGTAATGTTTGTTGGTGAAGCGCCTGGTTATCACGAGGATATGCAAGGCCGGCCATTTGTGGGGCCAGCTGGACAGCTGTTGGGCAAGTTGATTACCTTGGCTGGTCTTTCGCGCAGAGAGGTATTTATTGCCAATGTTATAAAACACCGGCCGCCCAATAATCGTGATCCTCGCGATGAAGAAATTTTAGCATGTGCTGATTGGCTAAATATGCAGATTAACATTATTGATCCCAAAATTATTGTTACATTGGGCCGGTTTTCTATGTCAAAATTTGTTCAAGGACAGTCAATATCCAGGGTTCATGGACTAGTCTTTAGGGCAGATGATAGAATTATTGTACCAATGTATCATCCGGCGGCCGCTCTGCGCTCAACATTAGTCATGCAGCAAATCAGACAAGATTTTGTCAATTTGCAAAATCTTATCAGTAGAGAGAAAGATCAGAAAATAAATCACAGTCAAAGTCAAGTAGATAAAAAGCTTGATCATGAACAGCAAAGATTATTGTAAGCATTACCATGAGAAAGTTTAGGTTCAAAAGTCAAAGTAGACAATTTAACACCCCCGCCGGTGCTTTAACATTGGTGCCTTTGGGGGGGGTGGGAGATGTCACCAAAAACATGTATGTCTATGAATATGGTGAAGATATCATAATTGTTGATTGCGGCGTTGGGTTTCCTGATGAGGCCATGTTAGGTATAGATTTGGTGATACCGGACTTTTCTCATCTGAAACATAAGAGAAACAAAATTAGAGGTTTGGTAATTTCTCATGGCCACGAAGACCACATTGGCGCAGTGCCGTATTTTTTGAAAGAATTTGATGTTCCGGTTTACGCTACTAAATTACCGATCGGCCTAATTAAATTAAAATTAAAAGAACACAAATTAGAAACAGCGAGGCTGGTTACCATTGACCCTTCGCAAAGTCTGCAGCTGGGTGGATTCCAGTTGGACTTTTATCGCGTTTCGCACTCTATTCCAGATGCTTTGGGTATCAGTATTAAAACTAATGCCGGGACCATCATCCACCAGTCTGATTTCAAATTCGATTGGACCCCTGTTAATCAGGAGCCGTTTGATATGTCTAAATTAGCGTCACTTTGCCAAGAACCAATTTTAGCAATGTTGATTGATTGCCTTAGAGTGGAAAAACCAGGGTACACATTATCGGAAAAAATGATTGAAGAAACATTTGCCAAAGCCATTGCTGATGCAGATGGTAAGGTTATCATAACTACCACCTCTTCTAATGTCTCCAGGATCCAGCAGGCAGTCAATGTGGCAGCCCGTTTCAGCCGTAAAGTAGTATTTTCAGGTAGAAGTATGGAGCAGGTGGTGGAACTAGCTCAACAAATTGGGTATTTGAATATCCCCCGAGGGCTGCGTTTATCTCTGGAACAAGCACGACAGACCTCGGATGATCAGATGCTGGTAGTGGCAGCCGGTTCCCAGGGGCAAACCGGATCAGCTCTTTCACGTATGGCTCATGAATCGCATGAACATATCCGCATCAAAAACGGTGATGTGGTAATTTTTTCTGCTGACCCAATACCGTCAACCGAGAGTGCTGTGGGGTCACTGATTGACGCCTTAACCAGAATAGGCGCTCAAGTTTACTATTCCGATGTTTTGGCTGATTTGCATGTTTCAGGACATGCTTCCCAAGAAGAGATTAAAATGATGATTGGGGTGGTTCGCCCCAAATACCTAATTCCCATCGGAGGAACATTTAGACATATGCGCCAATTTGCCAAAGTGGCCCAGACCATGCACTATCCGTCTGAACAAATCCTGCTTTTGGAAGATGGTCAAACAGTTAATTTTATCAATAATCAGGTTTCAGACGGGCCCAAGATAGATGTTAAAAATATTATGGTAGATGGTTTAGGTGTGGGAGATGTAGGAGAGGTAGTTTTAAGAGATAGGCAGCACATGGCAGAGGATGGTATTGTGGTGGTGATTGTTCCAGTTGATCAGCATACCGGACAAATTGTGGGAGATCCGGATATTGTTTCTAGAGGGTTCGTGTATATAAAGGAGTCAGGCGAATTAATTACCAGGGCGCGTGACATAGTAAAAAAATGCCTCGGCCCCAGTCAAGGTAGAATTTCTGATTGGCGTTTTGTCAGACGGCAAGTGGAAGAGTCACTGGAGAAATTCCTTTATAAAGAAACGAAAAGAAATCCAATGATCTTGCCTGTGGTTATGGAGGTTTAAGAAGATGGCTCGTCGAGGAAGATATGGGCCTTTATTTAAGATTAAATTAAAGAGACAAACTTTAATTGCGATTTCCGCTGTGTCATCTTTTGTGTTTTCCGGTCTGGTTTTGTTGTCTTTATCTTCTGGTGATCAGTCTGTGATATTGGCTACCTTGCGGTCAATGCTATTTAAGATGTTTGGTTGGTCGACCATTTTAATCCCGATTCTGCTGATTTTATTGGGCTTATTGTTCTTGAGATTAAAAGCTTTTATAGCCAGACCAAATGTGCTGGTCGGGACATTGCTTATCAGCATCTCTTTTGCTGCTTTTACCGGACTATTTTCTGAAGAGAATGCCGGAATTGTGGGGAATGAATTATGGACTGGTGCGCAAGAGGTAGTTACTAGTGTAGGAGCTTTTATTTTGTTTTTGGCAATGCTGGTGGTTGGTTTTATGGTAATTTTTGATACTTCTGTTGATCAGGTCTTTGTTGTGATTGGCCACGCCGTCTTTTTACCGATTAGTATTTTTTCTAAAATTTTCTCACACGGCGATAGAAATAAAAGATTCAAGGGGGTATTTAACCAGGAAAGGCCCCCTTTGAAAGTTAAAGGTCAGGAATCTGATAAGCAGAAGGTTGATAAAAAAATTACTCCACAAAAAGCAGTTCGTGAAGAGCCTTTAGGTTTGGGGACGATGGTTGTCACTAACTTACCAGCAACAGCTGGCGGTATTTGGGAATATCCGCCTCTGTCACTCCTGTCGGATGAAATTGCTGCCAAGGCTGAAAGAGGAGATTTAAAACAGAATGCTCAAATTATTGAGAAAACTCTGGAGAGTTTTGGGATACAAGCCAGAGTAGCAGAAGTTAACTTAGGGCCAGCAGTAACTCAATATGCCTTAGAATTGGCAGTAGGAACCAAAATTTCCAAGATTGCGGCACTGCAAAATGATTTAGCTCTATCATTGGCAACACCAACCGGAACAGTGAGAATCGAGGCTCCTATTCCCGGTAAATCGCTGGTAGGTATCGAAGTGCCTAATCGGTCACTGGAAATTGTTTCGCTAAAACACATTTTGACATCTTCTGATATGCAAGAGGCTAGATCAAGACTGACTGTGGCTTTGGGGCTAGACACTTCTTCTAACCCGATCATTGCCGATATTGCCAAAATGCCCCACATATTAATGGCAGGGACTACCGGTTCAGGCAAAAGCGTCTGTTTGAGTGCGTTTATCGCTTCCTTGTTGTATCGGGCTTCTCCAGCCGAGGTCAAGTTTATCATGATTGACCCCAAAAGAGTAGAATTTCCCAATTTTAATGGTATCCCTCATTTGTTAACCCCGGTGATTGTTGAACCTGACAAAACTTTATCTGCCCTAAAATGGGCGATGGGAGAGATGGATAGAAGGTATAAATTATTTGCTTCAGCCGGCGTCAGAAACATCAGTGGGTATAATGAATTGTCTGGTTTCCAGGCTTTGCCTTATATAATGATTGTGATTGACGAATTAGCTGATTTAATGGCTTTTGCTCCGGTAGAAGTAGAAGATGCCATTTGTCGTTTGGCTCAAATGGCCAGAGCCACCGGTATTCATCTAATATTGGCCACCCAAAGACCATCAGTGGATGTTATTACAGGATTAATCAAAGCTAACATTCCCTGCCGTATAGCATTCAATGTTTCATCCATGATCGATTCCAGAGTTATTATTGATCAGCCTGGTGCGGAAAAACTTTTAGGGAGAGGAGATATGCTTTATTTACCGCCAGATGCTGCCAAACCAATGCGTATCCAAGGTGTTTATATTTCAGAACACGAAATAAACAAATTAGTTGATTTCTTAAAACAAAGCGGAGTTTCTCCCGAATACACCGAGGAAGTTACCACAATTCCAATTGCACAAAAAGGGCAAGGACCAACCGGCTCGGAGGACGATTTATTTGACGAGGCAGTTAGAATAGTTTGTCAATATGATCGAGCCTCAGCATCTCTATTACAGAGAAGATTATCGATTGGATATGCCAGAGCAGCCAGGATTATAGATCAATTAGAATCAGCTGGTGTAGTCGGGGTAGGAGAGGGTTCTAAGCCCCGTGATGTGTTGGTAAAAAATGCCCAAGAGTTTTTATCCCAGAGACAAACGTTTTAAGATTTATATTCCATGCAAAGAGTTAGCGATGTATTAAAATCTGCTCGTATTAAAAAAGGCTTGAGCCAAGAGCAAGTCGAAAAAGATATTAAAATCAGACTGACAGTGCTGCAAAATTTAGAAGAAGGACGGTTCGATAGATTGCCGTCTGCGACATTTGTCAGAGGTTTTATCAAAAACTACGGTGATTACCTTGGTTTGTCATCAGATTTTCTTTTGGCTCTCTATCGACGGGAAGCCTCACCTGCCAAAAGCAATAAAAGTAAACAATCAGCGCTTTTTCCTTTAGGAAAGACGGCGTTTTCTTTAAGTAATCATCAAAAGATTAGTTTATCTCTGGTAATTTTTGTAGTAGTTTTTGGCACATACCTGGCTTTTCAGTATTTTCTGTATTCAAAAAAGCCCCTGCTGGAGATCAGTACCCCGCAGGACAAGTTAAAAGTTAGCACAGCCAACATTGATGTTGTGGGTAGAACTGATCCTGATGCTAAAATTTTTATCAACGGCCAAGAAATTCAATTAAAAAATGGTGGAATTTTTTCTCAAGATATAGTCTTACGTGAAGGACCGAATACCATTTCCATCACCGCCATTAGCAAATCTGGTCAAGAAACCAAAGTGGGCAGGACAGTTCTCTATCAAACATCCAGCCTGGCGCCGGTTTCTCCTTGACGTTCGATGCTACTATTGCTACTATTTTCTTAAGCTTTCCCTAATATGTTGGACGTAACACAGATCCTTTTAGTCTTGGTGGTAATGATCTTAACAGTGATGTTAGTGGTTATTGGTATTCAGGTGGTGTTTATTCTTAAAGAGCTAAAGAAATCGATTGACAAATTAAATCGAGTATTGGATAACGCTGAGGAAATAACAGATAATATCGGCAGACCAGCCATGGGAGTAAATGGAATTTTGGGTGCTGGGGTATTGGCAGGGATCAAAGAAGGCCTGCAGCTATTTAAAACTATCAGAAAAAAGGAGCACGATGAACGATCACCATCACGAGAGTAATGGATTTTTAACAGGATTGTTGATCGGTTCTGTGATTGGCGTGGGACTGTCCATGCTTTTTACCACCGAAAATGGTAAAAAAATCCGCCAAAGGTTATCTGATGCCGCCCCAGATCTAGCCCTGGAGCTGGATAAACTAGTGCAAGAGTTAGATGTAAAAAGTGAAGAGCCAGAAGCCAAAATCCAGCAGGTAAAAGAAACAGCAGCCGATAAAGTCGAGTCCTCCCCAAGAGTAAAGGAAATAGAGGATAGAGTAGATCAACTGCGAGTAAGCACCAAAACATTTGCTAGATCCCTAGCACCTGGAATTGGCAGACGTTTTTTTCATCGCTCTGCCGCCACCAACGGTCACATTAAAAAATAATACAATTCTTCATTGTCAGAGCGGGTTGATTTTTCGTATAATTCTGCCATGACATCACGAGATTTACGTAGCAAATTTTTGAAATTTTTCCAAAAGAGAGGGCATACCATTATCCCCTCCGCTTCCTTAGTACCTGAACATGATCCGACAGTATTATTCACTACTGCCGGTATGCACCCCTTGATTCCGTACTTGTTAGGGGAGGTGCATCCAGGAGGAAATCGTTTGACTAGTGTGCAGAAATGTTTAAGAACTGACGATATCGATGAGGTGGGCGATACTGTTCATGGGACTTTCTTCGAAATGTTAGGCAATTGGTCGTTGGGGGATGCCACCTCACCTGCCAGCATCGGGCAAGGCAGACCAGCCTCACCAAACCTGGGCGGGTATTGGAAAAAAGAAGCTATTTCTTGGAGTCTTGAGTTTTTGACAGCAGAATTAAAATTGCCCATGGAATATTTGGCAGTATCAATTTTTGCTGGTGACGATGATGCTCCCAGAGATGATGAATCGTATAGGATTTGGACAAATTTAGGGATCTGCAAGTCAAGAATAAAAGCATTGGGTAAAAAAGATAATTGGTGGGGTCCAGTTGCTAAAACCGGCCCCTGCGGGCCAGATACGGAAATGTTCTATTGGACGGGAGTTGGATTGCCCCCCAAAGAATTTAACCCGGATGATAAAAAGTGGGTGGAAGTCTGGAACGATGTTTTTATGGAATTTACCAAGCAGTCAGACGGTAAGTTCGTTCCACTTGGTCAAAAAAACGTTGATACCGGTATGGGGCTGGAGAGAATTTTAATGGTTTTACAAAAAGCAGGCAGTATTTATCAGACTGATGTTTATAAGGAAATTTATCAGGCAATTGAAAAAATGATGACTACTTCAGAAATCAGGTTTACCAGAATTATTGCAGATCACCTGCGAGCCAGTTGTTTTTTGATTGCCGATGGAGTTGTCCCAGCCAACACCGATCGTGGTTATATTTTAAGGAGATTAATCAGAAGGGCTGTCAGGTCTGCCCGTCGGAGCGGTATAAAAAACAGATTCACTGGCGATATTGCCGAAGTTATTATTGAACAATTTGCCGCTGTCTATGTTGAGCTTGCCAAAGGCAGAGAGAACATCATCCAAACATTACTTGAAGAAGAAGATAAGTTTCAGCAACCGATCAATTGGTTGGCACAGTACAGACAAGACCTGCAGGTGGCCGCAACCAGCGGTTTTATTAAGAAGATCGGTCAAATCCCCATCTTGTCTGGTGACGGAGCCGCCTCTGGTAGATATATTTTTGAGAACTACCAAACATATGGAGTACCGCCGGATTTAGCGGAAGATATTATCAAAGAGTTGGGGTTGCAATATGATAAAGCAAGCTTTGATCAAGCCTTAGAAAAACACCAGTCAAAATCCCGCAGTGCGAGTGTGCAAGCAGGCAAATTTGCCGGTGGATTGGCAGACCATTCAGAGCAGGTTGTCAAAGGCCATACTGCCACTCATCTACTGCATCAGGCACTCAGAGAAGTACTTGGCACAAGCGTACAACAAACAGGATCCAGTATCACCCCCGAGAGGATTAGATTTGATTTTTCTTTTGAACGCAAGTTAACCGAAAACGAGCTTAAAAAAGTCGAAGAATTAGTCAATTTAAAGATTAAAGAAGATTTGCCTATCCACTACGAAATAATGCCTATTGCGCAAGCCAAACAAACCGGGGCAATCGGACTATTTGACGAAAAATATGGAGAGATGGTTAAAGTTTATTCGATCGGTGATTACTCTCGCGAATTTTGTGGTGGTCCTCATGTTGATCACACAGGAATGCTTAACAATTTCCACATCACCAAAGAAGAAGCAGTATCCAAAGGGGTCAGAAGAATTAGGGCTCAAGTGGCGTAAGATATCCAGCAAGAAAATCTAGGGTTGGTAGGTCACCGTGGCGCAAGCCGTGGCAGTTTGTAACTTATGTGATAGACTTACAATGATGCTCACTTTATTTTCCAAAATTAAATCACTCTTGCCTAACAGGCCATCACCGCAGGTTCATTATCTATTGGCTGTGGTGATTGGTAAAACTGAAATTGAGGTGGGTGTTTGGTATTTGTCGTCAGCTGGAGTAGAAATTATAGCTGTTGCTGCCCAACCAATAGAACAAGGGTTGTCGTTGGAAGAGATCATTGCTCAAGCAACAGATCAAGCGGAGATTCGAGCCAGACTGCAAGCCAGTCATGTAGTTTTTGGCTTACCACAAGATTGGTTTGTCCAGGATAAAATTTCCCCAACTAAATTGGATGAGCTAAAACAGGCCTCGCAACATTTAGACTTGATACCGATTGCCTATGTCTCTTGCCCACACGCCTTAGTACATCTTATCAAAACTCAAGAGAAAACACCGCCATCGGCGATTTTATTGGGATGGGATGGCGATCTGTTGACTATCAACATATCCAGGACTGGTAGAATTGAATTTTCTCAAGATGTACCATATTATCACAACCTTGAAGAAACACTCAAAAATACTCTTTTCTCTATATCAAGATCTATTCCAGGAGCAGTCCCCTTACCAGCCAGGATTATTCTATGGGGTAAGAGTTGGTCTGGGGAAGACAGAGAGCTTTTGACCTCTGCCGGCTGGTTATCACAATTACCGTTTTTGCACCTGCCCAGGGTTGAGATACTGCCTGGTGATAGTCGGCTAAAAGCTGTTGCTCTGGCAGGTGGTGTGGATCAGGCGCAGGAGTTGCAACTGCCAAATCTACCACTGTCAGTAAGAATCAAAGAAGAATCTGTCAAAATCGTATCCTCTCCGGAAAAGCAGTCAGTAGGATCAGAGATGCCAGAGGAGGATAATTTTGGTTTCGTGGTGGATTTTGATATTGCCAAAACTATAACTCAAGAAACTCCCCTGGTAGCAGTACCTGCAAATAAGGTAGCTTTCAAAAATAGCGATAATTTAGGCTTTTCGCCGCCTCCCAAGATAAGCAATAAACTGTTTGGCTGGTCGCAAATTGCTCTACCGAATATTAATTGGCCTTCGGTTGCGTTTCCCAGTCATTTATCCAGATTGGCAGTTTTTGCAGGGGCGGCAATAGTTTTAGTTGGTGGAATTATCTTTGGCCTGGTTTGGTTAATTCCTTCTGCTAGGGTAGTTGTTTACGGAGAAGAAAAAGTAATCCAAAAAGAGGCAGAAGTTATTGCAGACCCGAGCTCGCCATCGCTTAATGTAGAAATCAAGGTAATACCAGCTGCTGTTCTTGAAGTTGGCCATGAAGGGTCAGCAAAAGGGGTAGTTGAGGGAACAAAGACTATCGGCGACAAGTCCCGGGGAGAAGTAGTTATTTATAATAAAACTACCACCAAGAAAACTTTCTCTACTGGCGCTGCCATCATATCTGTCCAAGGGTTAAAGTTCTTATTGGAAAGTGATGTGACTGTTGCTTCCCAATCTGCTACCACCAATGAGCAAACTCAAGCTATAACTCTTACTCCTGGTACTGCCAAAGTGGCGGTGATTGCCGAAAAAATAGGCTCTGACTATAACCTGGCAGCTAGTCCGGACAAGTCAAATTTTACCATCGCTGGGTTTGCAGAGGGCCAATTTAATGCTAGAAACTTTCAAGCATTTGCTGGAGGCTCATCCAGGGAAATAAGAATGGTAACTGAAAATGATCAAAAAAACTTGACAGAACAGTTGGCCAAACAATTGACTTCTCAAGTAAAAGAGAAACTAATTCTCCAAGTGCCTGCCGATAAACAATTGCTAGAGCAGGCCATCAGACAAGAAGTTACCAAAAAAGTTTTTGACAAAAAAATAGGTGACGAGGCGCGAGAGTTAACTTTAACGATGAATGTTATTGCCAAAGCCACCATCTATTCTGAAAACGATCTCAAGGAATTACTGACACGTTATGTCACAGCCCTTGTTCCGGAAAATTATCAACAATTGGAAATGTTCACTACTACAGAAGCTCAAGTTACCAAAGTTGATAATAACGGCAAACTGTTTTTTACAGGTAAGTTAAACGCTATTCTTTTGCCTAAAATGCCCACATCAGAAATAGCCCAGAGCCTGGCCGGGAAATCCATTAATGATGCTCAAGAATACTTAAAAACGCTTGCTAATTCTGTCGGATTTCAGGTACAAATTTCTCCCAGCTGGTTAAAATTTTTGCCAGATCCCCTAAAAACCATGCCGCGTAATCCACAAAGGATATCAGTTGAGGTAACTCACAAAAACTAAGCAAAAATGCTACCAATTGATGTATGTTAGAATGTCTGCATGCGATCGTATTTATTGATTAAGAAATATCCTAAAAATAGTACAATTGCCCAGAATAATATTCTGACTGCAAAAATTGTCCCCCTGGCTGTGATGATGATGGGGCTGATGATATTAATCTATGTGGTTTGGCCATTGGTTGTTTATGAAATCAGTTATGCTCCACGCTTCGTGTCGCCAGAGTTGGCAAGCCCCCTGCAAGATACCAATTCTCCGGCTCAAGTTTTATCGACTCAAAACAAGAACCTGGAGTTTGATAATATTATCAATAATGTTAACCAGGTAGTACCCCAGAAAGATGATTTGGCAAAATTCTTGAGACCTTTACCAATAGTTGACGGTGTTGAGTCCTTTGTAATCTCCATCCCTAAATTGAAAATCGGCAGTGCTCAAGTTAATGTTAATGCCCAAACTTTTGATACGGCACTGGCGCACCTGCCGGGATCTGCGCTACCTGGGGAAAGGGGTAATTCGGTAATAGTTGGTCATTCAGCCTTGCCGCAATTTTTCAACTCTGAAAATTATAAGACTATTTTTTCTACTTTGCCTGATTTGGAAATAGGAGATGAAATCGTCGCTACTATTGCTGGTACGACTTATCGTTATGCTGTTGAGAAGTCAGAGGTAGTCAAACCCGAACAAATCAGTGCTCTTATTCCTCCTTCCCAAGATCGTTATTTGACACTTTTGACTTGCGTGCCCCCAGGCCTAAGATCTGACAGACTGTTAGTGAAGGCATCTCTGGTTGGTTTTATTCGTGAGGGTAATAATTTATGATTTTAGGGATAGATTATGGTCGTGCCAAGATTGGTCTGGCTGTGTCAGAAGGAGAAATTGCCAGCCCTTTGGGAGTTATTCAGGCTGCTGCTGGCACCTTCTCCTCCGCTTTTGCTAAAATTAAAACCATTTGCGACCAGAATGGAATAGGTAAAATAGTGGTGGGGGTTTCTGAAGGTAAAATGGCCAACGAATCAAAACAATTCGGTCAAAAGCTGGGGCATTTTTTACAAATAGCAGTAGAATTCGCTGATGAAACACTCTCCACCTACGAGGCCCAAAGGGCCATGATTGAAAAAGGCAGCAAACTAAAAGACAGAAGAGAGAAAGAAGACGCAATAGCAGCGGCCATCATTTTACAAAACTGGATAGACCAACAAAAAGTTTTACAATCGCCCAGATGAAAAAAACCTTCGTTATTGTAGCGGCTTCTTCATTAGTTGTGTGGTTATCTTTCCAGTTTCTTTTGACAGCCCCTTCTGCTGATAGTGTCAAAGAAGTATTTGTGATTACTAGGGGCCAATCAGTTGCGCAGGTTGCCAAAGCTCTACAGGCAAAAGGTTTTATTCGTAATGATCTAGTTTTTAAGATTTATGTTCAAATAGCCGGGCTGTCGAAAAATATTCAAGCTGGAGATTTTAAGTTATCCAAAAACATGTCTGCTGATCAGGTTGCCGAAGAGCTGACGCACGGGTTAGTCGATGTCTGGGTAACTTTGCTTGAGGGATGGCGAGTTGAAGAAATGGCCCAAAAGTTGCATGAAGAAGTAGGAATTGATGATGAAGAGTTTTTAAAAGCGGCCAGTGAGGGTTACATGTTTCCTGATACCTATTTGATACCCAGAACTGCCACTGCGGAGCAAGTAGTGAGAATTCTAAGAGATAATTTTGACCAAAAAACCCAAAGCCTAAAATTAAAACTGGCAACTCGCCGGCTGTCGGAAAAAGATTGGGTAATTTTAGCATCAATTGTGGAAAGGGAATCAAAAGATAAGGGCGATAACGAAAGGAAAATCATTGCCGGAATCATTTTAAAAAGATTAAAAGCCGGTATGCCCTTGGAAGCGGATGCCACTATTCAGTATGCCCTGGGTTTTGACGAGCGAGAAAAAACTTGGTGGAGGAAAGGACTAACAAGTCGAGATTTACAAATAGATTCGCCATATAACACTAGGCAATATGCAGGTTTGACTCCGGGGCCAATTGCCAATCCCGGTCTGGCCTCGCTGGAAGCAGTAGTCAACCCTATGGAAACTCAATACTGGTTTTATCTTCATGACAAGCAAGGTAATCCGCATTATGCCACGACCATTGACGAACACGTCGCCAACATCCGCCGTTATCTCTAATTAGAAAAAATTTTCTCGATGTACGATACCACCAAGCCCTACAAACAGCAAATACTGGTAGAAATTAAAAAAACCTGGAGAGGCTCTTTACTGGAAGTTAAAAGTAATATCTATCCAATTTTTTATAAGAAATTCCAAAAACAAGCGGAGGTTGACCACACAGACGGTATCGGCACCAAGGGTATATACCATTGGCAAAAGAGGACTTTTGCCAATGCGGTTCAAGACGCTTTGGCCATGAATTTGAATGATTTAGCCTTGGTGCTGGCCACCCCGTATAAATTACAAAATCATATCATCTTACCTATTGATGACCATAAAGCAATTTTGAGCATCATCAAAGCCTTATCAAAACAATGCCAAAGCAGAAAGATTGCACTAACTGGAGGAGAGACTTCCATCCACAACAATAGCATCGGGATGGATATTAGTATGACAGTTTCTGGATTGATAACCCAAAATTATCAAAATAAGTTTGAAGTGGGGGATATGGTGATTGGTCTTGCTTCTGCCGGTTTGCATGCTAACGGTTTTACCAAAGTGAGACAAATTTTTGGATCACATACCAGAGTTGATTTTACCAAACCCACACTAATTTATCATCAGGCGATACTAGCTATTAGTAAAAAATTTCCAATTCATGGCATGATGCATATTACTGGTGGAGCTTTTACCAAAATTAAAGATTTGATAAAAAAACAAAATATTTTGATAAATAAAAGTCATAAACTTATACCACAGCCAATATTCTACCAGCTGTATCACAAAAACATTGCTGATGAGGAGATGTATCAAACTTTTAACTGTGGTATTGGTTTTATACTGTCGGTTGGCAGATTTGATAGCGCCAAAGTACTGGCCATGTTAAAAAGACAAGGATTTACGGCTGATATTATTGGCCAAATTAAATCTGGGTCTGGGCAAGTGATTATAGAATCCATGTTTTCTGACAAAATAGTCACCTACTAGATCAGCCAGGCTTGATCTTGACAGGCGGGTCATCTTATGATATAAAATCTATAAGTTTATAGAAAACCTCACCTAACACCAAGCTAGGTTAGGTTGGTTTTCTGTATTTTTGTGATCTCTTAGAGGAAATTCACCCGAAAAGTAAGCCAATGCCGCAATTATTTCAGCCTAGAAAATCGAAAATTGGTAAAACGGATGGGCAAAGTACCAACCGTTTTTTTTGGGGCAAAACTAACCTACCGCTACCACCCTTGAACTTAATTCAAATCCAAAAAGATTCTTACGTCAGATTCTTAGAAGAAGGCATCAAAGACGTCTTAAATGAGATTTCTCCCATAGAAGACTTTACTGGTAAAAATTGGAGGTTGGAGTTTGGTGATTATTCTATTGGTAAGCCTAAGTATACTCCTTTGGCAGCAATGGATAAGGAAGTTACCTATGAACACCCCATTAAAGTTAAAGCTACCTTAACTAATAAACAAACAGGAACGTCCCAAACCCAGGAAGTATTCCTGGGTGAAGTTCCCGCCATGACTGCAAGAGGCACTTTTGTGGTTAATGGTATAGAAAGAGTGGTCGTTAGCCAATTGGTGAGGTCTCCTGGCGTATTTTTTTCAGGCGAAGTTGATCCAATCACTGGTAGAATGCTCTACAGTGCAGAGCTGCGCCCGGTCAGGGGTTCATGGTTAGAATTTTCTATAAGCCGTCAGGATGTTCTCACAGTGAAAATTGACCGTCGACGTAAATTTGCGGTAACCACCCTACTTAGGGCACTGGGTCTGTCTACTGATGAGCAAATCGCCAAGATTTTAGGCGAGATTGACACTTATCCTGACCGTCATTATCTAGCCAATACTCTAGCTAAAGACTCTACTAAATCGCAAAATGAAGCCCTGATGGAAATTTACCGTAAAATGAGGCCAGGAGAACCAGTGGTATTGGATAATGCCAGAGCCTTAATTGAGGCCATGTTTTTTAATGCCAGAAGGTATCACTTGGGTAAAGTTGGCCGCTATAAGATTAACAAAAAGTTGGCACTTGATGTTGCCAATACCGAAGAAAATTGGACTATAAAATTAGATGATATTATCGTCACGATCAAGTATCTGGTGGGGCTTGCCAACGGTGTGGGAGAGGTTGACGATATTGACCATTTGGCTAATCGTCGGGTCAGGTTGGTGGGCGAATTAGTACAGCAATTAGCATTTAGAATAGGCATTTTACGCTTAGAGAGAGTTATTAGGGAGAGAATGAGTTTCACACCTCCGGGAAATGAATTAACCCCAACCAGTCTAGTCAATGCTCGCCCGGTCATCTCGGTGATTAATGAATTTTTCAGGTCTTCACAATTGTCGGCTATTTTGGATCAGACTAACCCCTTATCAGAAGTAGATAATTTAAGAAGGTTGTCAGTTATGGGAACAGGTGGTATTACCAGAGAAAGAGCTTCGTTTTCTATTCGTGATATTAACCATTCCCAATACGGCAGGATTGATCCGATTAGATCGCCAGAGGGTCCCAATATTGGTTTGGTGACTTATTTAGCGCTGTACGCTCGAGTTAATGACCATGGGTTTTTAGAGACTCCTTATAGAAAAGTAGAAAAAGTCAAAAAATGGGGCGGAGAGAAATCTCGAGTGACAGATGAGATTGTTTACCTAACGGCAGATGATGAAGAGAATTATTATATAACTTATGCTGAAATACAGATAGACGACGAGGGGTTTATCAAAGAAGATCGAGTTCCAGTCAGACATAAGGGGGAGTTTTTTGTCAGCGGCACTACCAGCGTTGCTTTTGTCGATTTGGTGACCAGGCAGGTGGTAGGAACATCTGCTTCCCTAATTCCATTTTTATCTCATGATGAAGCCAATCGTGCTTTAATGGGTACTCATATGCAATGTCAAGCCGTGCCGCTGCTGGTACCGAACTCACCAGTGGTTGGTACTGGTATGGAAGGCTTAGTAGCCGAAAGCATGGGCAGAGTAGTCAGGGCAGAAGATGATGGCAGGGTGACAATAGCTGAAGCCACCAAAGTGCAAATAGAATATGGAACAGGAGCCAAAAAGAAAATGGTGGAATATCCAGTTCGTAAATTTGTCAGGACCTCACAAAGTACTTGTTTTTCCCAAAAACCGCAAGTCAAAACTGGCCAAAGAGTCAAAAAAGGAGACTTATTAGTTGATGGCCCGTCAACACAAGATGGAGAATTGGCTTTAGGTCAGAATTTGACGATTGCTTACATGAGCCATGACGGATTAGGCTATGAAGATGCTATTGTGATTTCTGATCGCCTAGTCAAACAAGACCTGTTGACTTCCATACACATAGAAGAGTATGAATCTGCAGTAGTTGATACCAAGCTTGGCCCTGAAGAAATTACTCGTGATATCCCCAATGTCGGGGAAGAAGCTCTAGCTAACCTTGATGAAAACGGCATTGTGGTAATTGGCGCTCAAGTTAAACCAGGAGACATTTTAGTTGGGAAAATTGCTCCCAAAGGCGAAACAGAACTGACAGCAGAAGAAAGGCTATTGAGGGCGATTTTCGGAGAAAAAGCTCGGGAAGTTCGCGATACGTCATTACGTATCCCACACGGAGAAAGAGGGACTGTTATTGACGTCAGGATTCTTGATCGAGAAAAGGGAGACGATCTTGAACCTGGTACTAATAAACTTATCAAAGTTAAAGTTGCCCAAATGCGTAAGGTTTTAGTGGGAGATAAATTAGCTGGTCGGCATGGCAACAAAGGTATTATTTCCAAAATAGTCCCTGTTTATGATATGCCTTATATGGCAGACGGGACTCCGGTTGATATTATCATTAGTCCATTATCAATTATTTCTCGTATGAATTTAGGGCAACTACTGGAAGCCCATCTTGGTATCGCTGCTCAAAAATTAGGGTACAAAGTAGCAGTGCCGGTGTTTGAAGAAGCCAATGAGAAAATGATTGTCCAGGAATTAGAAAAAGCCAGTCTGCCCATATCAGGTAAAACTGTCTTATTTGATGGGAGAACTGGTCAGGCTTTAGAGAACGAAGTAGTAGTTGGCGTGGGTTACATTATGAAGCTTATCCACATGGTTGAGGATAAGCAACATGCCAGGTCAACTGGTCCATATTCGCTGGTTACTCAACAACCATTAGGAGGAAAAGCTCAAATGGGAGGTCAACGTTTGGGGGAAATGGAAGTCTGGGCACTAGAGGCGTATGGAGCAGCAGCAGTATTGCAAGAGATGTTAACCATCAAATCAGATGATGTAATAGGCAGGTCTAAGGCCTTTGAGGCGATTATCAAGGGTGTTGATATCCCTCAAGCCATGGTGCCGGAATCATTCAAAGTACTGGTTAAAGAGCTACAAAGCCTGTGTTTGGATATTGTACCAATTGGCGCAAAAGTTGCCAGCCAAAAGATCCCCACAGAACAAGAATTAAAACAGGAAGCCAAAGTTGAACAACAAGCCAAAGAGCTGGAACAGGTTTTAGAAGCAGTCCCGGTTGTTCAAAGCGCGGAGGTTTTAGCACCAGCAGGCTTGATGGAAGTAGAAGAAACGTCATCCGCCCCAGAGGAAGGTCGGGAGGAATAAATCATGGATCTAGTAGATTTTGAAGCTTTAAAAATAACTTTAGCATCACCAGAGCAAATTAAATCTTGGTCTCACGGTGAAGTACAAAAACCAGAGACGATTAACTATCGTACGCTAAAACCTGAAAAGGGTGGATTGTTCGCTGAAGAAATTTTCGGTCCCACCAAAGATTGGGAATGCTATTGCGGTAAATATAAGAGAGTCAGGTATCGTGGTATTGTTTGCGATAAATGTGGAGTTGAAGTAACCCAAAGCAAGGTCCGTCGAGAGAGAATGGGTCATATCACTCTGTCTGCTCCAGTGGCTCACAATTGGTTTTCCCGCGGAGCCCCATCAAAGATTTCTCTACTCTTGGATATCTCACCCAGGAATTTGGATGCAGTGATTTATTTTGCTACCTACTTAGTTATTTCAGTCGATGAGACAAAGAAACAAAAAACAATAAAAGATCTAACAGCAGAAGCATTGGATAGAAAAAAAGAATTAATTCAAGATGCAGATAAATTGATCAAGAAAGAAGAACAAGACACCAGAGAACAGATTATTAAATTAAAGAAAAACTCAACCAACGGCGATGTTCAGGAATTAAAAATCCAAGAATTGGAACTTAGTTCGCGTCAAAGGATTGCCGTTTATCGCGATCAACTGGCTGCTGAACAAACCCGGCTGGAAGAGTTGTACAAAACATTAACTGATATGGTAGATCGGGTCCAACCGCTGACTATTTTATCGGAAGAGGAGTATTTCAAATTGTCAGAATATGGAGTTGGTAATGTTTTCGAAGTTGGTATGGGCGCAGAAGCGGTCATGAAGGTGTTAGTTAATTTAGATTTAGGCAAATTGACCCAAAATTTAAGAGGAGAAATCACAAAATCTACTGGCCAAAAACACGTCAAAGCCATCAAAAGATTAAGAGTGGTTGAGGGTTTGCGTCAGGCAGGGATTCAGCCAAGCTCCATGGTAATTAAAGTTTTACCTGTACTTCCGCCTGACCTGCGCCCGATGGTTCAGTTATCCGGTGGCAGGTTTGCTACGTCAGATTTAAATGATTTGTATAGACGAGTAATAAATAGAAATAACAGATTGAAGAGACTGATTGAGTTAGGAGCCCCAGAGATTATCTTACGCAACGAAAAAAGGATGTTGCAGGAGGCTGTTGATGCTCTTATTGACTCGGCAGCCAGAGTCAGAGGTAGAGCTAACCAAAACCAATCTTTGAGGTCTTTGTCAGATATGTTGCGAGGTAAGCAAGGTAGATTCAGACAGAACTTGTTGGGTAAAAGAGTTGACTACTCTGGCCGTTCAGTTATTATTGTTGGTCCAGAATTGCGCCTTAATCAGATCGGCTTGCCAAAAGAAATGGCCCTGGAGTTATTTAAACCATTTGTTTTGCGTGACATTATCTCTGGAGGTTTGGCTCCCAATATGAAGAGCGCCAAGCATGTTTTGGAACGCCGACCACCGGAAGTATTTGATATCTTAGAAAACATCACCAGAAACCATCCAGTTCTTGCCAACCGTGCGCCCACGTTACACAGATTAGGAATTCAAGCTTTTTTCCCGGTTCTTATTGAGGGTAATGCCATTAAACTGCATCCTTGTGTTTGTTCAGGATATAACGCAGATTTTGATGGTGACCAAATGGCGGTGCATGTGCCTTTATCACAAATTGCCCAGCAAGAAGCTGTTGATTTAATGATGTCAACACAAAACCTACTTCGTCCATCAGACGGCTCACCGATCACCATTCCTGATAAAGAAATGGCTCTGGGATGTTATTTTATGACCACCTTGATACAAGTTGATAATCCCGTGATGTTTGCCAGTTCAGAAGAAGCAGTATCTGCATATCAGCATGGCAAGATTAATCTGAAAGAACTAATTAAAGTTAGATTGGATAATCAAATTGTTGAAACTAATGTTGGTCGATTGCTATTCAATGAATTACTTTTGCCCAAACTGCGATTTTTCAATGAGCCAGTCATAGGTTCCAGGATCAGGTCCCTTATTACTAAGGGTCTTAATCTATATCATAACGCAGAAATTGCTTTGATGATTGACCGTATCAAAGAGCTTGGCTTTTGGGGTGCCACAGTATCTGGATTATCCATGTCAGTGTTTGACAATAAAATTCTTCCGGAGAAACCAGATATTATCAAAGAAGCCAACAGAAAAGTTGAAGGCATAGATCATGATTTCCGCCGAGGTCTGATTACTCGAGAAGAAAGACGCCAGCTATCTATTGATGTCTGGATGGAAACTACTGACCAGGTAGCAGTCAAAACATGGGAATATTTAGGAGTTGCCAATCCGGTGAGAATGTTGGTGGAGGCAGGTGCTAGGGGTAGTAGGGAACAGGTTAAGCAATTAGCAGGTATGAGAGGATTGGTTAACGACCCAACCGGCCGAATTGTAGAACTGCCTACTATTTCTAATTTTAGGGAAGGTCTATCCATATTTGAATATTTCACCTCAGCCAGGGGTTCTAGGAAAGGTTTGGCAGATAAGGCCTTGAAGACTTCAGAGTCAGGATATTTAACCAGAAGATTGGTTGATGTGGCGCATGATGTGATTGTCAGACAACAAGATTGTGGGACTGAAGAAGGTATTTGGATTTCTCGACAAGATCCACGTCAATTCCCCAATCCTAATGTGGCCTTTGTCAGCAGGATTTTGGGGCGAGTAGCGATCAATAAAATAGTTGATCCTGGCGCCAAGAAGATTTTAGTCAAAATTGGCGAAGAAATTAACGAAGACAAACTGGAATTGATTCAAAAAGCCCAAGTAGAAAAAGTAATGGTTAGATCCCCCTTGACTTGCCGGGCCAGATGGGGCATCTGCGCTTTGTGCTATGGACGGGATTTATCAACCAAACAGCTTGTCAAAATTGGTACTCCTACAGGAGTTATTGCTGCCCAGTCAATTGGAGAACCAGGAACCCAATTAACCATGAGAACATTCCACTTGGGAGGAATTGTCGGCTTGGATATTACTCAAGGCCTGCCCAGGGTAGAAGAATTATTTGAAGCCAGAATTCCTAAAGCCGTGGCGCCAATTTCTGAGATTGCTGGCAAGATTTCTATTATTGAGACCCAGGAAGGTATTAAGGTGCGAGTCATATCAACTGTCTCAAAGCCAGCAGAAGAGAGAGAATATGTTATGCCGACTGCCATAGAGTTGGCAGTAGAAGATGGTCAACAAGTTGCGGCAGGTTCACCACTGGCCAAAGGCCATTTGGATGTCAAACAAATTCTGGAGGTTCAAGGTCTGCGGGCTTCCCAACGCTACATTATCGATGAAGCACAACGAGTGTATGAATCGCAAGGTGTGCCAATCAATGATCGGCATTTTGAAGTCATCGTCAAAAAAATGAGTGATAAAGTAAAAATAGATCAACCTGGTGATACGATTTTGTTGCCAGGAGAGTTAGTTGACAAAACCAGATTTGCCAGCGAAAATGCTAGAATTTTAGCAGAAGGTGGAGAGCCTGCCACAGCCCAGGTTATAATTTTGGGTATTACCAAAGCCGCCATTAATACCGAATCATTTTTGTCAGCAGCATCATTCCAAGAAACCACCAGTGTTCTCACTGACGCAGCATCTCAAGGCAGACTGGATCCCTTGCTGGGGTTGAAAGAGAACGTCATTATTGGCAGGTTGATTCCCACCAGTCCTGAAAGAGCCAAAATTGAACAAGACACTCCTCCTTTAAACTAAATTGACACCCAGGGCAGGATTTGGGTATAATTTATAGGTAGTCCCAATGCGAAAAGGAGGCGTGCCGATCAAATAAAAAAAGCCTGAAATTAAAAGGGAGATAGCAAAGGCTCGGCGTGTCGGGCTCTTTTTTTGGCAGAAGGTAAAAAATATATGCCGACAGTTAATCAATTAGTGAGAAAAGGTAGAAAGCCGCTTATCAAAAAGAGCAGGGCCAAAGCCCTACGCCGTTTTTTTAATACCAAAACTGGTGAATTTAAACAGCTGGTTGCACCCCAAAAACGGGGCGTGGCAGTTCAAGTCAAAACTACAACTCCCAAAAAACCAAACTCTGCCTTGAGAAAAATTGCCCGAGTGAGGTTATCTAATAAGCAAGAGGTAACAGCCTACATTCCGGGTATCGGACACAATTTGGCAGAGCATGCTGTACTTTTGGTGAGGGGGGGCAGAGTCAAAGACCTGCCAGGTGTTAAATATCATGTTATCCGGGGCACCTATGACACTGCAGGTGTTGCAGGTCGCAGACAAGGCCGGTCCAAATATGGCGCCAAAAAAGAAGCAGGACAAGGGTCAGCCAGCAGTTCCACTACCTAAAGAATTTTAAGGAAATTTTATGCCACGTTCAGGAAAAATTAATAAAAGAACCATTGCTCAAGATCCCATCTATAATAGCAGGTTGGTCAGCAGATTAATTAACAAAGTGATGGTCTCTGGCAAAAAAGATTTAGCCAGGAGAATCGTTTATGGAATGGTTGAAATAATCAGATCCAAAACAGATCAAGACCCGATTGCGCTTATTGAGAACGCGATTCGCAATGTCTCTCCTCGCATGGAAGTGCGTTCCAGACGGATCGGTGGAGCTTCGTACCAAGTTCCCACTGAAGTGAGAGGTAATCGTAAAGAAGCCCTGGCCATTAGATGGTTGATTGATGCGGCTCGTGCTCGTCCAGCTAAAGACTATGTCAAAGAAGCCAAGGATATCAAACAAAAGTTCCCTATTTTTTGCCACAAATTAGCATCAGAAATCATGGATGCTTGGCAAAACCAAGGGGCAGCCATCAAAAAAAGAGACGATGCTCACAGGATGGCAGAAGCCAACAAAGCTTTTGCCCACTTCAGGTGGTAATTTATGGCCAAAGCAGCTAAAACAGACAGACTTTATCCTCTGAACCGAATTCGCAATATTGGCATTATTGCCCATATTGATGCAGGTAAAACTACTACCAGTGAGAGGATACTTTTCTATACAGGCAGGACTTACAAAATTGGTGACATTGATGAGGGGACCACTGTGACAGACTGGATGGAGCAGGAAAAAGAAAGAGGCATCACCATAGTATCGGCTGCCATTACTACTTTCTGGACTCCCAAAAGCGGTATTTTTGCCGGTCAAGATACCCGTATTAATGTCATTGATACACCAGGGCATGTTGACTTTACCGCAGAAGTGGAAAGATCCCTGCGTGTTTTAGACGGAGGGGTAACAGTGCTGGATGCAGAAGAAGGTGTGCAATCACAATCAGAAACGGTTTGGAGACAAGCTGATAAATATAATGTGCCGCGAATTTGTTTTGTTAACAAGATGGACAAGTTGGGGGCAGATTACTACAAAACTGTAGGAATGATTAGAGACCGACTGGGAGCTCCAGCTGTTTGCTACAATATTCCGATTGGTTCTGAAAATTCCTTCCGCGGAGTGGTTGATTTGCTGACCCGCCAGGCTCTGATTTGGGAAGGTGATGAAACTGGGGCAAAATTTACCGCAGCCCAAGTGCCACCAGACATGGTTGAGGAAGTAGAAAAATATCGCCATGAACTGGTAGAGAAAATTGCCGAATGCGACGATATTCTGCTTGATAAATATTTATCAGGCCAGGAGCTGGCGACCGATGAGCTGAAGCAGGCCTTAAGGAAAGCGGTTATTGCCTATAAAATAGTGCCTGTTTTGGCAGGGTCTTCTCTCCGCAATAAAGGTGTCCAGCCATTATTGGATGCAGTGGTAGAATTTTTACCGTCTCCGCTTGACATTCCATCGATTTCAGGCTACAATCCAAAAGCAAGCCAAAAAGATTCAAGAGAGCCAAAAATCGAGGCTCCATTTTCTGGACTGGCTTTCAAGATTCAAGTTGATCCGCACGTAGGGAAATTAACATACGTGAGGGTTTATTCTGGTACGTTAAAAGCTGGGTCATACGCATATAACTCAACCAAACAAGAGAAAGAACGTGTAGGCAGACTTCTTCTGATGCATGCCAATGACAGAGAAGAGATAGATGAAGCCTACGCCGGTGAAATTGTAGCAGTGGTTGGTTTGAAATCAACCGGTACAGGAGATACCCTTTGTGACGAAACACATCCGATCATTCTGGAATCAATTACTTTTCCAGAACCAGTTATTGCTTTGGCAATTGAGCCAAAGACCAAAGCCGACCAAGAAAAGATGGGCTATGCCCTATCAAAATTGGCGGATGAAGATCCGACTTTCAAAATTAAGTCAGATCCGGAAACAGGACAGACAATTATTGCTGGGATGGGCGAATTACACCTAGAAATCTTAGTTGACCGGATGAAAAGAGAGTTTAAGGTCGGAGCCAATGTTGGCCGGCCGCAGGTTGCCTATAAAGAAACTGTTAAGAGAGTAGCGGAAGGTGAAGGTAAGTATATTAGGCAATCAGGTGGACGTGGACAGTATGGTCATTGTTTTTTGAGAATTGAACCCAAAGGTCGTGGTGAAGGATATGAATGGAAATCAGAAATTGTGGGAGGGGCAATTCCGCGAGAATTTATTCCAGCAATCGAAAAAGGTGTTAAAGAGGCTCTGGATTCAGGAATGCTGGCAGGTTACCCGATGGTAGATATATTTGTGGCAGTATTCGATGGGACTTACCATGAGGTAGACTCATCAGAAGCAGCTTTCAAGATTGCCGGCTCAATGGCTTTAAAAGATGCGGTAAAACGAGCTGATCCAATTATTCTTGAGCCAATCATGAATGTAGAAGTGGTAGTCCCTGACGAATTTATGGGCGATGTAATTGGTGATTTATCTGCCAAAAGAGCTCAAATTTTAGGGACGGAAAAACGAGGTAATGCCACGGTAATTCGGGCACAGGTGCCACTTTCGGAAATGTTTGGATACTCAACTACTTTGCGTAGTATGACTCAAGGTCGAGGCAACTTCGTCTTGTTGCCAAGTCATTATGAAGAAGTGCCAAAAAATATTACTGAACAAATTATTGCCAAAGCCAAAGGCGAGGCAGGAAAAAATTGATAGTATTTTTATTAAGTTTATTTATAAGCAAAATGCTACTTTTAAAGTTGCAGATTGAAGTATTTTGATTACATAATCGTTTAACGAGAGTGACAAACCCGAGTTAAATGAGTATATTAATTAAGGAGGAAAAAATGGCTGATTCAACTAAAAAATTTGAACGAACTAAACCACATGTCAATGTGGGGACTATTGGTCATGTCGACCATGGTAAGACTACCTTGACTGCGGCTATCACTAATGTTTTATCTAAACAAGGCTTGGCAGAGGCCAAAGCTTTTGATCAAATTGATAATGCCCCTGAAGAAAAGGCTCGGGGTATTACGATTAATATTGCTCATGTTGAGTATGAAACAAAAAACCGTCACTATGCTCACATTGACGCACCCGGTCATGCTGACTATATCAAAAACATGATTACCGGAGCTGCCCAGATGGATGGTGCCATCCTGGTAGTATCGGCGCCAGACGGGCCAATGCCGCAAACCAGAGAACATATCTTGCTGGCGCGCCAAGTGAATGTGCCGGCGGTTGTGGTATTTATGAATAAGGTCGACATGGTTACCGACAAAGAACTACTGGATCTGGTAGAGATGGAAATTCGGGAACTGTTGAATAAGTATCAATATCCCGGAGATACCACTCCAATTATCCGAGGTTCAGCTCTTAAAGCTCTGGAAGGAAACCCGGAAGCTGTTAAATCAATTGAAGATTTGATGGCAGCAGTAGACGAGTTTATTCCTACTCCAGTAAGAGATTTAGATAAACCATTCTTAATGCCGATTGAGGATGTTTTTTCCATCAAAGGAAGAGGGACTGTTGTAACCGGTCGGGTGGAAAGAGGAGTAGTAAAGGTCAACGAAGAAATAGAGATCGTTGGCATTCGCGATACTCGGAAGACTGTAGTTACTGGCGTGGAAATGTTCAGGAAGCAATTGGAACAGGGTCAAGCCGGTGACAACGTCGGTGTCCTCTTAAGAGGAATAGAAAAGGAAGATGTAGAAAGAGGCCAAGTTTTAGCAAAACCAGCAACTGCTAAGCCTCATTCCGAGTTTGAGGCAGAAGTCTATGTCTTGACTAAAGAGGAAGGTGGCAGACACACCCCATTTTTCTCAGGGTACAGACCTCAATTTTACATCAGGACTACTGATGTAACCGGGGAAACAACCCTGCCGGCTGGAACAGAAATGGTTATGCCGGGTGACAACGTTAAAGTTAGTGTAAAATTAATCACTCCAGTGGCCCTGGAAGAAGGCCTGCGGTTTGCCATCAGAGAAGGCGGTCGCACAGTCGGTGCCGGAGTAATTTCCAAGGTCAAATAGCATAACAAAGTAAAATAAAACCCCGCTCGAGCGGGGTTTTTAACTAAAAGTCGGTTAACTTGCGCACTTTGAAAGAATACTATGCCCAGAGGTAGAATTAGAGTACGGTTGAAAGCATACGATCACCGAGTGATCGATCAGTGTTGTGCACAAATTTTAGATACAGCTTTGCGTACCGGAGCCAAAGTGGTGGGTCCTATCCCTCTACCTACAAGACGAGAGCGTTTTACCGTACTCACCTCGCCTCATACAGATAAGGATGCCAGGGAACATTTTGAAATAAGAAATCATAAGAGATTGATTGATATACATGAGCCGACCGATAAAACCATTGACTCTTTGATGCATCTAGAATTGCCTGCGGGTGTAGATATCGAAATTAAAATGTGAATTTGACCTACGACTATAGGGTATGTTAAAATAATCTAACAGCTGGCTAAAACATATCTTGCAAAAAAGAGGGGTTGCCTGAAGTCATCTAAGGCTTCCCTAATTTTTAATGCGTCAGTATTTGGATATTACAAATTAGTCAAAAGAGGTTTAATGATGCCTGTATTACTGGGTAGAAAACAAAATATGACAATGAGGTTTGATGTAAGCGGAAAACAAATTCCTGCGACTTTAATATCCGCAGGTCCGTGTGTGGTTGTTAGAAAACGGATTCCTGAAAAAGATGGCTATTCTGCATATCAAATAGGTTTTGAGAAAAACAGTAAAGCCACCAAACCTCTCCAGAAAAAACTGCAAGATCTCCCTTTTTTGCCCAAGATCATCAGAGAAATAACAGAAGACCAAGAGTTGGCAATTGGGCAAGAATTAAAGGCTGATATTTTTCAAACTGGTGATTTGGTCAAGGTAACAGGAGTATCAAAGGGACGCGGATTCGCAGGTGTTATCAAGCGCTATGGTTTTGCCGGCGGACCCAAAACCCATGGTCAATCAGACCGTGAAAGAGCACCTGGCTCCATTGGTTCAACCACGACACCAGGTAGAGTGTTCAAGGGGAAACGAATGGCTGGCAGAATGGGACAAGACAAAGTGACAATTCGCAACTTGACAGTTGTCGATATTGACCCTGAAAAAAATATTTTGATAGTTTCTGGTTCTGTCCCTGGCGCTAGAGGCGGCTTATTAACTATCAAGAAAATCGGCACAGCTAAAAATTTTCAGCCGCTCATCAAAGAACCAATTGAACAATCAAATCAAGTAGAACAAGTTAAAAGTGAAACGCTAGAGTAAAGGAAGTATTCAATATGCCAAGAGTAAAAAACGACAAAGTAAAAAATGTGCCCAATCATTTATTAATTGATGTGGTTGACATCAATGGTAAAGCCATAGAAAGGTTGGAATTACCATCAGCATTTTTTGGAGCCAGAGTTAATCCCCAGCTGATGACGCAGGCAGTATACGTATTTTTGCAAAATCAAAGAAGTGGTACTGCTAAAGCAAAAAACCGTGGAGAGGTAAAAGGTACTACCAAGAAACTATACCGACAAAAGCACACTGGTCGCGCCAGACATGGTGCCGAAACTGCCCCGATTTTTGTAGGTGGAGGCGTAGCTCATGGGCCTAGGCCGAAAGATTGGGCTATCTCATTACCTAAAAAAATGAAGCACCAAGCCTTATGTTCTGCTCTTTCTAATAAATACCAAGATCAATCTATCAGAGTAGTGGCTGGTTTAGAAACAATTGCACCAAAGACTAAGAATATGGCCAAGATCTTAGACAAAATTAATTTATCAAATTCTCAAGCAGGCAAGTTGTTGTTGGTGCTGCCAGGTAAGATTGATAATGTGGAGAAAGCAGCCAGAAACATCCCTTATGTGAATATGGGAAAGACAGCCAATCTTAATACCTATCAGGTGTTGGCTGCCAATACCCTGCTGTTTACCAGGGATGCAGTCCAAAGTTTGGCAGGCAGAGTTAAAAGTGATTCTCAAGAAGGGTAAATTTTATGGCTTTGTATCAAACGATTAAAAGACCAATTATTACCGAAAAATCTATGCAAGACGCAGCTTCGGGTAAGTACACTTTTGAGGTAGACAAGCAGGCAAACAAAAAAGATATAAAAACAGCTATTGCAAAACAATTCGGGGTGACACCAATCCGGGTATTTACCAGGTTGGTTAAGGGGAAAACATACAAAAGTGGTAGCCGTAGACAAAAGACTGCCCGAAAAACCCCATGGAAAAAAACCATTGTTCAAGTTAAAACGGGTGAAAAAATTGGCCTATTTGAGCTATCAACTTAAGAAGGAAATAATGCCATTAAAGATTATAAATCCAACATCATCGGGACGTAGACACTCTGTCAGGTTGACTTTTGGGGAGATCACCAAAAGAAAACCGGAAAAAAGATTAATTAGTATCCTCAATAAAAATGCTGGTCGGGCAGGCGGCACAGTGTCTGTTAGGCATCAGGGTGGCGGCCATAAACGCTATTTGAGGATGGTTGATTTTAAGAGGAATAAACAAGGGGTAGAGGCACAGGTGGCGGCCATAGAATATGATCCTAACAGGACTAGTAATTTGGCCCTTTTACATTATGTAGACGGAGAGAAGCGCTATATTTTGGCAGCTGAAGGTATGAAAGTTGGTGACAAAGTTATGTCAGGCCCTGACGCAGAGGTCAAACTTGGGAATGCCCTGCCGCTTGGCAAGATTCCAGTTGGAACTCAAATTCACAATATTGAGCTGACACCAGGTAGGGGTGGTCAAATGATCAGATCAGCCGGCTCATATGCGGCTATCATGTCTAAGGAAGGTAAGTTTGCCCAAATTAAATTACGTTCCGGAGAAATTAGGTTAGTGCCAGTTAAGGGATATGCCACCATTGGTCAGGTAGGTAATATTGACCATTCATCAGTGAAGTTAGGCAAAGCCGGAGCTTCTCGTCATCGAGGGATTAGGCCAACTGTCCGAGGCGTAGTAATGTCACCCAGGGATCATCCACACGGTGGTGGAGAGGGACGCTCCGGCATAGGTATGCCTTCGCCTAAATCTCCTTGGGGCAAACACACACTCGGTAAAAAGACCAGAAAACCAAAATATTCCGATAAATATATTATCAAGAGAAGGAAGTAATTACATATGGCAAGATCAACCAAAAAAGGGCCATGGATAGATCCGAAACTGGCCAAAAAAGTGGCCAGGCAGGAAGCTGTTGACAAGAAAGAAGCTATAAAAACTTGGTCAAGAGCCTGCCAAATTCCGCCGGAATTTGTGGGTTTCACATTTCATGTTCACAATGGCAGGACCTTCGTGTCGGTCTTTGTATCAGAAGCAATGGTGGGTCATCGTCTCGGGGAGTTTGCCCCGACTCGTACTTTTAGGGGACACGGCAGAATTACGGAGAAATCAACTACTAAAACGTAACGTTAATATCTTTATGGAAATAACAGCTCAAGCCAAATATGTCAGAACCAGCCCCAGGAAACTAAGGCTGGTCCGTGATGCTATAAAAGGCGTCAGTTCACCTAAACAAGCTCAAGTCATCCTGAAATTCTTAAACAAAAGAGCAGCTGGTCCTCTGTCGAAGGCACTGGGGTCGGCTGTAGCTAATGCTACTTTTAATGCCAAAAAAGATGAAGCAAACTTAAAAATTAAAAAAATCGATATTAATGAAGGTCCAACTTTATGGCGTTGGCGGGCAGGTTCCAGGGGGACAGCCAAAACAATTGCCAAAAGAACCAGTCACATTAAAGTTATTTTGGAGGCAGAATAGACATGGGTCAAAAAGTTAATCCAATTGGTTTTAGAACTGGAGAATTTTATAACTGGAGTTCTCGCTGGGTAGCATCTGATAGCCAATATAGGAAGTTCTTGTTGGAAGACTTCAAAATTCGCAAATTGCTGATGGAGAAACTAAGGCCGGCGGGGATTGCCAAAGTTGAAATTGAGAGGCTGTTAAATAAATTAGTTCTAAGAATTCATGTATCCAGGCCCGGGGTGGTGATTGGCAGGGGTGGGCAGGGGTTAACAGAACTGAAGAAATTTTTGATAGCTCAACTGGATATTCGCGATGAGGGTAATTTAGAATTGAACGTCGAAGACATCAAAAATCCAGATCTGTCGGCCTACCTGGTTGCCACTTATGCGGCAGAACAGCTGGGCAAGCGGATGCCATCACGCAGAATAATGAACCAGGCAGTCGACAGGGTCATGAGATCTGGAGCCAAGGGGGTTAGAATCCTTTTGGCTGGTCGTATTGGTGGGGCAGAGATTGCCAGAAAAGAACAAGCCAAGTCTGGATCCATTCCGCTACATACCTTAAGAGCCAACATTGATTTTGCCAAAGTTGATGCTCATACCCAATCAGGGATAATTGGTGTCAAGGTTTGGATTAATAAAGGAGAGTAAGTTATATGTTGCAACCAAAACGGCAGAAATATCGCAAACAATTCAGGGGAGTGATGAAGGGCGTAGCTACCAGAGGCAGTACTTTGGTTTTTGGCAACTACGGGCTCAAATCGCAAGAGCTGGCTTGGATAACGGCCAGGCAACTGGAGGCTGCTCGTCGGGCCATGACTCATCATACTAAAAGAGGTGGACGGATTTGGATCAGGATTTTCCCCGATAAACCAATCACTAAAAAACCGGCAGAAACTAGGATGGGATCTGGTAAAGGTGACATTGCCGAATACGTGGCGGTGGTAAAACCCGGAACAATACTTTTTGAAATGGGAGCGGTCAGTCTTCAAGTTGCGCAAGAAGCAATGAGACTGGCTGCTCACAAGCTGCCGATTGCTACCAGATTTATCAGTAGGGAGGCTCAGTAAAATAATATGGCTACAAAAAACAAAACAAACCTAACTGGTGAATCTGTACAACAATTACATGTTCAACTCAACCAGAACAGGATCCAGCTAGCTGCCCTCAAACTGGATTTGAGCATGCATAAATTAAAGGATGTTAGGCAAGTTAGAAAGATGCGTCGCCAGATAGCCCGTATTTTAACAGTTATTGCTCAAAAAAGGCTGGAGGATCAATATGTCTAAAGTCTTAACAGGCCAGGTAGTTTCTGACAAAATGACCAAAACAGTGGTAGTTAAAGTACAGAGGCTTAAAATGCATCCTTTATACAAAAAAGCTATCAATTGGTCAAAAAAATTTTTGGCTGATAACCAAATTAGTGCCAAATACGGGGATTGGGTCAAAATTAGCGAAACCAGACCATTATCAAAAAATAAAAAGTGGTCAATTTCCGAAATAATTAAAAAATAAACTACCTCGTAGTAAACTACGAGGTATTCCGCAAGCGGGACGTCAAACGTCCCAGCCACGTTCGACTGTGGCGGAAAAGTTTGATTCTCGCTTGCAGTTCGAAATAAGGAGAGTTATGTTACAACATCGTTCCATTGCCAATGTTGCCGATAACACTAAAGCCAAAAAGGTCATGGTAATTAACATCCCTGGCAAGTCCAGGATGCGTTTTGCCCATTTGGCGCAGGTGATAACTGGTGTGGTTAAAGAAGCTGACCCTGATGGGGTTGTCAAAGATGGAGAAATAGTCAAAGCAGTCATAGTCCGGACCAGGAAAGAAAATCGTCGCCGGGATGGTTCGTATATAAGGTTTGATGACAATGCTGTGGTCATCATTGACAAAGATGGTTCTCCAAAGGGCAGTAGGATTTTAGGCCCGGTAGCCAGGGAAGTGAGAGATGCCGGTTTTGTAAAAATTGCGTCAATGGCGGAGGAAGTATGGTAAGCGTGAAATTCCATAAGAACGATGAAGTGATAGTGACTGTTGGTCGCCAAAAAGGCAAAAAAGGGAAAATAGATAAAGTTTTTCCGGATATTGGCAAAGTGCGTATTGTTGGTATCAACACATACAAAAGGCATCCTAAGTCGCATGCCAAGCAGTCAGGAGGAGCCGTAGAAGTAGCCAAGCCGCTACCTATTGCCAATGTGGCCTTGTTTTGTCCTAAGTGCGGGCAGGCGACTCGGGCAGGATGGAGGTTTGAGAAAGGCAAAAAGTTGCGGGTTTGTAGAAAATGCCAAGGGAGTTTTTAATTTATGAATCGTCTAAGGGAAAAATTTAATAAAGACATCAAGGGCGATCTTGCCAAGACCTTGGGGCTTCCTAATGTTTTTGCTGTGCCAAAGGTTGTTAAAGTAGTCCTAAATATTGGGGTGGGAGAGGCAACTGTCAAAAAAGAACTAGTTGACCATGCCGCAGAACAATTGACTGCTATTACTGGCCAAAAGGCTTCCATCAGACATGCTAAAAAATCTGTTGCCTCTTTTAAATTAAGAGAAGGTCAGCCTATTGGGACGATGGTGACCTTAAGAGGAGATAGGGCCTATGCTTTTCTAGACAAATTGTTCAATATAGTTCTGCCCAGACTACGGGATTTTAGAGGTTTGGCAATGTCTGGGTTTGATGGCAGGGGCAACTTTTCCCTAGGTCTAAGGGAGCAGACTGTTTTCCCCGAAATTGAATATGCCAAAATAGACAAAATTAGAGGTTTGGAGATAACTATTGTTACAACTGCCTCAAATGATCAACAAGCCAAAGAATTATTGCTAAAATTGGGCATGCCTTTTAAAAAGGATCAAAATGGCTAAAGTATCAAAAATTGTTAAATCACAACAAGCTCCCAAATTCGGGGTCAGGGCTCGTAATCGTTGTTTGTTATGTGGTAGACCGAGGGGTTTTATACGTAAATTCGGCCTCTGTCGTTTGTGTTTCAGAGAGCTGGCACACCGCGGAGAATTACCAGGAGTAAAAAAAGCCAGCTGGTAAGAAAGAATATATATGACAGATCCAATTGCAGATCTATTAACCAGAATCAGAAATGGATATATGGCCAAAAAAAGCCATATTACAGTTGAGGTTTCAAAACAAAAAGAAAAACTAGTGGAGATATTAAGAGAACAAGGTTATGTGGGTGAAACCAAGAAAGATGGTCCATTGCTGAAAGTGGCACTGTTGTATCATGTGGATAGTTTCGGCCGTCGACAAGTGCCAGCGCTAATAGGGATTATCAAGATATCAAAACCAGGCAGAAAAGTCTATGTTGGTCGTGATCGCTTGCCAAGAGTCTTGGGTGGTTTAGGAGTAAGTATTATTTCTACGCCGCAAGGAATGATGACTGACAAAGATGCCAGGAAAAAAGGTTTAGGAGGAGAAGCCATCTGTAAAGTTTGGTAAAGGATAAATTATGTCAAGAGTAGGACAAAAACCAATATCACTGACAAAAGATACCCAGATTAAGCTGGAGGGTTCAACCATTACTGTGGTTGGCCCTAAGGGCCAGTTGTCTTACACGTTCAGGCCAGAAGTGACAGTTACACAGCAGGATGATGCCGTAAAAGTAGATGTTCGCGACAACTCAAAGTTTACTAACTCTCTACACGGTTTGACTAGAACTTTGATTGCCAATATGGTTCATGGTGTCAGTGAGGGTTGGCAAAAAACTTTGGAATTGGTGGGAGTTGGCTATAGAGCACAAAAGCAAGGTGATAACCTGCTGCTATCAGTAGGTTATTCACATCCGGTCGTAATTGAGCCGCCTGCCGGTATTCAGTTTGCGATAGTTGAGGGCAAAATCGTAGTTTCAGGGATTGATAAATCACAAGTTGGTCAAGTGGCAGCTACGATCAGACAAGTCAGGGAGCCGGAACCCTATAAAGGTAAAGGTATCCGCTATGCTGGAGAAATAGTCAAAATTAAGCCAGGTAAGGCCGCCAAAGCTGGCTTGGCTCAAGGTAAATAAAAATGAAAAAAGCAACACCTAAAAAAATCAGGCATCTAGCACAAAGAAAAAAAATCAAAGGGACAAATGCCAGACCAAGGTTGGCAGTGTTTAGGTCTAATAAGCACATCAGCGCCCAGATTATTGATGATGTTGCGGGACGCACTTTAGTATTTGTGTCAGACAGGGAAATTAAGTCAGATGGAAAAGCTAAAATAGATTTGGCATATCAGGCAGGTAAGTTAATTGCCCAAAAAGCAAAAGCCGTAGGATTGTCGCGAGTAGTTTTAGATAGAGCTGGTAATAAATACCATGGTCGTATCAGGGCTTTTGCCCAAGCTGCTCGAGAGGAAGGTTTAATTTTTTAATATGGCAGAAGCTAATTTTATCACATCTGAAATAAAAGAATTTCAAGAGAAGGTAGTTCAAGTCAACCGAGTGTCTAAAAAGACTAAGGGGGGTAATAGGTTTAGTTTTTCAGTAGTGGTGGTAGTAGGAGATAGAAAAGGTAGGGTTGGTGTTGGTTTAGGTAAGGCCCCGGATGTAGCTTCAGGTGTGAGGAAAGGCGCCAGTTACGCCAAAAAACATCTCATTACAGTGCCCATGAAAGGAACGACTATTACCCACGATATCAGGCATAAACGAGGAGCGGCTGTGGTGCTTTTGAAGCCAGCTCCCCCAGGCACTGGGGTTATTGCCGGAGGTCCGGTTAGAGCAGTACTGGAAGCAGCCGGCGTCAGAGATGTGGTGGCCAAAATTTTAGGGACTAACAATCAGGCATCTAATGTTTACGCTACGTTGGAAGCTTTATCGCTGCTCAAACAAGCCAAAGCAGCACGAAAGATTTAGTAAATTATGCAACTATCACGCCTACCCCAAATAGGACCAAAGAAAAAATCAAAAAGCAGGCTTGGCCAAGGCCTGTCTACTGGCCATGGCAAGACAGCAGGCAGAGGCACCAAAGGGCAAAAGGCCCATTCGTCAGTCCCGTTTGGTTTTGAAACCGGATCAAGAACCGGCAGGCTCCTCAAAAGGCTGCCATTCAAAAAGGGTATTGGTAATGATGTGCTGGGTAAAAAGTTCCTAGCTATTAACCTGGGGCAATTATCAAAACTTAACAAGAATGATACGGTTGATGCGCTCTTGTTGATCGAAAAAGGTTTAGTCAAAGCGGGCGCCATCAGAAGGAGAGGTGTTAAAATTTTATCAGGCGGAGACTTTAACATTCCGCTGACTTTCAAATTACCGGTATCGCAAAAAGCCCGGCAAAAGATCGAGCAGGCAGGCGGTCAGGTGATTTGGCCAAACAAAACCAACAAGACAGAAAACACGACAGAAGATTCAGACTAATAAAAAATTTTATGATTATCAATCAACTTAAATTAATTTTTCAGATTCCTGAATTAAAAAGAAAAATTCTATTTACCCTATTTATTTTAACGATTTTCAGGATTGCGGCTCATATTCCCATCTCTGGAGTTGACTTGTTGGCATTAAAAAATCTTTTTGCCCAAAACCAATTATTATCATTGTTAAATTTATTCTCCGGCGGGACATTGGCCAACTTTTCCATTATTGCCCTGGGCTTAAACCCCTATATCAATGCTTCAATTATTATGCAGCTTTTAACTATGGTGTTTCCCCAACTGGAGGCTCTGTCCAAAGAAGGAGAATTCGGCAGACAAAAAATTAACCAATATACCCGTCTGTTGACTATTCCCCTATCCCTGGTTCAGGCTGTGGGCATGTACAGTCTGTTACAAGGCCAGCAGGTTTTGAAACAGCAAGATACTTTAACAATAGCCTCGGTTATCATCACGATGACTGCCGGCACAGTTTTTTTAATGTGGCTGGGAGAGTTATTAACAGAATATGGAGTTGGCAACGGTATTTCACTGATTATTTTTGCCGGAATTGTGGCCCAACTGCCCATTTCTTTAGGACAGACTTTTTCAGTATTTGATGAGTCCCAACTGTTTAACCTATCAGTCTTTTTTGTCATGTCAGCCCTGCTTATTGCCGCCATTGTCGTGATTAATGAAGGGAAAAGACAGATTTTAGTACAGTACGCCAAGCGTATCAAAGGTGATAATCTGCAAGGTAGCCAGTCTACTTATCTACCCTTGAGAGTTAACCAAGCAGGGGTTATCCCCATTATCTTTGCCGTATCACTGGTTTTGATCCCATCACTGATTGGCGGGTATTTGCAAAATATTCCCAATCCCGCCATTGCCAGTATGGCGGCCAGGGTAGTGTCCTGGTTTGCCCCCACGAGTATTACTTATAATGTAGTTTACTTTTTGTTGGTGATCGGTTTTACTTATTTTTATACGGCTGTTACCTTTAACCCCAAAAAAATTGCCGACGAAATCAGGAAATTTGGCGGTTTTATCCCTGGTATTAGACCAGGTGCGACTACTGCCGGCTATCTTAATTATATTTTAACCAGGATTACCTTGGCAGGTGCGGTATTTTTAGGGCTGGTGGCCATCTTACCGTCAATTGCTCAACAGTTGACCGGCGTGACAACTTTTGCCTTAGGCGGGACAGGAATTTTAATTATAGTTTCGGTAGTTTTGGAAACAACCAAGCAATTAGAATCAATGCTAGTCATGCATAATTACGAGAAGTTTTTATAATTTATACATTGACAAGAAGAGTCCTTTGCAAACTAAAACTAAACAGCAACTAAAATCTATGGCAGCAGGCGGCAGGGTCGCTTGTCAAATATTAGCCGAGGTAATAAAAGCCGCCCGGCCCGGCATAACCACTCTGGAGCTTGATCAGATGGCCGACCAGATGATGGTAGAAGCGGGAGTCGAGGCAGGGTTTAAAAAAGTTGCAGGATACAGTCATGCTACCTGCATCAATATTGGCGCAGATATAGTCCATGGTATTCCTGACAGTTACGAGATCAAATCTGGTGACCTAGTCAGTATTGATCTGGGAGTTTATCATCAAGGTTTGCATACTGATTGCGCTTGGACTATCCAAGTTGCTAGCCAGAGCCAAGCTCAATTTTTAGCAGCCGGCAAGCAGGCATTACTGTCAGGCATTGCCCAGGCTGTCAGCGCTAACAAAGTAGGAGATATATCACAAGCCATTCAGAACATAATCGAAGAACAGGCTGGATACCATGTGGTCAGAGAGTTAGTCGGACATGGTGTAGGAAGCCAGCTACATGAAGACCCGCAGGTTCCCGGCTATGGCAGGGCGGGCCGCGGAGAGCAATTGGCAAATGGGGCAACTTTGGCAATTGAGGTGATTTATAGCCAAGGTAAAACGCCAGCAATCTTTAAAAATAAAGACGGCTGGACAATAACTACTGCCGACGCTAGCCTATCTGGTTTATTTGAGGAGACTATTGTGGTTTGGGAAGGTCAGCCCAAGATTTTAACGCCGACCCATCAGTACTTGTAATCTGACTATGGGTTTGGTATACTAGAAAGGATTTTTTATCGTGGCCAAACAAGGCTATTTCGAAATAGAAGGTGAAGTTCAAGAAGCTTTGCCAAACACTCTTTTTAGGGTGCTTGTCAAACAGGCCCCAGAACAAGGGTTGGTAGGCAAAGTTATTTTGTGCCATATTTCCGGCAAAATGCGGATGCGTTACGTGCGGATTTTACCGGGCGATATGGTCAGAGCGGAGATGACTCCTTATGATTTAGATAAGGGGCGGATTACTGCTCGGGCCAGATGAAGGCTAATTTATGAAAGTTCAAGCATCAGTCAAAAAGCGTTGTCAGGATTGTCAGTTTATCAAAAGACATGGAGTTTTATACGTAGTTTGCCGGCGCAATCCCAGGCACAAACAAAGACAATGGTAAAATATGCGTATTTCAGGAATAGATAGAAAAGATCAAAAAAGAATTGAAGCAGCTCTGCCTTATATTTATGGTGTGGGCAGATCTAATGTCAAAACCATCTTACAACAAGCTGGCATCAGTCCCAATAAGAGAACTAAGGATTTGACCGAAGGTGAAGTTGGCAAGATTCAGAAGATACTGGAGACTATCCGTACAGAGGGAGAATTACGCCGAGAGGTACAACAGAATATATCCAGACTGAAAGAAATTGGCGCCTATCGGGGAGCCAGGCATACCAGAAACCTGCCAGCCAGAGGCCAAAGAACCAAGACTAATGCCAGGACCAAAAGAGGTAAAAGAGTCACCATTGGCACGGTTCGTAAGGATGTTGTTACCAAGATGGGGACTGCCAAAACTCAACCTGGACAAAAAGCCTAAAATAGACAATGGCCAATACTAAAAAAAGCAAAAAAAAGCAGACGAGGCAAGTTGTTGCCGGACGAGTTTATGTAACTGCCACTTTTAACAATACAGTGGTAACCATCACTGATACGGAAGGCAACACTTTGTGTTGGGGTTCATCGGGCGCATCTGGTTTTAAGGGCGCTAGAAAATCCACCCCATTTGCCGCCACTACCAGTGTGGAACAGGTGGCGCGCAAGGCTCAAGGCATGGGAATAAAAGAAGTTGAGGTTTATATAAAAGGCCCTGGACCTGGCCGGGATAGCGCTATCAGGGCGTTAAGGTCGCAAGGTCTGAATATTACCTTAATTGCTGATGTAACTCCCATGGCACATAACGGACCTAGACCAAAAAAGCGCCGGAGAGTGTAATTTCTATGGCAAGATATACAGGACCAAAAAGAAGATTGTCAAAGCGTGAAGGTATGGCTCTGTTTGCCAAAGACGAGAAAGCAATGGAGAGGAAAGGGGGAGTGGCGCCAGGACAGCACGGTCATAGGGGTGGCAGAAAGTTATCAGAATATGGCGTGCAACTTAGGGAAAAACAAAAAGTTAAAAGAATTTATGGACTGATGGAAAGGCAATTTGCCAACCTGGTTGAGAAAGCTGCTCGTAAAAAAGGCGATACAGGAGAAAATATGTTGGCACTTTTAGAAACCAGACTGGACAACGTGGTCTATAGATTAGGTTTTGTCCCATCAAGAATGATGGCCAGACAATTGGTTGGTCATGGACATATTTTGGTCAATGGCAAGAAATTGACTATCCCTTCCTACCAAGTCAGGCCCGGACAGACGATTTCTTTATCAGGTAAAGCTCTGAATATGCCGGTTGTTGTAAGTCAGTTGAAAAAGACTAAAGAAGAAAAATTAGCCAGTTACTTGAAGAAGAAAGCTGCGGCCGGACAATTGGATCATCTGCCCAAGAGAGATGAAATAGAATTGCCGGCAGCCGAATCGTTAATTGTTGAGTTTTATTCAAGGTAAAGGTTATTTATTAATAAAAGAAAGGAGATTTTTTAAAATGGTTGACTTAGTCAAAATAACTGTTCAGGAGGAAAACGACACTTTTGGTCGTTTTGTAGTAGAACCCCTAGTTCAAGGATATGGCCAAACTATTGGCAATAGCTTGCGCCGGGTACTGTTATCAAGTTTAGGAGGTGCGGCCATCACCGCTGTTAAAATCAGTGGAGTTAGCCATCAATTCTCTGCCATTTCGGGAGTTAAGGAGGATGTGGCGGAATTGTTGCTGAACCTGAAACAGGTCAGGCTGTCCATGAGTGGCAAAGATAGCGCTAAAATCACTTTGTCACAAAAAGGCGAAGGTGATATTAATGCCAGCCAAATAAAAACCGTGGCAGGAGTTGAAGTAGTCAACCCAGATTTATATATTGCTCACCTATCTGGTGCCAAAAGCAAACTGGATATTGAAATGACGGTGGAAAAAGGCTATGGCTATGCGCTGTCTGATGAAAGGCCTCAAACAGAAGTTGGGGTGATTGCCCTGGATGCCCTATTTTCTCCGGTGGTGCGAGTCAATTATAAAGTTGAGGCTACCCGTGTTGGTAGAAGGACTGACTTTGACAAATTGACCATGGAGATTTTCACCGATGGGACAATTGGGCCATCAGAGGCGTTGAAAGAGGCTGCCAAAACACTGGTATCTTACTTTACTATTTTTTACCAGCCTCAAAGTCGACCGGTAGTAGTTTCCGATGAAGGTCAGATAGTGTCGTCTAAAAATGATGAAACTGCTAGCCTGACTATCGAAGAACTGGATGTGCCGGCTCGCATAGTCAATGCGCTACGGGCTGCCAAAATTGAGACAGTGGGAGATCTGACATCTTACCAGAGAAAGGATCTGTTAAAGATTAAAAATCTGGGAGCCAAGTCACTGTCAGAGGTGGAGAAAAAACTTAAAGAAAGGGAAGTGCAACTACCCTAAAAGGGAATTTATGCGTCATCAAGTTTTTGGCAGGAAACTGGGACGTAACAGCGGCGAGAGGCAAGCCCTCTTCCGTGGTTTGGCTCAAGCGCTGGTGTTGCGAGGCGCTATCATCACAACTGAAGCCAAAGCTAAGGCCATCAAGGGCTTGGTGGAAAAATTAGTCACCAAAGCCAAAAAAGACAAAAAACAAATGTTGTTTGATTTTTTCCAAAATAGCGAGACTGTTGATTTTTTGGTTAAAAATATTGCTCCCCGGATGATGAGCAGAGTCGGCGGATATACCAGAATCGTATCATTGGGCCAGAGGAAAGGTGATGGTGCTGAAATGGTCAAGATGGACTGGATGGAAGCAAAATTAGCCAAAGAGCCGCCGGCAGCGGATGCCAAAAAAACATTAACTCTAACAAAAACCAGAAAGCCGGTTGCCAAAACTGCCAAAACCAAAACAACTTCCAAAAAAACTAAATAATTTATGCAATCAACAGCCAGCGTTAAAGCCAAAGATATTAAAAGACAGTGGCAACTAATTGATGCCAGAGACCAAATTTTGGGCAGGATGGCTACCAGGATTGCCACGCTTTTGCTGGGTAAGGGCAAGCCGTATTTTGTTCCCCATATGGATTGTGGTGATTATGTAGTAGTGGTCAATGCCGGCAAGGTTAAAACCACTGGTCGTAAACAAGAGCAAAAACAGTACAGTCGGTATTCAGGTTATCCGGGCGGACTCAAAAAAACATCCCTGGCTATCTTGAGAGAGAAAAAACCAACAGAGGTAATCAAACATGCAGTGCGGGGAATGATGCCGCACAATAAATTAGGCCGGCAAAGTATTAAAAAATTATTTGTTTTTGAGGGGGGAAATCATCCCTATCAAGGTCAGGTGAAAAGCTAATGCCCAGAAAGAAAAAAGCAGCGCCGGTTATCAAGGAAGTAGTAAGTGAGAAACCTAAAGAGCAGGTAGTCTATCAAGCGGTGGGCCGCCGCAAATCGGCAGTGGCTCAAGCCAAACTTTTTGCCGGCGCCGGTAACTTAACGATTAACAGTCACCCCATATTGCAATATTTTTCCGGCCAGGTATCAAAGCTGGCTTGGCAAAAACCTTTTCAAACAGTGGGAGCATTAGGTAAATTTGACGGTACGATTAAAGTTTACGGCTCCGGCAAAAGCGGCCAACTGGTGGCAGTTACTCATGCCATCTCCCGCGCCCTGCTGCAAGTCAATCCGGATTGGAGAAAGCCTCTCAAAAAACAAGGACTTTTGACCCGTGACCCCAGAGTTAGGGAAAGACGCAAATACGGCAACGCCCAAAAAGCGAGAGCGAAAAAGCAGTCACCCAAACGATAAATATTTTCGCCCGAAGTCCTGCTAAATCACTGCACATAACAAATTTTAAACGGGGAATTATACCTAAAGGCGAGCGAGGGCAACGGAAGCCGCTTCCTCGCCGATTCAAGGAGTGAGATATTCGTATTAAATAAACACATCCTAATATTAGCTATTGACAAGCTTGGCAGTTTATGCTATACTAGTCTCTGTTTTTAGATAAAATCAAAAAAATGTCAGAGACACGTAAAGAAAAATTTGTAAGGTTAGCAACTTATCGGACTAATGTTGTGTTAGAGAAGCTCCGCATCCTCGGCAACCTTTCCAACAAAGCTAACTATGAATACTCCGAAGAGGAAATAAATAAAATCTTCTATGCTATTGATTCACAACTCCGGATCATAAAAGCTCGTTTTAGTGGTAAAAGGAAAAGAGAGTTTAAATTATGAAAAGAACCAGAAATACATTAGATGATTTACTCTTGCTTTGCATTAGTGATATTTTGGGGAAAAAACAAAAGTGTTCCTACGGAAATCTTGTTAAAAAGGCCTCTACGAAATATCCCGAAGTTTTTAGTTTGTCAGATTATCCCAAATGGCCAGATTCTCTTAAGTTGGATCGGCCACTAAGGCAATTAAGAAGTGAAAGATTGATAACAGGTAGCCCGACAACGTTTTATTCGTTGACTTCTCTGGGTAAAGAAAAAGTCAGATTTTTAAACAACAAACGGTTTCCGGTAAAAGACAACACTAGTAGGCCAACAAGAAGCCCCTCTTTGACATTTCTAAAAGAACTAGAAAATAGTGATGACTTTAAAGATTTTGCTTCAAACAAAGAAGACTTCAAGCCAAATAATATGAAAATAAGAGCTCTGACAAGATTTACTCTAGAGACGCCTAAGAAAGTTATTTTAGACCACTTGCTCTTTTTAAAAAAAACTGCTCATCGAGAAAAAAAGGGAACTTTGGAAGATTTTTTAATCACTTACATAAATTACATCGAAAGAATTAAGTAAATATGGATTTTCAAAGCGCAGAGTCGGGGCAACTGTCAGTTAACGAAGGAAGGTTAGTTAAGTCTCTTGCAGATAGTACAGTTAGAGGCATAATGGACGCAGTTGTAGAACTAGTAACGAATTGCGACGATAGCTATGTACGTCAAGAGCAAGAAGGTAGTAATTCTTCTGGTAGGATAGACCTCTATATTGATCGAGGTGCTGGTGGACATTGTAAAGAATTGAGGGTAATCGATGAGGCGGCCGGCATGGATTACCAAGCATTACGAAGAGCAATAGAATTTAGCGGGGAAACCAGCGGTTTTAAAGAAGGAAGAAGTGTCAGGGGTTTTTTTGGACGCGGCCTAAAAGAATCCATACTCGCTTTGGGGATAGGGACGATATTTACCTTAAAAAAAGGTGTTCTTAGCAGAGCAATTATTTCTTATGACGAAAAGGAAAGGCAATCAAAATACGACCTATCAGTTCCTGTACAGAACCTTTCACAGGAAGAATTAATTAATTATGGTTTTTCGGGCAATTCAGGGACTTTAGTAACAATTAAGATAACAAACACAAAGAAAGATTACATCCCAGGAAGAAATCATATAAAAGAACAGTTCCTAAAACACTATGCTTTCAGAGATATTAATTCTTCCACAAAAAGAGCAGTGTATTTACACTTCTCGGATGTAGAAAGTAAAGATAAATATAGCTCAAATATCCCATTGGTTTATAAATGGCCGGAAGGGAAATTAGTTTTCGATAAGGATATGAAAATACTTAATTCAGTAGCTCATTTTAAAATTTACGAGAGCTTAGAACAGTTGCAAACTCCTAAAAATCCTACTGGTGAAGCAGGTCTATTGATAAAGACCGAAGGGGCGATTCTGGACAACCAATTATTTGGCTTCGAGACTGATCCAAACGGTCTATTTTTCTTCGGAGAAATAACTGCTCCGGGGATAGCCCAAGCAATTAGAAGCGGTGATGAATCTATCGTGGATACCAACAGAACAGGTTTAGCTCGGAACCACCCGTATAATAAAGAGCTTGAAAATATAAGTAAGGAAATTCTAGGAAAACTTATTCAGGAAAGAAAAGAAAGACTAAAATCAGAGAAAAAAGCTGAGTTGGCAGAACCTATAAATAACCTTTTTAATAAATTATGCAAAGAATTATCAGATCTAGCAAAAGATGAACTCGAGGATAAGGAACCTGGTCCAGGAGAAGTCAAAGCATTTATGATCAAGCCTCTTTTTGCAAACATAGACCCTGAATCACCTAGGACACTTTCCGTATATTGTCCAAAGTATTTATCAGAAGATGAAGGAACAAAGGTTGTAAATCTTTTGAGTTCTAACGGGAATATAAAATTATCTAATGAATCCATAATTCTTGAACAATACAAAAGAGACCCAGATGTACTAAAGTCAACTTTTAAATTAAATGGAGAAAACGAAGGCGAAGTGGCTCTAATAACGGCCACATTGGGACGAGTTACCGCCAATAGTGAAGTAAGGGTGCATAAATTAGGACACATAGGTCCAGGCTCAGAAAAACCTCCGACTGGTTCAGGAGGAGGAGTTTTTAGAAAGATAGAGCCTGCTTATGATGAAAGCCCAATACAAAGATTTGAATATGTTTCTGGAGGAATAATAAAAGTATATATAAAGTTTCCTGGAGTTGGAGACATTTTAGGAGAAAATTTTGAGACTATAGAAACTCAGGGTGCAAGAGTCGCATTATCAGAGATTGTTATAGAAGCGTTTTCAAGACATATTTCCAGACAACGAGTTGGAAAATATGTAGAGGAGCAGATAGACCCTTTTACATCAGAGATGGATAGATTAAGAAAGAAAGCCACAAAGACTGTTTATAATATCCTTCTCCGAGCAGATTTGAGAGAATTATTAAATTAGCGTCAACAACGAATGTTTCAAGCGAAGAGGGCAAAAAAAATTACAATCGGTCAGGATGGAATCTATCTACTTAGACTAGCGCTTGAATCTTTTGAAGTCATTACCGAAGGTTTCAATCGGCAGGTCAATAAATTCCCAAGTATGCAATCTTCAATAAGGGCAAGAAAGATAATTCCAAAACTTAACAAGGCGATAATCGAAATACGGACAATTATTAAAAGACTTGAGAGAAATCTTAACTTTTAGGCTTAAAGATACCTATTATATAAAAAGTTCTTTCCTCCTTCGCTAGGGCTACGGAAAGACAGGTAAAATTTTTGCGTGATTTTATCCTCTTTTAATCTTTTTCCAAAATCCGTCTGGAACGACCACTAATTTTAGAAAACTTAACCTTACCAGGAGACTATCAGCTGTAACTTCAAATTCTTGAGCCAGATCGGGAAAAGTATCTGGAAGATCAAAAACCGAACAGGGGGTTGGAATACGATTTCGGCTCATAAATTGATCCCATCTTTCCTTCAAGACTTTTTCCGGCATTAATACCATACTAGCAAAAGTTCTGGCTTGTCTTTCAATATAGTCGAATAACTTATTATCTAATTTCTCCTGCCATGTTATATATGGTTCTAAGCCTTTTGGGCCATCCTTGCTGTACCATTCTTTGTGAAGATATAAATGACCGATTTCCTCAGCAATAGTAAATCTTATTCGTTCCGGTTGTTTGGTATACATTCCTTCGTCTATCACGATAGAATCGAAGTTTTGGTTAATAAATGCATTTACTCCAAAATTTTTGATCAATCCACTAATTAAGATAATCCTAAGTCCTAATTTTAATTCAGCTATATCCTCAATAGGTACTGGAAGAGTTAAAGAAGGATGACAATTTTCTAAAAATAAATTCGCTTGATTCTTAACGTCCTGAATATTTATCTCGTTGGGATTTTTCATTCATTTGTCTAGTAGAGTTATTAACTGCTCCAGTTTTTTTCTATCCAGTTTTTTATTTCTCATGGTTCTGAAGAATGCTGGTAGCAGATCATTTATATTTTCTTGATTTTTTATATCTGTGGGGATTTGTCCTTTGGCTGTATGTGCCAAATCATGAAATTTAATCCATTCTTCAGTGTCACGTTTTATTTTCAGAGCAGTTGCATATCCTGCTAATTTTTCATCATCTAGCGTAGGCGGCAAGATATTTCTTTCAAGTCTACTGATATTTCCTGGATCATAACCATATCTTTCGCAAAACGCACGAAGGGAAAATCCAAGTTCTATTCTCTTTACTCTGAAGAAATCACCGAAATTTTGATTAGAAGCATCTTGAATTTTATTCATAGTGTTGTAATAATAATACAACACTATTCTAGTATAGACTTTGACAGGTTGTCAAGTTTTGAAAGGAGATGAAGGTAAAAAATATAATGAATTATAAATGTAGATATTGTGGATGGACAGGTCCAAGAAAAGATTTCGAGATTGACCATGTAATCCCAATTGTTAGGTCAATTTTACAGAATATCTTACAGCCAGCGCTAGATTTAATTTGTTCTGGTTGCAACAGACAAAAAGGCAGAATGACAGGAGCAGGATATATGGAGATTGCTAAATTCATTCGAAGCAAATTTAGGACCAATTATCTAAAATGAAAAGATTGAATTTTTGAAAAGTTCTTTGCCTCGCCTTTGGCGAGGGGCGTGTTAAATTTTTGCGTGTCAAATAATTGGCCTACCGAATTTTATCAAATTAACTAATCTCACCTGTTAACTAATCTCACCTGGGAAGTGGATTAGCTTGACACCGATTTAAGAAAATTTCAAAATTTGATCAAGTTTGTTGTTAGGAAATAAGTCTTTTGGATAAATAGAGATAACATTTAACCTTTGTTGTTGCCAGAACTTTTTCTTTCTTGCAATCAAAGCGTCGTATGCTTTAACCTCTCCTTTTAATCCAAAAAATTCAATAAGACAGCCATTAACCTTAAAATCGGCAGTCATATTATCCTTACCGTAAGGAATATTTCTATCGTGGAGAATTTTTCTAGCATAAAACCAATCATCAATAATCTTCTCAGTTAATGAGTCGCATTTGTGTCCATCATTAGCAATATACTTTTTGGCATACTTAACCGGGTTAGGATTAAAACCTGCAGCTATGATAGCAGCATTCCAGCTACCAAAGCGAAGGCGTGCTGCTTTGTGTTGGCTAAATTCTCTTTTAAGAGGAATCCTTCCAGTCTTTTTATAGAACGATTGAATTTGCTCAATAATTATTTCTTTTACTATAATTTGACCAGCATTTTTACACGCCTTTGAGCAATACTTCTCTCGACCTTTAAATTCTTTATTGCAATAACCACACATTTTAATAACAGCATGCCTTTTGGGAAATCTTGAGTTATTTATTGTCGCTGCGCAAGAGCGAGAGCAATAGTAAGATCTGGCATTCTTGAGTTCCTTCAATTGCCGTTTGAAGATCTTGCCACAAGAAGGATTAGTGCAGATAAGCGCTTTTTGTTTATTTCTTGCCTTGCTTATACATTCTAGAGAGCAATATATATTCCAGTCAAACTTTTTACCTTCATTGATTCTCCCTTGACTACGAAGAATAATTTTTTTACATCGATCACATTTAACAGGCAAAAGTTCCATGTCGGGGGAACTGGTTCCGCCCCAGCGACCTCTCGCACCCCATGCGAGTGCTCTAACTATCTGAGCTACCCCCCGAATATTGTTATTTTACCATAAAAGAAGCCTGTTAAATACCAGTTGATTTTTCACCATCAGATGATATACTGCCCCTAAAAGAAAAAAACTTATGGCCACTTCCACATCAAACCAGCAGGACGCCAAAAAACAAGCCATTTTGACTGCCATGCAGCAAATTGAGAAAGCCTATGGCCGCGGCTCGATTATGAAACTGGGTGATGCCCAATCCAAGCTGGCCATTGATATTATTCCCACCGGATCTTTGGCAGTGGATCTGGCTTTGGGGGTGGGCGGTGTCCCCAAGGGCAGAATTGTGGAAATTTTCGGACCCGAAGCATCAGGAAAAACTTCCATTGCACTGCATATTATTGCCGAGGCCCAAAAAAAAGGCGGGACAGCCGCTTTCATTGATGCCGAGCATGCTCTGGATCCGGTTAGGGCTCAAAAAATTGGCGTCAAGCTGGATGAATTGTTGATTTCCCAGCCGGATACCGGTGAACAAGCCCTGGAAATTGCCGAAACCCTGATTCGCTCCGGCGGAGTAGATGTGGTAGTGGTAGATTCAGTGGCGGCCCTGGTGCCCCGGGCAGAAATTGAAGGGGAAATGGGCGATGCCATGATGGGGGTACAAGCCAGACTGATGTCGCAAGCCCTACGCAAACTAACCGGGGCCATCTCCAACACTAACACGGTGATGATTTTTACCAACCAATTGAGGCAAAAAATCGGCGTGATGTTTGGCAATCCGGAAACTACCACTGGTGGCATGGCCCTGAAATTTTATGCGTCAGTCCGCATGGATGTCAGAAAAATCGAAAATATCAAATCAGGGGACACGGTGATTGGTTCGCGCCATCGGGTCAGGATTGTCAAAAACAAGGTAGCATCGCCATTTCGGGTGGCCGAGGTGGAAATGGACGAAAACGGCCTCTCCCGCGAAGCAGATATTTTAGACTTAGGATTACAATTAGGGCTGCTTAGCAAATCCGGCGCTTTTATTAAATGGGGGCAGAATATTATTGGACAGGGACGGGAAGCTGCCAAAGGCTGGCTGAAAGACAATAAAAAACAGGCCGAAAAGTTGGTTGGTGAAATAAAAGAAGCTTGGGCCAAAAAAGCTTCTTCCCAGGAAGTAGTGGTTGGCGCCGAGGAAGAAGATTCGGACTAGTTTGTTTTTTGCCAAATGCCCAGAATTACTGATATTGCTCCACAGAAAAAACGTCCCAATTATTTTAATATTTTTCTGGATGGAAAATTTGCATTTTCTGCCTCTGCCCAAACTGTTGCCGAAAAAAAATTAAAAGTCGGTCAAGAATTATCTGACGTGCAACTGGATCATACCCGAAAACAAGTAGGGATAGAAAAACTGCTAACTAAAGCCCTTTTTTTTCTATCTTTCAGGTCCAGATCAGAGCATGAGATCAGACAATATCTTGCTCAAAAAATCACCGATGAGAAAGATACCATTTTGGCAGATGAGGTGATTGCCAAACTCAAAAAGATTGGCCAGGTTGATGATTTGGCTTTTGCCAGAGCGTGGATCGACTCCAGATCTCGTTCCAAACCCAGAAGCTTAAAATTTATTAAATTTGAACTTATTAGAAAAGGGATTGATAGAGCGATAATTGACCAAGAACTGTCCCAAGTTGGGCCTGCTGATCAGGTTGAGCTGGCTCTCAAGGTGCTTATCAAAAAAAGGCAAAAATTGCACAAACTCCCGGAAAAAGAGCAGCAGCTCAAAGCTTGGGGGTATCTCTCGCGCTTAGGGTTTGACTGGGAGACGGCAAAAGTTGCATTTGACCAATTCCGGCAAATCAAGTAGAATATAAGTTAACTTTCGGGCAAGATGAGGCCAAATTATATGATGTATCTTCGAAAGCTCAATTTAATCCCAGCCAAACCTTTGGCTGCTGGCAGACTTTCGCATCGTGTATAAACTCTCCTTTTAGGAGAGTTTGTTGACCTCATCTTCCCCTAAGCAGTTTTAAGTTTAAAAAGGAGAGAGTGATGATTAATATTTTTGGAAAAATTTTTAATGCCAATGAGCCAGATACCAGTAAGGCTCGTCAACAACCGGCCCAAGTAGCACCAATTAGCAAACCGGACGAGTCGGCCAGATCCATGCCACCGGTCAAAAGTGCTCAAGACGAGGCTCGTCGCATCAAGGAACAAGCAGAAGAAGAAGCCAGAAAGGTCAGACAGGAAGTGCTGGCTCTGGAAACCAGGCTGGCCCAAAAAGAAGAAGATGTCGATCAAAAACTGCAAAAGTTAGAAGAACAAGAAAGAGCTTTAAGACAGGCAGAAGAACATCTGCAAGGCCAACGAACAGAAATTAATAATCTCAAACAAGATCTGGTGACGCGATTGGAAAAAGTATCTTCCCTGACCCGGGAAGAAGCCAGAAACTTAATGCTGGCATCTATTGAAGAAAGACTAGCCGATGATGTCGCCAAACGCATCAAAGAAGCGGAGGAAAAAATCAAGCGTGAATCAGAAAAACTGGCCAAACAAATTTTGGCTGATGCCATGCTGCATGGGGCGACCGATTATGTGCCGGAGTTTACTGTTTCCCTGGTCAAATTAGCGGATGAGGAAATGAAAGGTAGAATTATCGGCAAAGAAGGCCGCAATATCCGTGCCTTTGAACAAGCCACTGGCGTGGATGTGGATTTGGATGAAGAAGGAATCATCAGATTGTCTTCTTTTGACCCGGTGCGTCGAGAAATTGCCAAGGTGGCTTTAGAAAAACTGATTCGTGACACCAGAATTCAACCATCCAGAATTGAAGAGGTGGTGGCCCAAACTACTCGTGACATTGACAGGACCATTCACCAGGAGGGTGAAAAACTCTGCCATGTGGTGGGGGTTTATAACCTACCAGGCGATCTGGTCAATATGTTGGGCAGGTTTAAATACAGATTTTCCTACGGTCAGAGCCTCATTGCCCATACTTTGGAGGAAACCAAAATAGGTATTGCTATTGCCCAAGAGCTCAAAGCTGATGTCAATGTGGTTAAGCTGGGCTGCCTATTCCATGATATCGGTAAAATTGTCACCGATGAGGAAGGAACTCATGTGCAACTAGGGGTTGACCTGTTGAAAAAATATCATATTCCTGATGCGGTAGTGGCTTGTGTGGCCGAACACCATGAGGATCGGCCATTCTCTTCGGTGGAATCGATGATTGTTTATATCGCCGATGCCATTTCCGGTTCTCGTCCAGGCGCCAGACATGAAAACGTGGAAGAATATATCAAAAGAATGACTGATTTGGAAAACATTGCCAAGTCTTTCAAGGGAGTCAAAGAGGCCTATGCCCTGTCTGCCGGTCGCGAGGTGAGAGTGGCAGTTGTTCCGGAAGAAGTTGACGACAACCAAGCAGTGAAACTGGCTCATGATATTGCCGATCGGGTTAATAAAGAAGTGATGGTACCGGGAAATGTCAAGATAACAGTAGTTAGGGAGATCAGAGCCCAAGTTACCACCAGTGCCCACGGTCCCAGATAATTGGAAAAAGTCTTGTGAGATTTTAGTGTCTTGACAATCAATTTAGGCTGTGTTAAAAATCTGCCAAGGATCCCCACGTCTCCGCCAGCTGGCGGATTTGCGGGGCAAGTCAAAATGACTAAAAACGAACTAATTGAAATTGTCGCCAAAAAAGTGGGGCTAACCAAAAGAGCTGCTCGTCAAACCATTGACACTGTTTTTGGCTTGATTGGCCAAAATTTATCAAAAGGTGAAAAAGTGGTCATTCAAGGTTTTGGCACCTTTAGAGTCAGGTCCAGATCCGGCCGTCGCGGCCGCAATCCGCAGACTGGGGCTGCCATTCAAATCGCCTCCCACAAAACTCCCGGTTTTTCTGCCGGTAAAGCCTTAAAAAAAGTTATTAAGTAAACTCCATTTAGCTCTGCTGTTGATGTTACAATTGAATGCAGGTCTCTATGAGGGCAATTTGGGCGCTTTTCAAAATTCATTGGCTGGAAATTTTTGAATATCGGGTAGACTCCCTGATTTACACGTTAGGGAATATCTTATTCCCGCTGGTGATGTTAGTGGTCTGGTTAAAGATTTCTCAAACTTCAGGCAATGAGCTGGCCTATTCTGCAAATCAGCTTACCATATATTATTTAACTTTAGGATTTGTCCAACTGGTTACTTCAGTTTGGGGTGCCTGGTTTATGAACGAAGACATCAGAAACGGCCGTTTATCAAAATATTTGACTAAACCGATCTCCTATTTTTGGTATAGCGCCACTCAAAACATTTCCGAAAAAGCTTTCAGATTATTTATTCTGTTACCCTTTCTGCTGGCAGCATATTTTACTTTTAAAGTAGATTTTAATTTTAATACCTGGTCGCTGATGTTGTTTTTCATGTCACTGGTCTTGGCGCTTATTTTAAGATTGCTGGTCGATTTTTCCCTGGGCCTGTTGGCGTTTTGGTTATCGGATAACCGGGCTGCCTTGTCATGTTATCTGCTTTTGGACACGATTTTGTCCGGCCGGGTGATTCCATTGGTCTTTTTTCCGGCAGCTTTTGGATCTATTTTATACTTCTCTCCCTTTAGATTTTGGGTATCTTTTCCCATTGAAATTATGGTGGGGAAGGCAACTCCCAGTGAAATTTGGCAGGGATTTATCTTGCAGATCGGCTGGATTCTGATTGCCTTTGTGGTTATGAGGCTAGTTTGGTTTTTTGGTATTCGCGAGTATCAGGCGGTGGGAGCATGAGAATCGTCAGAGTTGTCCTGGCATTATTTTTGCAAAATTTAACCAGGGAAATGGAGTTTAAAAATAGTTTTTTTATCAATACTTTTCTTACCATAGGCTGGTTTGGCTCAACACTGGTGACGGTTTATTTACTATTTCTGCATACTAATAATTTAGCCGGCTGGACTAAGCAGCAGGTATTTTTACTGCTGGGAATTTATCGGATTATCGAGTCTGTGGCCAACAGTTCTTTCAGGGCTAATTTTGAAAGGCTGCCATATTGGATAGAAAATGGCGAGTTGGACCTGTTTTTAACCAAGCCGGTTCCTACTCAATTGTTGTTGAGTTTTAGATACTTTCGGATTTTTGAATTGCCCAATTTATTGGCTGCCATCGGCCTGGTGGTTTGGGCGCTAGTTCAAACAGGTTTTACTATATCGAATGTATTTTTGGGGATAATATTTACATTTTTGGGCCTGTTGATCTTGTATGCCTTATGGTTTGCTATTTCCCAGATTGCTTTTTGGACCACCAGGCTGACCTCTTTGTGGGAAATATTTAATTTAACTCAAACTCCCGGCATGGTGCCGATTTCTGTTTACGAAGGGACAGTCCGCTTTATATTGACTATTATTATCCCGGTGGCTTTTGTGACCACTGTTCCTGCCCAGGCTTTTGTGGGCTTGTTGTCTTGGCAGTATGCTCTAGGGGCAATTATAATTTGTGCCGCTTTCTTATATGGATCAAACAGATTATTTCGTGTGGCACTGCGCACATATTCAAGCGCCAGTTCATAAGGTATATAATGGTAAAAAGCATATGTCGGCAATAGTAGTTGATCACCTGTTAAAATATTATTCAGCTCACCAGAAACAACCGGGCCTGTGGGGGTCAGTTAAAAGTTTATTTGTCAGACGCTACTTTGATGTTAAGGCTGTCGATGATGTTTCTTTCTCAATAGAACCGGGAGAATTAGTCGGATTTATCGGTCCCAATGGCGCCGGCAAGACTACCACCCTGAAAGTCTTGTCAGGGCTGCTTTATCCCACTGGCGGCAAGGTGAGCGTCTTAGGGTATGAACCATGGAAAAGACAAGCCGAATTCCAAAAGCAATTTGCCCTGGTAATGGGTCAGAAAAACCAGTTGTGGTGGGATTTGTCGGCCATGGAATCATTTATCCTCAACAAGGAAATCTATGAAGTACCAGATGATAAATTTAAAAGCATTATCGCCGAATTATCAGAAATGCTTGACGTTGCTGATGTTTTGAATGTTCAAGTGAGAAAGCTATCGTTGGGGCAAAGAATGAAAGCAGAACTAATTGCCGCTCTGTTGCATTCTCCCAAAGTGCTATTTTTGGATGAACCGACTATTGGTTTGGATGTGGTGGCCCAGAAAAAAATGCGTGATTTTATCAAGGGATATAACCGTAAGTATGGCGCCACGGTTATTCTGACTTCCCATTATATGGAGGATGTCAAAGAACTGTGCCAAAGAGTGGTGATAATTGATCACGGTAAGATTTTATTTGACGGGCCCTTGTCTGATGTGGTGGCCAAATATGCCGACCACAAAACTATTGTGGCCACCTTTGATGGCGAAGTGAAAAGAGAAGATTTATCAAAAATAGGCCAGGTGCAGGAATTTGACCCGCCCAAAGCTACTATTAATGTCGCCAGAGCCCACACCTCTCAAAAAGCCAGCCAACTTTTAAATGAATTTCCGGTAGTTGACCTGACTATCGAAGAGCCGCCGATTGAAGATATTATCAGAGAACTATTCTCTGGCCGCTGATGAAAAAATATCAAACAGTTTTTACCGTTACTCTAGCCAACATTTTTCAGTATCGAACCAATTTTTTCCTGGAACGTTTGCGCAGTCTGATTTCTTTGGTGACTTTATATTTCTTGTGGCAGGCGGTATTTGCAGAGCAGAATTTCTTATTTGGATACAGCAGAGAGCAGATATTTACCTATGTATTGATTTCACATTTGGCTAGTTTTTTAGTGCTTTTAACCACCACGGGAGAAATTGCCGGAGAAATTGCCGGAGGCGGCAAATTCTTTTCTTATTTAGTAAGACCAGTTAGCTACATCAAATATTGGCTGGCTGTTGATTTGGGATATAAGCTGGTGAGTACAATTTTTGCTTTGCTGGAAATTATCATTTTTGTTCGATTGTTTAATGTCACTGTATACTTTCCTTTAATTTGGTCAATTTGGATATTGGCACTGGGTGTATTTTTACTGGCCATGATGCTAAATTTTTTGTTGGGATTCTTAGTGAGTTTAGTGGCTTTTTGGACCCAGGAAGTATGGGCGCCCCGCTTTTTGTTTATTATTATTTTGGGTTTGGCCAGTGGTAGTTTTTTCCCTTTGGATGTGTTGCCATCGTTGGGTCAGCAAATTATATCCTGGACTCCTTTTCCTTATCTAGTATTTTTCCCAGCCAACGTCTTTTTGGGCAGAGTGGTGGGGGGCGATCTAGTCTTGGGACTGGTGATGATGTTTTTCTGGATAGGGTTAACCATAGCAGCAATGTCTATCTTGTGGCAAAAAGGTCTCAAAATTTATGAAGGGGGATCAATTTAGGTGATCAAATATTTAAGAGTTTGGTGGAGATTGGCCAGCTTAAATATGCAAACTCAATTGTCATCTCGACTCAATGCCGTCTTTTTTGTGAGTGGGAAATTATTGAGATTTGTTTTTATCCTGGCCTTTCTTTTTGGTCTGTTTTCTCACACACAAACAGTGGCCGGATACGGCCTGGAACAAATGTTACTGTTTTTCCTGACCTTTAACCTGGTAGATATTATCGCCCAGTTTCTTTTCCGAGGCATCTATGTCATCAAGGGTCAAATTCAAAGTGGTAATCTGGACTTGATTTTGACCCAGCCAGTTAATGTGCTGTTTAGAATAGCTTCGTCAATGGTAGATTTTTGGGATCTAGTTACCCTGATTCCAGTTGTCTTGGCTATTGTTTGGGTGACTAATTTATTGGCAGTGGTGCCGGGCTCCTTAGTGCTATATGTAATTTTTGTGTTACTGGGGGTATTGTTGGCCCTGGCTATTCATATTATAGTGGCAGCTATTGCCATGGCTACGCAAGAAGTTGACAGTACGATCTGGATTTACCGGGATTTATTAAATATGGCTAGATTTCCGGTTGATATCTATAATAAGCCGGTCCAGCTCATTCTTACTTTTATTATACCAATTGCCCTGATGGTGTCTTTTCCGGCTAAAATCTTGTTAGGTGGGTTATCTGTTGGCTGGATGATGTTTGATTGGTTTTTTACGCTGACCTTTTTGGGGCTAGCTTTATGGTTGTGGAACAGGTCGCTCCGCGCTTATTCCAGCGCTTCCAGTTAAGCGGCTCTGCGGCGCAGTTGTTGAGAGCGTAATTTTAGTGCCTCTGCCCAAGCAGCTGTATCTTCTACGTCAGGGTGATGACCATCTTGCGGCACATGCCTTAATGGCCTGGGGCCAGTGACTTTCGGATTAGTAATCCTGGGTATAAAGTGTGCGTCTTTAATGTGGCTGGTGTCCATTCCAGGATTAATGGCAGTAGCCTTAGTAATGTCGGAAGTGACATCTAAAACTACATGTTCCTGGCCAGCCTCATCAGTATAACGGCCAACCTCTCGAGAGGCAGCAGTGGGGCTAACCTGGATTTCTCCGGCTAGTAAATTCCGCTCTTTTTGATTAGTTTCATTAGGCATAATATTGCTCCATCCAAAAAAGACCCCGTTCGGACTCTCCCGAACCGGGCAGTGTTAGTCTTACCCACTGCCTAGTTACTATACCATAACTGGCTGGCATAAGTCAAACCCGCGTTTTGCAGAATTTGCTTCAGGTGTTTGATGATTGGGTTGGTTTGCTATTTACTGTCAAACTGCCACTTTTGATACAATAGCCGCATGAAAGTGGCAATTATAGGAGCTGGCTTTTGTGGCCTGGCAGCCGGATATCAACTGGCCGAGCTTGGGCATCAGGTAACAATTTTTGAAAAAGAGGCATATCCTGGCGGTTTGGCAGTTGGTTTTTATCAGCCAGGTTGGCAATGGCCCTTGGAAAAACATTATCACCATTTTTTTACTTCAGACCATCATATTATCAATTTAGCTCAAAAAGTAGGCGTTGCTGTTGATTTTTTACGTCCCAAAACATCAGTGCTAGTCAAAGAGGCTATTTACCAATTTGACTCCCCTTGGCATCTACTGCGGTTTGACAAAATATCTTTTGTAGCCAGGTTTCAGACAGGACTGGTTTTGGCTTTTTTGAAAATATGGCCTTTTTGGCAAAATTTAGAAAAATATTCTGCTGCTTTTTGGTTAAAAAAATATTTGGGCGCGTCGTCTGATTTGATTTGGCAGCCGCTACTTGCTGCCAAATTTGGGCCATATCAAAGTGAGGTTGCCATGTCATGGTTTTGGGCCAGGATAAAAAAGCGCTCTGTCAGACTTGGCTATCCACAGCAGGGCTTTGGGTACTTAGCTCAAAAAATTTGCCAAGCAATTAAAGATTATGGCGGCAACATTAGGTTTAATACTGCCGTTACCCAGATTAAATCAACTAAAAAAGGCGTACAAGTTGATGGGCATTATTTTGATCGTGTGATAGTAACACTGCCCGGCAAACAATTTGCCAAAATGGCTGCTTTGCCAAAAAGTTACTTGGCAAGAATTGACAAAATGCAAGCCTTGGGGTCTGTCAACTTGATCCTGGAGATGGAAAAACCTTTTTTGACGGATGGCACTTACTGGTTAAATATCTGCAACGCGGCTTGGCCATTTTTGGCAGTCGTTGACCACACCAATATGATCGATCCTAGTCATTATCATGGCCACCATCTAGTTTATATTAGCAATTACCTGCCACAAGGGCACGAATATTTTTTCAAAACCGCTGCAGAATTGCTGGATGCCTATCATCCTTATTTACTAAAGCTTAATGCCAACTATCAAAAGTTTGTAGTTGGATCGTATCTAGTTAGCGCCCCATTTACCCAACCTGTTTACAGTGTCGGCTATTCAGATATTGTACTTCCCCACCAAACACCAATGAAGAACGTCTATCTTGCCAATATGGAGCAGATATACCCATGGGATCGGGGGACTAATTACGCGGTAGAACAAGGATATAAGATTGCCAGTATAATAAATTCAGAGCATGCAGGTAGCTGATGTTATAACCGGAATTTGGTGGTGGTTAGGACTGATTACATTAGGCTGGGTCAGCTTACCTTTTACGTGGCGGATTTTCTCAAAGTTGTCTGATGGCGGTTATACTTTGTCAAAAATTATTACCCTGGCGACAGTAGGATATGCGGTTTGGCTACTTGTCAGTCTGCACCTGTTGCCATTTTCCAGATGGTTGATATTGGCAATTTTGGTTGGATGGGGAATTATTAATTGGTGCTATTTGCGTCCAAATTGGTCTTGGAAAAAGTACTGGAAAATTATTGTTTTTGAAGAAGTAGTCTTTGCCCTAGTCTTTTTCTTCTGGCTTTTTATCAGAGCCCATCAAAATGCCATCTTTGGTCTGGAAAAGTATATGGATTTTGGTTTTATTAACTCTATTTTAAGATCTGATTTTTTCCCACCCCGTGATCCATGGTTTACTCCTGAAGACATTAATTATTATTACTTCGGACATTTTTTAGCAGCTTTACTAATCAAACTAGCCAATATTTTCCCGGCGGTTGGATACAATATGGTATTATCAACGATTCTGGCACTGTCTGTTTCAGCAGCATTCTGTTTGGGCTTAAATATAGCTGCCTTGGCAAAAGCAGAGCTTGGTAAATCTTGGACCGGCCTTGTTAGTGGTTTTTTGGCAGTTGCTCTAGTCGTGTTTGCCGGCAATTTACATACCATTTATCTTTTTACCCAGGGTTATTCCCAAAGCCCGCCGCCGTTTTGGGAGATCTGGTACAGTTTTAACCCTGATCAATACTGGTATCCCAACGCTACCCGTTTTATCCCCAACACTATCCACGAATTTCCCAGTTATTCCTGGGTGGTAGCAGACCTACATGGGCATGTTCTGGATATCCCGTTTGTTTTGGCAACCCTGCTGCTGCTGCTGGTTATTTTTTATCAGAAGAAGATATTATTTTGGCAAGGCATTCTTCTATCATTATTATTGGCCATTATGTATATGACCAATGCTGTGGACAGTTTGGTCTATTTGGCATTGTTTATTGCAATAGCATTAGTGATGCTTATCAAAACTAATTCATCTGCCTGGCTGGTTACTTGCGCCCTGGTTATTTTATTGGCAATTTTTCTCATGCTACCATTCCAGGCCAATTTTACGCCTTTTACCTCTGGTTTGGGATTGGTGAGGGATCGCTCCAGTTGGTGGATGATGTTGGTGCTGTGGGGGTTTTTTTATTGGCAAATTGTGGCCTTGGCAATTATTACCAAGAGACATTGGCAGGAATTATGGCAAAAATTAGATGTTGGCATCTGGGTGGTCATTCTGGCAGTTTTATCAACAGGTCTGATTGTCTTTCCAGAGGTTTTTTATATCAAGGATATCTACCCTGTTCACTACCGAGCCAATACCATGTTTAAGTTGGGCTACCAGGCTTTCATCATGTTGGGCGTGGTATCAACGTATGTCATTATTAAATTATTGCCCAATCTTAAATGGCCAGGCAGAGGTTTGAGAGTTATGCCAGCAGTATACATAGCCATTACAGCTGCTGGTTTGCTGCTGGTTTTATCGTATCCATATTTTGCCATCAAGTCGTATTATAATAATTTGAGGGATTATCAGGGACTTGACGGCTTGTTGTACCTGAAGAAGAGTCATCCGTCAGATTATTTGGCAATAGCATGGATGAATGACAATATTGTCGGCCAGCCCACTATTGTGGAAGCCAGTGGCGATTCATATACTGAATTTGCCAGGGTATCTGCAAATTCCGGACTGGCGACTATTATTGGCTGGCCGGTGCATGAATGGTTATGGAGAAAGAATGACAAAGCACCTTTTGCCAGACAAGCAGAAGTTGACCAAATTTATACCACTGACGACCTGGCGCAGTCCAGGTCCATATTGGATAAATATAATGTTGAATATATTTTTTGGGGCGATTTGGAAAAACAGAAATATGCCAGTGTTAATCCGGCCAAGTTTGATAAGTTGGCAGCAATTGTTTATCAAAACGGAACGACTGCACTTTATAAAGTAAATAGATGAACAAATTACTGATAATCTGTGGTCCGACTGCTACTGGCAAGACAGACTTAGCAATCAAGTTATGCAAGAAATTCTCCGGGGAAATTGTGTCTGCTGATTCGCGCCAGGTTTATCGCAATTTAGATATTGGCACTGGTAAAGTGGGTATTGGACAGACAGCTTGCAAAAAGGAT
>CAZXEC010000001.1:157084-186787 GCA_964639595.1 uncultured Gammaproteobacteria bacterium
ATAGTCGATGGCGTCAAAATAAACTTGTACGATGTGGCTTCCCTTAAGGAGCGATTTGATTTAGCTGATTTTATAAGTTTGGCCGCTGCCTGCATTGATCAAATCTGGCACAGCGGTAGATTGCCGATGGTGGTAGGAGGAACCGGGTTTTACATCAAGGGTTTATTGGAAGGAGTAGAGTCGCTAGGAGTTGAACCGGATTTGATATTAAGGCAAACCCTCTCCAGCTTAACTGTTGATGAATTAGCAGACAAATTGCAAGGACTTAATATGGATAAATGGCAGAGCTTAAATTACTCTGATAGAAAAAACCCGCGGCGACTGATCAGAGCAATCGAAATTGCCCAAAGTGCCAAATTGAGGCCTTTACCATTGACACGATTGTCTATGGTCAAGGCAGATGTTTTAAAAATAGGTTTAACAGCGCCTCGGGCTGTTTTATTCGATAAGGTCAACCAGTGGGTTGCATCAAGAACAACTGGTATTATTAAGGAAGTTAAAAATTTAAAAAAAGCAGGAGTAACTGCTCAAAAGCTGGCAGAGTTGGGTTTTGTATATAAACTTGTTAATCTTTATAACGAGGGACAGTTAACACTTGAGCAATTTGAAAATGAATTGAAAAAAGAGATGCGTCATTATGTTATTAGACAGCTTGCTTGGTTTAAGAAAGATCATCAGATAGTCTGGTTTGATATCACTAATCCTAATCTTTATTCCCAAGTGGAACAAATAGTAGTCAAATGGTACAATAATCAATAGTTTATGAATAATACCACGCGCATCGAAATATCAACTAGAAGTTTGATAACAATTATACTCTTTGCTGTAGGATTATGGCTGCTTTATCAGATATGGGGAGTTTTAATTGCTATTTTTGTTTCGTATATTGTCATTTCTGCCCTAAGACCTTTAGTTGATCGCCTCATCATTTACGGTCTTCCCAAAAATGTGGCTGTGTTGATTGTCTATTTCGGGATGATCTCGTTGCTAGGCGTCCTCTTGGGGGTAGTGATTCCCCCTTTAATTGATCAAACCGCCAAACTGGTTAATAAACTTCCAGAATATATTCATAATTTTGCCCAATTTGCCCAGGTTGAAGAAAACCTGATTGATATTAATATTATCAAAGAACAAATTGCTCCCATTTCCAGCAATATATTGAAATTAACTTTGAATATTTTTAGCAATCTAGTGGCTGTGATTTCATTTCTAGTCTTTACGTTTTATCTACTTTTGGAGAGGCAAAGTATTGAAAATATTCTAGCGACGTTTTTGAATAGAGGCCAAAAAGCGCATGCGGTTAGATTATTAAATAGAATAGAATCCAGATTAGGAGCTTGGTCTCGTGGGGAATTGGTGCTAATGACGATCATTGGGATCATTACCTATGCGGGGTTAGTTTTATTAGACCTGCCGTTCGCTTTATCTTTGGCGGTTTTTGCTGGTATTATGGAAATTATTCCGGTGATTGGTCCTATTATTTCAGCTGTTCCAGCGGTGTTAGTAGCTTTAACATTTTCACCCATTTTAGCGCTAGCAGTTGCCGCTCTGTATTTTATAGTTCAGCAATTAGAAAACCATATCTTGGTTCCCAAAGTGATGGAAAGGGCGGTGGGATTATCGCCGGTGGTAACCATTCTGGCTATTGCCATAGGAGGAAAGTTGTCTGGCATATTTGGTGCTCTACTGGCTGTCCCAATCCTGGTGGTATTACTGGTCTTAGTGCAAGAATTTTTACCAATAAAACATTCCCACCCTCTATATGATAGCCAAGGGGCATCTTCTGTTTAAGTTGTTAAATTATTTTAATGGTCCAAGAAACTGTCCGAGTTTTTGCTTCACAACTAGCTAGCCCTTTAATCTACATCTTGTTTCTGGCTGCTGTAATTTCGGCATTTATCCAGCATTGGATAGATTTTTCAGTGATTATCATGGTCGTTCTGTTCAACAGCATATTCGGTACCTTGCAGGAAATTAAAGCTCAAAATGCTATTAAAGCCTTGACTTCTTACCTCCCCAACCAGGCTAAAGTTATAAAAGATAAAAAAATTTTGATTATTGATACTGCTGATCTTGAGGTAGGCGACCAGATTTTACTGGAAGCTGGTGATAAAATCAGTGCTGATGCTCAAGTGGAAGAGTCTTACCGGGCTCAAGTTGATGAGTCTACTTTAACTGGCGAGTCACTGCCAAGAGAAATAAATATTTCAGATTATGTTTATGAAGCAACCCTGGTGGTGTTAGGCAGGATTATAGCCAGAGTAACAGCGATTGGCCAGGACACAAAATTCGGCCAGTTGTCCCAGGTGATTAAACAGGCCCAAAAGACCCAATCGCCATTAAAACTGCGTTTAGAAAAGTTTTCTTTATTATTGGCTCTTTGTATAATTGGTATTACCTCGATAATCTTTTTATCGGGCTTGATATCCGGATTTGAATTTAGAGAAATCTTCTTGGTTGCTTTAGCCCTAACTGTATCGGCAATCCCCGAAGGCCTGCCAGCTGCCTTAACAGTCATCTTGGCAGTGGGAGCTTATAGAATGGCCCAAAGAGGAGCTATTATAAAAAAATTGGCAGCAGTAGAAACGCTTGGATCAACCACTCTAATTTGTGCTGATAAAACAGGCACTTTAACAACCGGAGAGATGATGGTGGAGAAAATTTATTATGATAACTGCTTGGCGGAAGTGACGGGTGCAGGTTTTGCTGCAGCAGGTGATTTTGTAGTTGACGGACAGAAAACAGATCCCAGAGCAGACGAACGCTTAAAGCAGCTAATTACGGCTGCCGCGCTGGTCAATGATGCAAAAATTATAGTAGAACATGACAAAAATTATGTTAATGGTGACCCTACTGAGGCGGCCCTGATTGTTTTGGCCGAGAAAGCCAGACTGGATATAGAGTTATTGAATAATGAAAATCCCAGAATAGCCGAGTTTCCTTTCGATCCGAAACTGAGATATATGGCTACACTGCATCAAATGACATCAGGTAGCCAGGAGGTATTTGTTAAAGGATCACCCAAAGAAGTAATTGAATTGTGTTTGTGGAACCAGGGTGATAGACAAGAAGTTATGCGGCAGGCCGATAAAATGGCTCAACAAGCTCTGCGGGTTTTTGCAATTGCTCACCACACCATAGAAAGTAAGTGGCAAGGCATTACTCATGAATCAATAACTGGAAAGTTGCAGTTTTTGGGACTAGTAGGGATTGCTGACCCCCCTAGACCAGAAGCGTATCAGACTATCAGGAATGTATCAAAAGCAGGTATTCGGGTGGTGATGATAACTGGTGACTGGGAAAAGACTGCTTGGGCAATTGCCCAAAACGTCGGTCTGTCTCAATATGGCCAGATGGCAACCGGTTATCAAATTGATCAATGGGACGATCAGGCTCTACTTGAAAAAATTACTGATATCGCGATTTTTGCCAGAATTAGCCCGGAGCAAAAGATGAGACTTATTAAAGCTTTTCGCTCTCAAGGGCATATCGTGGCCATGACCGGAGATGGAGTTAACGATGCACCGGCCCTGCTGTCTGCCGATATTGGCATAGGCATGGGTAAATCTGGAACTGATGTAGCTAGAGATAGTGCTGATATGGTCATCACCGATGATAATTTGGCAACCATTGTAGCGGCAGTGGAAGAAGGTAGAGTTATAGTAGAAAATTTAAGGAAAGTTTTAGTCTACTTATTGTCAACTAACTTTGGTGAAATTCTCATCATGATAAGTGCTATTTTATTAGGTTTTCCACTGCCACTTTTGGCAGTGCAAGTTTTATGGCTAAATTTAGTGACTGATGGATTTTCAGTAGTAGCTTTGGCCCTGGACCCAAAAGAAGAGGGGATTCTGTACAGAAAATTGGCCGCGCCTAGTGGTTTTCTAGTTACTAGAACTATGGCTTTGAGAATTGGTTTAGTCGGTTTGACTATGATGATAGGAACTATGTGGCTTTTTTCCAACAAGCTGTCAGCCGGAGTTCCCTTGGTCTATGCCCAGAGTTTGTCACTTGTTACCATGGCCGCTTTCCAGTGGTTTAATGTTTTTAATTCTAGATCTGAAAATAAGTCCATATTCAAAATTAAACCGTGGAGTAATAAATATCTGGTAATAGCTATATTAGCTAACATCTCGTTGCAATTGGCGGCCGTCTACTGGCAACCGCTCCAAAATTTACTGCGGACAACTTCATTATCGATTGCTGATTTGCTAGTGGCGATACTGGTTGCAGGTAGTGTTTTACTGATGGAAGAAATCAGAAAAATGATTTGGGGAATTAATGCACATTAACCAGGAAAAGAGTAAGCCAGATTCTGTTGGTCCGTCAACTGACGGATTGATGATCATTTGTCTCTAGAGTGATAAATAATTGTCACTCAGCCCCGATTAAATCGGGATGCCCCATACTTGAACCTCGGGAAAGCATCCTGGATAGCCTGCCTAGACTTGCGTCTTGGGCGAGGCTGGCGGTTCTGTCTTGGGTTGCAGCAGGGAGGATTGCCCGTTTCACACCTACTCGTCTCTGTTGCTCTGCCTGTAAGTTAATTCCTACAGACTCCCAAAACCACCACATGTAGGTAAAGTGATTTGGGAACTAGGCCTTTCGGCTCTCCGATTTAATCGGAGCACCCTGCTTTCTGCTGTCTGGACTTTCCTCTACATTCATGTAAACTGAACGTAGCGACCATCCTTTTTCCTGGCTATTAATGTGCAAATGCAGTATACCATATGCCATGGGCATGTGCAATGGTATGTATACCAAGCTGCCTTTTATGCTAGGCTTAATTTGAGATTATGCTGTCTAAAGTATTATCAGGGGCTATTGTGGGCTTGGATGCTGTACCGGTTGAAGTTGAGGTAGACATTGCCGCCGGCGGCTTACCCTCGTTTACCATCGTGGGGTTACCGGACAAAGCTGTAGAAGAAGCCAAAGAAAGGGTCAGAACCGCCATTCGTAACTCCGGAGCTGACTTCCCTGTTAAAAAAATTGTAGTTAATCTGGCGCCAGCTGACTTACCCAAAGAAGGTCCGTCTTACGATTTACCGATTGCACTGGGGATTCTTGTGTCTTCAGAGCAATTGAAGACTGATTTATCAAGCAGTTTGGTTTTTGGCGAGCTGTCGCTTGATGGATCCTTGCGTCACACCAATGGAGTCCTGCCGCTGGCATTAATGGCCAAGGATAGGAAATTAAAAGACCTGTACCTGCCGCAGGTTAATGCCAGAGAAGCCAGCATTATATCTGGACTGACCGTTTATCCGGTAGAGTCGCTAAAATCACTCTGTTTACATTTAGCAGAAGAAAAATTAATACAACCTCAAACAAAAGTTGACTTAAAAACATTATTAAAACAAGCAGCTTTTGATTTTGATATGGTTGATATTGTTGGACAGGAAGTGGCCAAAAGAGCATTAGAAATAGCTGCTGCCGGGGCGCATAATATTCTCTTGAAAGGACCTCCTGGCGCCGGTAAAACCATGCTGGCAAGAACCCTGCCTTCAATACTGCCGGATTTGTCAGTTGATGAGGTTTTAGAAGTAACTAAAATTTATTCTATTTGTGGGTTGATTGGCCATGATGAACCATTGGTTGGCAGGAGGCCATTCCGATCTCCTCATCACACTACCTCCTATGTGGGATTGGTAGGCGGAGGTAATTATCCCAGGCCAGGAGAGATATCACTGTCACATAGAGGAGTGTTATTCTTGGACGAGTTGCCGGAATTTCCCCGGCATGTTCTGGAGGCGCTTAGACAGCCTCTAGAGGATGGATATGTTACAATCGCCCGGTCTGCTGCCAGTGTTCGTTTCCCCTGCCAGTTTATGTTAGTAGCAGCCCAAAACCCTTGTCCATGTGGGTTTTTGGGAGACATGTTTCATGCATGCAGTTGTTCTTCTGCCCAGGTTACTCGATACCAGAAAAAAATTTCCGGACCTCTTTTGGATAGGATTGATATTCACATCGATGTGCCGGCGGTTAAAGTAGAGAAATTAAATCAGTCTCCAGGACATGGAGAAAATTCAGCGGGGATTAGATCAAGAGTACAAAAAGCACGAAACTTGCAGATTAAGCGTTTAGCAAAAGAAGGTATTTTTGCCAATGCCGATATGACAACCAAGATGGTCAAAAAATATTGTCAGCTGACAGATGAAGCAGGGGTTTTATTAAAACAGGCCATATCCCAATTGGGTCTGTCTGCCAGGTCTTATCATAAGGTCATAAAAATTGCCAGGACCATTGCCGATTTGGAAAGTATAGCAAAAATTGGTCATAGTCAAATTGCTGAAGCCCTACAGTATCGCCCAAAGCAATGATGCCAGATCCAAAAAACCCCGACTGATATTTTAATCGGGGTTTTTGTTTATAGTCATGACAAATATCAAGCAGCGCCAATCTTAAACATGCCTGTGCCACAAACTGGGCATTTACTTTTAGCTGCTTTTTTACCGTTTTTCATCGTGACGGTTTCATAATCAGAAACGTCTCTTTTTGCGCGACATTTAACACAATACATTTGCATAATTTTCACCTCACCTCCTTTCAGCTTCAGTCCCAAGCTAACTGCTTTACACTAACACGCACAAAATAGCCTTGTCAATAACTTATAGTTAAAAATTATATTGATATCAAAAAATTAGAGAGACAGGAGACGATTTTCCATCAAGACAAAAAGGACAGCTTCTAAAAAAAATGCCAACAAGGTCAAAGTTACTATTTTTTTCAAATCGCTGATGACAAAAATTGACTCCTGTTGCTTGTTGGCTTGATGAACGATGACAGGCGTGGTTGGAACTTTAAAATCAACAGTAGAAGTTGCCATAGTAAATGATTGCCCATCCGCACTGGTCTGGTTTTGTCCTAATTTCCCCTGCAGTCGCCTTAATTCAGCCTTGAGCTTTTGCTCTTTCGTTTTTCTCATCTGTGTAATTTTACCATACCTACCTTGAGTCTGTCAGCATGGCTACCTTTTTTATGTTGACAAGTATTTAGAGCCATGATATTCTCGATTGAGAAAAAAGAATGTTCAAAACTGATCTTTTATTCTATTATGGTGGAAATTTTGAAGGCTTTGGGTATTGAAAATATTCAATCAGGATTGGTGTGGCTGTTGACACTCTGGGTAATTGTTTTATCCGTGGTAATTTACAAGCAAAGGACTTTTCTTGACAGACTGTCAAAAGGTACCAGTAAAAAAAATATTGCTCAAATTTTGGAATCAATTTTAGCTGAGCAGGATATTTCGCAAAAGCAAATTAAGCAAATAATCAGCCGTTGTGAACAAATTGAGGATCATGCATTAAGATACGTACAAAAACTGGGCATGGTTAGGTTTAACCCTTTTGATGATGTAGGAGGTGACCAAAGTTTTTGTATAGCCCTACTTGATCAGCATGATAATGGTTTGGTGATATCCAGCCTGCATTCTCGGACAGGTACTAGAATTTACGCTAAACCAGTTAAATCAGGTAAAGGCACGAAGTACCCCTTATCCAAAGAAGAGCAAGAGTCAATCAACAGTTCATTGCTTAAAGCTTGAAGAAAAATCTCTATGACAAAGAAAATATTTTTTTTAGGCCTGGTAGTATATCTGGTTGCTGCTGGAGGAGGATATCTTGGCTATGGCTTATTGGCAAAGCCAGCAACTGATCTGAAATCGAAAAAAATTAAAAAACCGCCTGTTGTCAATTTTTCTGCCGTTTCTGCTCCAACCACCACCTGCCCCTTAAATGGTGTTCAAACTACCAAAGATCAGGCTGATCTTTGGTATAATAGGCGCCCATTGGCGGTAATGCTGGAAAATCATGTTGATGCCAGGCCTCAATGGGGTTTGTCCAAAGCAGATATTATCTACGAGGCGGTGGCAGAAGGGGGTATTACTCGATTTCTGGCGATTTTTTTCTGTCAGGACGCGGAAGATATTGCTCCGATCCGTTCCAGCAGGGTTTATTATCTTGATTGGGCACAAGAGTACAATCCAATATATGTTCACGTAGGTGGAGCCAATACTGCTGGTCCGGCTGATGCCTTGACCCAGATTATCACTTATGGTATTAAGAATTTAGACGAAATTGTAGTGGGATTTCCAACTTTCTGGAGAGGGCCAGAAAGACCAGCTCCTCACAATGTTCATTCCACTACCAAAAATTTATGGGAAGAAGGCCTCAGGCGTGGTTGGTCAAGGACAGACCAATCTGATGAGGCATGGGATAAATCATTTAGAATGTGGAAGTTCAAAGAAGATGCCCCCCAAGCGTCAAGACCGGTGTCATCTAGTGTCGGTATATCATTTTGGAAGGCGTTTGCAGATTATAATGTGACTTGGACTTATGATGCCAAGACTAATTTATATAAACGCACCAGTGGATTGGCAAAACACGTCGATGCCCTAACTCAAGAACAACTAACCGGCAAGGTAATACTAGTCCAGTTTACTCGCGAAAGGTCAGCAGATGATAGCTACCCAGGTAACATCCATCTTCTGTATGGGACAGTGGGTGATGGCCGGACTTTAATTTTCCAAGATGGAAAAACTATCGAGGGGAGATGGTCAAAAATTGATAAGAAATCAAAGACCATTTTTATTGACAAAGCAGGCAAAGAAATAGAATTTAACAGAGGCCAAATTTGGATTGAGGTAGTGCCGGAAGCAGCATCCATTACCTATAATTAATGTTTTCCTGCCCGGAAAGGAAAAATTTATGCTGAATGATTTGTTTGTGTCCAAAGTCCGGGTAAAAATGCTCCAGTTATTCCTGGCCAACCCCGGGAAAATCTACCATGTACGCGAAATAGTCCGACGGCTTGACGAAGAAATCAATGCTGTTCGTCGGGAGCTGGCTCGCATGGAGAAAGGAGGTTTGGTTATTTCTGAATGGAGAGCCAACAGGCGGTATTACGAATTTCGTCGTGACTGTCTCTATTACCATGAACTATTGGAAATGGTAATAAAATCCACCGGCATCGGCGGCGCAATTATCAAAGAACGAAACCATCTAGGCAAAATAAAATATGCCTTTATGACTTTGGCATTTGCCAGGGGAAAAAGTCTTAACCCCAGTGATATAGCGCTGATGATGGTGGGCAATGTAGTCTTGCCGACCCTGTCTGCTATTGTCCATGATGAAGAGGTCAGGCGTGAGACGGAAATCAACTATTCTGTGATGTCCGAAGAAGAGTTTGATTTCAGGTTGTCCAGGCGTGATCCGTTTATCTTGGAGACTTTAACCAAGCCCCGTATTATGCTTTTGGGAGATGAAGAGGAAATGACCAGGCAGCTCTAAGTTTTTTCTTATCTGGCAGTGGCAGAAATAGGAAAAGTGGGACTTTTTGCCAGGTCGTTGTTTTTGGGTATTAAGGAAAAGTAATAAGTAGTACCGGCAGTTAAATATTCCACAGTAAAGCGATTTATTGAATTAATATGCTCATTGATACTAAAAACTCCCCATTGGTACTGCCCAGGTTTTAGGCCAAACATAACAGCATACTGGTTGGCTGATTCATTATCTATCCAAGATAGCTCAACAGTCCCCTTCTTGGCTCCTGTTGTTGCTTGAAAATTATAAATGCTGACAGGTCCTGACCCGCCAGTTTTTGGTTTACTGGTAGCGGTTTTTGTTTTTGTCCCGCCTGCCGCATAACTAGAAATTGGCCCGGAGGTGGTGACAAAATCATTGCCTTTTCTGGATGTGAGTAATAAATAATAAGTAGTGCTTGGAGAAAGATAACCAATAGTAAAGCTACTTGTGCCATAAGCAGCGAAAGGAATTGCCAGAGCAGACCATTGGTATTGCCCGGGACCAAATCCGTAAGAGATATCGTATCTGGTAGCAGAGCCATCATCCATCCAGGTAATATCGATTTGTCCGGATTGGCTACCTGGACTGGCTTGGAAGGCATAAGGATAAACAGGTTCTGCTGTTGCTTGGGCAAAAACCCCAACTGGAGAAAGTAGTAATATTATTGATATAATAAGCCACCTGGGATACTTCATTAGATATTAATATCATCTACTAAGTTTGATGGTAAATCAACTTTAAGACCAAAAGTGTTTTGGGTATAATGGAACAATGCGAAAACCAAGGTCGCTATTCTGGTTGATTATCATCATTTGCGCCTTGGCAATATTTATTGATTTGCCAAAAATTCCCATCAATTTTGCCGTAGGCTCTTTCAAGATGAACACGGTTATTGGCGGGTATAGTGTCAATTTTGATTTGGGCAGCTGGCGTGTCAGACGGGAATTTCCCCTTAAATTAGGTTTGGATTTGGCTGGTGGTGTTCATATGGTACTAAAGGCTGACATGTCAGATATACCCCAGGCAGCGCGCAACCAGGCTTTGCAAGCCGTGCGCGAAGTTATGGAAAGGCGGGTTAATTTGTATGGTGTGTCAGAGCCGGTTGTGCAAACAGCCAGAGTAGCTGAAGATTATCGTATTATAGTTGAGCTGCCAGGGGTGGTTGACATTGCCAAGGCATCAGAACTGGTAGGCCAAACTGCCAAACTGGAATTCAGGGAAGTTGACCTGCAAGCTACCAGTTCAGCCGGCCTGGTGACAGAATACTATAAAAAAACCAATGTAGGCGGTGCTGATTTATCGCGAGCACTGGCTGATTTTGATCAGCAAACCGGCCAGCCACAGGTCAGTTTTGAACTAACAGGTGAAGGGTCAAAAAAATTTGCTGATTTGACCAGAAGAATAATGGATAAACCCCAGCAATATCGGCAATTGGCAATATTTCTGGATGATAGTTTGATCGAAGCTCCGGTTGTCCAATCAGTGATAGAAGGCAGTGGCAGGATTACCGGTAATTTTACCACTGACCAAACCAAAAGGTTAGCAATACAGCTGACCGCCGGAGCCTTGCCAGTGTCAGTCAGCAAGCTATCAGAATCGGTTTTATCTGCCACCTTGGGTCAAGAGGCAGTAACCAGGAGTGTTATTGCCGGCAGTATTGGGTTGGTACTGGTTGCCGGCTTTATGCTTTTTTTCTATGGCTATTATGGATTGTTGGCAGATCTGGCTTTGGTGATTTATGCGGTTTTGACCCTGGCAATATTCAAAATAATTCCGGTCACCTTAACTTTGGCAGGGATTACCGGCTTTATTTTATCAATCGGGATGGCGGTTGATGCTAATATTTTGATTTTTGAAAGGATGAAAGAGGAAAAGCGTTGGGGTAAAAATCAAGCCACAGCAGTCGAGTTGGGTTTCAAGAGGGCATGGTCATCTATCCGTGATTCTAATATTTCAACCTTGATCACTTGCGCTATTTTATATTGGTTTGGAACCGGCGTGATTCGCGGTTTTGCCCTGACTTTAGCCATTGGAGTTTTAGTCTCGATGTTTACAGCCGTTACCGTCACTAAAACATTTTTACGGTTAACTAAAAAAGCTTAAATTCATATGGAAAATCAACCTCAACAGCCAATTAAAAAACGTTTTTTTACGTCAGCTTCCCCGGAACAGTCGCCGCTAATGTTTGAAGTCCTCAAATCCTATCTGGAGAATTCTTTGACCCAGATGATAAAAGATTTCAATAAGGTGCATCAAATTTTTGTCAATCAGCTAAACGAGAAAGGACAGACGCTGGATGGTTTTATTGCTAACTTGAAAAGAGCAGTTGCCGTTGGAGCACTAGCATCGCTATTTTATATCTTACCTGGGCAAACTACTTTTTATAGCTCCCCAATTCATGGTCCACCTCATGCGCCAACTGCCATGGCCCAGGCTGATTTAGCATTGTCTTTAAGGTCGCTTTTGGCAAGCGTTGATTCCCAGCCGACAGCCGGTCAAGAAAAAGAATTAGCAGGACTTATCAGGCAGTTGTTAGGCTTTAGTATCACTGGTCAGTTGGAAGGCAAAAGACTGAATGTTAATTATGGTAATATCGGGGCAGAGCAGCACCTGGCCAGATACCCTGGAGACAATATGACAGTACATTTTGATAATGATAGCGCCAGACAGGAATTTACCGATTCTGGTATGGCACCGGGCAGAGGAGCCTGGGGTTGGTGGGCCAATTCCCAGTCAGAATTAACTCCAGGAGCTATAGAACAGGAAAAATGGTATGTGGCTGTTCAGACTTTTTTGTCGCCCGGCTGGGATACCAATTACCGCGAATTTTACGACTGGTTCCGTTATCGTAAGGTGCTGGTTATTAATCCGGTGACCAATCGAGCGGTAGTGGCAGTGGTTGGTGATGCCGGGCCTGCTACTTGGACGGGCAAAAAATTCGGTGGCTCTCCGGAGGTAATGGCTGCTTTAAGATCACAAGATGGTTCTGCCAAAGGACCGGTCCTAATTTATTTTTTGGATGATCATGATGATAAAATTCCCTTAGGCCCTGTTAGAATGCCTTTATCTGCCCCAGCCCAAGAGTTGGCATACACCATTCAGAAGAGATCAAATGAAAAGTAGTTTAATTAAAAAATACTTAGATTATAAAAAAATCATTAAAGATTTTAATTTGTCAGTTTTGACAAGCGAACAAAGGCAATCTGTAGCAGATCTCATCCATCAATTATTAGAAATTAAATTTTTGGACATAATATTGACAAATTTAACTCACAATAAGCAGGTGGAATTTCAAGAATTAACCAATAAAAAACCGGATCGGGTTATAGCGTTTTTACATAAAAATATCAAAGACTTTGACAAGATGGTGAAGAAAAATTTACAAGATTACAAGATCAGCTTAAAAGTCAAATTGGAACAAATTAAAAAAGATCTAGCAAAATGATCGATATTATTGGCAAAAAATACTGGTATTTAGCACTATCCGCAGTAATTATTATCCCCGGCGTGGTTTCCTTAATGCTTTTTGGCCTTAAGTTGGGCATTGATTTTTCCGGAGGCACGCTACTGGAATATAAGTTTACTGCCGATGCTCAAGTTACAACAATTGCTCTGCAGGAGACCATCAAGCAGACAGCAGAGGTATCATCAATTACCAAAACCCAAGAGGGGACTTATCTGGTCAGAGCCAAGCCTATGGATCAGTCAGAGGTTGAACAAATAAAAGGGAATTTGGCAACAAAATTTGGTCAAACAGAGCAGGTTAGATTTGAAACAGTCGGTCCCACCATCAGCCAAGAACTGACCCAGAGAGCTGTCATTGCCCTGGCAGTGGCGCTGTTGGCCATCGTGGTCTATATTGCCTGGGCTTTTCGGGAAGTTCCGGCGCCTGCCGCTTCCTGGCGTTTTGGAGTTTGCGCAATTGCCGCCCTGTTTCATGATGTTTTAGTGGTAGTCGGAGTTTTTTCTCTCCTGGGACATTTTTGGGGGGTTGAGGTAGACAGTTTATTTGTGACCGCCCTTTTAACAGTGGTTGGTTTTTCGGTTCATGATACTATTGTAGTGTTTGACAGAATCCGGGAAAACCTGCGCAAATTTTATGGCAGTCCGTTTGCCGAAATTGCCAATATCTCGATCTTGCAAACTTTAGCCAGGTCATTGTCAACATCCTTGACGGTAATTTTGGTATTATCCGCCCTGATTTTATTTGGCGGGTCATCAATTAAATGGTTTGTGACCGCCCTTTTGATCGGGATTATCTCGGGAACCTATTCGTCAATTTTTAACGCCACCCCACTACTGGTGATTTGGCAAGAGAAAATTACCAAGAAGAGAACTTAAGATAATTGTTTTACTCTTTTGAGTAGGTAATCCCTGTTGTTTTTGGACATATCTTCATCTACCTCTTCAAACAGTTTTTGTAGGATTTGACCCACCTTGGGCCCTGGTGCTATCCCTAATGTTTTCATTACATCTTTCCCATCAACTGCCAAATCGACAATAGCAAAAGCCGGATGAAGAATTTTGCTGATTCTGTCTTTGAGCAGTTTCAGTCTCCAGCTCTCCGCTTGGGTCAAACCACTGCCCAGACGATCACCGATCCTCACATCAATCAGATCGTCGATATTTTCCAAGCCGATATTGCGAATGAGCCTTCTGATGGCTGAATCGGTTTGGTTTTCATCAACCGTAAACAAATGCCACCGCACCAGTTTAACAAGCAGGTCGCGATCTTTACCGGACAAGTGAAACCTGTTGGCAATTTTGGCAGCAATTTTGGCTCCCACCACTTCATGGTTATAAAAAGTGGTGTTGCCTTTTTTATCTTTTCCTACCACATCTGGTTTGCCAATATCATGAATCAGGCAAGCAAAACGAACCAGCGGTTTTTGGGAAGGGCATTCCTTGAGAGATAATAATCCATGGGTGGCCACGTCATAAATGTGATGTCGGTCAGGACCGGCCTGATCCACCCCAAAACCTTTCTCAAACTCCGGCATGATGTAAGATAAAAGATTAGTATTGCGCAACAGCAAGATTCCTTCATAAGCAAAATCACTGGCTAAAATTTTGAAAAATTCATCACGGATTCTTTCATATGAGACGTGAGCAATTTGCGCCGAGTCAGCCACAATCGTAGACAGGGTGGCCTGCTCAATTTGAAATTGCAGCTGACAGGCAATTCTAATGGCTCGCATCAGCCGCAGCGCGTCTTCCTTAAACCTGGCATCAGCCCTGCCTACTGCTCTGATTAATTTATTTTGTAGATCTTGGTATCCGCCATAAGGATCAGTAAGAGTAAAAGAGCTGGAGAGCCGGAGAGCTGGAGCTTTTCTTTTTCCCTTCCACTCTTTCACTCTTCCACTCTCCTGCTCTAATCGTAAAGCCATGGCGTTAATAGTAAAATCCCGACGGGACAGGTCTTCTTCAATGGTTTTACCCCAGATAACTTTGTCAGGCCGTCTAGAATCTGAATAGCCATGTTCGGTCCGATAAGTAGTAATTTGGACAATATCGCTTTCCGCTTTCCGCTTTCCGCTTTCCGCTTTCAAAAGTATGCCCCCCTTCGCTAAAGCTTCGAGGGGCAGGCCGACTGTACCAAACTGGTTATCATAAAACCCATCCGGGAAAAGTTGCAGAATTTCTTCCGGCGTGGCGTTAGTGGTAAAATCCCAGTCAGTGGGATTTTTGCCCATCATCATATCCCGCACAGCTCCGCCTACCAGGTAGATTTCGTAACCGGCACTAACAAATTTTTTCTGGATATCCCCGACTGTTGGAGGCATCTGATAGGTGATTTTCATACAGACATATTATAGCGTAAGTCCCTTGTGGTTTTAAGGGCTACTGTTTAAAATGTTGGCAATGGTCAAAATAGCAAGATGGGATGTTAAGTCAAAATTGGCCCGATCTCACCCCAAAACATGTGATATAGTTAAAATTCTTTTGAAAAATAGAGGTATAACTAATGCCGCAAAAGTTAAAGAATTTTTTCATCCCCGTCTAGAGTCAATTTTTAGTTTGACTTTGATAAAAAAGTCGCAATTGGATTTGACCGTCAAAAGGATTACTGCCGCTATTGCAAAAAATGAGCAGATTATAGTCTACGGCGATTATGATGTTGATGGTATTTGCGGTTCGGCTATTTTATGGGAAACTATCAAGCAACTTGGCGCCAAAGTCATGCCCTATATCCCGCATCGAGTTGATGAAGGTTATGGTTTGTCTATTCGTGGGATTGATAATCTACTCACCGCATATCCCGCTACCAGACTGATAATTACAGTTGATAATGGAGTAACTGCCAACGAGGCCATCGCATATGCCAGCAAGCAAAAAATTGATGTGATTGTCTGTGACCATCACCAGTTGCCTGCCCAAAAACTTACAGCCCAGGCTCTGGTTTGGACAGATCAATTATGTGGTGCTGGAGTGGCTTGGATGTTGGCAAACAGCTTACAGCAGGCCGCACGCGGCAAAAGAGCTGTCAGCCCCGATCAATCCCGATTAAATCAGGATCAAATCGGAGTCAAATCGGGGTTAGCGGATAGCCATTTAGATTTGGTGGCTTTGGCAACTGTGGCTGACTTGATGCCGCTGGTTGGAGCCAATCGGATATTGCTTAAATTTGGGCTGGAGGCATTAAAGAAAACCAGCCGGCCCGGCTTGCAAGCCTTATTTGCTCAAACTGGCATCAACCAGAATAATATTACTGCTTTTGATATTGGTCATATTATCGCACCCCGCCTGAATGCCAGCGGCAGGTTGGAAAGCGCCATGGATGCCTTAAGACTGATTTGCACCACTGATTCTGCGCGAGCCCAGATGCTAGCCAGAGCCTTGTCTGATTTGAATACCGCCAGGAGAAATCTCACGCTTCAAGCTTACAATCACGCCAGGATAATGGCTGCTTCTCAAAACGGATCCCGTTTTTTGCTTTTGGCGCATGAGTCTTGGCAGGAAGGTATTATTGGACTGGTGGCATCTCGGGTGGTGGAAGAATTTTATCTGCCAACAGTGGTAATTGCCAGGGGTGAGACAATCTCCAAAGGTTCAGCCAGATCTGTATCTGGTTTTAATATTATTGAGGCATTGAGAATCCACCAGGATTTATTTATTGACATTGGCGGTCATCCCATGGCGGCTGGTTTTACTATTAAGACTGAAAAAATTGCCATATTGGCAAAGCGGTTGAATGACTATAGTCGAAAAGTGTTAACAGTAGAACGTCTTACCAAAACCTTAGCAGTTGACTGTCAAATTCCTGCTACTTTGATTAATGAGGAATTGGCGCAAGGGCTGGTTGGTTTTGAGCCGTTTGGGATTGGCAACCCGGAACCAATTTTTTTGACCAGAGATTTGGTGATTGAGAACGCGCGAACAGTCGGGTCAGAGAGCCAACACCTGAAGTTGGTTGTCAGCCCCGATCAATCCCGATTAAATCAGGATCAAATCGGGGTTAGCGATCAATTGTCAGGGATCAGATGGGAAGCCATTGGTTTTGGTATGGGGCACAGGATCAACGAAATAAAAGTTGGTGGGGAAATCGATGTGGTTTATTCACTTGCTGTTAACTTTTGGAATAATCAAGAAAGACTGCAGCTAAAACTCAAAGACGTCAAGGTTTCTTAAAAGTCAGCCGTTGACCAGGGTCAATTTTTAATTCAATTCCCAGAACAAAGCCTTGTTTGCCATCCCCGCCGATTTCCATTACATAAAACCAGTCGTTCTCCCTCGCAATGGGTTTTTTTGCTGGTACTTCAACTGCTAAGAATCTGCGTCTGTCTGATTGCTGGTAGCGGGCAATTTCATTAGGTCCTGTGTTTCTGTCTGGCACTGTAGGGTCTTTTCTTAAAATTGCCACCTCGTTGACTGTGGCTGGATAGAAGACTTCAGCTTGACCTAGTAATTCTTTGACTCGGTTTTGGTTGGCGTCAGGTACAGCAGACCCTATAACATCCAGTCCTTTGGTGGCTGCGATTGTACTTGCAGCAACAGCAGCTAATTTCCCCAGAGCCTCTCTACGTGATATTGCCACCTCATCACTAGGCATGTCATCATTCTAGATGATATTATGAAAATTTGTCAAATGAGTGGTTATCGGTAGCGTCCAGGGCCTTTTTTTCTGCCATTGGGTTTAAGGTGGCGCTTATTGGTCCAAGCAGCCAGATTGCTGGTGCCATCTGGAGTTTTGGCAGCTGGCAAGCGCTGCTGATGATGGTCGGTTGGACCTGATTTTTTCCAGCGTCTTTTTGATTGGTCCTCTTCCCCCACCACCTGCAAAACGACGGGAACTGTTGGATCAGGTTCTTCCCCTGGGGCAACCCAGACACAGCGCTTAACTAACCCCTCAACGACTACCTCTACCAATTGATCAAGTCTGGCTTGAGCTTGTCCGTGAGGTGTAGACAGGTCCATTGCTGCTGGACTGGTTATGCCTGGAATTTCTTTACTGTTCATACATTCACTCCCAAAAAAATACCCCCAATAGATTTATTGAAAGGGCTGATGTAAATCAAGTATAAATTTACATCAGATTTTCCATAAAGTCAAGATTTACTTGATTCCTCATAGTAAAAAGGAGCTTGGTCTTGGTCACCGCTTAGATGCATAGCACTAGATTGATTGTTGTATCTAAGAAGATCAATTAAATACATGATTTTGAATATGCCTGTTTTAGGTTTGTATATTGGTATTCCCTGATGAGGTAGAATTCTCACGCTTGAGCTTAGAGGTATAATCCCCAAACGGTTTGGTTTAGGGGAAACTGTCAAAGGAATATAAGTAGGACCCACTTCTTTTTCCAAAAAATGGACGTCATCCCGGAATTGTAGATAACAGAAGTATTGGATGGTAGATTTTAGAGCTTGTTTTTTAAGATAATTTCTTACCTTCAAGGCCCCCCTTGATAATTTACTATCAGGAACTTTGAAGTTATAAATATCCATCAGTATTGCTAGGTCATCTATTTTGGGATTTATTATTCTTAATATAGTGGGATAGGCCTCCTTGATTTTTTTAACTGTCTCCGGGTCATTTTGTTGGTAAAGTTGCTCTGTCAGGTGCACTTTATTTGTAAAAACTTGAGAGAAGTTTTTAATATAGCTCTCCATTTTTTCCAAAGGGATAAATCGTAAATGGGTAAAATCTAATTGTTTGGCTAAGTAGCCTAGGCGAGACTGATATTGCTTTGTGCTATTTTTCTTAATACCTACAAATTTCCCAAATGCCCCCTCGGTAATTATATAAATCTCAACTCTGATACCTGACACTAGTTCAACTAAAGAGGCAATATTTTCGAGTTTGTTAAGGGCCATGACTTCTCCTAAATCCGGCATGGTCCTGTTAGTCTTTAAGGGGTTGGGTATTTTAAAAGGAAATCCTAAAATAGAGAAAGCGAACCGCGTGTTTCTTATTGAGGTGTTAAACTTTTTTAACCAGGAGTCCTTGTTACCTTGATACATTTTTAATGAGCCGAATCTAATAAGAGGGTGAGTAAAAATATAAAAAATTTGATTGGCTATTCCTTGGTTTTTTGGGAGAGAGTGAATGATCTTGTTAATTAAATCCTCATTTCTGTTCGCTTCTTCTACTATTTGCTTGATATCCTCCATGTTAATTACCTTTTTGCCACTGATCATCCCTATTTTTTTATATGATAAATCTCTAAATTCCATGAAAGGAAACACATGAGGATTAGGTTTAATAAAACTATTCTTCATAACTTGATCCCCTATCTTTGTTCATATAAAAATGTCATATAACCAGTACCTGCCTCTTGACCCAACAGCTCTGCTCTAGCAATTCGGACAGGTTGAATATTAGGAATATCACCCCTCTGGAGACGATATTCTGGGACGATGATAATTTTGTGTAGACCTTTTGTGTCTCGTCTTACTACAGGCATGCCGTGATTAAACATGGCAGGTGATGTTATGTCTAAAACCACCCGACCTTCCTTATCTGTAACAGTAGCATCTATAGCAACAGGGTGACCTAAAATTTCTTCAAACAGCCTAGCCTTTTTGCGGTACTCTAAATATCTTGCCATTGATTCAGCAGTCTTTTTTGAATCATCCCATATATCTTGTCCAACTAAACGCCTAATTTCAGCGTAACTTCGATCTTGTCTATTAGTATAGAGAGGATCCATAGCAGCTTCAGAAGTCATCTCTGACCTTGAACACACCAGAGCATAAATTCTGGAATCATCGACGCTGACAGATATCTTCGATACCCGATCTTGAGGAAACATATTAGGTGTAAGAGGGTATATTTCAAAGGGATCCCCCATGGCAGCAAACAATTTTCTGCTTGCTAATAAGCCTTGATTGACCTCCTGCTCGGTAAAGCCCAGCATTGGACCAAATAATGTAGCTTCTTCGAAAATGATTATTCTTAAACCAGGCAAATATTTTCTCTTTACCTTTTCATTGATAGTCATCATAAAGTTAACAAAGTATAACCATCCGTAAGTAGGTAGATTTTCAATTTGCTTAAACTTTAGAGGATTGGGCGCTCTTAGACCAGTAGCGAATGTAATAGAGAGAGGAATCGGTAGACGCTTTTTGACGAAAGTAGAGATCTGGTTTACTATTCGCTCTCGATCAGCTTTGGGAATTTGTACACTTTTCTCGCAATGGGAGAGCAAAATTTTTAAGATCGCTTCATCTATAGAGCCCTCTGGGAGTTGAAAATCTTTTAATATAAAAGCCCGATGTGTTTCCAAAAACTTCACTTCCTCATTGAGGGTAGTAATACCGTTTGCTGTTTCTGGGACCATAACTCCAACCCTTTGCTCTGCGTTTTTCTCTTTGTCTATGGCATTAGACATATCTGGTAGAAATCTCTTACCTGCAGGGTTAAAAGTGGTTTTTAATTTACCATTCACATACATAGCAAGACCAACCCCTTCTGGATCAAAAGCAATCCTGATAACCTTTGCAAATGAATGTGATTCTACTAACTGTGGGATAACTACGACGTTAGTCAGTACCCTACTAATAATAGGATTATCTAAAGAGGAAAGAATAATGCCAGTTAAATCTTCTAGGATAACTGTCTTTTTAGCCAGTCGCTCAAGATCTTGGAAAGATCTAATATCATCAACATGCTGATGATATAAATCGACTCCGTCTCTTTCTTGGACAGCTATATCCACGCAATCTAATATAATCTTTGCATCTTCACCAAGGTTTCTTGTTAATAGTGTTAGACCTCCCCTACTAAGATCTCTTAGAATTCTTGCCGCCTCAGATTCATTTAACTCAAGAGCTTTGTCTAGAGGATCTTCTCCATTTTTAGCGCGGAATTCTAACCCTTGGGTATTTAGTAAAAGGATGCGCTCTTTTTGTCCCATGTGTACCCCTTGGGCCCGACCCCATTTTTTGTGTTCGTCTTTTCCTGCCAATGTCTCTAATCTAGTTGCCATAAAAAAACCTCCCTGGTGGGAGGCTTGTGCTTTTCCTAATTTACGGTTAAAACTTTACCGCAAGCCCCCCTTCCCCGTTAGGGTAATCCAGAAGAGATACAAGCTGGTAAAGTTTTTTGTCTGTCGCATTGTCAATAAAGTGTACCAGATAAGATCAGTTCTTGTCAAGATAGAGCTGATCATCTAGAATTGGATTACTATGTCCAGGGTTTCTGCATCCCAAACAATTGATCATGTCGGCCAAGAGGTTACTTTGCAAGGTTGGGTCAACATCAGGCGAGATCACGGCAAGCTCATCTTTATTGATTTGAGAGATAGTTCAGGGATTGTCCAAATAGTATTTATAAAGGCAGTTTTCGAAGGACCGTATGTATTTGTAGAAGAACTTAGACCTAAGTTTGTAGTCGAGATAAATGGAATGGTTAAGCCTCGGTTAGATGGGATGGAGAATGAAAATATGGGGGAGATAGGAAAGATTGAGGTTGCGGCAAGGACTATGAAGATTCTGGCCAAATCAGAGACTCCGCCTTTTGATATTTTAGGCGATGGTCGGGAAATTGATGAAGCCTTAAGACTCAAGTATCGCTATTTGGATTTGCGCCGGCCGCGCCTTCAGGCCAATTTGCGCTTGCGGCACCAGGTGATCAGGGCCATGAGGAATTTTTTGGATGAGCGGGAATTCGTGGAGATTGAAACGCCGATTTTAACCAAAGCCACACCAGAAGGAGCCAGGGATTTTCTGGTGCCATCCCGACTCCAGCCGGGTCAATTTTATGCCCTGCCGCAATCTCCCCAACAATATAAGCAATTGCTGATGGTGGCAGGCTTTGAAAAATATTATCAGATTGCCCGTTGCTTTCGTGATGAAGATCCCAGGGCAGATAGGGCCTACGGTGAGTTTACCCAGTTAGATTTGGAAATGTCTTTTGCCACCCAGGAAGATATTTTGCAGTTGACTGAAGAAATGTTTTGTCAAATAGTTGAGAAAGTCGCCGCTAAAAAAATTCTGCAAAAACCTTTTCCGCGGTTTACCTATGATCAGGCCATGGAAAAATTTGGCAACGATAAATTCGATTTGAGAAAAGACAAAAACCCTAATATGCTGGCATTTGCCTGGGTAGTTGATTTTCCTCTGTTTGAAAAAACTACCACTCGCCATTTGGCTCCTTCCCATCACCCCTTTACCGCGCCAAAAAATGAAGACATCCCCTTGCTTGGCAGCAATCCACTAAAAGTTCGGTCGTGGCAGCATGATTTGGTTTGTAACGGGCTGGAAGTTGGCGGAGGGTCAATCAGGATCACTGATCCACTCATCCAGCGTCAGGTTTTTGAAATCTTGGGCCATTCCAGCAGAGAAATTGAGGAAAAGTTTGGTCATCTGCTGCGGGCTTTTGAGTTTGGCGTTCCGCCGCATGGAGGAATTGCTCCCGGGATTGAAAGATTTTTGATGGTACTTACTGGTGAGGAGAATACCAGAGAAACCGTGGCTTTCCCCATGACATCTTCGGGTCAGACTAGTGTGATGGATGCTCCGTCTGAAGTTGATAGCGCATCTTTGTCCGAGCTGCATATTAAAACTACTGTATGACACAAGAGCTGGCAACTTTTGGGCTGGTAAACATTGCCGCCTCTCCTGTTAGATTATTTTTAGTTTTGGCCTTTTTAGCCTCGTTTTTGCCTTTTGCCGGCAGTAGTTATTATAGAACTGCCACTTGGCAAGAAAAAAAACCGCCAGTCAGGTATTTGCCAATCCAGCTTCCACCAATGGCAGACTTGCCGGAAAAATTGCCGAAAAGTTTTTCTGCTCCTGGAACAAGCGCGATGTCGGTTTTTATCAAAGATGCCTCCTCCCAAACAGTTCTGTATCAGAAATCTCCAGATGAAAAATTATTACCGGCATCAACTACCAAGATGTTGACCGCCTTGGTGGTATTGGATAATTGTACTCTAGATCAAGTGTTGGAAGTTTCATCACCGCCAACAGGACCGCAAGATAGTTTGATGGGTTTGAAAAAAGGTGAAAAAGTCACGGTTGCCAATTTACTTTATGGTTTGCTTTTGGCATCAGGTAATGACGCGGCCTACACTTTGGCTGACAATTGTAGCAATCAGAATGAAGATTTTATAGAGTCGATGAATCAAAAGGCCCAAGCACTAGGAATGAAAAATAGCCATTTTACTAATCCTGCCGGTGTAGATACACCCGACCATTACTCTACTGCTTATGATTTGTCAATTTTAGGGCAAGTGGTCATTGAGGATTCTGTTCTTTCAGAAGTCGTGGCTACTAAACATAAAGTTGCCACTGATATTGATGGCCAGCATGTTTATAGATTAGAAAATAGGAATAGTTTATTGGGGACTGTGGCAGGCGTTAGCGGTATCAAGACCGGCTATACCCAAAATGCCAAGGAGTGTATTGTCATATCTGCCAAGCGAGATGGGCACACCATCATTGTTACACTGATGGGGAGTCAGGACAGGGTGACAGAAGCAACACAGCTAGTTGACTGGGTTTTTGATTCTTTCCAATGGAATCAGTTATGGTTCTAGCCAATCGTCGGCAACTGCCGGCAAAAAGGCCATAAAGCCGTTTCTGCCTTCAAATACTACCACTGGTTGTAAAAATTGGGGAGCGTCAGGTGGGTCATAGATTGCCAAGTAGATATTGGAAATGGCAATTTGTTTAACCGGTGTTCCCTGTGCTACCACGACCCCTTTGCCGCCTTTCAAGTCTGCAAATACTTGCTTGCCGGTTTTAATAGGATAAGTTGCCGGCTCACCGGTCGCAGTCGGCCAGTGGGTAAACCTTAAAAATAGTATTCTCTTGTTGGGATCTTTGTCTCCGGATAAGATGGCTGATATATTCGCCCGGTCTGGCAGGTTAACAATGGGTAATTTGCCCAATTGGCCTCTGGTTAAGTCCACTTTGGCGGCGTTGGCTTCTGCCTGGGAATTGGCAGGTAAAAATTGGCCGTTGTTAAAACTAAGGTAAGAGATAGAAAACTTACCGTTTTCCAAATCAGAACTAAAAAGCTGATGTTCTTTCAAAATATTTTTTAGGATATTTTCTGCTTCAACAGAAGACGGCACCGGGCTTGTCAAAGGCGAGGAATCGCGATCAAGCTGGAATGACAGGATAAAATTATTGCTGCCGCGCTTAATCTCTATAGTTCTTGGCAGACGCGAGTCGGCAAAAGTATAATTTTGTTCACTGGAATTGGTAGGTTCTGTACCAAATCCCCAAGATTTGGCCCGCTCTTTGGCTGTTTCCAGATCTGACAGGCGAGGTTTAGTCGCCTCAACCGGGTAAACAGTTTCCAGAATAGGAAATGCAGGTGGGACAGCTTCGATGGTGTCAAGTATGAAATCCAATCCAGCGCTGGTCTGTTTGGTATCAAAATCAGGCGGGGGTAATTTACCATAAAGCAAGGTGGGCGTGGGAGGCGAGGGTGGGTTTCTCTTGGCAATCTCTTGAGCAGCCCTATCCCAAATATACATGGTAATCACCAGGGCCACGAGGAGGATGAAGCTATAAAGTAACAATTTCTTAGTTAGGCTAGCCACCTGTGTCAGATTCATCTAATTGAGTATATCATGCGTGCTGTTGTACAATTCAACCAAGTAGAAAAAAAGCAAATTTTATGGTCCGTGTCAGAATGGCCCCATCTCCCACCGGTAAACTTCATTTAGGCAGCGCTCATACTGCCCTTTTCAATTATTGTTTTGCCAAACATCAGGCAGGTAAGTTTATTTTAAGGATTGAAGACACTGATCGGGAGCGCTCCACCCAAGAATATACCACTGACATTATTAGAGCTCTAGAATGGCTGGGACTATTGTGGGACGAAGGCCCTATCTTCCAGATGCAGCGTTTGGAAATTTATAAAAAATATGCCGATGTCTTATTGGAGAAAAAATTAGCCTATTGGTGCTTTTGCACGCCGGAAGAATTGGCAGCCGAGAGAAAACTTCAGCAAGCCAAACACGAGTCGCCCAAATATGGCGGCACCTGCCGCAATTTAACTGCGGCAGAACAAGACCAATTTGCCAAAGCCGGCCGTAAAAAAGCGGTCAGATTTATCGTTAGTGGTGAAAAAATTGCCTTTGATGATCTGGTGCGGGGCAAAATAGAATTTGATACCAGTTTATTTGGCGATTTTATCATATTAAAATCAGACGGCGTGCCCACTTATAATTTTGCCGTGGTGGTGGATGATCGCGACATGCAAATTAGTCATGTGATTCGCGGTGAAGATCATATTTCCAATACTCCCCGGCAGCTGCTGCTCCTGCAAGCTTTAGGGTTTGAAGTGCCCAAGTATGCCCATCTGTCAAACATCTTAAATCCCAGCCGCTTGGGCAAATTATCCAAAAGATTTGGCGCCACCGGAGTCAGTGATTTCCAGGCAGACGGCTATTTGGCAGAAGCGGTTATCAATTATTTGGCGATTTTGGGCTGGTCACATCCCCAGGAACAGGATTTTTTTGACCTTCAGGAACTTGTTGGCCTTTTTGATTTGGATCGGGTGGATGCTGCTGCTGCTGCTTTTGATATTGAGAAACTCAACTGGTATAACGGCCAATATATAAGGAAGCTGTCCTGCGACCAACTGCTGGAGAGATTAAAACCATTTCTGTTGGAATACCACGATTTACCGCAAGTAAAATCAATTATCCCGCTGGTTCAGGAGAGAATGACCACGCTGAAAGATTTTATTCCTTTGGCAGGATTTTTCTTTACGGCTGATGTGGAATTGGCAGAGAGCAACTTAGTACAAAAAAACAAGACCAGAGATGATACCGGCCAATTTTTGGCAGGAGTGGCCAAGTTACTTGGGGAAATTTCCGACTGGTCGGAACAAGTTTTAGAAGAGGCCCTGCGGTCTTATACTCAAGATAAAAATTGGACCACGGGGGAGGCTTTTATGACCATTAGGGTAGCTGTAACCGGACAAAAGGCCACGCCACCGCTGTTTGCCACCATGCAGGCCTTGGGCAAAGATAAGGTACTGACCAGAATTAATCAGGCCATCCAAAAGCTGACCTGAACACTGTCATTTTTGCCTCAAATTTGGTAAAATACACCCAGATTGCCGGGTCATCTAACGGTAGGATAGCAGACTCTGAATCTGCTCATCTAGGTTCGAATCCTAGCCCGGCAGCCAGGCACAAAATCAATTACAAATCCCGATGTGTCAAGCTAATCCACCTCGGAGGTGGGATATGGATGGACAATGTTTTTGGTACATGAAACTGGTGAAGTGTTGGCTGGGATGAGAAGTTTACCCTGAGTGTAATCGCATGAACAATTTAATAGCAATAATAAGCTATATAGCTAATCGCGGTACTGAATTAAAAAATAAATTTACAGATGCTTCTTCAGCGCCCGTTGAATTTGCGTGTATTTTTTGTCAAAGCGATGAAGAATACATACGATTTACCAATTCTGTAGAAATGTTGGGAAAGATTGTGGAGAAAACCCAAAGTGGTTTTACATATCTACTGGACAAACCAATAGATACTGTTTCCGGCCCTTTAAGACTTATAAAGATTAGAAAGCCTGATCCGAAGAGAAATGAAAGAGGAGATGTAGATTTCAATACAGATTACACAAACTTTAAGGAAAAATATCAAAATGACCCGAGGTTTGAATTAGTAAAACAGGAAACTTTTGAAATGTTTCGATTATCCGATCCGGACTTTAATGTTATGGCCTGCTTTTCGGGCACTCCCAAAAGTAAGAGTTTAGGTATAATGTTATAAGGATAATATGGTCCCAGACCGGCCATTCGACTTCACTCGTAAACTCGCTACGCTCATGGCTATAGCTAACGTTATACCCAATGTATGATGTGTGGACTTTTGATATAATCACTTCATGCTTACTCCAAGACAGGAAAAATACCTTTTAACAATTCCGGAAGATAAAGTAGCTGCAATTAAGCCTTTTGATCCTAAATCAGTAGATGTAGCTAATGAAATTATAAGAAGTATCAAAGAGATAGACTCTAGTTTAGATGTTTTGCTTATAGGGTCATCTGCTTTAAGAATAGCCGGTCAGGGAGATGTAGACATTTATATCTGTTCAAGACCTCAAGATTTTCCAAAGATTCTTCCTGAGTTAAAGAGTCAATTCGGGGAACCCACCAGTGAAGGTAGATTTAAACACACCAGACACACCCTAAGGGTGTGAAGTGTGTTCAACAACCCCAGTGCTATAGCCAACGTCATGCCCAATGCACAATATGGGGACTTTTGATATACTCAGTTTATGAAAATAGTTGTTGCTGCTGACGAAAACACTTCCCTTACTGATTATATTTTAAATTACTTAAAATCTAAGAATCATGAAATAATTTTACTTGGAGACCTAAAAGAAAAGAATGGTAAATGGGTAGAAATAGGACTGGAAGCGGCAAAAATGGTAGCAGATAAAAAAGTTGATCAGGGGGTTATCTTTTGCTGGAGCGGAACTGGTATCACAATGGCAGCAAATAGAGTTGTTGGTGCAAGAGCAGCATTGTGTTGGACACCTAAAATAGCTCAACTGGCGCGAAAATGGGATGATGCAAATATATTAGTCATGGCTTTGGTAAATACACCAAACGAAACAGCCAAAGACATTCTTGATACCTGGTTTTCTACATCTTTTGACGAAGAGGGACTAAATGAAGCTCATAAATTAGATAAAGTTACTTAAGTAAAAAGTTCTCAAAATCCTTAGGTGTCAAGCTATTCCACCCTCCAGGTGGAATCTAGTACGAGTTTTACGCTTATTGCAGGCCTTGAGCCAGCCGCCATTTGGCATTAATAACCCGCTCTCCGACTATTACATCTTGTTTGGTGTGGGCCGGAAACAATAACTTAATCGTTTCCTTAAAAGCTACCCAGGAAAAATTACTTTTTTTGAAAGAATTAAAAACTTGAGGACTCTTTACTTCAGCATAAAATACATAGTTAACTTTATCTAGTGTATCATGAAAGTAATCATAAATAGGATAAATATGTTTAGTTTTAAGATTGACGTTTAGCCGCTCATGCACTATTCTCTGAAACGTTGCTTGGGCATCTTCTCCTCTTTTACTTTCTCCTCCCAGTGTAGTCCACAAAGAAGCCGTATTAGCTTTCTGTTCAGATTGAAGCAGAAGAATTTGATGGGTTTTTAGGCTGTAAAGAAATCCGCTTGCATAAAAGGATTTATGCATGTATATAGTATAACAGTATAAGTGCTAATAATCCATTAGGAGTTTAATACCAATAATACCTTTGGCATTTTACCCATCATGCCAGGCAAAAAAACAGCGCCAAAAAATTCTACTAGTAAATCTCCCGGATTTTTAAGTTATTTTCAGGAGCGATATTTAATGCCTGCGCCGTGGCAAATGCTTTTGATTATTTTGGTAGCTTTGGCAAGCACCGGGCAAATCATGCGGCTCTATTTTTCTTATGATGACCTGGCCTTTTTTTACGGTTTCCAATTTGAGGATGCCAGACGGATTTTTCAACTGCCTGCTCATGCGCCCCATGGAGCCTTGCAGTTTCTATTTGCCCCGCAGTTTGCTCTTTTTGGCTACCTGCCGCTCCTCTACTATATTATTGCCTGGCTGTCTTTTGCTTTGGTAAACCTGACTTTCTGGTTGCTGATACGTTTGTGGTTTCCTTCACGGCCTTGGCTGGCTTTCAGTGCCGCTGTGGTGGCCGCATCAAGCTATATTGGAGTTGGCACATTTACTTTTAACATGGCAGCCGGTTTTGATGTGATGGTATTTGTCCTCTTGTCTCTGGTTTGTCTGGTTGGTCTTACCATTTGGCGGAAAGCTTCATCTGGGGCAGTCTTGTTTTTGATAATTGCTAGTTTTTATTTGGCTGTTACCTATTTCCAATTCCGCTCTTATGTGCTTTTGGTGTGGATACCGCTTTTTGTTATCAGCCTTAGGTTACAAGATGCCACTGTGAAATGGCGCCAATTTTTACTAGCTGGCGGGTTAGTTTTGGCAGGGGGAGTATTGTTTTGGCAAAATACCTCTGCCTATCCGCAGCGCCTCGCTTTTCTTCAGATTGATCCGGGTAATTTCCTCTCCCTGTATCTGCAAAATTTAGCCAACCTGTTTATTCCTTCCGACCCAGATTTGATCGGGGCTGGCGCAACACTAAGATTAGTTATTGGCACCGGTTTTGTTATCCTGCTTATTTTCCTGCCCATCAAACTTTTTGCCGCCAAACATCAACTAGCACCGGCAGCGTTCTTTTTCTCCGCCAGTTTACTTGGCGGGCTGGCTCTTATTATTGTTGCCCAAAGTTTTACCGGCTGGGCGCCGGAGGTTTGGGATTCTACCCATCGCTATTTTATTATTTTCTTACCATTGGTAGCCGGATTGGTCGGTGTATTACTGGCACTGCTGGCAAAATATCATCGGGTAATTGCTATTGGCTTAACGCTGCTGATTATTGTGGTGCATATTGTTTTTTCTAACATTGCCATCTGGCAACAATATGATAGTCATGGTCGGCATTTGGCATATTTTTTCACTTCTATCAAACAGCTACTTCCCACCTTAGACAAAAACACGGTCTTGTCTATTAACCAAAATGGGTCACCCCGTCCGGTTAATCCTTTTGTGACGGTTGGCGGCGACATTCCTGGTACCAGTTATCTGGCGGGATTTTATGGCCTTAATGTCCGGGATTTACTGCTGGGGCAGTCGCCCCTGGAGGCGATACAATTGGCCATCAAACATCAGCTGCCTCTTGATAAAATTCATACCTTTGACTATAAACGGCAAGACTTGGCTGATGAGACAGATCAGTTTAGGCAACTGGTGCAGACAGGTCGAGTTATTCCGCTTGATCAGTCCCGCCTGTCAACAGGCGAGGTCAAAGACCTGAAACTGTCCCTGGCCGCGCCCGTTTTTTTGCGCCTGCAACTGACTACTAGACTGATAACAAAACTGTCGCCCAGTCAAACAATTC
>CAZXEC010000001.1:186797-455416 GCA_964639595.1 uncultured Gammaproteobacteria bacterium
CAAAACAATGTCGGATGAAGAAGTTGATCGATATTTTTCTTTACTGTTGAGTCAGCACCGCCAACGAAGTTTGATGTCGGTTGTAACCAGCCAAACTCCGGATGCTCCGGATCATGGTGCTGGTAATGTTATTGATGGACGGTACGACACGGTTTGGATTCCCGGTCAGTGGTCTTCGCCAGGGGCCTCTCTGACTATTGATATGGGTAGGCCTCAATCTATTGCCCAAATAGTGTGGGCTTCTTCCCGAACCGGTCCCTGGCAGCTGCGCGCGCCTGTCGATTATGAACTTGCTCTTTCGCAAGATAATTCTACGTTTACCCCTGTCAAAACAATCCGCAATACCCCATTGCTTGTAACCGGCCAGTTCTACAACGACCAATTTCCGCCCGCCACTGCCCGATACGTCCGGCTGACCATTTCCAAAACTGCCGGCGGTTGGACTCCGGCTGTTGATGAAGTGGAAATTTTTGACCAGGCCTATACTGATGGGGAATTGGCATCGTATTTTGCCATCAAAGAGCAGCCGCAAAATTATTTTGTCAACCAGGAGCAAGTTACGATGTATTTGCATGAAGTTTTACAGGGTAAAATACCGGTTGATATTGCCTGGAGAGTGGACGGAGACGGAGGTTATCCTGCCGGCCAAGTAACCAGATTATTGGTTGAGGCTAACAATCAGGGGCAGACTTATCGTGTTTTTATCCCCAAAACCGGCCGGATTATTAAATCTATTAAAATATCCTCTCACTTTCCGCCGGCCGAACTGGACATCAATCACATAGCAGCCTGGTACCCGTCATTTACCGATTTTACTCTCAACTCTGATCTTTTAGTTGGAGAAAACGTCCACTGATTCCTGAGGTGTCTACCTACCACACACCGGGTGTGTGTATATTAGTTCAAATTTATACAGCCCACCCAGCATACTTTTACAAATTAAATCTAAAGTGATATAAATGGGGCATCAGTATGAAGTTTAAGAAAATTCTAATGATCGGATACTCCAGAGGTGATTTGGGGGAAGATCAAGAAAATCGCCTCGATAGGCTGGGACAAGAGGTTATTAGATTACCAAAAGACAGCCAGAATCTTGCTAAACACCTTCCCGACACAGATTGCCTGCTGGTTAGGCTAGGAGCAAGTGTTGATCAAACAATGATGAATAGTGCCCCAGAGTTGAAATATATCGGTATGCTGGGGACAGGATATGGCAGGATTGATGCCAAATATGCATCCCAGAAAGGTATTGTAGTTTGCAATATCGCCGGCTATAGTACCGAAGGTGTTGCGGAGCTTGTTTTTGGAGTAATTTTAGAACACCTTAGGGAGTTGGAAAGAGCTAAATCTTAAGCCAGAAGAGGAGACTATTCGGAAGCCACCTTTCAAGGGCATGAGTTAAAAGATAAAAAATTTGGAGTCATCGGTTTGGGGAGGATTGGACAGAGAGTAGCCAAGATTGCCCATGCTGGTTTTGAGGCCAGAGTATCTTATTGGTCCAGGAGTAGAAAAAAGAATTTAGAAAGATCAGGAGTCAGCTTTAAAAATATAGATACTCTCCTGAAAGAATGTGATGTTGTCTCCATAAACCTTGCTTATGTCCCTCAAACCAAAGGTTTTTTAACTAGTCAAAGAATCAAGTTAATTAAACCGGGAGCAGTCGTAGTAAATGTTGCCCCCATGGAATTAGTGGACATTACAGCATTAGCAGCTAGACTAAAGATGAAAGATATAACTTTTATTCTTGATCACTCGGATGAATTATCTCCTGATGAAGCGAAAATGTTGGCTTTATATAAAAACTGTATAATGTATCCTCCCATAGGGTATATCACTAAAGAAGCGACCCAGACGAAGCTTAGCATGTTTGTTGATAATATAGAAAACTATCTTAAGGGTTCGCCTACGAATAAGGTCAACTAGGTTAGATACAAACCTGTTACGTATAAGCTTTTGCTAAGTAGCCGCCAATGGACATCAAGAATTTACGGCAGTTTTTAATTGACTCCAATCAAGCCGGGTATGCCAGCGGCCAGGAAAAGAAATGGATAAAAGAAGCTGATGGATCAACTACCATTCCCTTTGAAAAGGGTGATTGGAAATCTCATGATAATTTTTTTGGCGGCGAGCCGTATGGCGGGAGAACGATAGTATTTTATAAAGAGAAACCGGTGTGGATTATGGTCTATTATGGTTGGGCGACAGAAGAGGTGGAAACAAATCCCATCTATCAGGTTTTGAGAAATGCCCTAATGAAAATGCCCCAAGATCATCCTTTTAGAGGGCCTGGCAAGTATCAAGATGGAGAATATATTTATACTAATTTGTGGTCAGGAGAGTTGGAAAGGTTTTTTGGTGAAGAAAAGATTATTCAAAACGATAAGTTAGTTTACAAGGCAAATTATCTGGGCGGTTTGGTTGATCAAAGAAGGGGGATTTGATAATGAAAGAACCTGATCAAAACAATGAAATAATATCAAAGCACAACCGCCAGCAAAGAGAAGAGGCCCAAAAAGCAGCTCAAGTGTTTCATCCGCCGTTATTGTACAGAGACAGACCTCGTTCCAGAAAAGAGAGAGATAAAGCATTAAACCTGCTGATCAAGAAAGTCAGAAAAAGCAGACGAAAAATATGAGTGATCTGGCCAGTAAAAAATGTCTACCATGCCGAGCCGGAACGCCACCCATGACCAGAGATGAGGCAGAGAAGTTTTTGCCGCAGGTGTCTGGCTGGGAATTGGTGGAAAAAGAAAATGGCCAGTTGAGGATCAAGAGAGTGTTCCAATTACCTGATTTTAAGCAGGCTATGGAGCTAGCTAACAAAATTGCCGATATTGCAGAGCAGCAAGATCACCATCCGGTTTTGAATGTTTCCTACGGCAGGTTAAGGGTGGAGATAGTCAGCCATATCATCAAAGGTCTTTCAGAAAGTGATTTTATTCTGGCAGCCAAAATTAACAAGATTGAATAACTTTTTTACCTTTGAGTAAAATTAGTATCCACTAAACAATTCAAACCTGATTTGTTCGGCTGGTATCTGCATTGATAAAAGTAATTCTTTGAAGGCTGCGACCATTTTGGCTGGCCCACAGATATAAAATATGGTTTGGTTGAGGTTGGTAGCGTATTGTTTTATCAAATTTTCATCAATTCTGCCGACCCGGCCGCTCCAGGTCTGTTTTGACTCTTCCGGATGGGTAATGGTATGCACTACCTGCAAGCTTAAGGCAGATTCATATTCATCCAACTCTTGGGCAAAAATAATTTCTTCCGGTACAGTATTGGAATAAAGCAGAGTAATGGGCAAGTTCAGGCCAGCATCCAGGCTGTATTTGATCATGGATCTAAACGGAGTAATGCCAATGCCTCCGGCAATCATCAGGTGCTGGCCAAATTTACCGCTTTGATCCAGGGTAAACTTGCCCTGCGGCCCGGCGGCGCTCAAGATTGCCCCAGGTTCAGTTTGCAGCAGTTGCTTTTTAAACGGACTACCGGAGATTTTTGTGGTAATGGCCACTGTCTTTTCAGAAGGAGAGGTAGCAATGGTAAAAGGCCGCTTGTTGCCTCGAGGATCAACTTCTGTCAGGGCCTGTTCCCATACTAAATATTGGCCGGCATTCCAGGAGAAATCACTTTGTTCAGGATCAAAGAAAAAAGAATAAGCATTTGAAGATTCCTGTTTTTTTTGGATAAACCTAAATTGCATTCTGCAAGTATTGTATGAGATACGGCCATCAAGGTACAATGGGGCAAGTTTATGGTGCCTGAATTGACCGTCTATTTAGTTGATGAATTAATTTGGGAGACGCCGACTGTTTTTCGCCTCAAACTTACTTCAGAAAACGGTCGGATTTTTGACTTTTTGCCTGGCCAGTTCGCCATGCTGGGGCTGCCCTATCAAGGGCAAGTAGTCAAAAGAGCCTATTCTATTTCCAATTGGCCTGCAGCTAAAGATTATCTGGAGTTTACAATCAGAGTAACTGGCCAGTTCAGTCAAGCATTAAGTCAGAAAAAACCAGGAGATCAAGTTTTGGTCCAAGGACCGTATGGGTTGTTTATTTTTGACAAAAATATTGTCAAAAAGGCGGTATTTTTGGCAGGCGGTGTGGGCATTGCTCCGGAAAAATCTATGATCGAATATATCAAAGACCAAAAGCTGCAAATTCCTGTTTGGCTTTTTTATGCCAATAGGTCACCGGATGAGGTTGCTTATTTTGAGGAATTAAGTCAAATGACAAAAAACTATCCTTGGTTTAAGACCATCTTGGCAGTTGATAATCCCGATGATAACTGGCAGCAAGCAGTTGGCTTCGTCAATCAAGATTTAATGGAAGAACATTTTAATAACTGGCTAGATAGTACCTTTTTTGTGTGTGGCCCACCTGCCTTCGTGGAGGCTACAACGCAGATTATTAAACAAAAGGGTGTTGATCCTAAAAATATCAAAACTGAAAGATTCGTTGGCCTTGATAAATAGTTGACACGAAGGTCTTGATTTTTGTTATGATTAAAGTAAGGTCATATATCCAATGCAGCCCAAAATACTTTTAGTTGAAGATGATACCTCTTTATCTCAATTATATAAGGTTGAACTGGAGCTTAAAGGCTACCAAGTAATCATTGCTGCAGATGGGCAAGAGGGCCTGGATCTGGCGGCAAAAGAAAAACCTGACCTGGTCCTTTTGGATGTGATGATGCCAAAACTTAATGGGCTGGAAGCCTTAAAAAGACTTAAGGATAATCCGGAAACCGAAAGCATTCCGGTGGTGGTAATTACTAATTTCGGCCAAGAAGATATCATCAAGGGGGCGTTTGATGCCGGCGCTAGTGACTTGGTACTAAAATATCAAATAACCCCGGCGGAATTGGCCGATAAAATTAAAACGATTATGGCACCTGTACATTATGATATACCGGAAGGAGCAGACTAGTGCCGGAAGACTTTTCAGAGTATAAGAAGTTATTAACAGAAATTATCCAAAAACAAATCATTATCTTGGGTCCGGACGTGGCATTGGTCAAAGCTCGCAGTGTGGCCGGGCTTCAGGTTGGCAATGACGGTTCTGTCACTGGAATTTCTGGAGATCCTAAGGCAGCCCTGCAGGCGTTAATTGACGAGTACGTATCCTTGTCTGGCTTAATAGTCAAGAAAACCATGGAGCCGTTGTTACAAAAATATCCCGGGCTAGGATCAGTCATGGTAGCAGCAGCTGGTACAACTGCAATGTCAACGCCAGAAGCGCCGGCTATTGCCGGGCAAGTACCAGCACAACCGCCAATCCAGCCAATGCCAACACCACCAAATGCCTCTGGTGCGGAAGGAGGAGACAAACAGTAATGGAATTAATTGTACAAAAAATTATCGAAGTTGCGGCATTTTTGTCCGCCTTTGCCGGAATTGTGGCAGCACTGGTCATGTTTCAAGTAACCAAAAAATTCGGCACTGGGTTGGTTGCTTCCGGCTATAGGTATATTGCCTTTGGGGTACTTTTTATTGGTGTGGCTATGGTAATTGATGCAATCAGTTTAGTATTAGGTTTGCAGGGGGACTATATATCTTTATTTAAGGCCATACTTTTGGCAATTGGCACTTATATTATTGTTATTGGCACCAAAAACACTGCTGATCGCTTAGAAAAATTGCGTTAGTTAGTTGATATTAACATGTTCCCTGCCACGATCCTGCCTATTTTATTTGGTGTGCTGGCTCTGATTATTTTTTTCTTGATACTGATTATTTTCAAGCAAGCACAAGATAGAAAAAGATTTACTGCTGATATCTCCAGACAAATTTATCAGTTGACCATTCTCAAGGAGTTGGGTGAAAGGATAGGATATTCATTAAATGTTGAAAAAATAGTGGATATTATTATCAATTCCTTAGAAAACCTGCTTAGTTATTCTGCAGTCTCTTATTTGCTGTTTAATCCGCATTATAAACCAGGTGAATCATTTCGGCCGGTCATTGTTAAGTTTGCCATTAAGGAATCTGTTAACCGATCTTTTGTCGATGATGTAAAAAGTCGCATGCTCAAATCAATATCTGCCTTAACTTCCCAAGAATGGGAGCAAAATCAAGCAGAAGAACTAATATCCGGGCAAGCCATTGATGAGAAAAAAACTGACCAGGTCAGGTCTTATTTTAACATTCCGCTGGTTATCAATGAGAGATTAGTCGGACTGTTGACAGTGGCTTCAACCAAGCCGGGCCTTTACGGGCAGGAGGAAACGAATATTTTATATGCCATTATTGGTCAAGCCTCAACTGCCGTTTCTAAGTTGGAGCAAATTTTGGAGGTGGAAAAGGGTAAACTGGCCTCGACCATTGCTTCCATGTCAGATGGTGTGTTGATGATTGATGTTTCCGGGCAGTTGGTACTTGCCAATCCTAAAGCGGCACAATTATTAAACGTTGCCGACGCTAGCACTCTGACCATTTTTGAAGTCATAAAATCTTTTCCTCAACAAGTGAACCTGGCTCAACTAATGGGACAAATCCAAAAAAACCCTGTGCCGGTGGTAGTCAATGAAACTCAAATGGGGCAAAGGCTAGTCAGGATATATGCCAATCCGGTGAAAGATAACCAAAATAATAATATTGGGGTAGTGATTATTCTGCATGATATCACCAAAGAGAAGGAACTGGAAAAATTACGGCAGAATTTTACTGCCATGATTGTTCATGAGTTGAGATCTCCTCTGACTGTGGTTAGGGGCACTGCTGATACAATTATGAAACATGCACAGCAACTTGACGAACCAACCAGGACTAAGTTGCTTGCAGGTATGTATGAATCAGCCTCATCAATGCTGCAGATGGTAAATGACCTGTTAGATGCTGCTAAAATTCAGGCTGGGCGCTTTGAGATCAAACTCAAGAAAGAATCTCTGATGCCCATTATTGAAGATCGAGTGGGATATTATCAAATTTTGGCAAAAGATCGCGGTTTGACCCTGTCTGGACAAATGCCCAAAAATTTGCCCGAGTTGCCTATGGATGCAGATAGAATAAAACAAGTCTTGAATAACCTGTTGTCTAATGCTATTAAATTTACTTCCCCCCAAGGACAGATCTTGATCTCTGCCTGGTCAGATGATAGAGCTGTTACAGTGGCTGTCAAGGATACTGGCATAGGCATAAGTAAAGAAGCCCAAAGGAAATTATTCAGCCCATTTGAGCAAGTGTCGGAAATAAAAGATGCCGCAGAGCGAGGAACAGGGCTAGGATTAACAGTCGCCAAAGGCATTATTGAAGCGCATAAAGGTAAAATTTGGGTAGAATCCCAAGAAGGTCAAGGTAGCACTTTTTATTTCAGCTTACCTTTGGCATAATACAAGAATATGGCAGGTCAAACAAGCATTCTTTTAATAGAAGACGAGAAAACCATGGCAGAGTTGTATAAAACCACTTTGGAGCTGGCAGGTTTTAAGGTAACTCTGGCGATCGATGGTAAGGTAGCCTTGGCCAGAGCTCTTCATGAACCGTATGATATGATCATCTTGGATCTGATGTTGCCGCTAGTTAATGGTATGGATGTCTTGAAAGTACTAGGAGAGAAAGGCATTTTGCCAAAAACACCGGTAGTTGTTTTCACTAACCTGCCGGATGAATTAGAAGAAGCCAAAAAACTGGGAGCCAGAGAGTATTTTATCAAAGCGGAAATGACTCCTGATCAACTAGTAGAGCAAGTCAAAAAAATCCTTGCAAAACCATAAGCTTTACACCCCAACCTGCTCCCGACTTAAAAATAATTTGGGACTTGACAAGTACAAGATATTGTGTGAATACTAGATGTAGTATACGATATGTTGTGTCCCTTTTGCGGCAATCAAGAAACACGGGTAGTTGATAAAAGGGAGCAAGACAACAAAACTACTAGACGCAGAAGAGAGTGTTTTGGCTGCAGCAGGCGATTCACGACTTTCGAGAGGGCAGAGACACTGGATACTTTAGTGATAAAAAAGGACAACCATAGAGAGGCGTTTGATCGGTTAAAAATAAGAAACGGTATTGTAAAGGCTTGTGAGAAGCGCCCGGTGAGCGCAGATCAGATCGAAGCAATGGTTGATACGGTTGAGAGAGAGGTCAGGGCCCTGTCGGCCAGAGAGATATCTTCCAAGAAAATTGGGGAATTGGTAATGAGGGTCTTGCGCAAGGTTGATAAAGTGGCGTATATTCGGTTTGCGTCAGTTTACCGGGAATTTACAGACCTGGCTGATTTCCAAAAAGAAGTTGCCAAACTGATCAACAAAAAGTAGAATCGTCGAGGCGTTTTCTTTTAATAATTAAACAGATCATCCAACCAAAATTATTAAATTTAAAAATTTATGGCTACAAAAAATAAACCACACAGTAAAAAAGATAAAACTAAGTATCAATCCCGATTTAATCCCCGATTCAATCGGGGTAATCAAGATCAACAAGTAGCCTCTGCCAAAAAGACTGCTAGAAAAAAGAAGTACACCCAAGAGGAAGTCTGGGCACTTGGCAAAAATATTCCGCCGGTCCCGGCAGATTTGTCTGAACCTCAACTTTCTGAAACTGCATTCTACATAGCCAAAACACGATATGCTCTGCGTAATGATAAGAGTGAGCCGATAGAGTCGGCGCGTGAGATGTTTTGGCGGGTGGCATATAACATCGCTTGCGCAGATCTTCTGTATCATGGCGACAGGAATAAAATGATTGAACAGGCCCAAAAGTTTTATAATTTAATGGCTTCTCAAAAATTTATTCCCAATACTCCCACCATGCTCAACGCCGGCAAACCGATGCAGCAATTATCAGCTTGTTTCGTTTTGCCGATTGAAGATGATATGAAGTCAATCGCCAAAACCCTGGTTGATATGGTGATGATTCACAAGTCTGGTGGCGGCACCGGCTTTTCTTTCTCCAGACTAAGGCCTTATGGTGATGTGATTAAGTCTTCCGGCGGCACCACCGTGGGTCCGACTTCTTTTTTACAAGCTTACAATGATGTGACTTCCCAAATTAAACAAGGCGGAGTCAGGCGCGGTGCCAATATGGGCATTATGCACATCACCCATCCGGATATTTTGAGATTTGCGGTGATGAAAGTTGATGAGTTTAATTTGACTAATTTTAATATTTCAGTAACTGTCACCGAAGAGTGGATGGATCAGGTTGGCAAGGATCAGCGGTTTGTTAATAGTGAGCCTGATTGGGAAGAAGTTATTGGAGAAATTAAATCTGCCCAGACTATTCGTGATGTTGATTTAAAACTTAAAAAGACTGAAGACGGCGTCAGGAAATTATACGATTTGGTCAAAGCTACTCAACCGGATGAGGGTTACGATTTAATAAATCCCAGAAGCCAGCAGACAGTCGGCAAACTGAATGCCTATAAAGTTTTCTTACTTATTACCCAACTGGCTTGGCATTATGGTGATCCGGGAATGATTATGATTGATAGGATCAATAAATCAGGTGCTAATCCCACTCCACATCTGGGACAGATTGAGGCTACTAACCCTTGTGTTACAGGTGACACTATAATTTCTACAGGAGAAGGGCTTATTCCCATGAAAGAAGTGGTGGAAAGCCATTTTGCCGGAGGAAAAAGATTCGGTGGTAATATGTCTTTGATCATTGATACCAGGACGCTTAATCATAAAACTGGCGGAACTTTACCAGGACGTGCTGTTAAGTTCTTTGATAATGGGATTAAGGAAGTTTGGAGACTGACTACTAAATCCGGTTTTACTTTGACAGCTACGCCAGATCATCAATTGCTCACACCAAAAGGTTGGGTGAAACTTCGAGATCTCAATACAGGAGACATAGTTTTGATCCAAAGCGGTAGAGGAGAATTCGGCAAAAACCGCCAGCTACCGATTATCTCGAAGATTCCAACCATGCCTAATGACTGGAGCAAGGAATTGGGCATGGTTCTGGGATGGTTGATAGGAGATGGATGGGTAAGAACTGGAGATAAAAACTGTCGAGTTGGTTTCACATTTGGTAAGGATGACCTAGATAGCCTCAATTATATACAGAATCTGATGAATAATTGGTATGGCAAAGACGTGAAGGCAGTAAAGAGAGAAAGAAATAATACCCATTTATCTTATCATAGTAGGGGGCTAGTAGATTTCTTTGTAAAACTAGGAGTAAAACCAGTTAAAGCTGCCGACAAATTAGTTCCAGAGTCAATTTATACTGCGCCTGTTGAGGCAGTGGTAGGATTTTTACAAGGACTTTTTACTGCTGATGGTACGGTTAATTTCAAAAAAGGTCGTAATGCTTATGTAAGATTGACTTCTAAATCAAAATTATTACTGCAAGGCGTACAACTCTTGCTGCTTAATTTAGGCATATACTCCAAAATCTATGACAGGAGTCGGGATTCAAGAATGGGGATGTTTCCTTACAAAAATAAGAGCGGTCAGCTGAAGACTTATACTCTGGATGGTGTTCTATTCGAGTTGTCGATTTCAAAACAATCAGTAATGAAGTTTCTATCTGAAGTAGGTTTCCTTTCGGATCGCCACCAAGATAAGATTTCTAAATTTTCCACCCAAGATTTCTACGCTGATAAATTTGTAGATACTGTTTCCGAAATTAAACCATTTGGGAGGCAGCGAGTTTACGATTTAACCGAAGAGAAAAGTTTGACTTTTATTACTAACGGAATAGTTAGCCTTGATTGTGGCGAGCAGCCGCTTCTGCCTTATGATGCCTGCACCTTGGGTTCAATTAACCTAGGGAAATTCGTCAAAGATGGTCAGATTGATTACCAGGCCCTGGGTGAGGTTTCCCAAGAATGTGTGCACTTTTTAGATAACGTGCTTGATATGAATGCTTATCCTATTGCCGAAATTGCCGAAATGACAAGAAAGGTAAGAAGAATTGGCTTGGGTGTAATGGGTTTGGCAGATCTTTTAGTCCAGGTGGAAATAGGATATAACACTGATGATGGTTTATCGTTGGCAGAAGATGTCATGGCCCATATTCAAGAATCTGCCAAAGAGGGCAGTATTAAATTGGCGCAAGTTCGCGGGGTATTCCCTGCCTGGAAAGGTTCAATTTTTGATGATAAAAGTCCGCATTTCTTGGGGAAAAAGTTAATGATACGAAATGCGGCGGTTACTACTATTGCCCCAACTGGGACTATTGCCATGTTGGCTGATGCTTCGTCTGGAATTGAACCATATTTTGCCTTGTCTTATGCTAAAAATACTATTGAGGGCAAAAGACTATTTAATATCAACCCTTTCTTTTTGGAAATTGCCAAGAGGGAAGGTTTTTACTCGGAAGAATTATTGGAGAAAGTAGAACAAAACAGCGGATCAGTTGCTGGTTTGGCAGAAGTGCCGGAAAGATGGCAAAAAGTTTTTGTGGTTACCCGTGATATTACTCCGGAGTGGCATGTTAAAATGCAGGCCGCTTTCCAAAAACACGTTGACAATGCCATTTCCAAAACCATCAATTTTTCCAACAGCGCTACAGTGGAAGACGTCAGACACGCATACATGATGGTATATGAAACCGGTTGTAAGGGGATTACTATTTATCGCGATGGCTCGAGACAAAAACAGATCCTTGAGGTTAAAAAAGAAGGCTCCTATTATGACCAGTTGGCTGGTAAGCCAACTGGCGATGGAGTATCAAAAAACGGCCATGATAAAACCATTGCTGTGGGGGACGATATGACCCCATACTTGCCCACTGCCAAGCCGCTTAAGGCTAAGGCTCCCGGAGAAGCTTGGGGAGTGAGATTGAAAAAGAAAAGCGATGTTGGCAATGTCTACACAGCAGTATACAGGGATGCTGACGGTAAACCGGTGGAGGTGTTTATTAATGTGGGTAAGTCCGGAGGATATGTGGCAGGGGCAGCAGAAGTGACCGGTAGGCTAGCTTCTCTGGCTTTAAAGCATGGAGCGGCCCTGGAAGAGGTAGCGGCGGAACTGGTGGGGATTGCCTGTGGAATTCCTTATGGTGTTGGCCCCAATGCTATTCTGTCAATGTTTGATGCTGCCGGTAAATCTGTTCTGGAGGCAGCTAAAACTAAACAGTTGCCATTGGCCATTGATAATGGCGAATTTGAAGTTAGTCAACACGATGGTCATACCAAAGATAATCAACAAGAATCATTACTGCAAGCTCCAGAACAAGTCGGCATAGCGTACAAAACTTTATTTGCTTCGTGCCCTGATTGCGGTTCTCAATTAGTGCTGGCTGAAGGTTGTCAAAAATGCTTAAATCCGGGATGCGGTTATAGTAAGTGCTAAGTTAATAATTACCAATACTACCAATTTCAAATGCCAAACGACCGATAATTTTGAATTGGTATTTACGTTTTTGTGAAACCAAAAGGCGAGCTTCGCTTAATTGACATTGGGATTTATTGGTAGTATTAAGTAACTTGTGACTAAGTCTCGGCTTTACACCAGGACAGGCGATGGTGGTACTACTGGATTATTGGGTGGAAAAAGAATTGATAAAGATGATCAACTGCTTGAGGCTTATGGAACAATTGACGAGCTGTCATCTTGGATAGGACTTGCCAGATCTGTTGCCAAATTCAGGCAATATAAGACAATTCTTCAGGATATCCAACATGATTTATTTATCATGGGAGCTGATCTGGCTAGTCTTTTTGCTAGAAAAAAAGCACGTCAACCCCGATTTAATCGGGGTAATCGGGGTCAAAATATCCCCCAACTGACAGCAGATGATTGGCAGAAATTAGAGCGATTGATTGACACGTTTGATGAAAAATCGCCTCCTTTGAGATCGTTTATTCTACCCGGCGGGACAGAACTGGCGTCCAGATTACATATTTGTAGGACTATTACCAGGCGGGCAGAAAGACAACTGGTGAAATTGTCAAAAAAAACTAAAGTGCGAGCTGTTGATTTAATTTATCTGAACCGCCTGTCTGATCTATTTTTTGCTATGGCCAGGGCGGGCAATCGGCAAGCCAAAGTTGCAGACTTACTGGCAGCCAGATGACGTAGTGTATCAAAATACGAAAATTATTTTTGCCAGGATATTGTTTTTGGTGATTGGCCCAAAATGTCGACTGTCTGATGATGATCTGGGGTTATCTCCCAAAACCCAGTAGGTATTGTGATCAACTCGGGTGATCCTTTTGATGATAACGCGATTTTCTTGGGGATGTTTAACAACCACGACATCTCCTTTCCTGGGTGAGGTGAACCAATATGGGGTGGAGCTGGCAATGATTTGTTGATTCTCTCTCAATTCTGGCTCCATGCTGTGGCCATAAATTTTGAAGCGACCAAGAAGAAGCATTATTTTTTGGCAGCAGCCGCTTCGGCACCGCCTGCTGCTGCTTTCGCTTTGGCAAACATGTCGGCAATTTCATCAACCGCAGTTTTTAATTCTTGAGCCGCTGCCATATTTACTTCCTGCTTGTTTTTAGAGCAGAGTTTGGCAGCTTTCCAGAACACCTCATGAAGCCCGGGAAACATTGATAAATGTTCTGGTTTGAAAAAGTCAGTCCAGAGAATCAACAGCTCTTCTTTACATTTTTGGGCATGTTCTTCTTTGGTTTTTACCATCCTGACAAAGGAATTACGGTCAGCAATCGTAGGATTGTCTTTGGGCAAAGCCTCAATTTTTTCCACCATTTTCGCTACAGTATCAGCGGCAATTTGGGCAGGACAAGGATCATAAATTCCGCAAGGCACATCACAATGAGCCCAGGCTGTTTGTTGGGGAATGATATTAAGTAGTATTCTTAAAAATTGCTTGACCATGTTATTACCTTATCAAACAACTAGCTAAGTTGCAAGAGATATTAGTTTCTAGGTAATTATAGGTTTTGACACGAAGATTGGGATCATCTTAAAATATTACTACATAATCAATGACTCCTAATTTGAATTTTGCTCTTGACACATTCGACCATCAGAGCTACATTCGCGCTTGACAAGTTTTAGCACTCCTGATATTATAGTGCTAATTTACTACTTGATGTTATGGCAGAATTATATTTAGATGGCAAATCAGTTAGCCTGAAAAACAAAGTTCCTCTGGTTCCTTTGAAGGAAACTGTAGTCTTCCCGGGCACTGCTCTGCCTATTTCAGTGGGCCGTCAGCGTTCCAAAACCGCAGTTGATGCTGCTGCAGGTGAAGATGGTTTGGCTATTTTTGTCTGCCAGAAAAACGCCAGGATTGAAGTCCCGGGAGTCAAAGACCTATATGAAGTGGGCACAATTGCTAAAATCCGCCGGATCTGGAAAATGAATGGTGATTATAATTTAGTAATTGAAGGTCTATCCAGAGTAAGAATAGTCGAATTTATTCAAACTGAACCGTACATCGCAGTTAAAGTGGAAGAGATCCCTGAAGTTACTCAAAAGAGTGATGAGGAAGAAGCTTTGGTCAGGACTATTACTAACCAGATTCGCCGATACGGCGAAGTGGGTGGTTTATTAACACTGGAAGCATCCATCGCTATTTTTTCGTCAGAAGATCCCAATAGGCTGGTTGATTCAATTGCCGGCGGTATTGATTTTGAGGCAACTCGTAAGCAATATATCTTAGAAACCGTAGATTTAACTGATCGTTTGAGTAAAATTTCCGAGATGTTGGCGCATGAGATTAAAGTTTTGGAAATTGGTCAACAAATATCGTCTGAAACCCAAAAACGAGTTAATAAAATGGCGGAAGAGGCGATATTAAGAGAACAAATGAGGTCTATTGAAAAGCGACTGGGTGAAGATGAAGAAGAAAGAGAATTTGATGAGCTGGCCAAAAAAATCAAGGCGTCAAAGATGCCTGCTGATATTCAAGTTAAAGCCGAAAAAGAACTCAAAAGACTATCTCGCATGTCATCTGCCAATCCAGAGGCCTCCTATATTAGAACATACTTGGAATGGCTGATTGAACTGCCCTGGGTCATATCGACTGCCGGCAAGAGAATTGATTTGAAAAAAGCTTCCAAGATTCTGGACGAGGATCACTACGGTCTTAAAAAAGTCAAAGAGAGAATTTTGGAGTATTTGGCGGTTCATAAGCTGGCCGGCAAAGTCAAAGGCCCAATTCTGTGTTTTGCTGGTCCGCCGGGGACAGGTAAAACTTCCATCGGCAAATCAATTGCCCGGGCCTTGGACCGTAAATTTGTCAAGGTGTCTTTAGGCGGCATTCATGATGAGGCAGAAATCAGGGGTCACAGAAGAACCTATGTTGGTTCTATGCCAGGCAGGATTATTCAGGGGATTAAAAATGCCGGCTCTAGAGATCCCATCTTTATGTTGGATGAAATTGACAAAATAGGCATAGATTTCAGAGGTGATCCTTCGGCTGCCTTGCTGGAGGCGCTGGATCCTGAACAAAATAACGCTTTCTCTGACCACTATTTGGAGGTCTCCTTTGACTTGTCTCATGTGATGTTTATTACCACGGCAAATATCCTGGATACTATCCCGCCGGCTCTGCGCGACAGGTTGGAAGTTATCGAATTTCCTGGCTATACCGAGGAAGAAAAATTCCATATCGTTCAAGAATTTATCCTACACAAACAAATCGAATCCCATGGTTTGAAAAAGAGCCAAATTTCTATTTCCGAAAAGGCCCTCAAAACTATTATCAATAGGTATACCAGAGAAGCCGGAGTCAGGAATCTGGAAAGACAAATTGCGGCAATTTGCCGCAAAGTTGCCCGCCGGCTGGCAGAAAATAAGATTAAAAAGGCAACCATTACCGAGAAGAACCTGCAACAATTTTTAGGGCCAGCTAAATTTACTTCAATGCTGGCAGAACAAAAAGACGAAATTGGCATCGCCACAGGACTGGCCTGGACTCCGGCTGGCGGAGACATTTTGTTTATTGAAGTGGCGCTAATGCCGGGCAAAGGCGGACTCTTGTTGACCGGACAATTGGGTGATGTGATGAAAGAATCGGCACAAGCGGCTGTTTCCTACATTCGCTCCAGGGCGGAAAAGTTTGGTTTATTGGAGCGGTTTGCCCAGAAATTAGATATCCACGTTCACGTGCCGGAAGGGGCTGTGCCTAAAGATGGGCCATCGGCCGGAGTTTCCATAACTTGCGCCCTGGTGTCAGCGCTCACCAGAATTCCTTCCAGAAAAGATGTGGCCATGACCGGTGAAGTAACATTAAGGGGGAGGGTTTTGGAAATTGGTGGAGTTAAAGAGAAAGTGCTGGCAGCTCACAGAGCTGGTGTTAAAACAGTCATCTTACCATTTGAAAATAAGAAAGATTTAGAGGATATTCCCAAAAATATCCAAAAAGCTTTGAAATTTGTCTTTGTCAAACACGTGGATGAGGTGTTAGATATGGCCCTATCCAGAAAACTGGGCGGAAAATCAGGTCAACCAGTCACTAAAAAAATATCCAGAACCCATCGTGATTTTACTCCGGTTTTCCCGAGCGTTGGTTGACTTTTCCGCCTAAAACCAGGGCTATAAAAATAAATCCCCACCCAAAAACAAAACTGGCCACCGGAATCAGTTCATAAATTAACAGATCCAAAAGTTTTCTCACCCGGAAGTGTTCTTTGACGGTAATCAATGATTGCAGGGTTTGATTATAAAAAGGTTCGGCAATGTGCTTGTTATATTCAAAGGCAAAAACCAACAGGCAAAATCCAAAAAATAAAAATAAATGATAGCGGGTTGGTTTGGTAAGAGATAAAATTGCTGAAAGAAGCGCACCTGATACATAGGCGATAACCAGATAATTATGGATAAAAATAGCATAAATTGTGTTGATAACATTTTGTTCCAGGTCAGCCGACATACTTTTAGTATAGCAGATTAAACTACTTTAAAGTTGCATCATCTTGACAGGTAGTTTAGAATATTGGAAAGATACATTATGGACTTATCTGGTGTTTTGGCAGGCTATCCGGCGGAGCAATTTGCTCCGTATGTTATTTTTGCAGCTCCCCTGTTGGCCATTTTATATGGGGCTCTTTTGACCCAATGGATTGTCACTTTACCGGCCGGTAATTCCAAGATGCAGGAGATTGCCCAGGCTATCCAAGAAGGAGCAGGAGCATATCTAAACAGGCAATATACAGTGGTGGCGACAATTGCGGCAGTACTTTTTGCCACGTTGTGGTATTTCTTAGGCGCCCAATACGCTGTTGGTTTTGCCATTGGGGCGATTCTTTCGGCCTTGGCCGGATATATTGGGATGAATGTATCAGTCAGAGCCAATGTCAGGACTGCAGAAGCGGCCCGCGACGGACTGGCAAAAGCGCTGGATGTGGCTTTCAAAGGTGGAGCTATCACTGGTTTGGTAGTGGTAGCTTTGGGGCTATTGTCGGTGGCTATTTTCTATTTTGGACTGGTTAGTTTAGGATTTGCCAAAGCAGAGGCAGTCAAGGCTTTGGTTGGTCTGGGTTTTGGCGGGAGTTTAATCTCGGTTTTTGCCCGCTTGGGCGGAGGGATTTTTACCAAAGGGGCGGATGTTGGTACAGATATGGTGGGCAAAATTGAAGCCGGTATTCCCGAAGATGATCCCAGAAACCCGGGGGTGATTGCCGATAATGTGGGAGATAATGTGGGAGATTGTGCCGGCATGGCGGCTGATTTATTTGAGACGTATGCGGTGACCTGTGTGGCTGCTATGATGTTAGGTTTTTTGGTATTCCCCAAATATGATTTGGCTATTTTGTATCCTTTGGTCATTGGGGCATTGTCTATTGTCTGCTCTATTGTTGGCGTCATGGTAGTGCGCTTGCCGAAGAATAATTCCATTATGGGGGCTTTATATGAGGGGCTGATCATCTCCACTTTGCTGCCTGCTATTATTTTTTATCCGGTGACCATTTGGGTGATGGGAGCAAACGAGCTCTATCATGTTTCAAATATTTACTGGTCAGCACTTTTGGGTCTGGTAGTAACTGGCGGCATGGTGGTGATAACCGAATACTTTACCTCAACCAAATATGGCCCGGTGCGCTTTATTGCCAAATCTTCGGTCACCGGTCATGGTACTAATGTGATTGCCGGCTTAACCATCTCCTTAAAATCTACTTTTTTGCCGATCTTATTGATTTCAGCAGCTATTTTGATTGCTTACAATATTGCCGGCATCTATGGTGTGGCTGTGGCTGCCATGTCTATGTTATCGATGACCGGTATTATTGTGGCCATTGATGCTTTTGGGCCAATTACTGATAATGCCGGAGGTATTGCCGAAATGGCCGAGTTGCCGGATAAGGTGAGGGAAGTAACCGATCCTCTGGATGCTGTTGGAAATACCACTAAGGCTGTTACCAAAGGTTATGCGATTGCTTCTGCAGCTCTGGCGGCCCTGGTGCTTTTTTCTGCTTATACCCAGGAACTGGCAGCCTTAGGCAAGAATGTGGTATTTACCTTGTCTGACCCGCAAGTTTTGGTAGGTTTGTTTATCGGTGGCTCCTTGCCATTTTTATTTGCCGCTTATGCTATGGAGGCAGTTGGCAAATCTGCCATGGCAGTGGTGGAAGAAGTCAGGCGGCAGTTTAGGGAAATCAAAGGCATCATGCAGGGTCGCGCCAAACCTGATTATGCCGCTTGCGTGTCAATCGTCACTGAAGCTGCCCAAAAACAGATGATTTTGCCGGCTTTAATCCCGGTGGTGGCGCCGGTGGCAGTAGGCCTGCTGTTGGGCGCTCAAGCCCTGGGCGGCATGTTGGTAGGCTCAATTGTCACGGGTATTTTTGTGGCCATTTCCATGACCACCGGCGGAGCGGCTTGGGATAATGCCAAAAAATATATTGAGGCGGGCAACTTGGGCGGCAAAGGCTCCGATGCTCACCGGGCCGCAGTCACCGGTGACACGGTGGGTGATCCGTATAAGGATACAGCCGGACCAGCCCTCAACCCCATGATTAAAATTATCAATATCATTGCACTTTTGCTGGTGGGATTTTTGAAGTAGTTATATGGACTGGGGAGCTATTTATATACTGTTTCTCTTTTGGCCACTGTTAGCTTTTTTATTAACTTGTAACTTGCACTCCTGGTCTGTCAACTTAATTTCACTCCAGGAGTGCAGGTTCAGGTTTATGCAGGCTGACTACGATTAGTAAAATTAAGCTAAAACAAACTTCTGGCGAAATTCCAAATCTCCGGGTGGCCTTTTTCTTTGAGATAATACCACCATTCTGCCCCCCAGAGATAAACTTGCGAGAAATTGGTTTGTTTGGCAAAATTGGTGATTTCCTGGATTCTCTTGGGGTTCATTGATTGATATTGTTCAGCAATAGTCATCTCCGGCAGAGGTTTTGACCCCCATGGTTCAACCTGCAATTCAGAAACAATCACCGGAATATTGTGGTTAATTAGCTTGGCCTTCAAGCGATAAAACTGGGGAGACAGGGGATAATAAAAATATCCCCACAACGGATTCCAGGTTACCCGATACATGGTAGTGCCGATAATATCTGCCAATTCTGCCGGTTTCAACCAGGTAGACAATTCACCGGAGTCGGTAATGAGTATGGGTCTTGCATCAATAGACCTCAACAAAGCCGCTTCCTTTTCCAGAAACGCATCATCAGCTGCAGGACAATTCCCGAATGGGAAAAAGGGCTCATTTTCCAACTGCCAGACGGTAATTGTGGGGTTGCCCTTGTAGCGCTTAACAGTTGCCTCCAGCATTCCCAAAACTCTATTTTGAATTTCTGGTTCAGTGAGGTTTGATATCCACTTAGGATCGTGACATTCCGGCCAGTGGGGCAGTTTCCTGCCTACAGCCAAAATAACCTTGGCTCCTCTTTTGCCAGCTTCTTTTATCTGCCAATCAATATCGGCAAAATTAAATCGTCCTTGTTTTGGTTCTATCTGGTTCCAATTGGCTTGCAGGCGCAGGAGTCTGACCTTTAAATCATCAAGATATGCCAGGTAAGTTTTTTTCCAATCAAGCCCCAGGTATTGGGCGTGAGCTTGGGCAAAAGAGGCGCCAAAGACAGAGGCACTTTTAATATTTTTAGCGCTTTGGTCTTCTAAATAAAGAGACAACCAAACCAAAACAGCGATAGTAAGAAATGCCGCTATCCAGTAAATTTTTTTCAAATGGATCATGGATTTGCACCGATCATTGCCAGTCCGCCAATAATTAGAACAATTGCTAAAATCTTTTGCAGAAATAAGCCAGTGGTTAACTTCTCTTCTAAAACCTGGGGGAATTTTTGGGAAAAAATGATCACTAACATAAATAGGAAAGCATACTGGATACCTTGCATGGCCTGGACTATGGTGGGCGATGCCAGTGAAATGGCAAAATTAAGCAGGATAGCTCCCAGCGCTCCCAACCCCTGTCCAGTTAAAAATAGCAGGCCGGTCCCTTTATTGGTTTTGTCGGTGCTAGCAAAAATTTGCTGCCTGGCTGTGGGGAAAAGTAAAAAAGTTAATACTAACAGGGCTGCTCCCCATCTGGACCAAAAAAACCCATTAATAAAACCAATGTTGTTGTAGACATATTTAGATAAGGTAAAGGTGGCCGCAAAAAATAATGATGCCAATATGGCAAACATGAAACCCTTGCTAGAAAAACTCAAGAAAGTTTTTAAGTTGGCGGAAATGATTATAGTTCCTAAAATGAGCAACAACAGGGCGGTGATTTGTAATTGAGATAATTTTTCCGACAAAAAAAGCCATGAGAGGGCAAAAATTACCACCGGTTGGGTGCCACCGACAAACGGGATCACCCTGGAGGTTTCTTCCCGCCGCAGGGCGGCGAAGAAAAAAAGCAAAGCAACAGCAAACAGGGCGCCAGCAGCAAGGCTTGTTAAAATTTGGCCAACAGCCGGAATAGTCACTCCGAAAGGAATAAAGACGACCACCAGTAATCCCAACAAAGAGATAAAAAAAGTATAAGCAATCGGATTGGGGATGCTTTTGGTTAAAAGAATCTTATCAATAACAAAAGCCAGGGCGTTGGCCAGGTGTCCGACAAGTACAATGGTGATCCAGCTTGTAATCATACAATTAATGGCAATGATGCCAATTTTGGTTTTTCTCCGCTAAGAATTTCTTCAATTCTCCAAGTACCATGGGTGGGGGCATTAAAAAATCCATTCCAGGCCATTTCTGCCAAGCCTCCGGACAAAATCCAGTCGAACAGCCACTGATGAGTATATTTAGGGTCAAGTTGGGCAATGCCTCCCCCTACCGAGAGTAGCCATTGATAATTATATAACTCCTGCGATCCAATTGGTGGGGCCATGATAATTGGCAGCCCCAGCCCGGTATAAAATGACAGCTCGGAAGGTTTGGTCCATAGCACATCTGTTTCGTGTAAAATATGGTTAAACTGAGCAAAATATTGATGGCGTTTTGGGGTGTAAAGAATATTAATACCCCTGCCCTGCTCGTCTTTTAGCCCTAGTTGCGTGATGGTGTCCTCAAAATAAGTGTTAACATCAGCTTTAGTGCCGGCGATCAACCAGAGTCTAACCTGTTCTTGCTTGATTAACGTAGATAGACTTTGAGCAATTTGGGCACCCAGTTCCCTTTGGGCGCCGGCTCCGCCCACGGCAAAGGTAATGGTTAGGGGTCTTTCCACACTGGTCTTCTGCCAATTTTCCCCCAAGGCCCTGTCAATAGTATCTCGATATTTTTCAGTAAATACCCCCAAAGGGTCGAGTTTTTTCAGTCTCCTCGGCAAATCCTGTTTAATGTCACGAACATCAACCCCTCCCACCAGCTCTTTTGGCAATGGGAAACCGGTCAGGTAAATATTATCCTGGTCAACACCATACAGTTTTAATCTTTCCGCCACCCGGCCATTAGGGACAAAATATTTAATTTTACTTAGGTGGGGATCAAGTGGGGCCCAAGCCCGTGATACATCAGCATCCAGGATAGTGATGTAAATATCACCCGGATAATCAAAGTATTCAGCCGCATAAGCAATGGTAAAAAAGGTGGCTACTAAAGGCAAAGGCTGTTTTTTGAGCCGGTCTATTAAATCTTGAAACAATCCCTTTTGGAAAGCGGCATAATTTTGCTGGAGTTGCCAGCTGGGTTTTGACAAATCTCTTTTAGGATAAAAAGGAATAATTCTCTGAAAATAATCAAAGATGACAAAGACCACCTCGCCTATTATGGGGACAGTTTTGAATCTGGAGATGCCTTCATAAAAATGGCGGATATTATTCCAATAATTCTTGTCACTTGGGGGAATTCCCGGATAATCATTGGCAATAATGACGCCATCATAAGCCAGATGCGATAAGTTAAAAGCGGCCCTTTCGTGTCCATAGCCCATATCCAGAGTAACTACCCAGGCCAGAGATACATTATTATTTGGCAAGTTGGTCTTTTCCACTCTAGATAGTATAACAAGGCTCAAAGAGCATGAGAAGGGTAAATTGTTCAACAGGTTGTTTTATGGTAAAATTTCCTGGCTAGTAAGCCGCTATCGTCTAGAGGCCCAGGACGCATGGTTCTCAACCATGCAACACCGGTTCGAATCCGGTTAGCGGCACTTTTGGCAAAAAGGGGGCTTTCACAAGAGCCACTTTCGCCTCTCCATTGATCACTTGGCATTGACATGACTCTTTATGGTAAAATAACCCAATAAATTCAATCCTGCCCGGGACTGTTAAGAATATTTTTTACATAGTAATTATCCATGATGTAGGTGTAGGTAGGAGTCTTTTTAGTCCCTAAAAGAGCCTGATATGAAGAAAAGTGATAAAATATACCTAACTGCCCAGGGCCTAGATAAGCTCAAAGCAGAACATGACGAGCTGGTCAATATCAAACGACCGGAGGTAGCCCAACGGATTGCCCGGGCCCGGGACTTTGGTGATCTGTCGGAAAACGCCGAATACGATGAGGCTAAAAATGAGCAGGCCTTTATTGAAGGCCGGCTAGAAGAACTGGAAACTATTCTGCGTAATGCCCAGGTTATTGGTGATAGGCCTAAGTCTGACTTTGTGGTGATTGGGTCAACAGTAGTTGTTGAATGTGAGGGCCAGATTGATGAGTTTACTATTGTGGGTTCAGTAGAAGCCAATCCGGCCAAGAAAAGAATTTCTAATGAATCGCCGGTAGGGAAAGTACTTTTGGGTACCAAGGAAGGAGAGGAAATTTGGGTGACAACTCCAGTGGTAAAAGTTAAATATCGTGTGTTGGAGATTAAGTAAATATGAAAAATGATAAATATCTGCGTGAATTCAAAGTAAATTTGACATCGCTGTCTGCTGCTGACAAAAAGCTGATGGTTAAACTGGTAGAGGTTGTCAGGTTAGTTGCTCCCTTGTATGCCCAGCAGGTCAATAGCAAGTATCCTGGCGCCAATTTTTATCCGCATGATGCCTCCCGTGAAGAGATAGAAAAAGCAGCGCACAACAACCCGGATATTTTGAGCCCCTATACTGTGGTAGAGCGTCAAAATGGCCAGCTGGTAGCTATTCCCTATCATGTTAAATACCAAAAAGCTCTCCTGCCAATTTCCCGGGCTTTGCATGAAGCAGCAGCTCTGTCCGATGGTCAGATGAGCCGCTATTTAAAAGCCACAGCCGAGGCCCTGCTGGCTGGTGATTATGACGAGATAGATAAATATTGGTTATCTCTCAAAAACTATAATATCGATATTCTGATTGGGCCGTTTGAGAGATATGTGGATAAACTATTTTTTATTAAGCGCGCCTACCAGGGGTATCTGGGACTTGTTAATAGACAATTAACTAAATTGGCACAAGATATCCGTGATGTTTTATATAACACTATTGAAAATAATCCTGATATCAAACACCGGATAATTCCTCTGGAAAGGACACAAGTTAGCGCAATAGACAACATTGCCTTTTCGGGATTTTTGGCAGAATCATTGTTTTCCCAGGAACATTTTCCTTGTAATGAGGCCAATATGGAAAAATATGGAGCCAGGATCATCATCTATGCCAGCTCCTTAAAGTACAAATTTGATAATTTATTGTATCCTATTTTCCAATCGGTTTTTGAAAAACGCTTCCAGTCAGGCTACTCGCGGGAGTTGTTGGAAAAAGCCAATTCCCTGTATGTATTAGTCAGAGGTATTGCCCAACAAATGCATCGGTATCAAGGTGCCAGAGAACGCTTGAAAGAATTATTCCCGATCATTGATGAAGCCAACAGCCCGGTATCCGGTATACAACATTGCAAGCATTTAATTATGAAAGGGGTTATTTCTCAAAAAGAGCTGGAAGCAATTATTATCACCCATATCTGTTGGATGTTTTCCGAATGGGTATTGATTAAAAAGACTCAAACCCGCTCTGATTACCTGCACGGGGATGCTTTGGTGTTAGGATTCTACTTAACAGAAGGGGCCTTAAGGCTACAAGATGGCATTTCTTGGCCAAATTTTTCTAAAATATTTTTTGAAATAGAAAGATTATCTTTGATATTTGTTAGATTAATAACCATAGGTGATTATCAGGAAGCCAAGGACTTTTTTGATAAGTATTTAAAGTTATCTGTTTTTGATCAGCTGGCAGTCAGATTAACAAAAATTAAACCGATTTAAATTTTATGGTTGAGCAACCACGATCAGAAGGCCAATCTAGACTGTCCATGCAAAAATTTATAGTACCGGAAAGGGACTTGCTACCTCGGCCGGAGGCACAGCTGTTGGCGGCTCTGGAGCAGGCAGCTGAAGCAGGTGCCCAAATTTTTGCCAGACAACAGGATACCAGATTCGCCGGGGCTAATTTTTATCCCCATGGTGCTACCAAAGATCAAATAGCGGCAGCTGCCCAAACAAATCCTTTGATTTATGACCCCTATCATGTGGTAGTGGCAGGTAATCAAGGGGAGCTAGCTACGGTGCCTTACCATGAATATTATCGTGAACAGATCAAACCGATCTTGGCAGCTTTGAATAAGGCGGTTGGTTTTGCTGCTCGCTATGATCAGAAAATGCATTTGGCCGCCATCGGTGCAGCTTTGCAAAAAGGCAACCACGAAGGAGCGGTTGAGGCTTGGTTATCTATGGATCCCGAACCCAAGGTTTGTGCCGTCATTGGGTTTTATGATCGCTATACGGACGGACTGTTTAATAGAAAATATGCCTTTGAAGCCTGGGTGGGAATTTTGGACGAAGATACTACTCAAACCTGCCAGTCAAGGGTAGATGAAATTATTGATGTTTGGCGAAAAAGAGGCTTAAAGCCTGCTGATATGGCAGTACCCAAAATCAGGGTGAGGGTAGATAGGACCACTATTTTCTCCGGTCAAGCTGCCCTTTACGATTGGGGAGCCAATAATTTACCGTGCCAGAGACAGTGGAGAGAAAGATATGGTTCAAAATTTGTCATTTTTGAGTCTAACTTTGTGGACAAAATGGTTTTTGGCCGTATTCCATTACTTGGGCAGACAGTAGATAAGGATTTTACTGATGCTGATATAGAGCAAATTTTTGAAGCAGCCCTGCTGAATTATCTGGGACACGAACCCAGCCATGCTTTTATTCGTCGGCCTCAAGATGAGGAAAGACTGGGTGGGGAATACGCTATGTTTAGTGAACTTTACTGCACTGCCCTGGGAATGTGGCTAGCCTTAGATCTAGATATAGATGATCAACTCAAAGATTCTGTTTTGGCCATGCATTTTGCTGCTACCGCTGATGACAAAATCAGTTTTGAAACTAAGGGTACCAGAAGAGAATATGCTGAAGCCGATCTGGTTATTTTTAATTTTTTGAGAGAAAAAAAATTAATTACTATACACGATGGCAGGATTAGTTGGAAGAATTGGCGTGAGTTGCAGCAGGCCTTAGGCGAATTAGTCCATATTTTAGAGCAAATCGCCAGTGCTGGTGACCAAGATGATGTTTTAAAATTACAGGATCAGTATGGCAGCAAAACTATCCTAGATCGACTTAGTGTTTTTAAATCCAGCCACAAGGGGCCAAAAACATCCAAACCGCTTAATCCTTTACTGGTGTCATAATTCCTATTGAGCCAGATTGTAAACAAATGAACGATTTCGTATACTAGCCTCATGGAACCACTAGAAGGGCTAAGGCAAGTCCGCCTGCAAAAATTAGCCGATTTAAAAAAAGCCGGTATCAGTCCTTATCCGGCCAAATTCGATAAACGACATACTATTGCCCAGGCACTGGCATCGCTTGATAAAAAGGTGACCACTGCCGGTCGGATTATGTCGCTGCGGCCGCATGGCAAAATTACTTTTGCCGATTTGCGCGATGCCTCCGGCCAAATTCAACTATTTTTCTCTCAAGAAAACCTGACGGCTGATAGCCATCAACTGTTAACTCTCTTGGACATTGGTGATTTTTTGGGAGTATCCGGTAAAGTTTTCAAAACTAAAGCCGGTGAGATCACTATTGAGATTGACAATTTCAGCGTGCTGGCCAAGTCTTTAAGGCCCCTGCCTTCTTCTTGGTATGGCTTGAAAGATATTGAAGAGAAGTACCGGCGCCGTTATTTGGATTTGATTATTAATGATGATGCTAAAAAAACTTTTCTTTTACGCACTAAAATAGTTTCTGCAATTCGCCGTTTTTTGGATGGTCAAGATTTTATTGAAGTAGAAACTCCCACCTTGCAATCAATTTATGGTGGTGCTAATGCCCGGCCATTTACCACCCACCACCAGACCTTGGAGGCTGATTTTTATCTTAAAATCTCCGATGAGTTGTATCTGAAGCGTTTGATTGTGGGCGGGTGGGAAAAAGTTTATGAGATTGATCATAATTTCCGCAATGAAGGGGTGGATCGAACTCATAATCCGGAATTTACCATGATGGAATGTTATCAAGCTTATGCTGATTACCGTGACATGATGGAGTTAACGGAATCGCTTTATGAAACAGTTGCCAAAGATGTTCTGGGATCAACTAAAATTGACTATCAAAACCAGACAATTGACTTGAAAAAACCCTGGAAGAGACAAACCATGGCCGAGGCAATTGGTGAGTATTTGGGGTATGACGTTAATAAAATGTCCGATGATGATTTGAAAAAGGCCATTGCAAAAGAAAAAGTGGCTTATGAAGGCGAGCCGACTTTAACCGGCGTGGCAGCCGGCTTTGTCCGCGGGATTGCCATTGCCACCCTGTTTGAGGCGGCGGAGAAAAAATTAGTTCAGCCCACCTTTATTATTGATTTCCCCAAAGAGACAGCAGTGCTGGCCAAGCCCCACCGTGATAATCCCAGCTTGATTGAACGGTTTGAAGTCTATATTAATGGGTGGGAGATGGGTAATGCTTATTCAGAGCTGAATGATCCAATTTTGCAAAAAGCAGGTTTTGAAGAACAGGTCAAAGCCAAAAAATCCGGAGATGAAGAGGCTCATCCGATGGATTTGGATTATGTGGAGGCTTTGGAATATGGTATGCCCCCCACCGGCGGTTTGGGTATTGGTATTGACCGGACGGTGATGTTATTGAGCAATGCTCAAAATATCCGCGATGTGATATTATTCCCCACGCTAAAGCCGGAGAAGAAGTAAGAAGAGAAAATTAATAAGAAGGAAAGAATATGACAAGAGACGATGCTTACAGTTTGATGACCGAGATGCTTGAGAGCAAAAATTTGCAGAAGCATGGTTTGGCGGTGGAAGCCATTATGCGCACACTATGTAAAGAATTAAGAATTAAGAATGAAGAATTAAGCGATGAGGAATTTAATGAAGAGGAATGGGCTATTGTCGGCTTGTTGCATGATGCTGATTATGAGCAGGTGGAAAAAGATCCGCAAAAGCATACTCTGGTAATGGAAGAAAAACTTAAGCCATTGGGGGTATCGGAAAGAATTATAAATGGCATCAAGGCTCACCATCCAGGAGTCAAGTCAACCCGCGATAACTTGATGGAAAAGGCGGTTTATGCGGCAGATGAATTGTCAGGACTTATTATTGCTGTTGCTTTGGTTCATCCCGATAAAAAGTTATCGTCAATTACAGTTGAATCGGTGATGAAAAAATTTCCCCAAAAGAGCTTTGCTGCTGGCGCCAACAGGGAGCAGATTAAAACTTGTGAGGAGGAACTGGGTATTCCTTTGGAAGAATTTGTGGGAATTGCACTTTATGCTATGCAAAGGATATCAAGCGAGCTAGGATTATAACTTATGGTGGAAGAAGGTAGAAAAGGCGGAAATCTTGGCCAATATAAATGGCAGTGTGAACTGTTGAGGGCACAAGAGATGGATTTACCAATAGCATCTCAATTCAAGAATTAATTGATTTTATAGATATGGCCGTGAGAGGCCTAACGGGGTTATTAAATAAGGGTCAGCCTGATGATCAATAAAGATAACTATGAAAATTGTAGATCTTAAAAAAATTCTCAAAGTTTTTTTAACCTTGCAGTGGACCAAGGAACTGCCCCGGCAGGGTTTTATTGCCATGGGTTTTAAGCGGAACGAAGCAGATTCAGTGGCTGCTCATTCATTTGCTACTGCCCTGCTGGCTTATTTTTTAGCTAAAGAACTGCAAAAAGAAGGATCAAAAATTAATCCGGATAAAGTTTTGAAAATGGGCCTGGTGCATGATATCGGGGAAACTATTGTGGGAGATGTGGGCACTTTTGTCAAAGGCATGGCTGGTGGAGTGTTTAAAAATATTGAAGAAGAAGGTGTCAGAGCTCTGGTGGCCGAGCTTGATTCCAGGGATGAGATTATGGCTCTGGTTGCAGAATATAACGGGCGAAAAACAGTGGAAGCGCGGTTAGTTAAAGCAGCTGATAACCTGGATGCGCTGGCTCAAGCCAAAGGTGTACCGGGGGCGGCTGGTGCGTTAAAATATTTTAAGGAAGTTTATCATATTACCAAGTTTGACTGGCACAAAAAAGCTGTTGATTTAATCATGAGCGACAAAGTGGAGGCGGCCCGGGAGTGGCAGAAAAAAAGTGGTCATTAATAGTTTATGTTGGATATTAATTTTATTCGCGAAAATATAGATCAAGTCAAAGCCGGATTGAAGAAAAAAGACCAGGATATTTTTTTAGTAGATCAGTTGCTGAAGATTGATCAAAATAGGCGTGAGCTGATCAAAACTATTGAAGATCTTAAAGCCCAAAGAAATAAAGCTGCGCAATCAAAAAATATAAGTCTTGGTAAAAAAATTAAAGACGATTTACGGCAAAAAGAACCTGATTTGGAAAAAGCAGAAGTTGAATTTAAAAATATCCTGCTTCAACTGCCCAACTTACCTTTGAAAAATGTTCCCGCAGGCGGAGAAGATAAAAATCAGGTTTTAAGACAAGGGGGACAACCATCCGAATTTAGTTTTACCCCGAAAGACCATGTGGAATTAGGAGAGATATTGGATATTATCGATATTGAGAGGGCCGCCAAAGTTTCCGGAACCAGATTTGCTTATTTGAAAGGTAGGGGGGTTTTGCTGGAGTTGGCGCTGGTGCAATATGCTTATGAAGTTTTAGAAAAAGCAGATTTTACTCCGATTATCCCACCGGTTTTGATAAGACAAGAAATTACTCGAGCTCTAGGTTATTGGCAAGCGGGCGGTAATGAGAATTACTATCTGGTTTCCGATTACCAGCAAGAAGAAGAACTATCCAATCCCTTATATCTGGTGGGAACCGGAGAGCACGCGGTGGTGCCAATGCATAAGGATGAGATGTTAGATGTAAGCCAGTTACCCAAAAAATATGCCGCTTTCTCTCCCTGTTTTAGGCGTGAGGCAGGCTCTTATGGCAAAGATACCCGCGGCATCTTAAGAGTACACCAGTTTGACAAAGTGGAGATGGTAGAATTTGTCAAAGTTGAAGATGACGAAAAAGAACGCAGAAAAATGCTCTCTATCGCGGAAAAATTAGTCCAAGGTTTACAGCTGCCGTATCAAGTGGTGCTGTTGGCAGCAGGTGATCTAGGTTTTCCCTCTGCAGAAACTATTGATATTGAAACTTGGATTCCGTCACAAAATAAATACCGGGAAACCCATTCGATATCTACCACTACTGATTTTCAAGCCAGACGATTAAATATTAAATATAAAAGTGATGGAAAATTAACGCATGTTCATATCCTAAACGGCACGGCCTTGGCGATTGGTAGGACTATCATTGCTATTTTGGAAAATTATCAGCAGGCAGACGGTTCGGTTAAAATCCCCAAAGTGCTGCAGCGATACACCGGATTTTCCGAGATTAAACCTCAATGAATAAGAAAAATGTTTTTCTGTGGTCGCTTTACGATTTTGCCAATTCCATTGTTTCGGTAGTCTTTGCTCTTTATTTTTCTCAATGGTTAGTGATAGACAATAAACTGCCAGATATCTGGTACAATCTCATCTTTGTAGGTACAACTGTTCTTTTACTTCTCACAGCTCCAATAGCTGGATCTATTGCTGATAAAATTGGTCTGAAAATGCCATTTTTGACTGCCCTAACTTTAGGACAGTTTATTGCCTTGCTATTAATTGGACTCTTAACTAATTTCATTTCTATTAATTTGGGAATCTTGATACTGATTATTATTCTTTATATGTTTGCAAATTATTTTTATCAATTTCAATTTGTGTTTTATGATGCACTTTTGTATGACATTGCGCCACTGAAAGTTCGAGGTTTTGTATCAGGCCTTGGTCAAACAGCTAATTTATTAGGGCAAATTGCCGGACTTTTAATAACATTACCATTAATAAGCGGTGCAGTCTTTTTGATTGGTAATCCAGGACGCGCACAAACTTTTTTACCGGCAACCTTAATATTTTTCCTGTTAGCATTACCAATGTTGTTATTTTTTAAAGAACTCACAAAACCTAAGAAAATATCAATAAACTTGCTTTTTGAGTATAGAAATTCAATAAAAAATTTTCTTGCTTTATGCAGGGTTCCTGGAGTGGGAAGATATTTATTAGGTTTCTTTTTCTTTAGTGATGCCATACTTACAGCTGGTATTAATTTACCTATTTATTTGGAACAGGTATTTCATATATCTGATCGAATCAAGGCAGTTTTGGTGGTAAGTTTCTTTTTGACTGCTGCTATTGGAGCAGCAGTTTCCGGTAAAATTGCTGATAAAATTGGGTTAAAGCGTTCACTTTTAATAATTCTTGTCTGCTGGGTATTTGCTTTTCCTGCCTTGTCAATTTTGACTAATTTTTTGCATTTTGCAGTTTTAATTCAATTTTTTGGTTTTTTATATGGGGGAACAATTATGGCAACCAGAGCAGTAATGTCTTATCTTGCTCCACCTGACAAACTTACTCAAACCTTTGGTTACTTTACCCTTTTTGAGCGTTTTTCCAGTTTCATAGGACCAGTTACATGGGGATTAATTACTTTGCTTTTGGTAAATACTGGAAGTTTGAGATATCAAATAGCGCTGGCTTCAATGACTCTTTTTGTCCTGATAGGATTTATTCTTGTAAGAAGTACCCTGTCAGATAATAAAGGTATTCAATAAAAATTTTATGTTCCTGTTTGCCAAAACTATCTATGAGGTGATGTCGCCATTCTCCGGCCGAATCCGGGTTATTGAACAAGGACATGAAAGAAGAGTCATAATCGGCGGATATGTCCAATCCAGGTGGAATTTTGCCAAAGGAGCCAAAGCCCTGCATGGCACTGTCTGGGACGGATTTTTACGCTTTCCGTTTGCTATAAAACCTGTCCCCAGAACCCTAATTTTGGGTTTGGGCGGCGGGACTGCTGTTTGCTTACTCCAAGATAAATTCGGCTCCACCTTACCGATTGTTGGAGTTGATATTGATCCGGAAATGATCACCATTGCCCACAGATTGACCACACTCAAAAATAGTGACAGAATTTTGGTTTTTGATAAGGGCAAAATAGTTCAAGAAGGGACATTTGACGAATTATCCGGCAAAAAAGGCTTATTTCAGGATTTTTTAAGACAAAGGACTCAGTAGGCATTAAATTAGTTGTATGAATAGAAAAAATATTTTTCTTTGGAGTCTTTATGATTTTGCAAATTCCATTGCAGTTATAGTTTTCTTTTTATATTTTTCTCAATGGTTAGTTATAGACAATAAAGTGCCAGATATCTGGTATAACCTGATTTTCGTAGGATCAACAATTCTTTTACTTTTAACAGCACCTGTTGTAGGCTCAATAGCTGATAAAATTGGTGTCAGACTACCCTTTTTGAACGTTGCAACGGTTCTGATGTTTGTTTTTCTTTTAGGATCAAGTCTGTTTGCGACTTTTGCACCTGGTACAACGTTCTTTGTAGCTCTGGCAGCGATACTTTTCCTTTTTTCAAACTATTTTTACCAATTTTGTTTTACATTTTATAATGCCTTTTTACATGATCTTGCCCCTGCAAAACTGACAGGTTTTGTTTCAGGTTTAGGTCAATCTTCTAATTGGTTGGGTCAAATTACCGGTCTTTTAATTACCTTACCTTTGGCAACTGGCGCTATTTATTTAGCTGGGCATGCTGGAAGAGCCCAAACTTTTTTACCAGCCATACTGGCCTTCTTCTTACTTGCCCTACCTATGATGTTATTTTTTAAAGAGAAACGTAAACCCGAAAAGGTTTCTATAGATCTTGGGGGAGAATATAAAAATTCTTTACGTGATTTTATTTCTCTATGTAAACTTCCCGGAATGGGTAGATACCTTTTAGGTTATTTTTTCTTTAATGATGCACTTTTAACAGCTAGTAACAACTTCCCTATTTTTATGGAGCAAGTATTTAAGGTCAGTGACAGTGTTAAATCCACACTTTTGCTTGGGATTTTAGCAACTTCTGCAATTGGTGCATTAATAACTGGATGGATTTCGGATAAGGTAGGTCTTAAAAAGTCTCTGATAATTATTTTAGCTACCTGGTTAGTAATACTACCAGCCCTAAGTGTAATTACTAATTTTACGTACTTTGTTATAGTAGCAGTAATTATGGGATTTTTCTATGGAGCAACCTGGACAGTTACAAGAGCAGTAATGAGCTACCTTACACCAAAGAATAGACTTAATAATGCTTTTAGTTATTACACAATGGCAGAACGCTTCTCTACTTTTTTGGGCCCAGTGGTATGGGGATTAGTTACATTGCTTTTGGTAAACGCTGGAGCTTTTCGTTATAGAATAGCAGCTCTTTCGATGACTATATTTATTTTAATTGGGTTGATAATTATAAGAAAGATTCCGTCACATACAAAAAATATATAAAGCTATGTTTCTGTTTGCTAAAACTATCTATGAGGTGATGTCGCCATTCTCCGGCCGAATCCGGGTTATTGAACAAGGACATGAAAGAAGAGTCATAATCGGCGGATATGTCCAGTCTAAATGGAATTTTGCCAAAGGAGCCAAAGCCCTGCATGGCACGGTCTGGGACGGATTTTTACGCTTTCCGTTTGCCATAAAACCTGTCCCCAGAACCCTAATTTTGGGTTTGGGCGGCGGGACTGCGGCTGGCCTGCTCCAAGATAAATTTGGCTCCACCTTACCGATTATTGGAGTTGATATAGATCCGGAAATGCTCACCATTGCCCGGAATTTTTTTGGAATAAAAAATATCGAAATGATTTGCCAGGATGCTATCCTTTATGTTAAGGAGGCAAGACAACTTGGCAACGAATTTGATTTTATCATTGTTGATTTGGACAAAGGAGACTCATACCCTAAACAAGCAGAAACAGAAGAATTTATTGCCAATTGCAAAGGTTTACTCAATCCGGGCGGTGTAGTTGTTTTTAATAGAATTTATACCAGAAACAAACAAGAGCTAGTTGCCCCGTTTTTAAAAATATTAAAAAGTGTTTTTGCCAGGATTGGGTCAGTGATTATTCCCGGGCTAACCGGTTCTGATAATATTTTAATTTTTGCCCAGGTCTAGATAATGATTAAGGATGAAAGATTAAAGATAAAGGATGAAATAGTGAGGTTACTAACGACTGATAAGTGTCAACTGATTACTGAATTACTGGCCGATGGCGCTGGGTGTGGCGCTTTGTGTGCCAGTTTCCCCCTCCAGAGGTTCCACATTAAAACCGCTTTGGGTTCGGCGCGGCGTTGGAGTAGGGGTTGATATCGGTCCGGTGATAGGTGCGGGTGTTGTTATTTGTTTTCCAGTTGTTGGCGATGATTGAGATCCACCAAATAATTGTGAGCCAAAAGCCAGTCCTGCTCCAATCAAGCCACCAACCAGCACGATAATTATTATTAATAAAGGTAATTTGATGGGCAGTTTCCTGCCGTCTTCCGGTTCCATTGGCGGACTTGCTGGTTGCATGGAAACCGGTATTTCTCCTGGTGGGATAGGACCAGGTGTTGCTTGGACAAATTGGTCTTGGGTGGTTGCCATGACTGGCAAAGGAGGTGCTTGAGGCGGTGAAGCTTCAGAAGACATTGGGGCAAAAGGAATGTAGCTATCTGCAGAAGTAGTCCCTTCCGGTAAAAATGTCTCGCCTTGATTTGGCTGAGTCGGAACAGGCTCGTTTTGTTCAAAACTTGGCGAAACAAGTCCTTTTTGTACCTGTTCCAGGTCAGCAGCAGGAGATGGTGGTGCTGGCTGTATTGAATCAGTGGGCGGCATAGGAGCTGAAAATGCAGGAGGTTGTATACCTGGAGTATTACCGATGTTGTCTGCCAGTTGTTCCAGGTCTTTAGTGATAGTTTGTTCTTCTGCTGGCGTTACAGGAGCAGTCGGGGGGTTTGTTGCTGGAGCAGTTGGATTGGCCGGGTTAATCAAATCATCAGCCACAGGTTTGATAACCGATGATAAATCAGGAGGGATGGTTGGCTCTGCATTTATATCAGGTTGTGAGATAGGCGGATTATTCGGCGGCGTGGATGAGGAAACAGGGTTGCTTGGTGCACCTTGACCTGTTGGGTTGTTATCATCCATATGTAGATTTAGCATAGCTTGGTGTTATAAGGCTTGTCAACCACGCTGTTTCTAGGTAGTATTCCTGGCTCGTTTTATGAAGCTAATTTTGATACAATGGATGTGATTATGCTAGGAATTTTATCAAAGTTTTTAAATACCAATCAAAGGGAGCTAGATAACATTTGGCCAATTGTTGCCAAGATTGGCCAGCAGGAGGAGTCCATCTCGCAGTTATCAGACAGACAGCTTTCTGACAAAACCACTGACTTCAAAAAGAAATTACAGGATGGCCAAAGCCTAGAGAGTATTTTGCCAGAAGCTTTTGCTTGCGTCAGAGAAGCTTCCAAGCGCACCACCGGCATGAGACATTATGACGTGCAGCTTCTGGCAGGTGCGGCACTTTTTCGGGGAAAAATTGCTGAACAAAAAACCGGCGAAGGTAAAACTTTATCAGCCACCACCGCTCTATATCTGCGGGCACTTGTCGGCCAGGGCGCTCACCTGGTTACTGTCAATGATTATCTGGCCAAACGCGACGCCGAGTGGATGGGTCCAATTTTCCATGCGTTGGGAATGTCTGTGGGGGTGATTAATCACGAACAGTCTTATTTATATGACCCCAATCCTCAAACTAAGGAAGTAGAGACTGCGGAAGTTCACTTGTCTGAAGAAGAAGCTCTATCCCCGGAAACTGGCGGTTTGGGGACAGGCAAATATTTAAGGGAAGTCACAAGAAAAGAAGCATATCAGGCAGATATTACCTATGGAACCAATAATGAATTTGGCTTTGATTACCTGCGGGATAATATGGTCAGAGCACTTTCTGATATGGCCCAACGCGGACACTACTTTGCCATTGTGGACGAGGTAGACTCGGTTTTAATTGACGAAGCCAGAACGCCTTTGATTATTTCTGCTCCCGATACAGAACCAACAGATAAATATTATGAATTTTCCAAAATTGTCAGCCGACTCAACCCTCAAGCTGATTATGTGGTTGATGAAAAGTTGAAGTCAGTCCATTTAACCGATGGGGGCATTGTCAAAATTGAACAATGGCTGCAAGTTGATAACCTATATGAGAAAGATTTTGACACTCTCCACCATATTGAGCAAGCCTTAAAAGCCAGGACCCTTTTCCAAAAAGATAGAGATTATATTGTCCGTGACGGGGCAGTTGTCATAGTGGATGAATTTACCGGCAGGCTGATGTTTGGCCGGAGATTTTCTGAAGGGTTGCATCAGGCCATAGAAGCCAGAGAAGGTGTCAAAATACAACAGGAGTCAAAAACATTGGCTACTATTTCTTTCCAAAATTATTTCCGGATGTATCAATATTTAGGAGGTATGACTGGAACTGCTGCCACTGCTGCAGAAGAATTCCATAAAATTTATAAATTAGATGTGCTTGTAGTGCCGACTAACAAAACCATGATCAGACAAGATCTGTCAGATGCTATTTATAAAACTGCCAAAATTAAGTTTCAAGCAGTAGCTGCTGAAATTGAAAAAAGGCACCAAGCCGGCCAGCCGGTGTTAATTGGCACCACTTCCATTGATAAAAATGAGCTGGTATCCCAGCTTTTGACCAGAAAAAGGATCAAACACCAAATCCTCAATGCTAAAAACCACCAGAAAGAAGCCCAAATTATCTCTCAAGCCGGACAAAAAGGAGCAGTAACCGTGGCCACCAATATTGCCGGGCGAGGAGTCGACATTAAATTGGGAGATGGCGTAGTTTCTCTAGGGGGCCTACATATTATTGGCACAGAAAGACATGAGGCCAGAAGAATTGATGACCAACTAAGAGGCAGGGCCGGACGACAAGGTGACCCCGGTTCTTCACAATTTTTTGTGTCCTTGGAAGATGACATTATGAGGCTATTCGGAGGATCACAAGTGGCGGGACTGATGACCGCTTTGAAAATTCCTGATGATATGCCTATTTCCCATGGCATGATTTCTCGGGCCATTGAGAGCGCCCAAAATCGCGTGGAAGGCCACAATTTTGATATTAGAAAACATGTAGTTGAGTATGATGATGTGATCAACAAACAAAGGCAAATAGTTTACGGCCAAAGAAAAAAGATCATCGAGCAAAGTGAAACTCAAGAAGACTATCTGCGCCAGATAGTTTTGGGAAAATTAAGACAAGAGATATCTGGCATGGCAATTTTATACGGACAAGAGGGTTACACTCCGGCAGAAGTTGCCGAGTTAATCAGAGAATTTTGTGAAATTATCCCTTTTGATCAGGCTTCACGTGACCAAATTACCAGCCAGATTGGCACCGGTAAATCAAGCGAGGAAGTATCGCAGTTATTATGGTCTGTTGTAGAGCATGTTTACAACCAACGTCTTGATGAGTTGGGCAATCAAGTGATGATAGAGGTGGAAAAGTTTGTACTTTTGGAAGTGGTTGACCGTTTGTGGATTGAGCACCTGGATGCTGTAGATGATTTGCGGGAGGGGATTGGCTTAAGAGGTTATGCGCAAAGAGACCCCTTGGTGGAATACAAAGCCGAAGCTTTTGGTATGTTTGAGAAACTGATGAAAAATATCGACTATGAAGTAGCCAGAAGAATTTTTAAAGTGCAGGTAGCTGGGAGACAAACTACTCACAACTCACCGCTTACAGCAAACAGCAGATTACAGCCTATTGAAAATAGCAGTGCTCAGATAGCAGATCAGCAAGCAGTCAGCCCCGATCAATCCCGATCAAATCGGGATCAAATCGGGGTCAGCCATAAGCAAAAATTAGGCCGTAATGATCTGTGCTGGTGCGGTAGCGGGAAAAAGTATAAAAGATGTCACTATCCTAATTAGTGACATCTTTTGCGAGATTTACACTACTATTGAGATAGTCTTCTCAATAGTATTCCAATCTCTAAAACATTGTCATTACCCCAATTAAAATATGAAAACTAATGGTTTGATGTCTTAAATTAGCAAAAATTATGCTAAATCCTCAAAATAAACTCTTTCGCTGGGGCCCAATTTCCGCTTGTCCTTTGTTTATGTACTTTACCATCTATCCGTCTTTTGCTCCCATGAAAAAACTATTTGGGATTGGCTATCCAGAGTCGGTTGTGATATTCCAGGAAAATAAAGTAACCTGGCTGCTGGATGATCAAGAATTTTATAGTCAAAGCAAAAAATTTGTCGATCAGGTCATCCTAAATAGCAAAAAAAGAACAGATTTTCTTAACCTTTGGGACAAGAAAACAGAGCAGCTAAAAGAGATCTTTGATAGATTGGATTCGCTAAAATTAACTAGCCCCACTAACTCCCAGTTAACCGAATTATTCGGTGAGTTTAATAGAATTTATTTCAACTGGTGGGCAGTTACCATGACAGTGGAGTTAGTTACCACCAGTATAGAACCGCTGTTGGGGAAAAAACTAAAAAGCTATTATCGGGATGATTCTATCATTGAGTATAATAAGGATTTTGCCACTTTAACTTCGCCGCTGATGCTGACATTTTATCGTCAGGAACAGCTGGATTTAGCCAATGTGCTGCTGCTGCCTAAAAATAAGCAGGCAGATGCCCTAAAAAAACATCAGGAGAAGTTTTATTGGATGTATAATAGTTATCAAAAAGCTCAAATTTTAGGTTTGGATTATTTTTCAGATGAACTGTCAAAACTAGAAAAAATAGATTATCAAAATATTTTGCAGGAGATAAAAAATTATGCTGCCCATATTAAGCAGCAAAAGCAGGCTATTTTTGCTAAAATTAAACCGGATGGGCGACTGTTGACTTTAGTGGAGCTGGCAGAAACATTTTCTGCTTTGCAGGATGACCGTAAGAAATATAATTTTATAGCCGACCATTATTTAGAACTTTTTGTTGCTGAATTTGCCTTAAGAACTCAAAAAAATATAGATGATTTAAAATTTCTCTTGCCTGATGAACTGGCTCTCTCGCTTAAGAGGGTTAATATGAAATTAATACAAGCAAGACAAAAATGTTTTGTGATGACTTGCCAGGGAGATAAGATTAGTAATGTAGTTGGCGACCAAGGGCAGGCTATAGCTGGCGTGTTTGCCAATATTGATGATGTTGAAGAGAGTGTTATTCATGGAATTTTAGCATCCGCCGGCGATAGTTATTATTTCCGGTCAACAGCCAAAATTATATTAACAATAGACCAGATATCTAAATTACTTGACGGAGAAATTTTAGTGACTACCATGACCAGTCCTGATTTTGTTATTGGGATGAAGAGAGCCGGTGCGATCATTACAGATATAGGCGGTATTTTGTCACATGCGGCAATTATATCCAGGGAATTAGGCAAACCATGCATTGTGGGCACTAAAATTGCCACCAAAGTAATCCATGATGGCGACGTGGTAGAACTTCATTGCGCCAAGGGTACTGTCAAAATAATCAAGCAGGCAAAAAATTAAAGCGCTCTTACCTCTAAACCGTTTAAGTCTATTGAGAAATCAACCTGCCGGCACCCGTTTTTCTCAAGAGTAGTAATAACTTGATGCTTCTTAGGTGGATGGCACATAAAAAGCATGTGTCCACCCCCACCTGCTCCCATGACTTTACCTCCGATGGCTCCATTGGCAAGAGCTGTTTTATATATGTCATCAATAAATGAATTAGTGGATATTGGATTAGCGGCTATTCTAAGTTTCCATGACTCGTCAAGCAGTTCACCGATGACCACAGGTTTGTTAAGGGAATGATAAGCTTTGTCAGCTAGTTGTTTGATGAGCGTGAGAGAGTCAATAGTTTTTTGACTGTTCATAGTTTTGACTAGCTGTTGCTGTATTTTATCAGAAGGTGAACGGTGGCCCAGTGAGAAAAGAACAAAATAATCAACAAGATTCTCCCAGCCATTTCTTAAAGTAGTAACTTGAGTTGGGAAGCCGTGTGATTGGTAATAGTTAATACCTCCCATGACGCTGGCTATTTGGTCTTGGTGACCGGTGACCCAGCCTAAATGTAATTCCATGGTTTGGGCCTTTTGGGCAATATCAAGACGGCTCTGTACAATATCCAAATATCTATTAATGGCACCAATGGTTGCCACTGTAAAGGCGGCAGAACCACCCAAACCAGAGTGATAGCCAACATCAGATGTAGTCTCTAAGTCAAAACCACGAGGGAAATTATAAGACCTAAAAATCTGGAGAAATAAATCATACCTGCCATCATTGTTGGGTATTTGATCTTTGATGAAAGACACCATCTTACCTGGTGTTATAATTTGGATTTTATTATCATGACGCGGCGTTAATATAACGGTCTGTCTTAGGTTAATAGCCATATTCAAAACAGTAGTCCCATATCTTGAAGAAAATGGTTCCACGTCAGTACCACCGCAAAACAGGACTATTCTACAAGGTGCCTTGGAGATAATTCTCATGCCTGAAAAATCAGCAGATATATTACTTTTCTCCCACTTGTTGTTTTAACAGATCCAAAGTATTTTTCTTGGCTTCTTCGACTGTCTGGCTACTGGCCGTAGCCGCTTTTTCAAAAGTTTTTTCCGTGATGTTGTCATCTGATCCCATGTTATCATTAGGCAGGCCGCATCCGCAGTTATAACACATTAAAAATCACCTCCTCCGCCCCGTGAACCCCGATCCGATAATATCAGATCCCGATTCAATCGGTGGGGCTTTATCGTTAAAATCATATCACATTGATTGGACTTGACCAAGCTGTTAAGATGTTTAGTAATTAATGAAGCCTATGAAGGGATTTTCCAATCTACCAATAATTGTTGCCGCCGCTTTAGCGATATTAGGAGCAGGCTGGTATTTTGCCTATCAGCAGTACAAACCAAATACAGCTCCCCCTGTAACTCAAGAAGATCCCCAAGCCAGAGAACTATCTAGCCAATCAGCCAGCCTAAAGGCCAAGATTGCTTCAGCTGCGGCTATTGGCGTGGATGTGTCCCAACTGACCGGAGTTGTTGCCGAAATTGACGAGTTGGTTATCAAAAGACTTTATGATGATGCCAGGGGAAATATTGCTACAATTTCTGCAGAAGTCGATTTGCTAATCTCCCAGAAAGCCGAAGAAGCGGCCAAAGCCCAAAGCACTGTCCCTCAACAAGCAGCAGCTATGACGTCCGGCGCCTATTCCCGACAATCAGTCCAAACCCAGGATGGCACCTTTACCGTGGATATGATAGCCGCAGACCTGGCAGCTGGCGCTAGAGTGATTACCGATGTGGGCAGTGACGGCAATTGTGCTGATGGTTGCCCGGCCTTTTCTTTGGCAGAATATGTGGCCCGCCATGGCGGTTATGCCGGAATTAACGGCACATATTTTTGTCCGCCTGATTATGCCCAGTGCGCCGGACAAACTAACTCCTTTACCTTAATGGTTTACAATAGCAGAACCAGTACTCTGATCAACGAAGATAAAAAAGACTGGACCAATGCCGGAGCTTTTTTCTTGATTGATGCAGGCAACGGTATTCATTTTTATAACCCAGCTAGCGGTTATGATGGAGCCAGCAAAAAAGCCGGTATTGCCATGCGGCCGGCTCTGGTGCAAAACAGGGGCTATGCTGTCAATGAAGGAGCCATGGAACCAAAAGAAAACACCAAGGCCAACCGGCCATTCATCGGCAACAAAGGCAGCACAGTTTATATTGGTATTGTTAGGTCAGCCACTGTTCCGGAAGAAGCCAGGGCTCTGGCCTCTTTGGGTTTTGATAATGCCATTCACTTGGATAGCGGCGGATCAACTGCCCTTTATCACAACGGATCATATCTTTATGGTCCGGGAAGAAAACTTCCCTCTGCTGTTATCTTTGCCAGATAAGTTGATTGTGTTACAATACTACCCAACTTTAGGATTATATGGTGGAAACAGCGCCTCGCAATCAGCATTTTGATCGTCTTTATGGAGAGATAGATATTGGTCCGGAAGTTAGAGCGCTTTTGTCAACGCCGGAGTTTGTCAGACTGCACAGAGTAGCTTTAGATGCGGTACCTCATTGACTTTGCGCAACCGGAGTTACCGCCTCCAAAGCAGAGCATTCCGTGGGTGTTAGCCATTTAGCAGAGTTGTTAAGTCGGAAAAAAGAATTTGCCGCCCACAGAGCCAATTTAATTTTTGCCGCCGCCCTGCATGATATTGCTACCCCGCCATTTTCTCATACTTCAGAGCATTTTTTATATGATTTCTTTAAAAATAATCACGAGGCTTTTGCCAAGGATATTATTTTAGATTCCCCAGAGCTAGTTCGTGTGATTACCCAATTTGGTGGTGAGGTGGAAACTGTCGCTAACCTGATTAGCGGAGAGGCCAGACCATTGTCTGATCTGATTAACGGAACAATTGATCTGGATAATTCCCTAAGATATGGTATGAGCAAAGGGATATTATTATATCCGCCGTATAATCCGGAGCAGCTTGTCGGGGGTTTTGGGTTGACAGCTGGGCAGTTACAGCTTGCAGTCAGCCAAGCAGATCTTAGGTCTTGGGAGAACTGCCGGAAAGAGATCTATGATCATGTTTATAGCCAAGCTAACCTGGCTCCTGCTACCATGCTTTATCGGGCAATTGAGTTGGTGTACACAGATGGCGAATTGCCGAGTAGTTTCTTTTTTATGACTGATGATCAGGCCTTTGATTTTTTACTTCATGATAGAAGAGCCAGATATGTCAGCCAACTGATGGAGAATTTGGCTAGCTGGTTATTCTATCCCACGTTTTTTAGTTGGGAAAGTCACCATCCTAATTTTTCTCAACAGAAATTAACTTCTTCATGGCGGGCTCGCCGGCTACTGGCTAGTTTTATCTGCCACGAGTTTGGTTTTGAACCGCAGGAAGTAGGCGTTTATTGCGATCGCGATAAGGGTTATCGTCAGATTCACCTGCCTTTGGTGGGAGATGATGGTCAAATAAGAGACCATCAAACAGCAATACCACAAAAGCATATGATAAAAGTTTTTATCCATCCCAAATATGAACAGGATGGTGACAAAATTGCCAGTTTTTGTAGTAAGATTTTGAATGAAAGTGTAAGGGTGGGATTTTAATCAGTTGCCTTCCTGGTCTGGTAGTTGTAATATTAAATCAGATGATTAAAAAAAGAGGCAAAATTTGGGTGTTATTATCCAAAACCACCGGCCGGGTTCTGGGGCATCATCAATCCAAAGCCTCGGCCCAAAAACAGGAAAGAGCCATCCAAATTTCCAAAGCCCGGGCAGCCGGACACCGGATCCCTCGCTTGCCTCGCCGAGTTAAGGCGGGCCGTCCCCGGTATAAATAATCACATATGAGAGTATTGTTGTTTGGTAAAAACTCTCAAGATCTTTCCGGACATTTAGCCAAATTAAACCTGGTGCCAGTTTCCCAAAATCCGGAAGTTGTTATTACTTATGGCGGCGATGGCACCTTGCTGGAGGCGGAAAGAAAATTTCCCCAAGTACCAAAATTACCCATTCGCCACAGCCAGAATTGCCACTATTGCGCCAGTCACACCCAGCAAATGTTATTGGAAAAATTAAAAAACCAGCAACTTAACAGCCAAAAGTTTTTTAAATTGGCAGCAGTGGCAGGGCAGAGACGGGCCTTAGCGTTAAATGAGATCGGAGTTTTACATCAGCTTTTATATCAGGGCATCAGATTCCAAGTCAAAATCAACAGGCAGGATGTAGCCGGAACAATTATCGGTGATGGAGTAGTTGTAGCCACACCTTTTGGTTCTTCTGGATATTTTCAGAGTATCACAGGTAAGACCTTTACCTCCGGTATTGGGGTGGCTTTTTCCAATACTGTCAGCCATCTTAAATACAGAGTTGTTGATGAAAAAAGTTCAATTGAGGTATTGATCGTTCGCGGCCCGGCTCAAGTTACTAATGATAACAATCCTGATCTGATCCAACTGGTAGAAGGAGATAAGATATCAATCACCAGATCACCGCAGACGGCTGTAATCCTGTCAGACTCCTTATCCTGCTTAGATTGTGCAAAGACTCATTAATATATTAAAATTGGCCCGATGGATTCTTTAAAAAAGCAAATAGCAGATCTGATCTTGAGGTTTAATTCCTTAAAACACGCCCTGGCTCTGGATAAAAAGCAGATCAAAATAAGAGAACTGGAGGCTGATTCTGCCAAAGCTGATTTCTGGCAGGACTCCACACAAGCCGGCCAGCTGATGAAAGAACTGGCCTTACTGCAAGAAGAAAAAGCCACGGTAGAAAAATTAGATAAAAAAATTAATGACTGCCTGTCGATGTTGGATCTAGCTAAGGATGAGTTGGCAACAGCCGATGAAACTATTAAAGCTGAATTAGAAAAAGCCATTAAAGAAATTGATAAACTCTTAACCCAGCAGGAGTTCAAGATTTTTTTGTCAGGAGAATATGATAAATCCGATGCTATTTTATCAATTCATGCCGGACAAGGCGGCACTGAAGCTATGGATTGGGTGACAATGCTGTTGAGGATGTATACCAGATATATTGAAAATAAGGGTTGGAGGTATGAAATCATTGATCAAACACCCGGAGAAGAAGCGGGCTTAAAAAGTGTAACTTTGTCAGTCGCTGGTCATTATTCTTATGGTTTTCTGAAAGGCGAGGCCGGGGCCCATAGGCTGGTGCGCCAGTCACCTTTTAACGCCAATAACTTACGGCAAACTTCCTTTGCCTTGGTAGAAGTAATGCCGCAAGTAGAAGATGACAGCCAGATCATAGTTAAAGAGGAAGATATTGAGTTTGAGGCTTTTCGTTCCGGTGGTCATGGCGGCCAGAATGTTAACAAAGTTTCAACAGCTGTTAGGATTAAACATCTGCCGACAGGTCTTGTGGTAGCGTCACAATCTCAAAGGTATCAGGCCCAAAACAGGGCCAATGCTATGAAACTGCTCAAGGCCAAACTGTGGATTCTTAAAGAAGAGCAGTTACAAAAAGAGAAAAAACAGCTCAAAGGCGAATATAAAATTGCCGGCTGGGGTAATCAAATCAGGTCGTATGTGCTGCACCCGTATCACCTGGTTAAAGACTTGCGCACCAGCTATGAGACTTCCCAAGCCCAAGCAGTGCTTGATGGAGAACTGGAGGATTTTATCCAAACTGAAATCCGTCAACTTTAGCGCTTTTGTTAGCCCGATTTACCAATGCTAAACATCCTGCATAAATATCTAACATTTGAAAATTAAATGGTCGGTATGTTAATATTTGAATGATGGACGCAGAGCAACCAGAGGAAGTCTCCAGAGTAAATCTCCAAGAAACCACAAGGGGGAGGGTGGACGTAGAACCTGTTGTTGTGGGGCATAGACGAAGAGGGGCACGAGAAGAAAATTTAGGACTTCTGGTACGCGGACTTCGTAAGAAAGGTCATTTAACGCAGGTTGAGTTTGCTGAGAAAGTTGCCGCTATGTTAGGAAAGCCAGTGGAACAGCCGCTTATTGCTCGCCTGGAAGCAGGAATTCACCGTCCCAAACTAGAAGAAATTAGAGCTATTCTAGATGTTGCTCGGATAGACCCAATCGAAGAAAGTAGGGTTTTATACACAGCCGGCTATCTTCCAACTAAAGAGGATTTGGAGAAAAACAAAAGCTCCTTTGATGTACTATTGAAAGACTGGTCAGAGAGAGGATTGCCCTGCGCAGTTATAGACGCGATGGGATGGAGATATGTAGCTTGGAATGAAGAGGCGGATAAGCTGTTTCATCTAAGTCAAGCCCAAAAAAGGAAGGAGCAAAAAGGCATAACCGGAAATGAAGAGGACGAACTGTACGGTTATCCCCAACTTCTAGAGTTGATTTTAGATCCATCATCAGACTTTCATAAACTGGTCTTTAGTGCAGGGAAAGAGGCAGGGATGAATTTCGCTGCACAGCAGCTGAATAACTTTTTTTATCAAACCGAACCATGGCGCCGTCTGCCTTGGTTGAATCGGATGAAAGAAGATATCCGCAAGACTCCTTATTATTCAGAAATTGCATTGCTGCGAAGGCAACACCTGCTTACTTCTGTGTGGATTTCCTACGGCTTTACCGAGATACCAATAATCCACGAAAGCGAGAAGAGAATTCTTGCAGAGTTTTCCACTGAACTAAATACCGATTTTCGTTTTGAAACTTTGAGATACCTCTTTTTCCTCCCAAGAGGCCAGTGAATTTCTCTAAGGTTTACCCCAGTTCGGCACTTTCTCTAGAAACAACTATAAATAATAACGATACCGAATCAGCCCGAAAAAGTTCAGATTCGTTTAGATCTATTACATGTATTCTTCTCATGGCACCTCCTTCCCAACGCACATTTTAGAAGAATGTGTTCTACATGTGTTTACACAATCCGTAGCCTTGCAAGGCTACGGATTGATGTTTGCCTTGTCAGGTGATTTCACCTCGTGCTAGAATAATGATGTGCAAGAGACTGTCCCATCAATGCCGACAACATTTTCGCTACCTCCTGCTCCCATGGTATATTCTCCTGAAGAGCATGGAAGTTTTTTTAGTGTCATTTTTCTCGTAACTGTTTTTTTAGTTGGTCTTATTTCAGGCTATATACTGGCGCAAGCAAACTGGCAAACACCGCCTTTGATAATCAGTAGTGAATCTCAAACAGAAAAATAATATGCTGAAGTTTGATAAAGTCACAAAACATTTTGGTACCGGTTATGAGGCATTAACTGATGTTGATTTAGAGATCGAACCATCAGAGTTTGTTTTTATAATTGGGCCTTCGGGAGCTGGTAAAACTACCTTATTAAAACTGATCACCAAGGAGCTGACTCCCAGCAGCGGATCAATTTATTTTGGCGATTGGGATCTGGTTAATTTGCCTTCCTCATACATACCCCAACTAAGACGTAGAGTGGCTACGGTTTTCCAAGATTTCCGTCTCTTGACAGACCGGACGGTTAGAGAAAATGTGGCTTTGACACTTGAGGTGTTAGGTCAAAAAGTGGAAGATATACAGGAGGATGTCAATCAAATACTGGAGATGGTGGGACTGGCTGGTAAGGGTGAAACTTTCCCCAGTCAATTGTCAGGAGGAGAAGCTCAAAAAGTGGTCATTGCCAGAGCGCTGGTTGCTAAACCGGAAGTGATTTTAGCAGATGAACCGACAGGTAATCTTGATCTTGGCACAGCCAGGTCGATTATGAAGTTGCTAGAAGATATCAATAAAGCAGGTACCACGATCATGATGGCTACTCATAATGCCGATCTTGTTAATGAAATGGAAAAGCGGGTGATACGCCTAGATAAAGGTAGAGTAACTTCAGATCGCAAAAAAGGAAAATACAAAGATGATTGATAAGATTATCATGACCATGCGTCGCTCTCCCTATCAATCACTGATTGCTATATCAGTTATGTCTTTGATGTTTTTCTTTGTCAGCATGTTTTTAGTATTGACTGTTTCGTCGCAAATTATTCTGCAGTATTTTGAAACCAGGCCCAAAGTCATAGTTTATCTAAAAGATGATATTGCCACATCACAGTTGGCAGAAATTAAATTCGTCTTGGAAGAATCAGATAAGGTATCACAAATCAAACATTTGACCAAAGAGGATGCATTAATAGAATACAAAAAAACTTTTGCTAATGATCCGCAACTCTTGGATTTGGTAACAGCCAAAATCCTGCCAGCTTCTATTGAATTTTCTACTGCCAAATTAGAAGATTTAAAAGATGTGGCCAACTTGGTAAAAGGCAAACCGGGAGTTGATAAAGTTGAGTTCTTGGAAGATGTGGTTAATAACTTAATATTTTGGACTTCCAGGATCAGGATGGCTGGAATTATTTTAGTTTCTCTGTTGTCTGCCGCTTCTATTCTGATTATGCTGATGGTTATTGGCATGAAGATTGCGATGCGCCGGCAAGAAATTGAAATTTTCCAACTTGTAGGCGCCTCCCCCTGGTACATTAGAATTCCTTATATTTTAGAAGGTGCAGCATACAGTGTGATCGGTGCTCTAGTTTCAATTGTGGTAGTAGGAGCGGCCTTTTTCAGTCTATCCCCTCAAGTTTATGCGTATTTTAGTGAGGTTCCCAGTTTGCCACTATCGCCGCTTTATCTGGCAGCAATGGCAGGTGGAGAGCTGGCGGCTGCGTTTCTTCTGGGGGCAATTGGTGCCTTTTTAGCTGTTTGGCGCTATCTTAAAGTCTAAATGGCATGCGGAAAAAAGTATTGGTGTTTGTATCTGCTTTAATATTTCTTTATCCTGTGCCAGCCTTGGCTCAAAGCACAGCAGATACGCTATCTGGTTTGAATGACAAAATTCGGCAGCTACAGGAACAAATTGCCCAGTCAAAAAATACCCAGCAAACTTTATCATCACAAATTGCTGCCATGGATAGGCAGATACAACTGACTACCTTAAAAATTAGCCAAGCTAAGCAAAAAGTTATCCAGCTGGAGGCAGATATTGGAGATTTATCCAAGAAGATAGTCAACTTGGAAGCTAGCTTGGATAAAATTACTAATTTATTACTGGAAAGGATTGTAGCTACCTATGAGGAATCCAAAAACAATGATGATATACAATTGCTTTTCTCATCTGCATCTTTCGGAGATTTAATTTCCCGCTATCGTTACCTGCAACTTATTCAATCGAATGATAAAAAATTGCTGTTACAGATGCAGGCAACCAAAAATAATTACCAAGACCAAAAAACATTACTGCAAGATAAACAAACCCAAATTGAAGCGGCTAAAAAAGAACTGGAACGACAGGAGATTGCCTTAAACCAACAGAGGAAAGATAAAGAAAATCTACTGCAGGTCACTAAAAATGATGAAAAAAGATATCAAAAACTCTTACAAGAGGCGCAAGCGCAAGTGCAGGCCTTTAAGTCATTCGCTTCTTCAAAAGGTGGAGTTGCCATCTTGCCTGCTCAAGCGAGTCCTGATGGCTGGTACTATAACCAAAGGGATGAGCGGTGGGGAAGAAGCTTTATTGGCTCATCACCTGAACAAATATGGGATGTGGGCTGTTTAGTGACGTCGGTAGCAATGGTGCTGAAACAATCCGGCAATAATGTCACTCCGCTAGATATTGCCGCCAACTCCTCTTATTATTTTGCCAGTACGGCCTATATGTTAATTCCCTGGGGCGGAGGGAAATTTTCTTCTGTCTGGGGATATAATAAATCGTCAGTAGACGGCATGTTATCTAGCGGTAAACCAGTAGTTGTGGGACTTCGGGCCGGAGTGTATGGAATGCATTTTGTGGTGTTAAAAAGCGGAGCAGGCGGCAATTATATCATGAATGATCCTTGGAATGGAGCGAACTTAAAATTCACCGACTACTATTCAACAGGACAGATTTTTGAATACGGGTTTTATAATGGATGAAAAACAGTTCTTTTGTTAGTGTATCGCATGAGAGCTCCTGTCATTTTACTGGTGATATTGTTTTTTGGTTGTACTGTCAAGGTGGCGTGGGCTGCTGCTTCTTTGGATGTGGTATTAAGTGAGGTTATGTGGATGGGCACTACTGCCTCTGCTGCTGATGAGTGGATAGAACTTTATAATAATACTAACTCGGATGTTGATATAACTGGTTGGGGTATTTATGAGGCTGGTGGTAGTACTCTGGTGGAAGACTTGAGCGGCATGATTGGCGCCAAGTCTTATTATTTAATTGAAAGAACTGATGATAATACAATAAGTAATGTTACAGCTTCTCAACCACCGACCAGTTGGGGTGGAAGCGGTCTTAATAATTCTGGCGAGCATCTGGTTTTAAAAGATCAGAATGGAATTATTGTAGATGAAGTTAATGCCTTAACTGGTTGGTTTGCTGGCAGCAATAGCAGTACCAGTGAAAGAGCCAGTATGGAGAGGATTAATTTTAACGCTGCTGGTAGCGATGCTGGTAACTGGGCCACCAACAACAAACAAACAGCCAATGCTAGAGATGCTGCTGGTAATGTTATCTGGGGAACCCCGAAAGCAGCCAACAGTCAAACCAACCAGCCAACCTCCACTCCACCTACAGACACTCCTACTCCCACGCCAACCCCGATTCAATCGGGGCCAACACCTACGCCAACTCCAACCCTGACCCCCACGCCAACACCCCAGACAACTGCCACGCCCAAACCAACTACTACTCCTAAGGCTACTGCCACTCCCACCCCAATACCCAAGGCCACCATCTCATCTACAGCAACTCCTAACCCTACTCAAATTTTGGCTGCCCAAGCCACCAATCCTGCCAAAAAAGCAACTGCTACACTTACTGCAGGAAAAGAAGCCAGCATCTCTTATGAAATCATTGATATGGCAACGTCAGAGGCTCACAGCACTTCCTCGTCATCAACTGCTCAAACAGGTCAAGATACCAATCAAACCATTGGGGGGATATTGCTGATGGCGGGCGCTCTGCTGTCTGTTGCATCAGTGGGCTTTCATCTGTTTCAAAAGAGGAAAATTCCTCCACTTACCCCATGAGTAGATTCTTTGGTAAAATATTATCATGCAAAAGATTAATCGGTGGTGGCCGGTTTTTTTATGGGCGGGCTTAATTTTTGTTGGATCATCTCTGCCGGTTGTTAAAACCAGTACTAGCTATTGGGAAGATTTTATCTTAAAAAAACTGGTACACTTACTGGAGTATGCAGCGCTTTATTTATTCTTATATAGGGCTACTTACCGAAATTGGCAGCAGGCTTTGGCGATATCCATAGTCTATGCTATAACAGATGAGATTCATCAAAGTTTTACGCCCGGCAGAGAGCCAGCTATCCGCGATGTTATTATTGACAGCACAGGCGCTTCTGTGGCGGGGATAATTTTATGGAAGTATCAACCAATTCTGCCCAAAAAACTCAAGAATTGGCTTTTAAAATAGCCGGAGACCTTAAAGTGGGCGATATAATTGCCTTGCAGGGTGATCTGGGCAGTGGCAAAACCACTTTTGTCCAAGGATTGGCTCGCGCCCTCGGGGTTACCAGAAGAGTAACTTCCCCCACTTTTGTATTTGTTAAATCCTATCCTGCTCAAATTAACCAACAGCCTACGGTCTTGTACCATATCGATTTATACAGGTCGCAGTCCGCGCATGATGTTGCCAGTTTAGGCCTGGAAGACATCGTAGCTGATCCCAACGTTGTTATTTGTGTTGAATGGCCGGAAAAAGCCCCTGAACTTTTCCAGAGAGCTACCATCAAGATTAGTTTCTATAATATCAGTGATAACATAAGAAGAATAGTAGTTGATAGAAATATATGAATAATTGGGGCAAGGCAAGAGGTTTAGTTAAAAATGGCGGAGTAATAGTATTCCCGACCGATACGGTTTGGGGGATAGGTTGTCTTTTTGATAATGAGCAAGCGGTGGAGAGAATTTTTACCATCAAAAAAAGACCCAAAGATCTGCCGCTGCAGGTTTTGATTGCCGACAAGCAGCAACTTGATTTATTGGTTGATCAACTGCCGGATCATATCAGGCAAATGATGGAAAAATTTTGGCCGGGGGCATTGACTATTATCATGGATGCCAAAGACGGTTTAGACTTGCCTTTAGTCATTGTAGATCGTAGTATTGGTATCAGGCTTCCCAACCACCAGGACTTGAGAAATTTTATCAATGACTTAGGCAAACCATTGGCCGCCACCTCTGCCAACTTTCATGGTGAGATAGCTCCGGTTGCCAAAGCTGATTTGTCAACAGATTTTATCAGACAGGTGGATTTGGTATTGGATGGCAAGACAGGTTTTGGAGTAGAATCAACTGTAGTTGATGCCAGAACGCGCCAGTTGAAAATAATCAGACAAGGAGCGGTTCATTTAGGGGAAAGCGTCAAGGGGTAAGGGGAAAGAATGATATTGAAGATTGACACCACAGACAGGCAGAAAATTCAAGTTGAGCTGACAGATGCCAAATCAGGTAAAATTGATAGTATAGAAAAACACAATCAAGTCGGCTCGCAGGTGCTGCTTGTCGCCATAGAAGAGTTGTTATCAAAAAATGGCGTGTTATTATCTGATTTAAAAGAAGTTCAGGTCAATCGAGGGCCAGGTTCTTACACCGGCACCCGCGTTGGGGTAGCTGTGGCCAATGCCCTATCGTGGGGACTGGGATTAAAAAAAGTAAGCGAGCTGGAGATGCCAATTTATGAGCCAGATAAGTATGGGCAAAAATAAACTACCAATTTCCAATTGTTACCAATAAATACCAATTAACAAAGCAGTCTAATTAGACATTTGATATTTGACATTGGTAATTATTCAATCTTATGAAAGTTTTAGTCACCGGCGGAGCCGGATTCATCGGTTCGCATGTTTGCCGGGTCCTTCTTGAGAAAGGACACCGGGTGAGTGTGGTAGATAATTTATCCCATGGGCAAAAAACAGCCATCCCGCAAGGAGTTGATTTTTTCCAGGTTGATGTTGCCAACAAGGAGGAAATGACCAGAGTTCTTACTGGCCATGAAGCAGTAATTCATATGGCTTCTTTGATTGAAGTGGGAGAATCAGTCAAAAAACCGCAAGAATTTGCTCAAAATAACATTGTGGGGACTGTGGCTTTGCTGGAAGCGATGGAAAAGTCTAATGTTAAAAAAATTATTTTTTCTTCCAGTGCTTGCGTATACGGCCGGCCCCACCAGTTGCCGATCACCGAAGATGATCCATTGGGGGAACAGGAAAATCCTTATGGTGCCACTAAAGTCTGCATGGAACAGTTTTGCGCCCTGTACCACCGGCTATTTGGGTTTGATGTGGTGATTCTGCGGTATTTTAATCCCTATGGGCCGGGTGAGGAGCATCAGCCGGAAACTCATGCCATTCCTAACTTTATCAAAGCAGCCCTCAACAAACAGCCCTTGCCGGTTTTTTGGCAAGGAGAACAGGTGAGGGATTTTATTTATATAGAAGACTTAGCCCGAGCGCATGTGGCGCCCTTGGAGTGTTTGGGCCTACATTATTATAATATTGGTACAGAAACCGGGGTAAAAGTTAAAGATGTCATTAGCGCCATTTCTGATATTTTGGGGTATCGGTTGGAAATAGCGGATAAGGGCAACAGATCAGGGGATGTGCCGGAACTGGTGGCCTCATCTGCCAAAATAAAAAAAGAACTGGGCTGGAGCGCCCAAGTTGACTTAAAAGAAGGTCTGCGCCGCACCATTGAGTACTATAAAAAATTATCTGTTTAGTCCTTCAGTATTTTGATTTTTTGGTTCGTCTGATTTGATCTTTAAGCCCTCTTTCTGTTATTATTGGCCGCAATAATGGGAATGTTTGCGGCAACAGCTGCCGCAGGATGGTTTTCCATTAGCTCTTTAACAAATTTAGTTGTGAAGTCGCGTAAGACGGGATGAAAAAAGGAGGCTTGAGGTGAACAGAGCAGTAAGCTGGATGCCGGCAATTTGGATTCCAGGAGTTTGGGCGGCGCTCTATTATTGGTTTATTGTAGGTAACTCACAGAGCCATCCGCTTCTCCTTTGGGGAGTGGGGGCTTTGATCGTCTGGCAAATTACGTTTTTTATAACAGACTGCCCCGGACCAATTCCTCCCAAGGGACGTGATTACATACCACCTTATCCCTATTTTGTGGCAATAATGGGGGTTATCATACTTTTTCTGGGTATGATAGCGGGCTGGTTGGCCACCACTCCTGGTTTGACCAGAGTCATTGCCGCTGTCCTGATCGGGCTGGAAAACCTGCTGGTTTACCATAGCGTTTCTCATAGCAGCTGGGACGATCCATATTATGGAAGTTCCCTTGTTCCTCGGTTAGTCAAATGGTCCTTTGTTCCAATAGGATTGCTGGGGCTAGCCGGTTTGACGGAATTGATCGGCCACATCACCAAGCTAGCAGAATGCCTGTAAAGGAGGGGGAAATGTCATCAATTTGGATGTTGACTGTTGCTCTTTTGGCGAGCACCGGAGGAGTCTTCGCAACCATGGGTCTTGCAACGCAAGAGAACTCCTTTATAGCCACTGGAGCAGGACTGCTCTTAATGTCCATGATAGGATCATTCATCGGTCTGCTGGGAGCATTAGTTACAATATGCAGCAGATCGAGGACCAGTTAATCTCACAACTAAATATCGTACGAATACCCGCCTTCATTCTGCTAAAAAACAGAATTAAGGCGGGTTATACTTTCATCCCCGTTACCCCTATTTAATCCCCGATTTAATCGGGGCAATCGGGGTGAGATTTGTTTACTATCCCTATTTTGATATAATATCCTCATGAATCTTAGGCACTGGTTTTTGCCCCATCCTAAAAATGGCCATCGGGCTCATTTAGTTAAAATTCCCTCACTGGCGGTCTATCTTATATTACTGATTGTGGTTCAAGCTGGGCTCATTACCGCTGCCCAGATCAGGCCCGATATCTTGGGGATCAAATCAACCGTAACTTCGCAACAGATTATCGAGCTGACTAACCAGGAACGTGCTAAAGTTGGCGCACCAGCAGTGTCTGATAATCCTCTGCTAACTACTGCTGCTATTGCCAAAGCCAAAGATATGATCAGCCAAAATTATTGGTCACACACTGCGCCTGATGGCAGACAGCCATGGGATTTTATTGTCACAGAGGGCTATAAATATCTGTTTGCCGGCGAGAATTTAGCCAGAAATTTTACTGATTCGGATTCGGTAGTAAAAGCTTGGATTGCTTCCCCGTCGCACAAGGCTAATTTGCTGGATTCCCATTATCGGGAAATTGGCGTGGCAGTGGTGGAAGGATTTTACGGAGGAGGAGATAGTGTTTTGGTGGTGCAGATGTTCGGCACCCGGCCTTCACAACTTGCTAGCCTGCCGCAGACAACTGCAGCTACCCCAACGCCAACTACCATACCAACTGTCACATCAGCACAAGAAATTATTGGTGGGCCACAACCGGCAATTGCGCATTTACCGAAAGAGGTAGAACTTGAGCCAGCCATTACCATCCCACGGCCACAAATTGCCTCGGCTCCCACCTTGCAAGAGACCTTATCTGTGCCGATCAAATCAACCATCAAGTCGTCAGTTGAACCGGTTGTTGATCCTTTTGTGATCACCAGGATCACAGCTCTTGTGATGATGTTTTTTGTAGCAGGCCTGTTGGCGATTGATTGGCTGGTGATATCGCGCCAAAGAGTGGTGAGGCAAGTTGGCCATCAAGGAGCCCATGCGCTTTTCTTGATTTTATTACTGGCCTTAATTTTCTCAATTCAAGCAGGCGAGATTACCCGGGAGGCGGTCAGACATGTGGCAATCTTTTAGCAGGCACACTTTTGAATATTTAATTTTAGTATTGCTGGGCGCAGTTTTTATCCTGGCGTTTATTCTGGTGGGCCATAATACACCAGCCAGGATTGGCCTGTCTTTATCAGTTTCATCCATCTATGTGATTTGGGCAATTATCCACCATTGGCTTGACCATGATTTGACAGTAAAAATTATTTTAGAGTATGCTTGCTTTGCAGCGCTGGCAGCGCTGATTTTGATTGGTTTGGCCATTCAGTCGTAGACAATATTATGAAAGGTGTCATTTTAGCAGGCGGCAAAGGCACAAGGCTTTATCCTTTGACTTATGCTACCAATAAGCATTTATTGCCGGTTTATAACCAGCCGATGATTTATTATCCAATCCAGACTTTGGTTAAAGCCGGAATTCGTGACATTATGGTGGTTTGCGGTGGCCCTCACGCCGGCCATTTTATAGGAGTTTTGAAAAACGGGGAGGATTTTGGGATTGACCACTTGGAGTATGCTTATCAGGAAAATGAAGGCGGGATTGCCCAGGCCCTGTCCATCTGTGAGGATTTTGCCGATGGAGAACCTGTAGCAGTAATTTTGGGCGACAATACCACTGATGCTGATATCAGTCAAGCCACAAGCAGTTTTGTTAATGGGGCATTAATATTTTTGAAACAAGTTCCAGACCCGCAGCGTTTTGGTGTGCCCTATTTTGATGATAAAGACCAGACTAAAATTGTCAAAATTGAAGAAAAACCCCCAAATCCTCCCAATAATTGGGCAGTAACCGGGCTGTATGTTTATGATAATCAGGTGTTTGATTTTATCAGAAAAATGGAACCGTCAGCCAGGGGAGAATTAGAAATTACTGATGTTAACAATCAGTACATAAAAACCGGTAGTCTTCGTTGGGCAGAGCTTAAAGGTTATTGGAGGGATGCCGGCACTTTTGATACCTTACTGGAAGCCAATAAATACTGGGCTAAAAAATACCAGCAGGAAAATGGTAAGAGTAAGTGAGTCTCTCTATGATTATTCCTGTGGATCAAAAATTGATTTCCCAAGTGATTAATACTGCCAAGCGATCTGCCCGCCGGCGCTCAAATTATAACTTTCACCAGCCCTCCGAAGCAGTGCAAAGGCTGATTAATGTTTTTTGCCAGGGTACTTATGCCCCGCCGCACCAGCATAGCAACCCGGATAAAGTGGAACTATTTATCGCCCTTGACGGTCGGGGAGTAGTGGTAGAATTTGATGACCGGGGGAAAGTTACCCGCCATTGTGTAATTGACTCCAGGGGACCGGTTAAGGCTTGCGAGATACAACCCGGTACTTGGCATACGGTAATCGGCTTGTCTGCTGTTGACGTATTTTACGAAATAATAGAAGGACCTTACAATCCGTCAACCCATAAAAAATTTGCTCCTTGGGCGCCCAAGGAAGAGGATCAAGAGCAGGCGCAGGAATATATAGCAAAAATATTGAAAGAGTTTAAAAAAAACTTATGAAATTATTAGTTACCGGCGGAGCCGGATTTATCGGATCTAACTTTATTCACTACTGGTTGAAAAATCATTCAGGTGACCAAGTTGTCAACTTTGATAAATTAACTTATGCAGGTCACTTGGAGAGTTTAAAAGATATTAAAGACGATCCCAATTACGTTTTTGTTCAGGGAGATATAGCAAACGAAGAAGATGTTAAAAAGGTTATGCAAGGAGTTGATATGGTGGTACATTTTGCCGCCGAGTCTCATGTGGATAGATCGATTATGGATCCGCTGGTATTTGTAAAAACTAATACTTGGGGAACTGCAGTTTTGTTAAAAGCTGCGTTGGATAATAAAGTAAAAAGATTTCATCATGTATCTACGGATGAAGTATATGGAAGTTTGGGACCTAATGATTCACCCTTCACTCCGGAAACTCCTTTACAACCCAGAACTCCTTATGCTGCTTCAAAAGCAGGAGCAGACCATCTCGTAAAAGCTTTTTTTGAAACCTACGGGCTACCGACAACTGTTACAAATTGCGCAAATAATTATGGTCCTTATCATGACCCAGAAAAATTAATCCCACGATTTATTACGAATCTAATTGAAAGACAGAAGGTTCCATTAATGGGGAAAGGAGAAAATATTAGAGAGTGGCTTTATGTTATAGATCATGCAAGAGCCATAGATTTAGTTATCCAAAAAGGAAAGCTTGGGGAAACATATTTAGTTCAAGGAGAAGAAAAGACTAATCTAGAGGTTACACGGAAGATTTTAGAAGTTTTGGGATTAGATGAGTCCTATATTGAGTATGTGGAACATAGATTGGGACATGATTTTCGTTATGCAAATGATGGCACTAAGTTAAGAGAGTTAGGGTGGAAGTCAGAATATACCTTTGATGAATCACTTAAAAAAACTGTGCAATGGTTTAGGGAAAATGAATGGTGGTGGAAGCCCTTGAAAAAAGATAGACCCAACGTTGATAGATCTGCACAGAGCACCTATGATAGATTATGAATTACATCACATTAAAAAATATCGCTAATCAAAAAATAATTGACGGGGTCAAGGTAAAGCCGGTGGATAGGCCAGCTGGAGAACGGGGCTGGAATCAGGAGTTTATGAGCAGTTCTGACAAATGGACTGATTTTTTCAACCAAGAATACCTTCCAGTCCATGGATATGTGTCGGAAACCAAATCTTGGGTGGCCCGCGATGAAAATTTATGGCATGTTCATCCTAACCCCGCCCATCCGCAAGGGCTGGCTCAAGTTGACCGCTGGGTGATGCTCAAAAACGAGATAATAGCTGCTGTGGCTGATACACGGCCGAATTCGCCAACCATTGGCCTGTTAAACCTTTTCCATATGGGGGAGGCAGATGATTTAAGGTATATGTTATGGATTCCGCCACAAGTCTTGCATGGTTTTATGGCTTTATCACAAGAGGCGCTTTTTTTGAATGTGACCAATCAAGCTTATGATCCGGAAAAAATTGAAGGCAGAATCCCGTTTGAGCAAGCAGCGATTAAACTGGTAGACGGCAGATTATTTAGTTGGGAACTTATCAGACAAGATCTGAAGAAATAGACCATGAAGGAATTGGCAGGGAGTGAGGAGAAAATTAACCAAACCTTGATACAAATTACCGGCGCTACTGGACTGGTCGGCTCACGATTGGTAGAGCTTTTGGCAAACAAATGGAATTTTGTGGCGCTTGATAGGCAGGAAGCTGAAAATTCGGCGCGGCAGTTACCTATCATTAAATACCAAATGCTGGATTTGTTATCATCACCCGTTGAGCAAATTATTGCCGATTCAGCCTCGCCATATTTTTTGCACCTGGCGGCATTCACTGATGTAGACGCTGCTGAAAAACAAAGAGGGCAAAAACAAGACAGCCTGGCTTGGAAATTAAATGTTGATGCCACAGACCGGATTGCCCGGGCCTGCCGACAATCAGGTAAATTATTGATCTATATTTCTACGGATTTTATCTTTGATGGTAAAAAAGGGCCGTATAAGGAAGATGACCAGTTAGTTGACAGTCCGGATGAAATTTCCTGGTATGGCTGGACTAAGTTGGCGGGAGAGCAAAAGATCCAACAATCAGGGGTGGAGGCGGCAGTTGTCCGTATTGCCTATCCCTTCAGGGCAAATTATCCACAGAAATTAGATTTTGCCAGTAGGATCATTGATTTATATAAAAAAGATCAGCTTTATCCTATGTTTGATGACCAGGAACTGACCCCAACTTGGGTGGACGACTTGTCTTTGGCCCTGGATAAAATTTTATCAGATCGGCTGACTGGAATTTTCCATGTGGCTGCCGCTAATGGAGATAAGATAACTATTTCTCCTTACGATTTTGCCGTGATGCTGCTTGATCGTTTTTTCCAAGCCGGCCATAAAGTGAAAAGGGGATCACTGGCTGAATCTCTAAGATCAGGAAAAACAACTCCTCGGCCTGTACAAGGTGGCCTACTGACTGGTAAAATTGAAAATTGCGGGGTCAAATTATCAAGCGTCGAGCAAGCTATTGATCAGCTGTATGATCAGCAGCAGGCAAATTAATTATCTGATTTTGTGATGGGATTTTAATACCTTATAAATAATATTTTATGACGATATCAATTATTGGTACTGGCTATGTCGGCTTAGTTACAGGTGCGGTGTTTGCCGATTTTGGGCATAAAGTCTATTGCGTGGACATAGATGAGGAGAAGATTAAAATGCTCAAAAACGGCATGATCCCATTTTATGAACCAGGTTTGGAAGAGTTAGTTAAAAGAAATATTAACCAGCACCGGCTTTTTTTTACCACCAAGTATAGTCAAGCGGTACCACTATCCAAAATAGTGTTTATCTGTGTTGGGACGCCTCCGGCTGCCAATGGGGAAGCTGATTTGACGTATCTATTTAATTCAGTTTCTGAAACAGCCAAACACTTAAAAGGCTATACTTTGATTGCCATCAAGAGCACTGTCCCCATTGGGGTGGAAGACGAATTGCAGAGTTTAATCGGGAAAAATACCAAAGCCAGGTATGAATTTGCTTCTTGCCCGGAATTTTTAAGAGAAGGATCGGCAGTGGAAGATGCCATGAAGCCGGATCGGATTGTTTTTGGCACTAAGGGTAACAAAGCGGCAGATATTTTACTTGATTTATACAAGCATTTTAACGGCCAAAGGTTGGTATGTGATCTTCGTTCTGCTCAAATGATCAAGTATGCTGCCAATGCTCTACTGGCAACAAAGGTATCGTTTGCCAATGCTGTGGCGATTTTGTGCGAAAAAACCGGGGCTGATGTTGAAGTGGTCTTGGATGGGGTAGGATTGGATCGTCGGATCGGCCGCAACTTTTTACATCCAGGCGTTGGTTATGGCGGTTCCTGTTTTCCCAAAGATGTGATAGCCTTCATAAAAATTGCCGATAAGGCAGGCTATGATTTTGATCTATTAAAATCTGTTGATCAGATCAACCGAGACCAGGTGGACTATTTTGTGCAAAAAACCCAAAAGCTATTAGATGGCTTAAATGATAAAACAATTGCAGTACTAGGCTTGTCTTTCAAACCCAATACTGACGATATGAGAGAAGCACCGTCTGTTAGTATCATAAATAAATTAATTGCCGGCGGCGCTTATGTTAAAGCCTATGATCCTGTGGCCAATGACAACGCCAAAAGAATTTTACAAAATGTCGATGTCTACTTTGCCCAAGATCCGTATGATGCTGCCCGTGGCGCGGATGCTATCATGATTGTGACAGAATGGAATGAATTTAAGGAGTTAGATTTATCAGAGTTGAAGAAATTAATGAATAAACCAGTTATAATTGATGGCAGGAATATTTATGACCCCAATCAAGTTAGATCTTTAGGATTTATATATCAAGGGATCGGTAGGAATTAGAATGAAAAAAGTTCGCTCACTCATTACTGGAATTACCGGATTTGCTGGCTCTCACATGGCCGAATTTTTATTGAACGAAGACCACGAAGTTTATGGTATTGCCAGGTGGCGGTCACGCCGGGAACACATGGATAAAATTGAGGGTAAGGTAAAGATTTTAGAAGCAGATTTGCTCGATTCTCATTCTTTAGATAATATTATGCTTTCTGTCAGGCCGGATTATGTTTTCCATTTGGCAGCGCAAAGTTATGTGCCGGCATCTTGGACTTCTCCTGAAGCCACGTTAGAAATAAATGTAATTGGCTCTGTTAACTTGTTTGAGTCAGTCAGAAAAGCCCAAATCAATCCAGCTGTACAAATTGCCTGTTCTTCCGAAGAATATGGTTTAGTTCATCCCAATGAGGTTCCCATTACAGAAGAAAACCCTTTGAGACCGCTTTCCCCTTACGCTGTTTCTAAAGTAGCGATGGACTATCTGGGATATCAATATTGCCAAAGTTATGGCATGAGGATTATCAGAACTAGGGGATTTAACCATACTGGTCCCAGAAGAGGTGAAGTTTTTGCCGAATCCACTTTTGCCAAACAGATTGCTGAAATTGAGAAAGGCAAACAAGATCCGGTTATTTTGGTTGGGAACCTTGATGCAAAAAGGGATTACACCGATGTTCGGGATATGGTGCGGGGATATTTTGCAGCAGCCCAAAAAGGAGAAGCAGGCGAAGTTTACAATATTTGCAGTGGTAAAACTTGGCAGATCAAAGAAGTGTTGGATCACCTGCTATCCCTCACTAAGGTTAAAGTGGCAATCAAAGAAGATTCTACCAGAATGCGCCCCTCCGACGTGCCAATACTTTTGGGTGATAATACTAAGTTTGTCAAAAAAACCGGATGGAAACTAACCATATCTTTTGAAAAAACATTGGAAGATCTTCTTAACTATTGGCGGGAGAAAGTGTAATTAGTAAATAGCTTATGGCTCACAAGCAGATCGGTATTTAATGCTGTAAGCTGTAAGCTGTAAGCCATATGCATATTTTAGTAACCGGCGGTGCTGGTTTCATCGGATCAAATCTTTGCGACCATCTGATAGGTGCCAAACACCAAGTAGTTTGTGTCGACAATCTTATCACCGGTTCAGAAAAAAATATTGGCCATCTCTTATCCAATCCCAGCTTCTCATTTATAAAAGCAGATATCGCAGATAAAATAAATTTTAAGGAAAAGTTTGATGCGATTTTCCATCTGGCATCACCGGCATCCCCCATTGATTATCAAAACCATCCAGTGGAAACCATGATTGCCAATAGCCAAGGCACTCACAAGATGCTCAACTTAGCCAAAAATCTCAATGCCAAGTTTTTGCTGGCTTCCACCTCCGAGGTTTACGGCGATCCCCAAGAGCATCCGCAAAAAGAGACTTATTGGGGCAATGTTAACCCCATTGGCGAAAGGTCTTGTTACGATGAATCAAAACGCTATGCCGAAAGTTTAACCATGGTTTATGTTCGTAAATTTAATTTAGACGCCAGAATTGTCAGGATTTTTAATACTTATGGACCACGGCTGCAGAGAGATGACGGCCGGGTGATTTCCAATTTTATCAATCAAGCTTTGCATGGGCAAAGCTTGACTATCTACGGCGACGGTAACCAAACCAGATCATTTTGCTATGTGTCAGACATGGTAAAAGGTCTGGTGATGGCCATGAACAAAGAGCAAACCAAAGGTGAAGTCTTTAATTTAGGAAATCCGGAGGAGTTTACTATTTTACAAATTGCTCAAATGGTTAAAGAACTGATCAATCCCGTAGTAGAGTTTATTAATAAACCCTTGCCGCAAGATGATCCCAGATGCCGCCAACCTGATATTAGCAAAGCCAGACAAGTGTTGGGTTGGCAACCACAAGTGCCATTCAAAGATGGCATCATCGCAACTATCGAATATTTCAAATCAAACGCCTAAGAAAGCTTTTTCCAGTTGCCCTTTCTTGATATTTACCCTATCATGGGTGATATGAAAAAAGTGGTGGTGGTACTTCCAACTTATAATGAAAAGGGCATCATTTCAACGATTATCCAACAAGTGCTTAAACAACAAGATAATCTTGACGGATATAGTTTAGAAGTATTGGTTTCTGATTCTCACTCTCCGGATGGCACAGGCCAGATAGTCAAAGACATGGCAGCAAGCAACCCCCAGGTACACCTCTTGGATGTAATGGAAAGGGGTTTGGGTACAGGCTACTGGAGAGGTTTTCTATATGCTAAAGATAGTCTGGCTGCCGATATTCTTGTGGGAATGGATGCAGATGGCCAGCACAATCCTGAAGATATTCCCCGATTAATTAAAAAATTGGAACAAGGTTACGATTTTGTTACTGGTTCCCGCTACATCTCCGAAGGCGGAATCAACGAATGGCCATTTTTTCGCCGAGTTCTGTCTTATGGCGCTAATTTTATTGTCCAACTCTTAACAGGCATCTGGAAAATACATGAATTTACCACCTCGTACAGGTGTTTTAGAGCTGGCTTAGTTGACCAGCTTAAAAACTCACAAGTTGCTCGTGAGTCAAGTTGGGTTTTTGCCCCCATCTTGATAACAGAAGTTATCAGCAGGGGGGCAAAAGTAGCAGAGGTTCCAATTGTATTTTCCAAGCGAGCGGCAGGGGAATCAAAAATGGCTACTTGGGAATATATCTATGACTTGTTGGCTTATGCTGCGGAATTTAGATTAAAAATGTGGAATATCAAAGTGCCAGTTTTGAAAAGCGCCAGGAAATTTAAGACCCTTGTTAAATTTGGTCTAGTTGGTGTTAGCGGTACTGTGGTGGACTTTATCTGTTATGTGGCAATTGTAGAATTTTTCGGCACTGCTCCTGCTACTGCTAAAATATTCTCAACAGAAGTAGCCATAGTCAATAACTTTACCTGGAATAATGTTTGGACATTTGGCCAGAGAAAAGTCAAGGCTCCTCTTTGGAAAAAATTTGTTAGTTTCAATACCATCAGCATTGGCGGTTTGGTGATTAGCGTTTTGATAATTAAATCTCTGACCATTCAGTTTGGCAATGAGCACTACCGTTTATACTTTTTTGTGACTATTCCAGCGGTGATGATGTGGAATTTTATTATGAACCATTTCTTTACTTGGAAAAGACCCAAACCTTAACGATATGGTGTTAGGTTGTAAAAAGGGAAAACGTTATAGGAAATAAAGTTTAAGGAAAAAAGATAAATGGCCAAAGCCACAAGAACTAGGCCGATTTTAAATTCTTTCCTTTGGATGATGTCCTCAAAGGCTATAATAGCAAATGGGGCAATCGGCAGACTGTACCTTGCTATGTCACGATGAGCCACCATCATCGAAGCAGCCAAAAAAACCGTCACAAAAAATGCCATAGGATAAAGTTTTTTCTTAAATAGCCTGATGGCGGCAATAATGTAAATTAAATATAACCATACTAAGTCTTCCAGCCAGATCGTACCTACCCAAAATTGCTGGGTGTTAAATACCGAAAAAGGCGGCAGTGTCAGATGTATATTATCTCCGGAGTGAAAATATGCCAGAACATCGCCATAAGCTTTGTCATACCAGAAAAAAATTGCCAGCAGGGTTAAGGGAATAAGGAATAGGGGGAAAGCTTTCCATAAAAGTTTACGATTGACAGCAAACTCATATAAACAATACAAACCCAACGCCACAAAAAGTAAAATTCCTGGACTCCTGGTAGTTTGAGCCAGCGCCCCCGATATTCCGGTAATCCAGAAGTCTTGCTGATGGCCGGTTTGCAGGCCCCTGATAAAGAAATAAATGGCCACAATAACAAGAAAAATGAAGATTGTTTCCGGAGCAGGTACGCTCCTGGCAATTAAAAACCTGGCTGGCAGTATTAGAAATACCAGAGATAACCATAATGGGGCATTAGATAAATTTAGTTTCTTGACCATCAGATAAAATGCCCAGGCTGATGCTATGGCAAATGCCAAAGTTATTGCCACCATGCCATAAAGATAACCCAAGGCAGGCGAGAATAAGTTGATAAGCAAGGGATATCCCGGGAAATGCGAGGCAAAATAAATAGGCGGCAGGTTAATCTGGGGAAAACCGGCAATAATGGAGGGGTTATATAGTGATTTGGCCACAATTGTGTAATTTAGGCCGTCAAAATTACGCAGAATAATCTCAAATCCGCCGGCAGGCAAGTTAATTCCCCAAAAATTAGGCAGATGCAGCAAAAAAGGCAACCAGAGTAAAAAAGTTGTGCCTAAGGAAAAGAGAGCTATTTTGACCAAGTCAGAATAGAGACGGCTCATTTAGTTAATCATAGCATATCACAAAAATATGTTAAAATAGACTCGTTTAACTCGAGTTTGCGGAAACGCCACGCAGAGCGTTATGCGGCGTGTGGCAACTCTCTTTATGGATAAAATTGACGAAATTTCCGTCTTCTTTCCTGCTTATAATGAGCAGGAAAATATTGCCAAAACCCTAGATCAGGCTGTTTATGTATTGGACAGAATTGCTGCTGTTTATGAGATTATTGTAGTCAACGATGGGTCGAGCGATGAGACGGCTCAAATAGTTGATGGGTATGTTGCCCAAGATCCCCATATCAGAATGATTACTCACTTGCCCAATCAAGGCTATGGGGCAGCTCTCAAATCCGGACTTTATGCAAGTCGCTACCGCTTGATTTGTTATACCGATGCCGACGGTCAGTTTGATTTTTCCGAGATTGGTAAGTTTTTGGACAAAATTACCGGTTGTGATATGGTGGTAGGATATCGCCTCAAGCGTCAGGAAGGGTTAGTCAGGCAATTCAACGCCAAGGCTTGGACTGGCCTGATGAGATTGTTGTTTAATGTTAGGGCTCGTGATGTTGATTGCGGTTTTAAGCTGCTTAAGAAAAAAGTCATTGATACTATTCCCCGCTTGGAAGCCAATGGCGCCATGGTGTCGGCAGAACTGCTAGCCAAAGCCCAAAGGGCCCACTTTAAGATTGTGGAAGTGCCGGTTCATCATTATCCTCGGATGGCTGGCCATCCCACCGGCGCCAATATTCAGGTAATTTTAAGGGCCTTTAGGGAACTGATTAAATTGTGGGGGGAATTGCGTTAATTTATCATTGTTCACTTTTGTTGATTGACAGTTTTTCGATCTTTGATGTAGCATGTAATTATGAAACAAAAAAGTAATGGAGAAATCAAAACAGCCGTTATTGAGGCATTAGAGGAAGTAGTAATGCCGGCATTTGAGCATGTCCATGAATCAATAGAGGACTTGCGGCAAGACGTGAGAAGCTTGAAAAAAGACGTCAAAGAGCTACAAGACAATGACGAGCGAATCGAGCGCAAACTGGATAATGTTATCCTTGTGCACGGCGATAAACTATCCGGTCACGAAAAAAGGATCACCAAACTGGAGCAGCATGCGGCCTAATCCAAAAAATTTTCAAAAAGGTTTACTACTCCGCAGCTTTTTAACGGAAGGTGGCCAAGCCGGACTGATTTTGGTAGGCTTGGTGGCAATGATTTTGGGAGTAGCTGGAACTTTTGTCTGGCAGCAAGTCTCCCGCCAAGTGGCCATGCCCAAGCCCGCCTCATCTGCGGTTCCCACCCCAACTACCATACCAAATCCAACTGCTAACCCCGATTCAATCCCGATTAAATCGGGATCAATTGGGGCTGATTGGAAAACATATACAAATACAAAATTAGGGTATTCGCTAAAATACCCACCTAATTGGGAGAATGATTTAGATCATGGGCCAGGATCTTCACTTCACCCACCTCTCCCAAATGAGTCTCCTGGAGGAGGAGTTGATTATTTATTTTCAGGTATCAGCGTATACGAAATTAATAAGGAATATAATCCTGAAGGTCTTTCTTTTGAGGAGTATGTTGAGAAAGACAGGGTTCAAGGAGAGGGAGTAAGCAGAACAGTTAAAAAACTATCCATAGATAGCCTGGAAGGATTAGAAGTAACTCAATTTTGGGAAGATTTATCTCAGAGCTATCCTTTTAAATCTGCTTACATTAAGCATAATTCTAAAATTTATACTATCCGTTTAGAGCAAAATGGTAGTTTTCCTGAAGTAAGGATTCACGTAAATACTTTTGACCAAATCCTTTCCACCTTCAAATTCGAGTAGTTTATCCTGAGCAAAGTCGAAGGGCTCACTGCAGGCAAATTCCTCGACTAGAAACTGACAAATTGCTATACTATAATCCATGCACAGATTTGCCTCCTGGGTTCGAGCCAACCGGCTCGAGTTTCTCATAGTTATCCTTGTTGTGACGATTGCTCTCTTTTTCCGCCTGTGGCAGATTGACCAGTATATGACTTTTTTGGGAGATGAGGGTCGCGATGCCTTGGTAGTCAAGCAGCTGATTTACCAGATCCAGTATCAACTGACCGGATTTGCTCCCGGCGATCACAAATGGACGCTACTGGGGCCGACCACTTCGGTGGGGAATATGTACCTGGGGCCGCTTTATTATTACCTGATGATAATTCCCCTATGGCTGGCTAACTTTTCGCCGGTTGGGCCGGCGGTGGCAGTGGCTCTGCTGGGCACGGCCACGGTTTTTTTGATCTGGCTGGCAGGCCGGGAAATGTTCTCCCCAGTGGCTGGTATAATAGCAGCTCTCCTATACGCCTTCTCGCCGGTAACTATCTATTATGCCAAATCTTCCTGGAATCCCAATCCGATGCCATTGTTTGCCTTAATGACCGTTTTTGCCATGTATCGGGTGCTTAGCAAAAAACAATTTGGCTGGCTTGTTGTCGCCGGCACTTCACTGGCCTTTGCCCTGCAGATGCACTATTTGGGCACAATTCTTGCCGCTATTGTGAGTTTTTTCTGGCTGCTGGCATTAAGGCAGACTCTCCGCTCTCCGCTTTCTACTCTCCGCTCCTTCTTAATTTGTTCCCTGATATCTCTATTGCTGTTTTCTTTTCTGATGTCTCCTCTGGTGTGGTTTGATTTGCGGCATGGCGGAATTAATTATCAATCTTTTGTGGCGTTTTTCTCACAAAGAGAGACGACTGTTAATATCAATCCCCTAAATGCCTTGGGTAGGATTCCTGATTTATACTCCAGATTATTTGTTACCCGCTATCTGGCCGGATTTGATCAGTTGGCAGGAACAGTAGTATCCATACTGTTGTTTATTTATATGATTTATAAGGCCGGTAAATTGTATATGACGAAAAAGACGCATTGGGGATTTTTAGTAGTTGGAGTGTGGTTTGCCTTGGCTATTTTTGGCATGTCGCTTTATAAAATGGGTGTTTTTGATCACTATTTTGGTTTTGTTAATCCGGCCCTGTTTTTGCTGACCGGTGTTGCTTTTGCCTATCTTTTTCAGAAAAATGTAGCCTCGCAAGGCCTGGCCTTGCGGGTTTTAGCGATGGCCATGTTGGCATATCTGCTTTTTCTAAGTGCTGCCAAAAACCCCAATTTAAACCCGCCCAACAGGCAACTATCAAGAACACAGCAAATAGTTTTCTCAATCATTGAAGAAGTACAAAATTCTCGCTTTAATTTCGCCTTAATTTCTCGCAATAATTACGATGCTGCTTATCAGTATTATTTGGAGCTTGCCGGACATCAGCCGGTTGCCATTGATGCCCAGGATACTAAAAATAGTATTACCGATCAGTTGATTGTGGTGTGTGAGGATCCGATCTGCCAACCGGTGGGGCATCCCAAATTTGAAATTGCCGGATTCGGCTGGTCAAAAATTGATAAAGAATGGCAAGTGATGGGGACAAAGCTTTTTAAACTGGGACACTATATCCCCACCAACTAAAAATTAATTATGGATAAAAAAGATTCATCTTCCAGTAATTTAAAATTTTTCCAATATTTAAGCGATGAGATGTTAAATCATAAGCTAATTTACCTCTTACTGCTGATCACTTTTTACTTTGGCACTTGGGTGAGGACTGCTAATTTGGATAAGTTGCTGGGATTTTACTATGATCAGGGACGTGATTTTTTAACTGTGGCCAAAATTCTGTCCGGCAAATTAACCCTGATCGGTCCCACTACCGGCATCGAAGGCGTTTTCCATGGGCCGCTTTATTATTATTTGCTGGCTCCCATGTTTGCCATAACCGGCGGTGATCCGGCTCAAATGGCGACTATGATGGGAATTTTCAACAGCCTGGCAATTTTATTAATATTTATTGCCGGCAGTCTGTTTTTTAATAGGGCTTGCGGCTTGCTGGCAGCATTTATGTTTGCCATATCCTTAGAACTGGTCAATTTTTCCCGCTGGTTTTCCAATCCTTCTCCGCAAATGGTTTTTACGCTGCTGGCTCTAATTTCCTTATGGATGATAGCGCAGAAAAAACGTTGGGGCCTGCCGCTATTGGCATTTGCCGCCTCTTTTGGCTTCCAGTTTGAGGCGGTTTCTTTAATTACCATTATTCCTGCTTGTCTGGTTCTTTTTATCTGGCAAAGAAATATTTGGTTGTCATTTGATCGCAGGTCGCAAGTGCTGTCGGTTTTAATCATTTTAATAGGACTCTCTCCGTATATTCTTTTTGAATTAAGGCATAATTTTTTAATGACTAATGCGGCTGCCCAGCTTATTGCTGGCAATTCCAGTTTTAAATTAAATTTTGCCGATGTAATTTGGCAAAGGATAAATTTTTATCTGGAGGTTTATAATAATTTACTTATGCGCGACCGACCCATCACAATATTCTTGCTAGTTGCCAGCTTTGTTATTGGCATTATCAATCTAAAGCGTCAGACACTATCAACCAACATTAAAATTTTGTTGATTTGGACAGCGTCGCCATTGGCTACACTGCTTTTTTATCATGGTAATTACGGTTATGTCTGGGGATATTATCTTTCGCCCACCCTGCCGTCGGTAATTTTATTAGTTTCGTTCTCTGCGTACTTTTTATGGCAAAATTATTGGTTGAAAATTGTAGTAGCGATTTTTTTCATTTTGTTCATTCGGGGCAACCAGCCGCTCTCGGCCAATTTCACCAGTCCAGATATATCCTATGGTCGTGAGACGATTGCTTTAGGCAATCAACTGCAAGCCATTGACTGGATTTATCAGGATGCAAAAGGCCAAGCCTTTAATGCTGATGTTTATGTCCCTCCGGTTGTTCCGTATGCTTATGACTATCTAATTGGTTGGTATGGGCGGAAAAATTACCATCAAGAGCCCTTGGATAAGCAGGTTCAGCTCCTGTATACTCTCTATGAGGTTGATCCGCCACACCCAGAGAGGTTAGCAGCGTGGCTGTCACGTCAAAAAGGCATAGCCCCTGTTATTGTGAGGCAAGCTAGTTTTGGAGGGATTACTGTTGAGAGAAGACAACGCTTAATGATAAAGGATAAATGATTAATATGAACAACCAGAAGGATTTATCGATTGTTATTCCCAGCTACAACGAAAGCGAAAATTTGAAGAAGGGGAGCTTGGCAAAAATTGCCGATTACTTAGGAAATAAAAACCTAGCCTGGGAGGTGTTGATAATTGATGACGGGTCTAGTGATAATAGTTGTGAATTAGTCGAGCAATTTACCAAGAACCATTCTAATTTCAAATTGGTTAAAAACCTGCATCAAGGTAAAGCAGCTACAGTCTTATCTGGCCTGGGGATGGCGCAAGGGGAAATTGTTGTTTTTACAGATATGGATCAAGCCACACCAGTGAGTGAATTTGATAAGTTTTCCACTTATTTTAATCAAGGTTATGATATTGTCATTGGATCAAGAGCTACCAACCGTCAGGGCGCGCCACTCTTAAGGCAAATTATGGCCACAGGATTTGCCATTATCAGAACAATGATTTTAGGCCTTAACCTGACTGATACTCAATGCGGCTTTAAGGCTTTTACCAACAAAGCAGCCCATACTATTTCAGAATTGCTGTTGTCTCGCTGGCAAAAAGTAATCAGAGGAGCGGCAGTTAATGCCGGTTTTGACGTGGAACTGCTATTTATGGCGCAAAAGCTAGGTTTCAAAATTGCCGAGGTGCCGGTTGCGTGGCATTATGTCGGGACCAAAAGAATCAGTCCCATTAAAGATTCAATTCAGGCCGTGGCAGACATGCTGCGAATAAAGATTGAAGATGTTCAAGGTGTTTATGATCAATATACTAGCAAAATATAAGTACCCCTTGATTCTTGGTATGTTGCTGACCTTAGCATTTGGTGCAACCAGGCTAGCAAACTTAACCATTCTGCCGGTTTTTGTCGATGAGGCAATTTATATCCGCTGGTCGCAAGTGATGCGTGATCCGGCCTGGAGATTTATACCTCTCACAGATGGTAAACAACCTCTTTTTATGTGGTTGTCATCACCATTGGTTAATCTCTGGTCTGATCCCTTGTTTGCCAGTCGCTTAATCTCTGTCATAGCCGGCTTTTTCGGTATGATCGGAATTTTCTTATTGAGCAGGGAATTATTTAGCAAAAAAATAGGTAGCATTGCCGCCTTTTTTTATGTTTTAGTGCCCTTTTTTGTGTTTTATGATCGCCTGGCAGTGCCAGATGGACTGTTGACAGTTTTGGGTATTTGGGCAATGTTTTTGTCTGTGGTTTTAGCAAGGACTGTCAGACTGGATGTGGCATTAATTTTGGGCATGGTTATAGGTGCTGCGACTCTAACTAAATCTCCCGGGTTTTTCTATTTATTGCTGGTTCCCAGCGGAATTCTGGTGTTTAATTTCTCCAGGCAGGCTTTACCAAAACTGGTTAAGTTGGCTCTTTTATGGATACTGGTGGCCCTAATGGCACTGGTGATTTATAACATTTTAAGACTGTCTCCTTATTTTTACCTGATTGGGCAAAGAACTTATGATTTTATATTGACTCCGGCGGAGTTTCTACAAAACGGCCCGTTCTGGTGGCTATTGTGCAGGGGGGCTTCATTTACCTGGGGCTGTGGCAGAATCTTTGAAAGCTTTGATTGGCTAGTATCATATTTTACTTGGCCAATATTTGCCGCGGCTTTTGCTGGCATGTTATTCTTATTTAGAAAAAACTGGAGAGTAGCCTTGTTTATTACTGCCTGGTCAACCTGTCCCCTGTTGGTAGAAAATGCTATCGCCAAAGGATTTACCGCCAGATATATTATTTTTGCCACCTTCCCTTTTCTGGTAACTGCAGCTTATTTTGCAGATCTGGCGATTGCCAAGCTTAAGCAAATTCATTATTTGGCGCCTTGGGGGTTGCTGGTATTATTGATGCCGGCTGTAGTTTTTGATTGGTATCTTTTAACCAACCCCTCACAAGCTGCCATTCCTGCCAAAGAAAGAGAAGGCTATGTTGAAGAATGGTCAGCCGGCTATGGGATTGTGGAAATTGCTCAATTCTTGAAGGGAAAAGCCACAGATCAGCGGCCAATTTTGGTTGGTACAGAAGGAACTTTCGGCACTTTGCCGGATGGCCTGCAGATTTATGTTCGTGATATTCCCAATCTAACGGTGGTTGGCATGGGTCAGAATGCTGATATTTATAATATCCCCAAAGATCTAGTTGATTTTGCCAATCGCGGGAATTTGGCTTATCTGGTGGTCAATAAAACCAGACTGCATCCTGCCAATGACCCGCATCTTAAACTGATTGCCTCATATCCTAAACCGGCAGGTCGATCAAAGCAAGAAGAATTATTATTTTTTCAAATTATTAAGCTAAAATAACCAACATGAATAAGTTTTTCCTGGTTATCGTGCTTGTCCTATCCGGATTTTTAACTTACAAGGAGTTGATCTTCAAAGGTTATTTTCCCATGCATGATGACCTGCAGGTCATGAGAATTTTTGAAATGAGTAAATGTTTTGCCGATGGCCAGATCCCTTGCCGGTGGGTACCGGATATGGGTTATGAATATGGGTATCCGCTGTTTAATTATTACCCGCCGTTTGCATATTACATCGGAACAGCCATCCACTCATTTGGCGTAGGGCTTTTTGATTCGGTCAAAATTCTATTTTTCCTGCAATTTACCATCTCCGGTGTGTTAATGTATTTTTTTGCCAGGCGATTTTGGGGTTCTGGAGGTGGATTTTTATCCGCACTTTTTTACATGTATGCGCCATACCGGGCGGTTGATGTTTACGTCAGGGGAGCCATGGCAGAATCATGGGCCCTGGCTTTTGCGCCGGGCATTTTTTGGATGATAGACAAGATTATCACAGAAAAAAAATGGCGGGATGTTTTTTGGCTGGGCTTTTTCTACGCCGGCGTTTTGTTATCGCATAATTTAATGACTCTGTTGTTTGTGCCATTAACGTTTTTGTGGATTATTTTGCGCTTGGTGCAAGAGAGAGCTTTTTGGCAAATACCAAAAATTGTGGCAGGGGGCCTGTATGGTGGAGCCCTGGCAGCCTTTTTTACGGTAGTGGTGCTTCTTGAGACAAAGTATGTCCATGTCGAAACTTTGTTTATGGGCTATTTTAATTATCTGGCGCATTTTGTAGATATTAACCAACTATTCTTTTCTGATTTTTGGGGCTACGGGGGGTCGGTGTGGGGTCCGGAAGATAGTTTGTCTTTTTCCGTAGGATACCTGCACTGGATATTGGTGGTTTTTTCATTTTTTACAAGCATTATTTTACTGAAACAAAAACAATTCAAAACAGCCATCATTATTTTATTTTTCTTTATTGTTTTTTGGTTATCGACTTTCCTGATGCACTATAAAGCGGCTCCTATTTGGGAAATGTTGACTTTCTTACAGAATTTACAATTTCCCTGGAGAATTTTGTCGGTGACTATTTTTGTAGCGTCATTTTTAGCAGGCAGCATCTTTAGCCTGAAGCCTTATGTTAGCACCAAGATTTTGAGAACTTTTTTGGTCGTTGCTGCCTTAGGGGTGATTATCCTAAATTATCAGTATTTCAAGCCGGCAACAAGATTTTATGTTGATGACAATGAGAGATTATCGGGAGAACTGTGGAGATTCGCCATTACTTCTGGGATTTTTGATTACTTGCCCAAAGATGCTAAATTCCCTCCTGCTGCTGCTCCAAGTGAGCAAGTTGAGGTATTATCAGGCGATGTGCGCGTTGAGAATTATGCCAGCGGTTCGGCCTCCGTTCGCTTCTTAACAAAATCAAATCAAGGAGCTCGGGTGAGGATGGCCCTTTATGAATTCCCCACCTGGGATGTGAAGATTGATGGGAAAAATACCAGTCATGGACCTGGCGGCGATTTAGGTCGTATAACATTTAATATTCCACCAGGGGATCACTCCGTTTCCATAAAATTAATCGATACTCCTGTCAGGACTATCACTAATCTGGTTTCTTTGGCAGCTTGGCTGACTTTTGTTGGTTTCTTGATTGCTCTTTTTAAGAAACCAAAATTTTTGGACAAAATCCATGACTGGTGAAATTGATTTTGCAACCATCAAAAAACGGACAGTATCTGGCATTTTTACCCTAACTTTTAGGAGAATTGCTCTTCAGGCCATCAGTTTTGCTTCCATAAATTTGATACTGGCGCGGATTTTGCCGGTGGAAACAATTGGGATTTTTAATATTGGCACTTCCTTAATTGCTTTTTTCGCGTTTTTTTCCGATATCGGGTTGGCGGCGTCTTTGATACAAAAAAAAGATAATATCACCCGCCAGGATTTGACTACGACTTTTACCATCCAGCAGATTTTAATAGGTGTGATTACCCTAGTTATCATTGCCCTGGCTCCATTGCTGGCCCAAATTTATCAACTGGGTGATGATGGGGTATGGTTGATACGTGCTTTGTCAATTGGTTTTTTCCTATCATCTTTGAAAGTAGTGCCGGCAGTAGTATTGGAAAGAGAGTTAAAATTTACTCCCCTGGTGACTGTAGAAATTGTCGAGACATTGATTTTTAATGCGATTCTGGTGACATTAGCCTTTTTAAATTATGGTTTGACAAGTTTTTCTTTAGCTACCATTGCTCGGGGTGTTTCCGGGACTTTATTGATTTATGTCATTGCCCCTTGGAAGGTGGGCTTAGGTATTTCTCGACAGTCAGCAACTTTGCTGTTACATTTTGGTATTCCATATCAAGCCAATGCCTTGCTAGCTTTGGTAAAAGATCGGGTAGTACCCTTGGTGGTTGCTAAAATGGTTGGTGCAGTTGGTATTGGCTACATTACCTGGGCTCAAGCTCTGGCTTTTTTACCGTTGGAATTTATGAATATTATCATCCGGGTCACTTTTCCGACCTTTTCCCGGTTGCAGGACCAACAAGACCAATTAAAAGGCGCCATTGAAAAATCTTTATATGTTACCACCTTGGTGCTGTATCCGACTCTGGCAGGAATTTTGGCATTGTCACCTAGCTTAGTTGGTCAGATAGTCTCTAGTAAATGGCAACCGGCCCTGCCCTTGATTTATTTATTTGCCTGCTCCACCTTTTGGGCATCAATTTCCACTACTTATACCAACGCCCTAACTGCCATTGGCCATGTCAAAACAGTTTTGAAACTGATGGTGATGTGGACAGTCCTAACCTGGATTTTAACGCCTTTGTTAGTGTGGCAGTTTGGTTTTATCGGCGTGGCCTATACGGCGGCAGTCATCTCATTTTCCTCGGTGGTGACGATTGTGGTCCTGCATCGCCACGTCAAGATTGATTTATGGTCTAATATTAATAAACAACTGGTAGTCTCCTTACTGATGGGTGTTGCACTTTATATTCTATCTCCAGTGATGGTTGTAGATTGGCTGACTCTGATGGTGGCTGTTCTACTGGGCGGACTATTTTATGGCTTGTTGATGCTGATTTTTGACCGGAGCAGGCTATCTGCGCTTTTGAAACTGTAAAATTGCCTCAAAGGTGACTCTTTCGTATAATTAGACTAATGAAAAAAATTATAGCCGGTTTGGTTTTGGCCATATTGGCAGGTATATCTCCGGTCGTTACTTTTGCTCAAAATAACTCCTTTGTGACCATCATCAACCCGGTCAGAGGAGCAGAATTTTGGGAAAAGGGCCGGTCCGACAGTCCGCTCACCTCCCTTCAAGGTGAATATCAGGTAATATCCCAAAACAGCCTGGCAGCCAGCTGGCTGTTGCGGTTTGATGCTTTGGCAAATAGTCAGATTACTTCATTGTTAAAAGGCCAGCCCCATCAAGAGCCAGGTCTTTTTTTAGAGGTGATTCCCTCTTTGGCCAAAAGCGCCCAAGTTCAATATAATAATAGCCCTTCCTGGCATTTTGCCGAAAGCGTACTTTTGACCGGTTACACACCTGGCAACCGCCAAAAATTGATTGACAGGCAATTTGATAAGTTTAAAGAAGTGTTTGGCTACTTCCCCAAAACAGTGGGGGCCTGGTGGATAGATGCCGGCTCTCTTTCCTACATGAAAGAGAAGTACCAGATAGCAGTTGCTCTGGTTGTGGCCGACCAATACACCACTGATAATTATCAGGTTTGGGGTCAATATTGGGGCTATCCCTATTATCCCTCTAGGGCCAATACCCAATCTCCTGCCCAATCTGCTGATGCCAAGATTGGGGTGGTTGTGATGCAATGGGCTAGCCGCGATCCTTTCAATGGCTACGGTAATGGGGTGGCGGAGTCGACCTTTAGCGTCCAGGCCAATGACTATGTGACTTATCACAAACTGAACACCGATTATTTTGGCAAATTAGTGGATATTTACACCAACACTAAATTCAATGGCTTTGGTCAGTTAACTATTGGTTTGGAGAATGATTATTCCTGGCAAAAGTATGGCCATGAATACCAAAACCAAATCAAATTAATTGCTCAAAAACAACAAGCAGGCAACATCAGTGTTGTCACTGCATCAGAATTTGCATCTTGGTATCAAAAACAATTTCCTACTATCTCACCAGTGATGGTACTGTCTGCCGATGATCCGCAAGGAGGAAACGGCAAGGTAGTTTGGTACATGTCACCATATTACAGGGCGGGATATTTTTTCAACAACCAGGGGTCGATGATTCGGGATATGCGGCTCTATAATGATAGCCAAAAAGAGCTCTGCTACGACGTATCATGTCAAACTCTAAATTTAGCTACCACTGCCTCCAAAGCCCTGGATGAGGTGACCTTTGGCCAGCAAATCTTATTTGATGATGGTAAGATTACCGATTTTAAAGTAGAAAAACGACAAGACCAAGTTACAATTTCGTATTCCAATCAAAGCGGCAAACAAAGAACCATTACCTTCTTACCCCAGGATATTAATTTAGATGGCAAAATTACTGCTGTTTCAGAAGCAATTATTAATGCCATTTCCCAAAAGCCCAGCCTCAAGTCGAAAGATCAATTGTACGACGGTAAACAGATCTTACCGGAAGTAAATTGGCAGAAATTATTTTTAGGCTTGGTGTGGTTCTGGATGATTGCTGTTATGGCATTTTTTACCATCGGCAGGATTTGTGTAAAACAGCTGAAACTGCCGCTTGATCCGCTGGAAGAAAGAGTGATGTCTTGGGTTTTGGGAATAGTTATTTTTACCCTGATAAATTATCTCTTGGGTTGGCTCTCTGTCAGACCGCTTGTTCTCCCTCTGGTTTTACTGTCTGTACTATGGTATTTGAAAGAATTCGGTCTAAAAGATTTGTTGCCGAAATGGCCTAAAGATAATCTGGTTTTGGCAGTGATAGTTTTATCAGGAGTGGCAGTTCAGAGTTTGGTGGTTGTAAAAAGCGGACTGGAATTTAATTATGGATTAGGCTTTTGGGGGCCCAATGGCCACGATGCCATTTGGCATCTGGCTGTTATTCAAGAACTGTTACAAAACTTTCCTCCGCAAAACCCCAATTATGCTCACGAGCTTTTGAAAAATTATCACTATTTTTATGATTTATGGATGTCGTCTCTGGCGCGCCTGTCCAGCATCGATCTGTTAGACCTCTATTTTAGATTTACTCCACTGCTTATATCTGCTTTATACGGCATATCGGTCTATACTTTTACCAAAAGATTGTCTGGTCATAATCTGCCATCGCTGATAGCGGTTTTTTTGGCTTATTTTGCCGGATCGTTTGGTTGGATTTTATCTATAGTCAGAGGCGGAGATTTTTATGGCGGAGAATCAGCTTTCTGGGCCAACCAACCTTCTACCATGCTTTTGAATATGCCGTTTGCCCTCTCTGCTCCAATATTCTTTTGTGCGTTGCTTTCCCTGTTGTTATTTTTAGAACGCAAGCAGGGTTTTATGGTAGTGGCCATACTTTTTGGAGCCTTGATTGAATTTAAAGCGTATGGAGGATTATTACTTTTGAGCTCTCTGGCGTCCTTGGCGGGAGTTGATTTTATCAAAAATCGTTCTGTGGTGCTGATCAAACCGCTGTTGGTGGCAATTGTTATTGCGCTGGTAGTGTTTTTGCCCAACAATTTTGGATCATCAGCGCTTTTTCAGTTTCAACCGCTGTGGTTTATCCACACCATGCTGCAATCGCCGGATCGGGTGTTTTGGCCAAGATTGGATCTGGCTATCATTTCCGGACAGGAAAATGCCAATTGGCTCAAATTCACTGCAGCATCTAGTTTGGGTATTTTGATTTTTATAATTGGCAATTTAGGATTGAGGTCTTTGGGTATTATCACTTGGATAAAATGGATAATTTTTTCTGTCAGGAAAGAGACGGTTGATCCCAAAAACAACCTGCACTTTTTCTTGTTGATATTATCGGTGATGGCAATTATGGCGCCAATGTTGTTTGTCCAAAAAGGTAATCCTTGGAATGCTATCCAATTTTTCTATTATGTTGTTTTAGTATTTAATGTTCTGGCGGCCATTTCCATTGCCAAGATATTATCTCCCTTTCCCACCACCATCCGCTCTCTGCTTTTGGCCATGTTGTTAATATTGGCTGTTCCTACCACGATAGCTATTTTCTACACTTATCTGCCTGATCGAGCACCAGCCAGAATTTCCAAAGAAGAATATCAGGCGCTCAAGTTTTTACAAAACCAAGACCGTAGGGTGGTTTTGACTTATCCTTATCAACCGCGAGCCAAGGAAAAATTCCTAGAACCATTACCGCTTTTTGCTTACGATACCACAGCTTATGTAACAGCCCTTTCCGGCCATCCTTCCTATCTTGATGATTTGATGAATAACCAAATTATGGATTATGATATAGCAGGCCGCCTATCCGGCCAAAAAGAATTTTTCCGCACCGGGGATTTTTATTGGGCTAAACAATTTTTAAAAGATAATAAAATAGGCTATATTTATGTCAGAGTCGATCAACCCTGGTCGCCTGACATGGGTAATTATAATATCAAAGAAATTTTTGCCAATGATCAGGTGAAGATTTACCGGACTTTGGAGTAAGATATATCGTATGAAGATATCGGCAGTTGTAAATACCCTCAACGAAGAAAAAAATATTGCCAGGTGCTTGGAGTCGGTTAAATGGGCGGATGAGATTGTGGTAGTGGATGATGGTTCAACTGACAAGACGGTGGCAATTGCTCAAAAATACACCGATAAGATTTATCATCATCAAAGTGTCGGCTATGTGGAACCAGCTCGTGTTTTTGCAATGGATAAAGCCAGTTACGATTGGATTTTTTTAATTGATGCTGACGAGGAGGCGCCGAAAGAGTTGGCTGATATTCTTCAATCCACAGACTATGGTAAAGAAGACATCGCCCATGTGCAGATTCCCCGCAAAAATTTAATTTTTGGTCAATGGATCAAACATACTGGTTGGTGGCCCGATTATCAGGTGAGATTTTTCCAAAAGGGAACAGTCATTTGGCCGAATGCTATTCATTTAAAACCACAAACATTTGGTAGAGAACTAAGACTTGAGGCCAGAGAAGACTTGGCAATAGTCAACCAGAATTATGATACAGTGTCCCAATTTATTAATCGGATGAATCGCTATACTGACATTGAGGCTCAAGAAAAAATTAATCAAGGGTATAAATTTGTTTGGCCAGATTTAATATTGAAACCAACAGAGGAATTTATGCGACGTTTTTTTGCCTGGGAAGGATACAAAGATGGATTACACGGATTGGCCTTATCACTGCTACAGGCCTTTTCATTATTAGTATTTTATATAAAAATTTGGGAAAAGCAAGGATTTAGACAAGAAGATATAGACATCAAACAAATTACTCAAGAGTCAAAACAAATCAACAGCCATTTCAATTATTGGACTAGACAAGCCTTGGGTAAGAAGAGTTGGTGGAAACGCTTCTTGTGAAGATTATGTCAAAAGTCTTCGTGATTGTTCTAAATTTTAATTTAAAAAAAGATATTTTGGATTGCCTGTCTTCTCTGAACAAGTTGTCAGTTGTCAGTTGTCAGTTGTCAGTCGTTGTCGTCGACAATGCTTCTGCCGATGGTTCGCCACAGGCTATAAAAGAACAATTTCCCAAGGTGGCGCTAATAGAAAACAAGCAAAATTTAGGTTTTTCCGGCGGCAATAATGTGGGCATAAAATATGCTCTGGAACAGGGGGCAGATTTTGTTTTAATCTTAAATCCTGATACGGTAGTGGATGAGAATTTAGTAGACGAGTTGCAGGCAGCTACCCGGCGACATCATAAGGTGGGAATTTTTGGCCCCAAGATTTATTTTTACATTCCCGATATCCAAATTTGGTATGCCGGCGGCCAGCTTGACTGGGATAATATCTTGGCGTCACATGTGGGAGTAGACCAAATTGACAAAGGCCAGTTTAGCAAGGAGCAGGCAACTGATTTTGTATCAGGAGCTGCCATGTTTGTCAGACGTGAAGTATTTGACAAAGTGGGTTTGTTCGATGAAAGGTATTTTTTGTATTATGAGGACTCGGATTTATGTATCAGAGCTCAACAAGCCGGTTTTGATCTCATTTTTGCCCCCCGAGCCTTTTTATGGCACAAGAATGCCGCCGCCACCGGCCTTGGTTCACCTTTGCAGGATTATTATATCACCAGAAACAGGTTGCTTTTTGCCCAGAAGTTTGCCCGTTTTCGGGCTCGTTTTGCTCTGTTTCGCGAAAGCCTAAAATTTTTATTTGGTACGAACTCCACCAAACGCCGAGCAGTGGTTGATTATTATTTGGGTAGATTTGGCAAAGGCATCTAATCTGGTTGACTTTTATGACCGATTGTTTTATAAGGGTAGTGTATGCCAAAAACTGAAAGCGATATTGGTAAAGATTCTCAAGAAACAAAACCACGATATTGGGGCGTGACTGTTTGATCGTTAACGTATATGGTTTACACAGAGAATGGTGAGGAAGCCCTTAATTTAACTCTTCAAACTCTTGGTGTATCCAGAAATGACAATCGAGTTCCGTCTTTTTATCATCCATTGGATAAACAGCTTCAACAAGATTTAACAGGAAAATTTGGCACAGATAAACGAGCAGTAAGAACGATTCCTTTTACTTCCGATCCTTGGCCACAAGCGAGTTAGCTATTTGGCAGCTCCGGTTAAAGTTTTTATGCCGTCAGCAGTTACCAATACTTCATCTTCCAGCCTGACTCCGCCCCAACCAGCCAGATAAATACCCGGTTCAACCGTCACTACCATACCTGGCGCGAATTTTTCTTTTGAGCGAACAGAAATATTGGGCATTTCATGAACCTCCAGGCCAATGCCGTGTCCCAGCGAATGTTTATAAATTTCACTCTCGGAAAATCCTCTATTTTGCAAAAATTGCCGCACTTTTTGATCAACTGCGGCCACTTTCACCCCGGGTTTTATCAACGTTTTGGCATATTCTTGCGCCTCAAGCACTGCTTGGTAGATAATTTTTGCCCGCCTGTCTGGGGTGCCGAAAAACATTACCCGTGACATATCAGAGCAAAAGCTCGCTACCGTGCATCCAAAATCCAGCTGGACAAAATCACCTTTGGTCAGTTTTCTTTTTCCCGGAGGATGATGAGGCGAGGCGGAATTTGACCCGATGGCCACCACCAGTGGCTGCCAAGCCAGACTGCCGGCGCCCAACTCTTTTAATATTTTTTCTATAACCCAGGCAATCTGCTGTTCGGTCATGCCCAATTTTATCTTCTTTTTTAATTTACTGTAGGCTTTATCGGTTATTTGTTGGGCTTGCAGGAGCAGTTTTTGCTCCCCGTCATCCTTTTGCTGCCTGATTTCTTCTACTAAATATTTAGAGGCCACCAGCTTGATGTTGTGGTCTTTCAACTGTTTGACTTGGGCAAACGGTACCAGGTGTGATTCGAAGGCGATTCTTTTGCCTTTGACTCTTTTGGCAAATTGTTGCCACCACTCTTTAAACGAGCTAACCTCATGCACTTCAAATTCCCCAGCCTGCCTGCTGGCTTGGATAGTATATCTGGAGTCAACTGCCAGGAGTTGTTCGCGACCAGTAACGACCACCCATCCGCTGGTTCCGGAAAAACCGGTTAAAAACTGACGATTGGGCCAGCTGGCTACCAGTAATCCGTCCAGGTGACGATGTTTGAGCTTTTGTCTTAATCTGACAATCCGATCGGCCATATTTGTTGTGCTAATTTACCACTTTGGCCCCAATTATGCTACACTCAATGGTAATGTTGAGCGTAATTGTGCTGACCCATAATGAGGCTAGCTTGATTGATACCTGCCTCAAATCGGTTGTGGGTTTGGCGGACGAGATTGTCGTGGTTGATGATGCGTCCGGCGATAATACAGTCGAGATTGCCAGGCAATATACCCCTTATGTATATATTGAACCAATGCAGAGTTTTTCCCATCAAAGGAACTTTGGTTTATTAAAAGTGAGTGGTGATTGGGTTTTCTATCTGGATGCTGACGAGAGGGTAAGTGCGGGCTTGGCTGATGAAATTAAACACACCATGGCGTCAGACACCCCACGGTTTGGTGCTTGGGCTATTCCCAGAGCCAATATTTTGTTGGGGAAACTACAACAATCTGGCTGGTGGCCGGATTATCAAATTAGGCTGTTTTGCAAACAGGCTCTTTTGGAATGGCGGGGCCGGCTGCATGAAACTCCCCATTTTGCAGGAAAACTGGGTCATCTCAAAACCCCTCTAATACACCTGTCGCACCGAGATATCTACTCCATGATGCAAAAATCAAAATTATTTACTGACCAAGAAGCCAAATTAAGACTGGAAGCTGCGCATCCGACAATTTCTTGGTGGAGACTATTAAGGGTTTGTGCCAGTGAATTTTTACAACAAATAAAACTGGGCCGATGGAAAAACGGTACCGAAGGCTGGATTGAGGTTTTGTTCCAAACCTTTAATATGTTTATCATTTATGTTCGACTGTGGGAATTGCAACGCGAGGAATCTCTCCCAGATAGATATAAAAACATAGATCAAAAACTTATCAAAGAACAATTTGATTTTTCCATTAAATCATGAAGATTGCCCTGTACAGCCCTTATCTTGATACTTTTGGTGGTGGAGAACGCTATTTCTGGACAGTTGGGAGCCATTGGGCAAGCAAAGGACACCAAGTCGATGTGTTACTAGATAAACATTTACAGACTCTTGACTGTGAAAGTATTAGGCAAACTTCTCAAGACAGATTTGGCCTGGATTTGTCAAACATCAATTTTGTCAAAGCCCCTTTCGGACAAGGGGCCAATGATCTGGCTAGAGTTCTTTTTTTATGCCGGTATCAAGCCGTGTTCTATTTATCAGATGGCAGTATTTTTTTCTCGCCAGCTGGCAAAAGCATTTTGCATTTTCAAGTACCTTTTGGTAAATCACAAGCCACAGATTTTTTTGGTAAAATAAAATTAGCCAGCTGGAAACAGGTAGTAGTTAACTCCAACTTTACCAAAAATATAATTGATCTGGTTTGGGGGGTTAAGTCGAAAGTTATTTATCCGCCGGTGACGCAACAATCTCAAATTCACCAGAAAAACAAGATTATTTTATCAATTGGCAGGTTTACCAATTTATTAAATAGTAAAAAGCAAGATATATTGGTTGATGTTTTTATCAAAATGTGTCAATCTGGATTTAGTGGTTGGAAGTTACAAGTGGCTGGCGCCAAGCAAGACGAACATTTCCTGCAAGAATTGAAAAGAAAAAGCCAAGGGTTTCCGGTAGAATTTTTTGTTGATATTAGTCAACAAGAACTGGTCAGCTTGAAAAACAAGGCAACTATTTTTTGGCATGCTGCCGGTTTTGGTGAAACTTCGCCAGAGAGGCAGGAGCATTTTGGTATTGCCGTTGCCGAGGCGATGGCCGCCGGATGCATACCTATCGTATATAAAGGTGGAGGAGTGCCGGAAATTATCGACCATGGACAAAACGGATTTTTATGGCAAGATACTGAAGAATTATCAAATTATACACGAATGATAACAAGTGATCACGCGTTAGCAGAAAAAATATCACAAGCGGCATCTGAAAAGGTAAGAATTTTTTCTCAAAATAGATTTGAAAGAGAAATTGATGAACTCATTACATAAAGTTTTGACCAGCTGGTATTTTCCGTTTATTCTAATAGGCATTGCCCTCAAACTGGCACTTGCCGCCATCACCTCACACACTGATCTTTTCGGCCTATCATTGTCAGCGCATCAATTATCCAATGGCGTGGTTAATATTTATGATTTTATGGCCAGCCTTAATCCTGATCATCCCATTGCTGCCAATATTGGTACCACCGAAGTGTTTATTTATCCGCCTCTGGCCTACTTTGCATTGGGGGCTTTCATGTTTGTTCTAAATCCTTTTTATGATCCATCATTTTTTGATACAGCCGCCAGACTAGTGACTGCCGCCGCCGGTGATCCGGGATTGTTTCGGTATCTGTTGCTTTTCAAATTGCCATATCTGGCCTTTGATCTGGCAATGGCCTGGCTGTTGGTAAAACTTTTAGAGAGCGACAAAGAGAAAAAAATCGGCTTTTTATTTTGGCTCTTTAATCCGGTTGTTGTGTACGCTACTTATATGATTGGCAGTTTTGATATCATTCCCACTTTTCTGGTGGTGTTGGCAATATATCTGGCACAAAAGCATCAGGCTTTGGCCACCGTGATGTTAGGCTTGGGAGCAGGCTTTAAGACTTTCCCACTGCTGGTGCTTTTACCAATGGTGGCAGTGATACAGGCGACCTGGAAGAAGCGCTTAGTCTTAATTTTGGCAGGAATTCTACCTTTTGTGTTTGTGGTTTTACCATATTGGAATTCTTGGGCATTTAAAAATTTTGTCTTATTTAACCCTAAATCTCAAAAATTCTTGTTTAGTCAGTTGTTGGTTTCTGGAGGAGAGGCCCTTTACCCTTTTGTTGTTGTTTTAGTTTTAATTACCATTTTTGCCGTTTTAAATCTAGCTGGTAAAACTAAAGAGCTATGGGCAGTAGTTTTGGCGGTTATATTATCGCTGTTATCATTGACCCATTACCATCCGCAATGGTTAGTATGGGCTGTGCCATTTTTGACGATCTTGTTTGCCAAACATGATTGGTCCAGAGGACTGGTAGTGACATTATTTATTTGTTGGCTTGTGCAGGTGTTATTGTTTGACCCAACTTTATCAATCAGGCTTTTTGCGCCTTTGAACCCCGCGTTATTGCAATCACCGGGACTATCTGACATTTTGGCAACTAAATTTGATTTGTTCCAGCTCAAAAGCCTGGCTCAAAGTGTTTTTGCGGCAGTGTCGTTTTTTATCATCATTAAACTGTTTGGCGACATATCCAAGAGGTAGAATGTGGCAAAATTTTGGCCTTGGGCATTGTTTACTGCTTTAATTGTTGTTTTTTTCTATCCATATTTTTTTCAGGGTTTAGTTCCTATTCCTGCTGATATTATCGTGGGACTTTATTTCCCCTGGCTCGATTATCACTGGGCAGGCCTTGCGACCCAGACTCCGGTCAAAAACGCTTTAGTATCAGATATTGTGTCAGTACTCTATCCTTTTAAAATGCTGGGGGTGGATCAACTATTAGGAGGCAGTTTGCCTTTTTGGAACCCATCAATTTTTAACGGCACACCGCTGCTGGCAAATTTCCAATCTGCTTTTTTTTACCCGTTAACTTTACTCTATTTTGTTTTACCGAAAGTTGATGCCTGGTCGCTCTCTGTAGTAGCCCAGCCATTTTTGGCAATGGTTTTTACCTTTCTTCTGTTAAGGGCTGTTGGATTGTCGAGAATTTCCTCAAGCCTGGGAGCCATTATCTACTCCTTTGCCGGCTTTAATATTATTTGGCTGGGGTACAACGCTCACGGACATACGGCAGCCCTGATACCGCTGATACTGCTGGTCACTTTCAAATTTTTCAATACTTGCAAGTTAAGATGGCTGACGCTTTTATCGTTGGCAGTCACCTTACAAGTTTTTGCCGGATATCCGCAGCTTGCTATTTATACATTAATTTTATCTTTTGCTTGGTCGGTGTTTCTGATCATATCAAAAAAATTATCTGTAGTGAAACTGGCGGCATGGTGCTTTTTTATCCTGGTGGGAATAGTATTGGCATCGGTGCAGATTTTTCCCTCCTTTGAACTTTATCAACTATCTCAAAGGTCGCAGGAAGGAATTCCCGGCGGCCAGTCTTTGGCGTTTTTACCGTGGCAAAATTTGATTACCTTAATTGCACCTGATTTTTTTGGCAGTCCGGCCACCGGTAATTTTTGGGGAGTTGGCGATTATACCAACACGGTAGCTTATGTCGGGCTGGTCGGTTTGGTTTTAGTAATTCTTGCCCTACTTCATTCACAGAAAAATCCATACGTGAATTTTTGGGTGGTTACAACTGTTGTTATATTACTCTTGTCTCTGCCTACTCCTTTGGCCCAAACTGCCAGAAACCTACCTTTTGTAGGCGGAGGGGCGGCAGCTACCAGGATGCTGGCACTGTTTAATTTGTCTACTGCTATTCTGGCTGCTTTTGGCATGGAAGTTTTAATTTATAAAAAATTAAAACTGCGGCAGATCTTGGCGTCGGTTATCTATCCTTGGGCAGCTCTTGTCGGAATTTTTATAGCCATGGGCTTATCAATTGTGATTGTAGGCTATCAAGACAAAATAGTCAGCGTCGCTGTCAGAAATATAATTTTACCGACTGTCATGATGATTGTCTTGACTACGATCCTGATTAGTTATCGGCCAAAATGGGCCAGTTTTTCTGCTTGGTTGATTTTAGTGCTGCTGATCTTTGAATTATTTAGGTTTGGCCAAAAATACACCTCGTTTTCTCAAAAAGTTTTTCTATATCCACCAACTCCCATTACCGATTTTTTGAGTAAAAACGCCTCTTTTTCTCGGGTTTATACCGGAGAGGTGATTCCCAAGAATTTGTGGACGCCATATGGTTTGGAAGCTACCCAAGGATATGATGCCATTTATCCGGAAAGAAATGCCAGATTCTTAGGAGCGATTAATACTAAAAATGCGGCTTCTCCCACCGGACGGTATGGCGATATAACTAACGTGTTTAGCCCCTTATTTGATTTGGCCGGCAATAAATACCTGTTGGCTCTCAAAAGAAATGCCCAAAGTATCCCTGATGCCAATGGAACAGTATTGGAGTTTTATCTTCAGCCGCCTTTTGTGCCGGTTTTTTCCGACGGACGAGTTCAGGTACTGGAGAATACCAAAGCCGCTCCCAGGACTTTTATGGTTTATGATTATGTAGTGGGCGCGGGTGACGAGGAAATCATTAACCAGATGCATCAGTTAAATCTGTTGCAAACAGCAGTTTTAGAGAAAGATCCGATCACAAAATATAATTCTGGCAGTTTTGAAACTAAAATACTGACAAAAACTCCAGGTAGCATTCGATTATCCGTCAAAACCGACCAAACAGGACTGTTAATTTTGACTGATTCCTACTATCCTGGATGGAAAGCCTATGTTGATGGCAAGATGAAAGAGATCTGGCGAGCAGATTTTGTTTTTCGGGCAGTAGAAATTCCCCAAGGCGAACATCCAGTTGAATTTGTCTACCAATCTGATATATTTGCCTGGGGGCTGTTTTCAACTTGTGTAGCAGCCGCCTTTTTGTTATTGACGAGTCTATGGTCGATAAAAACCAAAGTATGGTAAAATCCACAGCCTATCACCTGCATGAAAATATCCCCCCCGGATATTATCGTCAAGGCATTAGAAGAAACCTTTTGCAAAAAATTTGGCACACCAACAGATTTGGCGCCGTATCAGATTTTGTCATGCCCACTAGGGGTGAGATTTTAGATATTGGCTGTGCTGACGGTACATTTTCCCAGGTGATATTGGAAAAAACCGGAGCGGAAAAGCTGGTGGGGATTGATGTCGTTGACCATTTAATAGCAGATGATCAGCAGTATTTTAAAAATAACGGGAAAATGGAGTTTTTGGTGGCTGATGCCCACAATTTACCCTTTGCAGATGGCACTTTTGATGCGGTTTTTGCCTTGGAAGTATTGGAACATGTGGAAAACCCCAGGCAAGTCTTGTCAGAGGTAAAGAGAGTGTTAAAACCTGATGGCTACATAGTAATTTTAGTGCCCAATGAAACGCTGCTTTTTAAGATTGAATGGTGGTTATTTAGAACTTTTGGCCCCGCCAAAATTTGGAATGATACTCATATTCAGGAATATAGTAAAAATACACTGTTGAAAATGGTTACCCAAGCCGGATTTGCGGTTGTCAGACAAAAAAGATTTAATTTAGGAACATTAGAAATTATCCAAGCCAAGCCATTTTAAAAGATGTTAAGAGCCATCAGGAAATATTGGGTCGGGTCGCTTTTGGTAGCTACCTCATTTGCTTATTATTTTCCGGCGCTGGCTTCTTTTGACGTTCTGGTCTCTCGAGGAGGCGACCTGCAAGAATTTTTCTATCCCTTAGTCTTCTTTGCCAAAGAACAAATTCTTCAGGGGACATTCCCCTTATGGCAAAATATCTTCTTGTCGGGCGCTCCCTTAGTGGCTGATCCGCAGGCACCAATTTTTTACCTACCGAACATTATTTTCTTGGTCTTGCCCATAGATTATGCATTTATTATGTCGTTTGTCCTGCATACATTTCTGGCAGGACTTTTTATGTACTGGTACGCCAAACATGGCTTTGGTGTTTACACTGCCGGCTCTTTATTGGCAGCTATTATTTATATGGCAACTCCCAGACTGGCAGCATATTTAGATGCCGGTCATGTCGGTCTTATCTATGCGTCTGCCTGGCTGCCCCTGATAGGACTGTCAATTCAAAAGCTCTTACATCGACCGCAATTATCCTACTGCTTCCTGATGTCCCTGTCTTTGGCAGCGGTTTTTTATACGCATCTGGTAACTTTTGCCCTAGTGTTACCATTTGCGGCGCTGGCCTTTTTAGCACAGTGGCTGCTGCTTGGTAAAAAATTAAAAAGTTTAAATCTATTTTTCCTAGCAATTGTTTTGGCATTTGGTTTGTCTGCTGTGGCTCTTTTGCCGCAACTGGCGCAGATGAATCAGACAACTCGGGTCTTAGCGCTAAATAATAAAGAAGTTTTTCCCATCTGGCAAGTGAGCGAATTTATCCAGATGGTCATCTGGCCATACTCGGGGGAAATACAAACTGTTGATACTGAAAAAGTTATTTATCTCGGTGTTGTCCCTTTGGTCCTGGCATTATTTGGTTTTTGGAAATTGACCAATAAGTATAAGTTGCTAATACTGTCCTTACTGCTGCCGGCTCTGTTACTGGCTCTTAATAATCGTTCACCGGTTTTGACTATTCTGGACAAGATAGACTGGTATTATTTTTTAAGGGTTACCACCAGAGTTTGGTTTGTGCCGATCTTAGCGGTATCCTTGCTGGCCGGATGGTCAACCAGGTATTTTTCTAGAAATAGAATTTTATTATGGTCAATTTTTCTGCTGACTGTAATTGATTTATTTGTTTTTGCCAACCTGAAAATTTATAACTCTAAACAAAATATTTCAGATGTGCCGCCGGCCCTCTATCAATTTTTAGATGCTGATAAAGAGCGCTTTCGGGTCACCTGTCTGACTCATTGCCTGTCCCAAAAAGAAATTGCCAAAATCGGCAAAGAGTTGGTAGACGGTTATAATACTTTGCAGTTAAGAAATTATTATGAGCACTCCATCCAGTTATATGATGTTTGGTTTTTCAACCGCTATACCTTAGTCATTCCGCCATTTGAAATTTTCCAAACCCGCCAAATTTATCCCAATGGATGGCGTTTGGGTTTAATCAATACTAAATATATTGTCAGTCCATACCCATTGGATAACAATGCCATTCGTCACCTTACCCGAGTTGCTCAATTTGGCAGATATCTGCTTTACAAAAATAATGATTTTTTACCCAGAAGTTATTTTGCACAAGATGGACATTTTATAAAAGATGCTAAAATTATTTCTTATTCTCCCAATGAAATTATCATCGATACTGCCAATGCTGCCTCTGATCTGCTGGTTCTGGCAGAAGTTGCAACACCGGGATGGCAAGCCTTGGCCAATGGCACAACCAAAAAACCAATCCGCAGTGATTTCGAAATTTTTCGGACTGTGAAGATTGATCCAAGTGTTAAATTTGTTTCTTTTGTTTACCGGCCGGCGGAGTTTTTCCAAGGGTTGGCCGCAACCTTGTTGACGCTTTTTATTATGGCGCAAGTTATTAAATACACCAAAGGAAAATGGCAGTAACTATAAATTATCTGATTAAAAATCGTTTGATCTGGTTATTCGCGACAGTTTCATTTCTGGCTCATGCGCCTCTGTTATCAAAATATCTAGAAGATTGGGATTCAGTTCAATTTGCCCTAGCCTTAAGCCATTACTCTTTGCCCGATCACTTGCCTCATCCTCCCGGCTATCCCCTGTATGTCATGATAGGCAAAATAGTTGATGTATTTTTGCAAAATCCCGCCCAATCTTTGGCTTTTGTGAGTTTGATATCCGGCTCTTTATCTTTGGTGATGATCTTTTTCTTAACCAAAAAAATGTTTGATGCAACTGCCGCTTGGGTTACCGTGGCGATTGTTGCCATTTTGCCGGTTGTTAATATGATGTCGATTGTGGGATTGTCCAATATGCCGGGGCAATTGTTCTTACTCACTTTCGTCTTACTTATTTTTAATTTCCAAAAAAGCACTGCCAAAATCCCCTATGTGGCACTTTTTGCGGGATTAATTTTAGGGGTCAGGGTTACAGAGTTACCAATCATTGTTTCGATTTTGGGCCTGGTTCTGGTTAAAAATTGGCAGATCAAATTATTTGTAAAAACTGCCTTAGCGTTTTGTGCCGGAGTGGCAATTTGGTTGCTGCCCCTTGTCCTCTATACCGGTATTGACAAGTTTATTCAAAGTTACACCTGGACGGCAAATTATATTTTTACTCACGATACGCTGCAGGGCGCTGCTGCTTTTGGCATTGACTCGCAACTAGTCAGATTATCAAAGCTTGCCAACCTTTCCAGTGCCGCCTTTGGTAATTTTTTGCCAGGGGTTTTTATAGCCGCTGGTATTTGGTTACTTTTCAAAAAATGTTGGCAAGATGACAGGTATCAATTTTTGGCAACTTGGTTTTTGTCGTATTTTTTTGTCCAGGTCACCTTTTACAATTTAGAAGTTACCAGATACTTGCTGCCGCTGGCTGTCCCCGGGGCAATTGTTGTTTCAACCTTACCAATTTGGCGCCAGAAAAAATATTTTTTGTTGTTGGTGGCCGCGCTGATAAGTTTTGGTTTGACTTTTAATCAGACCGTTTCTCAACTTACCAGATTTGCTCAAACTATCCCTCCCACCATCGCCCCAGTCTTGTATGTCAAAGACCATTACCAGCCTGCCAACACCATGCTTATTACCACTTTTACCTATCGCCAGTTTCAATATTATGCCCCGGAGTTTGTCAATTATTACCAAAAAATACCGCCGGACTTAAAATTTGATACGTCTGCTATTGTTATCATAGATTTTTGGGGATTAAAGGACCAAATTAGCCAGTTGTCTCATTTTTTAGTGGTGGATAGCCTGGAATTTAGAGGTGATTGGGACATTTTCCCTAGGATATCCGAGGTTGATTTGTATGTGCTCAAGAAAAGGTGACAGGGTGTGAAGCTTTACCTAAATTAGGTATAATTAACCTCAAGTAAGATGACAACCTCAATTGTGATTCCGAATTGGAACGGCCGGAGCCTGCTTAAGGCTAACTTAGCGGCAGTATTGGCAGCCGGGGCAGGTGAGGTGATTGTGGTTGATGATGGATCAACCGATCAAAGCGTAGCTTTGGTAAGGGCCAATTTTCCTCAAATTAAACTGGTTATCCACAAGCAGAATATGGGCTTTTCCCAGTCAGTCAATGATGGAGTCCAAACTGCCAGCGGGCAAATAGCAGTGTTGCTAAATTCTGACGTTGCGCCTCATGCAAACTTTTTACCACCACTAGTAAAACATTTTACAGACGATCAGGTTTTTGCCGTATCAGCTCATGAACCGCAAGCATCCTGGGCCAAAGGAATGTGGCAGAACGGTTTTTTTGAACACCAGCCAGGACAAAAGACGGATCAATTGCATATTTCTTTTTGGGCCTCTGGAGGATCTGCGGCTTTTTCCAAAGATAAATTTTTACAACTTGGCGGTATGGATCTGTTATATAAACCGTTTTATTTTGAGGACATTGATTTATCATATCGGGCGGCCAAAAGAGGTTGGAAAATTTTGTGGGAGCCGGCAAGTTTAGTTGATCATCAACATGAGGGGACCATTGGTAAATATTTTTCTCGTTCCTATATTGATTTTGTCAGCCAGAGGAATCAGTTGATTTTTATCTGGAAAAATATTGCAGACAAAAAAATGTTTAAAGAACATAAGACGGCTTTGGTTAGACGATTAGTTAGACCAGGTTACTGGTGGCCATTTCTATCAGCGCTTTTAAAACTGTCGCAGATTGGCAAGCTTAGGCAAAAGGAAATTGCCGAGCAGATAGTTTCCGACGAGGAAATTTTTGCCAGGTTTGTCAAGTTATGATCAGATTAATGCTTGCCATTTTGTTTTTGGCGCTAATTTTCAGAATCGCGATTGCCGCTCCTTATTACAGCGGCGATGTGAACAATCACATTGCTTGGGGCAAAGGTATGGTGGAAGGCGGAACAGCTGATTTTTATTCCCGTCAATTTACCGGCCAGACCCCGCCTAATTATCCACCTGTGCCGCTGTATCTGTTTGCCGCCTCTTATTGGAAGTATCAAAAAATCCAACAACTTACTACAACTACTAATATCTTACTACCAATTTTCCCGTCCAATCTGGTACCTTTTTTGGAAACTATCAACGCCCAGGCCGTGTTTTTGAAATTTCCGGCGATCTTTTTTGATCTGCTTTCCGGCTTATTTATCTTCAAAATTGCCGGTCTGCTCACCCACTCTCAAAAACTGCCTGTTGGCTTATCCAGCGCCTATCTTTTTAACCCGGCCGTTTTTTATAACAGCGCCAATTGGGGGCAGATTGAATCAATCCCGATTGCCCTGATGTTAGGTTCGGTTTATTATTTGATGAAAAATAAGCCGTATTATTTTACTCTTCTTGCCGTATTGTCATTATTATCCAAACAAACAATAGTAGTGGTCATGCCGGCCTTATTTATTGCCTATGTTAAGAAATTTGGCACCAAAGTCTTGCTTTTTTCACTGGTAGTTGGTTTGGTTACCAGCTTCATATTATACTGGCCATTACTTGCCGAATCGTTGAGTTTTATACCCGTGTATATCAAACATCTCTCTGGAGTTTCCAATTATGTTTCCGACAATGCCTTTAATCTCTGGGGGCTCATCTTTGGCCCCAACTCCCACTTGCCTGATCAAAATTATTTTGGGATACTTACTCTTCAAATTTGGGGATATGTCATATTTTCTATTTTTCTTTTGCCGGTTTTGTACGTATTATGGAAGAATTTTTCCTGGAGAAATTTACTTTTTGCTCTGACCATATTATCATTTTCCTCATTTTTATTTTTAACCAGGATTCATGAAAGGCATTTGGCATCTGTCTTACCGCTACTTTTACTTTTAACTATTTTTAATTCCAGATTAATGGTGGTTTATGCTGCTGTTTCCCTGGCGCATTTTATCAACCTTTATCATGGTTTTTGGCAGCCCAATCTGGAGGCGCTCAATTATTTTTTAAAGATTTTGTCAGGTGCTGGCATTACCGCTGCTGTTTTGATAGTTGCCTTTGCCATCATTTATCTGGAATTTTTCCGGACTAAGGGAAAGGTTTGATGGAAATATCTATTATCATTGTTTCTTACAATACCAAAGATAAGTTATCTAGCCTGTTGCGATCACTTACTGATGCGGGAATTGGACTGGACTGGCAGGTAATTGTGGTTGATAATGCCTCAACCGATGGCACAGTTAAGATGCTGGAGCAGCAATTTCCTGACGTCATCCTGGTCAAAAATAACCGGAATTTAGGCTTTGCCAGGGCTTGTAATATTGGTTTTGCCAAATCAAATGGCCGGTTCTTGTTTTTTTTGAATCCCGACACAGAAATAAAACCGCAGGTGGTGGAAAAATTAGTCGAATTTGCCAGTTATCATGCTGATTGTGGCATAGTGGCGCCTCAACTATTAAATGGTGATGGCTCGCCTCAAGCTTCGGTCAGAAACTTGCCCACCCTGTGGCGGGCCATCCGTCAGTATTGGCTGGGCCAGTTGGGAGTTTATGATTTTTACCTGCCAGGCGGAGCTGCAGTATCGGTAGAGAGTGTGACCGGAGCGGCCATGCTCATTCACCGAAATATTTTTGAAAAAGTTGGCGGTTTTGATGAGAGATATTTTATGTATTTTGAAGATTTAGAGTTATGCCGCCAAGTTATCTCCCTGGGCTATAAAATATATTACTTACCGCAACTGACCATTGTTCACCACAAAGGCGCCAGCGCCCAAACCATAGGTGGTAAAGCATTCCAGATGCTTAAGATAAGTAGTAAAATATATCATGGATGGGCGCAAGCGTTCTTGATTGATGTGGTGATTAGAAGTGGGCGAATATGCAAGAAATTATTAGGTCGAAATACAAAATAGCGGTCGTCGTTATCCTGGTTTTTGCCGCCTTTATCCGTTTTTTTGGCCTTGATAAAATTCCGCCGGAACTGTTTGGGGATGAGTTGGATGTTGGCTATCAGGCCTATTCCATCCTCACAACCGGCAAGGATTACCTGGGACATGCCTGGCCGCTTTATTTCCAATCATTTGCCGAAGCCCGGGCGCCGTTGTTTTTATATTCGGCTGTGCCGCCGGTGGCCGCATTTGGCTTAAACGAATTGGGAATTCGCGCTGCGGCGGCCTTTTTCGGGGTGGTCGGACTGGCGCTGTTGTATTTTGTGACCAAAAAGATGTTTGCCGACAAGCCACCGGTGGCCATCCTGGCGCTTATTTTGGGGGCCATTTCTCCCTGGCACTTACAGTATTCCCGAGCCGCTTTTGAAGTCACGCTACTGCTATCACTTTTCCTGGCAGGATTGCTGGCCTTCCTGCTGGCTTCTAAAAAACCTGTTTGGCTAATAGTTACTGCCATCACCTGGGCCTTGATGCCGTATACTTATAACACGGCCAGTTTATTCTTACCGTTATTCTTACTTATCATAATAATCATCTATTTTGTGGAAATTAAAAGCTGGATCAAGCTGCCTGTTTTTTGGGCTGCGGCGGTGCTGTTTATGCTGTTGCTCTTGCCTATTATTGGCGAGCAATTTGCCAAAGGGGCAGAAAGATTTGGCAATATTAATATCACCACCGATGGTTCACAGCAGCTAGAGATTAATCTCAAAAGACAACAGGATGTCAACCTATCGTCGCAGCTGTCGGCCATTTACCACAATAAACCCTTGGCTTGGTCTTATCTGGCTGCTAAAAATTATGTTACTTCGCTGTCTCCCCAGTTTTTGTTTACCGAAGGCGATCCCAGGATGAGGCATAGTGTTGGTGAGATGGGGGAGTTTTATTGGTTTCAACTGCCGCTGCTCATTTTAGGTTTGATAACTTTGGCAAAAACAGATCTAAAAGTCAGAGTCTTGCTAATTGCCTGGATATTGCTGGCGCCGGTGCCTGCCGCCCTGACTCGTGATGGCGGGCATCACGCCACCCGCTTATTTTTGCTGCTGCCGCCCCTGTTGATTATTATGGCATTGGGAGCCAGCTTTCTTTTTGATTTAGCTAAGAAAAATCTGTCATGGAAGCTTATTGCTTACAGCTTATTGCTTACAGCTGCCTTGAACATAGCTTTTTTTGCCCACCGTTATTCCGTTCATTATCCCCAGGAATCATGGCGCTGGTGGCAGGTGGGATATAGAGAGGCTTTTGGCGAAATTAAAAAAGTAGCAGGCCAGTATGACCGGATTGTCATTAATAATACTTACGAACCGGCCCTGATCCGCTTTTTAGTCTACAACCAATACGATCCGGCGCTTTTCCAGCAGCAATTTGTTCTCGACCAGTCAATCAAAAATGTCTTGCCGGGCATTGATGGATTTTCTTTGGGCAAATATTATTTTGGCACCTTATCCGGTGATATCAGGCAGAATGGCGGCTTTTCCAAAGCCATCGCTGATGGCATGCTTTATCTGGCTTCCCAAAGGGACGAAGTGCCTGGAGATCTTAATCTGTCTAAACAACCGCCGGATAATGTTAAAGTCTTGCAAAAAATCAACAATCCATTTGGTGAGGTGATCTTTTATTTGTTGACCAAAAGATAAATGCCTAAAACATACCTAATATTAATTTTGGTTTTGGCGGCAGTCTTGAGACTGTCTTTCTTGGGACAATTTCCCGCCGGCTTTTCAGCGGATGAGGCCAATTTCGGCTATACTGCCTATTCAATTTTAAAAACCGGACATGACGAGTGGGGAGAGCCGTTGCCTGTTTTCCCCAGGACTTTTGGTGATTTTAAGTCGCCCATTTATATCTACTTAACAGTTCCGGCAATTGCCATTTTCGGCCTCACAGAATTTGCGGTGCGCCTGCCGGCCGCATTGCTGGGAATATTGTCAGTTGTAATTGTCTATTTTCTGGTTGGAGTTTTATTTAAAGATAATAAAAGTCAACTGTCAACTGTTAACTGTCAACTGTTGGCCAGTTTCTTGCTGGCCATCTCCCCCTGGCATTGGCCCTTATCCCGGGTGGGCATTGAGACTTCTTTAATTTCTTTTTTTACTTCGCTGGTTCTTTACAGTTTTATCAAAGCCCAAGCAAACGCCAGATGGTTGGTTGCGGCTCTGGCAGTCGCCTCGTTGGGAGTTTATTCCACCAATTCCGCCAAATTATTTTTGCCATTGATATCGGCTTTCATGTTAGCGTTTGGCTGGAAGCATTATTGGGCCAATAAAAAAATCCTTTTGACCGGTTTGGTTGTATCAGCAGCAATCCTCTTGCCGGCCATCATTCACAGTTCGGCTTTTTCCAGGCGGGCTGCCGATGTATCAATTTTTAATCCGACTGCCGGCTGGGAAGAGGTGTCCAAAAGACAATTTGAAAGCAACCTGCCCAGAGCCCTGGAGAGAATCTTTACCAATAAATTAACCTATACCCTGGGTGAAGTTTTCAAAAATTATGTGGGCTATTATTCGCCGCAGTTTTTGTTTACCAACGGCCCGTCCGAGCCGACTTACGGCATGATTCCGGGCCGGGGAGTCTTATATATTTTTGAACTGCCGCTGGTCGTTTTGGGCTGGGTATTTTTGTTTGTTGGCAAGCATAAATATCGCTATCTGCTCTTGTTTTGGCTGCTTAGTGCTGCTTTGCCGGCCGCCCTGTCCAAAACAGCCGAGCATGCCAGTCGGGCAGCCACCTTCCTGCCGTTATGGTCGGTAATTTCTGCTTACGGTTTTTATGAAATTTGGCAGAGATGGCAGCGCTTGAGATCCTCACGTCTGCTTCAGGCAGCCCTGACACTGGTGCTGGTGTTTTCTGTTGCTTCTTTTGCCAACGACTATTTTTTCCATGCTCCCAAAAGATTGGCCCGGTTTATGCATTATGGCGCCAAAGAAACAGTGGCATATTTAAAATCTCAAGAAGCCGCCTACCGCTTGATTATCATGGGCCAGCCATTTTCCGAAGCCCAAGTGTTTACGGCTTTTTATCAGCCGATTGAGCCGAGAGAATATCAGAAATATGCGCCGCAATTATTAAAATACGAGCAGGGCGGTCGAACTTTTTTGGACCAGTTGCCAGTTTATACGATCGGCAAGTATGAATATCGGGGTCTTAACTGGAATGATGACAAGACCCTCAAAGGAATGTTGCTGGTGGGCAAAGCGGCTGATTTTCCGGAAAAAGTTAATGCCCAAAAAATTATTTATGATCCGGCTGGTGAGCCGCTTTATAAAATTGTTGATCCGGAAAAGTTATGATCAAAAAAATTATCTTAATACTGGTAATTGTTCTGGCTGCCCTGCTGCGTTTCTGGCAGCTGTCCGATTACCCGCCGCATGCCAATTGGGACGAGGCTTCCCTGGGGTATAACGCCTATTCAATTTTAACTACCGGACGTGACGAGTGGGGGCAGTTTTTGCCTTTGACCTTTCGGGCTTTTGGCGATTACAAATTGCCCGGTTATATCTACACTTCCGTGCCGTTTGTGGCCGCTTTTGGCTTAAACGAATTTTCCATCCGTTTTGCCTCGGCTTTTTTTGGCACACTGACAGTCCTGCTGGTCTTTTTGTTAGCCAGGCTTTTGACCCGGAAATATTCTCTGGCAACAATTGCGGCCTTCTTGCTGGCCATTTCTCCCTGGCATGTCTTTTTATCCCGGATTGCCCTGGAAGCCAATCTGGCCCTGTTTTTCCTGGTCTTGGGAATTTTCCTTTTTGTCAAATTTATTACACAGTTTGAGAACAGGATAGCACCCCAGCTTATTTTGCTTATCGCTTGCCCCTTGTCCCTTGTTGCTGCTTTATATACTTACAACAGCGCCAGAGTGGTGGTACCATTGTTGGTTTTATTACTGGCTGCCAATTATTACTCCCTGCTGAAAAAATTAAAAAAACAGTTGGTACTGATGCTGGTACTTTTGGTGGTTTTATCTGTGCCGGCTTTTTCTCTGGCCATCAAGCAGGATTCCAGCGCCCGCTATCGTTGGACTGCTATTTTAGACGAGGGGGCAACCAACTTCATCAATGAATCGCGCCGGACCTCTGCCTACCCCACACCCCTCAAAGAGCTTGTTTATAACAAAATCACTTATACCCTGCCAAGAGTAGTGGCTGGGTATCTGTCGCATTTTAGCCCGGACTTTTTATATTTTAAGGGCGGCAGTAATTTTCAATTTAATATTCCCGGGTTTGGATTGTTTTACCCTCTGGAAATGCCGTTTCTGGTTTTGGGGGTGATGGTGGCTTTCTGGCAAAAAAGCCCCTGGAGATGGCTGCTTATAGGTTGGATGTTGACCGGCCCCATTCCGGCTGCCATTACCCGTGATGCGCCTCATGCTCTGCGGTCGCTTTTTATGATGCCCGCCCCGCAGATTTTAGAAGCCTTTGGCCTGTTGTGGTTTTTGGATTCTTTGAAAAAGCCGGTCTTGGAAAGAGCCCTGGCTGTTGGCTTTGGACTGATTTTTGTGGTCGCCAGTTTTTTCTATTGGCAACTTTATACCAATCTTTACACCAGAGATTATTCCTGGTCCTGGCAATACGGTTATAAACAAGCCATTGCTTATGTTGAAAAAAACCAGGACAAATATCAACAGATTATCGTGACCAAAAAATACGGGGAGCCGCATATTTTCCTGTTGTTTTACACTCACTATCCGCCGGACCAGTATAGAAACGATCCGCAGCTGAAACGTTACTTTCAAACCGATTGGTACTGGGTAGATAGTTTTTATAAATATCAATTCATCAATGACTGGGATATCAAACAAAAGGGGAGAGAAATTCAGATTAAAAAGGGCGGCCAACCAACTCTGCTTGTTGCCAGCCCCGGCAATTATCCGGTTGATGCCAAATTGGTGGAGAGTATCTATTTCCTGGACGGCAAAAAAGCCTTTGATCTGGTGGAGTTGTAGATAAATTAAGAATTGATAATTTACTCCACTTCGTCCGTCAGCCAACGGACTACGATGGGCACAGCAATTTACAATGACGAGCAAAATATTATTTGCAACTATTTTATTGATTGCCTTTGTGTTGCGGTTCTGGCAACTGGGCCAGTCTCCCAGCCTGTATTGGGACGAGCCGGCCATCGGCTACAATGCCTATTCCATTCTGACCACCGGCCGTGACGAGTATGGCAATGTCTTCCCCTTCACCTTCCGCTCATTTGATGACTATAAAGCTCCCGGCTATATTTATCTGACAGTCCCGTCTGTTGCTATTTTTGGCCTCACAGAATTTGCCGTTCGCTTCCCCTCGGCCCTGCTGGGAGTGTTAACCGTGGCGCTAGTTTATTTCTTAGTGGGAGAGCTACTTAAATTAGGTCGCAGTCAGCAGTCCAGCAGTCAGCGGTTTGCTGTTTGCTGTCAGCTGTTATCTATGGCCTCGCTGGCCATCTCCCCCTGGCACATCCATGTTTCTCGGATTGGCTTTGAAGCCAACGCCGCCGTATTTTTCCTGACTCTGGGCATATTTCTATTCGTCAAGTTTATTGACGAATCCAAGAGTCAAGCCCCGCGAAGTCCGTCGGCTGACGGACGAAGTAGGGCTACGTCTACCTTCTTGCTTATCGCTTTCCCCTTGCCCCTTATCGCTTCTTTATATACTTATCACAGCTCCAGATTATTAATACCGCTTCTTCTTACGGTATATTTGATATTTTTCTGGAAAAAGTTCAATAAACAACTTCTGGTTAAGTTGGCGCTGGTGGTGTTAGTTTTATTAATCCCGCTTGCTCTTGTGATGCTGCGTCCGGAAACTCAAAACAGGGTGATTTGGTCCAGTCTTTTTTCCTACCAGCGGCCACCTGAAGAAATTAACCGGTTGGCTCAAATTGATCAGGCCCAAAGGCAAGATTTATCTTTTGGCCTATTGCATTCGGAGCCGGAATATTTTACCAAGGGTTTCCTGTCGCGCATGACCAATCATCTCTCGCCGATATTTTTATTCCTGAAAGGCGATGATAATCAGCGGTTGGGATTTGGCACCGTCGGTATTTATTATCTGTTTGAACTGCCGTTTTTTATACTGGGTGTCGTCTTTTTAACAAAGCATAAAACCACGGCTGTAATTTTATTACCTTGGTTTTTATTGGGAATTTTGCCGGCGGCACTGACCCGCGACCAAACTAACCTGCTCCGATCCCTCAACGCTTATGTGGCGGGAAATATCATCATCGGTTTGGGCGCGGCTTCGTTTTACCAGTACCTAACAGCCGGAAAAGTATTGGTCAGATCAGTAATTTTTATTCCCATGGCCGGTCTGATCTTGTGGAATGTGGGGTTTTTCCTGGATAATTATTTCGTCCATTACGCCAACAGAACCGCCCCATATTGGCAATATGGCTATAAGCAGGTAGTATCCAAGGTTTCAGCTTTGCAAGATAAATATGACAAGATTTACGTCTCCACCGACTACGGCCAGCCTTATATTTATTTCTTGTTTTACCAAAAATATCCGCCGGCCAAATATCAGCCGCAAGCCAGGCTTGTCAAAGACCCCCACAGCGTTGATGTGGGTGAAGGTGCCGGATATGATAAATTTGAGTTTCGCAAACTTTACTGGCCGGCTGATCGGGGTTTGAGAAAGAGTTTGTTTGTCGGCTCGCCGGAACAGCTGCCGGAAAAAGACATTGACCCCAAAGAGGCCCGCATCATTGACCGTGTGTATTTCCCCAACGGCCCGGAGGCCTTTAGAATAGTGGAGACGTTATAATTATGGGAGATATCCGTGAACTAGTTAAACAAGTTTTAGAGAAAGGCTATCTGATCAGTCTGGCCACAGTTGATGATGATGGCGTATGGGTGGCAGATGTGATTTATGTTTTTGATGAGACCTTTGATATTTATTGGATGTCGCAAGAAAACGCTCGGCATTCTCAAGCTCTCCTAAAAAACAGTCAGGTAGCAGGAGCAATTACTGTAACCACCAAACCACAAGAAGACGATATCGGATTGCAGCTGGAAGGCAGAGCGGAGAAGATCGAGGGTGATATCTGGGAAATTGCCATCAAACATCGACTCAAAAGAGGCAAGCCAGCTCCCATCAAAGAGGGCGAGGCTCTTGATGCAGGAGAATCATGGTATAAATTAAAGCCTGCCAGAATTGAATTGATCTATCAGTCTAAATTTGGCTTTGAGAGAAAAAGTTTGAGTTTAGTTACCTATCACACCCTTAGGGTGTGATAGATTAGGGTGTGCAAGTGTGCTCAATTCATTCGAACCTGGGGAAATCCGGCTTAAAAAATTATTAAATACAATGCCTGTCGAACATGGTCTATCTCTGCCGGAAACAGAACTGGATAAACTGCGTCATCTAAAAGAGCGGTTAGTGGGAGAAGACCGCTTAAAATTCAACATTGGCAGGCTATGCTTATCTTATGTCCGATTCCGAGTCTATGTGGAAGCAATCACCAGTGCCGAGGCATCTTTGCCAGAACGGGCGTGCCAATCCATAGAATTTGTGGATGGGATACTCAAGCATTGCCTTGCCAATACTTTCACTTCTATACTGCGGACGGAAAATCCAGACCTGATAGGTTACGCCACACTATTATTGGAGCAACAGCGAGGTTTTCTTAACGGCGATCTTGACTATTTGACTTTTCCCATTCCATTCAGTCATGGCATGGACATTCAGGGTCTGCTGTGGAGTAATCCTGAAGCGGAAACCCGCAAACCGGAGAGCTGGCGGTGAAAGAGAAACTAATAGACAGTTGCATTCCTTAATTCTTCTTAAGAGGTTCTGCAGGCTGTTTATACAAATCGAGTTCTATCTCCATACTTAGTTGCATTCCTTAATTCTTCTTAAGAGGTTCTGCAGGGCGTCAAAACGAGCTGGTTAAGTTGAAGTCTTAACGGTTGCATTCCTTAATTCTTCTTAAGAGGTTCTGCAGGCAAAAAGGGACGCATAACTGCATCCCGTAATTTAAGTTGCATTCCTTAATTCTTCTTAAGAGGTTCTGCAGGTTCTGATATATAATAGTTAAAAGAAGCCCGAAGTTGAAGTTGCATTCCTTAATTCTTCTTAAGAGGTTCTGCAGGTTCTAATAATAACTGCTTAAACCCTCGTTTACTTCCAAAGTTGCATTCCTTAATTCTTCTTAAGAGGTTCTGCAGGTTAAATGCAGCTATGAAATATCATGGAGAATTTGGTTGCATTCCTTAATTCTTCTTAAGAGGTTCTGCAGGGGTGATGGCACCGCCAAAACAGGTGTTGAAGATATAGTTGCATTCCTTAATTCTTCTTAAGAGGTTCTGCAGGAGCTCTGAATTTGAGGCTAAGAATTGACCTTTTAACCCCCAAATTTTTAGTGAACCCCTTTTCTGCATAAAATATGTCAAGGTTCGCAGATTCTCTGTAAAACCCAAAGAGAAGAACTAAAAATTGTAGTGTTCAGTCCACTTTAGTCCTAAGGGGCTAAAGTTTTCCTATTGCTTTTGAACGGTAACGAGGACCTAAAGCAAGCCCACTCTACTGCTGTGCAACACAGCCCTTGCATAATTCTCAAGCATATAGCTGAGAACTCGTCGTTAAAAACGATAATATCAGATTTTTATCTCTTTGTAAAGCGCATTTGCGATATTGATTGCGGCATTTAGATCGGCATTCATATTATGGCCACATTCTCGATTAACACATCTAAAAAAACCTTTGTTTCTGTCACCAGTCTTATGACACATTGAACATATTTGCGATGTATACTCTGGATTTATAAATCTTATCGGTATTCCGGCTTTCAAGGCTTTGTATTCAATGAGTTTTTGTAGTTTACCATAAGAAAAATTTGATAGCATAAATCTTATTTTTCTTTCTTGTAATGCAGTTCCTTTCTTGATTCTTTTTTCTCCTTGGGTAATTTTTAGCTTTTCCATTGCAATCACGATTGGTTTTAATTCTTTGGCCTGATTAACAATTTGTCTTGAAAAGTTATGGAGCATATAATCTGAAATTCTAGCTACTTTTTTCCCAAACTGCGCCCGACGTTTATTCACACCTTTTGTCCCCGTAAACTTTTTCCTAATGAGCTGGTACTTTGTCTTTTGGGCCATTAATCCGTGGCCAGGATAAAATTTGATGAAGCAAGGTTTACCATTGGGTTTATCGACCACAGCCGTAACAGCCGTCTGATTAACGCCTCTATCTATACCCATAATTTTAGTCTTGCTATCTATTTTCGGTTCCTCAAATTCTTGAACTAGAGGATAGCTGAGGTAAAAATTGCCCCGTTTTCTTAGCAATAGAGGATATTTAAGCTCTCCCTCTTTAATTTTTCTTATGATATCCAGAAACCAACTCTTATTTTTTTCTGATTTTATAGTATTAACGATCAGAGTAAATTTCTCTTGTTTGCCATCAATACTCAATTTCACAAATTGCTCGTTAATATCTTTTACAGATGTGTTTTGTAAATCGACAATATTCCCCTTGAAAAGTACTTTTGTTTCTTTGAGTCTTTTTTGAAGCTTTTCAATGGTTTTATTTAACGCTTCTATGGTCCCTCGTATTGTAGATTCCGTTTTACCTCTTGATGGATTCTCCTTAAAAAGAATATGTTTATAGCGATCAACTCTTTGGTTTTGCTGACGAGGTAATGTAAATCTACTTGTAGTGTTTTTTTGTTTTATTTCATCTTTTAATCGATTTAAAACATCTAACACTCCTGCGTTATTTTTGTAACGTTCTAACCATTTTTTGAGAGTAGTTGATGCGATCTTGTCATTATCTAAAACTTCTTGCCATTCAATTGCTCGACGTTGCGTTATAAAAATAGTTGAGTACACATTATTTAATTGTTTTTTGTATGAATTCAGCGTATCGTTTGCGCGTTTAAAAGCTAACGCATACTCTGTGCCGGGCAATTTGACAGCATCTCTCACATCTCCATATTGGCTACGTTTTCTATTGCCTGTTGCATATAAAATCTTTCTAATTGAGAATTCTTTATTCCAACATTTGCCACAAACTAATTCTATGCCGTCCTTCTTTTTGCGGATTATTAATGATTTCTGCCCACAAGTCTTACATATTTTATTACGGTCGTTCCTGTTCTTACCTTCTGGTTTGTGCCCTTTGCAGGATACATAACTTTTTAAGCAATAAGAGCACTTTCCATTCAATCCTTGGCTGCCACCTGTGTCCTTTTTAATAAACTCATAATTGTTTCGTTGACCCTCTTCTACTATTTGAATTTTTTTCGCAAAAAAGTTGACAGCCTTACTAAATCTACTAAAGTATGACTCTAAAAAATCTTCCTGTGTTAAAGTAGGAACAAACTTAAAACTATATGAGGTAGTAAGTTTCATCGTTAGTTAATATTCTTATAACAATTATCAATTGCTTTTCTCTTATTCCTTGTCCCCTTTGGTAATCTTTCTGATTGTATTATACTCTCAATCTCGTTAAAAATCTTTAATAATTCATCTTTTAGTGCTTTTGTAATCCTTACCCTTATAAAGTCCCCTGATTTTAGAAACTTAACAAAACCAAACGGCACTTTATATCCTAACCTCTCTTCTATTAATAAAGCCTCCATGATAACCTGAAATTTTTGTGACAGATACAAAAATTTAGGTTTTGAACTATATTTTACTTGAATAGGATAAGCTTCATGTAGTTTTTTGTTAATTGCAACACAATCTACCTTTGTAGAGATTTTATACTTACTAGATGTCAAGTATACGTCATATATTTTAGCTAAAAACGGCAACTCTTTGATTACCTTATTTCTTCTTGACTTTCTAGAGAATTCGACATATTTTTGCCTACCCTCGATTTCCTTAATTGTTGTAGCTTGGGGAATTTTGAGGACGTGAATGTAATATATAATTCTAGGATCATAAAGGTAATTCATTAAGTCGGTGGCTGTTAAATAATTTTGCATCGGTTTAAATAAATATAACATCTCTATTTTTTATTAAAAACTCATTGGCCGGCCCGAATGCAATCCTCTTTGAAAACTCCTCCTCACTTGATGGGAAGATGAGAACCTTGTCATTTTTTGATTTCATTATCTTTTTAATCTCTAAACTTAGCATTTCTGCCTTATTTCTAGTCAAATTTCCTGAAAAGGCACTTTTTTGTATCCGTTTTAACCCGTAATCCTTACAGAGATTGGATACTTTACTCCGAATATTATTTTTGGAAATATCGTAGATAACCCAATAGACCATAGTCCTACTTATAAATATAAGGTGAAAAATCTCTTTTATTACCTAATAGATATGCAGAAATTTCCCTAGTCTGTGCAAGTATGATATCTCTCAAAATTAATTTCTTACCTTTGTAAGTAAGTTTGGTATTTAGTCTGTTGATTACAGCTTGAATTAGTTTTCTTTTACCTTTTTGTGATAGTGTGAGATCACCGGTTTTATCAAAATCCTTACCATTAATCTGTTTCCTATTAAACAATGTGACTATCGCTCTGTCCGAAATAGCTACTCTAAATAACTCTGTGACGTCTAAGACCAGTGACGGTTTACCGTATCTATCTGTATGATAGAAGCCCAAGTATGGGTCAAGTCCAGCTATAATGCAGGCTCTCTCAACTTCAGAATAGAGCATGCCATATGCATAATTTAGGCAGACATTAAACATGTCTTCACCGTTTTTATTTCTTTTGGTAAATCCTGTTATAAGCCCCAGGCCCCTGAAGTATTTTGCTGCAGTTGCCCCCTCCACTCCTAAAAGTGTGCTTCTTAGTTTATCAATAGGATTACTAGTAATGAGCTTGCTTTTTGGGAATTTTGTTTTGCTTAACTGATTTAATTGTGTATTAGTTTTTCTGTCTTTTGACAGAGATTTCAAATAATTAATCTGACTTCTAATTTTGCCTTCAACGAATTTAACAATTAGATGCTTCCCCTTTTTTGATAAATATGCCTCAAGTTGTTTTCTACGAGTTAAGGTCGTTCCACCCATATATGGACTATACGTTCTGGCGAAGGGTTTCCCTTTCCAATCTAGATAAACAATATCAATATGCTTTTCAATGGCTAACTTTACAGCTTCTGTGGAGATACTGGCAGGGGCGGTAAATAACACTTGTCTGATTGTATCAGCTGAATATTCACTTTTTTTACCTTTATTATTTACTATCAGCCTATTACCAGACTTAGTTAGGTAAGTTCCAACTTCTTCTATTGCAAGAACAGAGTTATTAATCATAGGTAGATATTATAGGACTAAGTGAGTAATATTTCAAGCCTATACATGGTACACCCTTGGGGTGTGAAATTTGTGCAAAAGTTTAAGTTGGCAAAGCCGGGCAGTTTTAGCGAGAATTTGCTAGAATCTTAAGTAATGGATAAAAAGGGGCTGGTAAACTGGCTGTTTGTGGCTGTGGTGGCACTGGCTGTGGTCTTGCGGTTGTATAACCTGACCCAATATCCGCCGGGGTTTACGGCTGATGAGGCGGCCATTGGCTATAATGCCTATTCGCTGCTGCAGACCGGCCGTGATGAATACGGCACGCCCTGGCCTCTGGTGTTCCGCTCCTTTGATGACTATAAACCCCCGTTATATTTCTATTTAGTGCTGCCGTTTATGGCCGTGTTGGGGCCAACCGAGCTGGCAGTGCGGCTGCCGTCGGCCTTGTTGGGGATTGGAACAGTTGTTTTGGTATATTTTCTGGCAAAGAGACTTGCTTACAGCCGACAGCAGATAGCCGACAGCTATATGCCACTGGCAGCCAGTTTCCTGCTGGCAATCAACCCCTGGCATCTGCACTATTCACGCGGCGGCTGGGAAGCCAACGCCGGCACCTTCTTTTTGACCCTTGGCATATTTCTATTCGTCAAGTTTCTTGCAGATTCCCAATTAGCCACGCAAGGCGTCCCCTTGCGAAGCTATAGTAGCAGGGGGCCGTTATTGTTACTGATTGCTTCTGTCTTGTCTCTGATTGCCGCTTTCTACACTTATCACAGCATCAGGGTGGTGGCGCCGGTGCTGTTTGCCCTCTATGCAATACTTTTTTGGCGACAGCTCTGGCCGGCAAAAAAGGCGGTCATTTGGGCAGTGATGGCAGGAGGAGCGTTGCTTATTCCCCTGGCTCTGCAGTTTGTGTCAGGCAGTGGGGCAGCCCGCTTTGCCGGAGTGGGCATCTTTGCCGATAGCGGACCCTTTTGGCAGGTTAATCAGGCCCGGGGGGAACATGCCAACCTAACAGGTATTGATGCCCGACTGTTCCATAATAAAGTAGCCGCCTACACCTTAAGTTTTGCCGGGCATTACCTGGATCATTTCACTGGCCAGTTCCTGTTTTTTGGCGGTGATGCCATTGGCCGCAATAACGTGCCGGAGATGGGCCAGCTGTATGTCTGGGAAATATTGACTTTAATAATTGGCTTGTGGCTGGCGGCCAGACAAGGTGGGCTACCAGCTAAAATAGTTTTGCCCTGGCTGCTTATTGCCCCGCTGGCAGCCTCACTGACCTTCCAGACGCCCCATGCTCTGCGGGCTGCCAACATGGCCGTGCCCCTGGCAATAATCTCCGGCTATGGCCTGTCTGTCCTCTTGGCCTGGATTTGGCAAATTCGCCGGGCAGCTGCGCGCTATTTGTTACTGCTGCTTACTGCCAGCTGTCTGCTGTTGGCTTTTGTTAAGTATCTGCACCAGTATTATGTCCATATTTCCCAGGAGCGGGCCCTGGAATGGCAGTATGGTTTTGACCAATTGGTGCCGTTTGTGCTTGCCAAGCAAGATCAGTATAATAAGGTGGTCATAACCGATCGGTACGACCAGCCCTACATTCTCATGTTATTCTATTCAAAGTACGATCCCGCCCAATACCAACCCCAGGCCCAACTCTCCAGCCGCGACCGGTTTGGTTTTGGCACGGTGCGGGCTTTTGACAAATATGAATTTAGACACATCACTCCCGATGAAGTAGAAAAGGCCACAAATACCCTGTTTGTCTTATCCGGTGATGAAGTTTATGAAGGAGTTAGTGTGCAAAAGACCATTGCCTTCCCCAATGGGAAGGTGGCTTTTGCCATGGTGGAAAAATGAACAGAGTTTCTGTGGCCATTGCCACTTTTAACGAAGAGAAAAATATTGTGGACTGTCTGGAGTCGGTCCGCCAGCTGGCGGATGAAATTGTTGTGGTGGACGGATCATCATCTGATCAGACAGTGGAGTTGGCGCGGCGCTTTACCGATAAAATAATTATCAAAGACAACCCCCAGATGTTTCACATCAACAAAAATGCGGCCATTGATTACTGTAGCGGCGATTGGATTTTACAGCTGGATGCAGACGAACGGGTCAGCGCAGCCCTAGCGGCAGAAATTAAAAAAATTGCCCAAGAAGGGTCTGTATACGATGGATTTTGGATTAAGCGCAGAAACTTTTTTTTGGGTCGATGGATGAGAAAGACCGGCATGTATCCGGACCCGGTGATTAGGCTTTTCAAAAACGGCACAGGCAGACTGCCGGAAAAAAGTGTCCATGAACAAATAGAAATTGCCGGCAAAGTCAGCGCTCTTACCAATGATTTGATTCATTTGGCAGATCCCAATTTTTCCCGCTACCTGTTGCGCTCCAACCGATATACCACGCTGACTGCCCGGGAATTTTTACAGCAGGAGGTGGGAACAGGAGTCTGGCCGATTATCAAATACCTGTTTTTCTTGCCAGCGGCGCGGTTTTTACAGCTGTATGTCAGACACAAAGGTTTTGCCGACGGTTTTGCCGGTTTGGTGTTCTCATTTTTTTCCGGACTGCATATCGCAACTGCATATATTAAGTATTGGGAGGCAAAACATGAAGGTGGCGCTGGACACATCTCCCTTGACGAGTGGGCATAGGGTCAGAGGAATTGGCACCTATACTAAAAATTTAGCCCAAGCCCTAGTCAAAATTGCTGGTCTGGAACTGGTGACTTTTCAGGGAGGGAAAATTCCCGATTGTGATATAGTGCATTATCCTTACTTTGATTTATTTTTCCAAAGCTTACCAATTTTCAAAAATAAACCGACCGTGGTCACAATCCATGATGTGGTGCCCTTGCGCTTTCCCCAACATTTTCCATCAGGCATCAGAGGACAACTTAAATTTTTGCTGCAAAAGTTATCCTTGCAGTCAGCGCGGGCTGTTGTGACCGATTCTGACGCGTCCAAGAGTGATATTGTTAAATTTTTGAAAGTTGCCCCGCAGAAAATTTTTTCCATCCATCTGGCGCCTTCACCAATTTTTAGCAGAATTTCCGATCAGTCACAACTTGACGCGGCCAGACAAAAATATCAATTGCCGGCTAGTTATATTTTATACGTGGGTGATGTGTCATATAATAAAAATTTACCACGACTGCTGGAGGCAATTGCCGACCTTGATGTTAACCTGGTGATGGTGGGGCAGGCTGTGGCGGATGAGACAGTGGCGGAAACTAAAGAGCTGATGACAAAAATTAACCAGCTGGGTCTTAAAGAGAGAGTTTGGCGCTTGGGTTTTGTGGCAGATGAAGATTTGGTCGCGATTTATAATTTAGCCGGCTGTCTGGTACTACCATCTTTGGCAGAAGGGTTTGGACTGCCGGTTTTGGAGGCGATGGCAACAGGTTGTCCGGTGGTGACATCTAATATTTCTTCTATGGCAGAGATTGCGGGGGCGGCGGCAATTTTAGTGGATCCAAACGATACAAAAAATATTAGCTGGGGAATTAGGGAAGTATTAGATAGGGATAAGGGAGAAGCGTTAAGGGAAAAGGGAGCAGAGCAAGTCAAAAAATTTTCCTGGGACAAAACTGCTCAAGCAACTGTCAAAGTCTACCGCCAGGTTTTAGGCCATGAATAATTTTATCATCAAATCATTTTTTGCCTGGAGAATTGCCCTATTTATTTTAGGAATAGCGGCTTTTTACTTAATTAAATTTTCCTGGAGCTTTCCTTATGTGGAGGCCAGGCTAATCTCCACCGGTTATCCGGAATGGTTGTGGAATTGGGGCAACTTTGACGGAGTCCACTATCTGTCAATTGTTCAAGAAGGCTATCGGCAATTTCAACAGGCTTTTTTCCCGCTGTATCCGGGACTGATTTGGCTGGCTGGCAAGATGCTGGCAGAAAATTATTTCCTATCCGGCTTAATTGTGTCTAACGGGGCATATTTGGCGGGACTGTTTATTTTTTATAAACTACTCAAGCTTGATTTTTCCGATGACCTGGCCAAAAAAACAGTCATTCTCCTGTTGTGTCTGCCGTTTGCCTTTTTCTTCGGCGCCATCTACACCGAAGGGTTATTTTTCGCCGAAATTGTAGCCTGCTTTTTTCTGGCTCGTAACAACCACTGGTGGTGGGCAGGACTGGTGGGGGGACTAGCGGTATCTACCCGCTTTGTGGGAATTTTTCTGCTACCGGCTTTGTTTATTTTTTGGTACATAAGAAGCGAGAGGCAACTATCAGAACTGTTACCATTATTATTAATTCCCGCCGCCTTGGTTTTCTACATGATTTACCTGCAGATAAATTATGGCGACCCTCTGTATTTTTTGCATGCCCAGACATTTTTTGGAGCCCAGAGGAGCGGTGAGAAAATCATCCTGTTGCCGCAGGTACTGTGGCGGTATGGCAAAATTTTGACCAGCGTTTCTGTCCAAACCCTAACATTTTGGAATGCTGTTGTCGAACTGGTAGTGACTTTTGCGGTATTGGCCTTGATTATCAAATCTATTAAAAAATTACCGGTTTATTATGTATTATTTGCCTTCTTGTGCTGGTTGACCCCCACTTTTACCGGATCATTATCATCGATGACCCGTTATGTCCTGCCGATTTTCCCGGTTTGGATGATGCTGGCAATGCTTATTGGCAATAGACAAAAGTTGTTTTATGGCGTTATAGTAGTGTTTGTTATTATGCAGGCATTTTTCGCCTCTCTATTTTTGAGAGGCTATTTTGTGGGCTAATTCTCAAGTTTGAGAATTAGCCCTGAGCGGCGCTGATGGCGCCGTCGAAGGGCTAATTTATGCAGAGAGCTCAAGCAATTCTTTCAGATAAATTTATCTCCGGCAATTTTTTGATGTTTTTCGGAGCCATGTTTTTAAACGCCGGCGGCTACATCTATCATTTTTTAATGATCCGTTTTTTAGGACCGCAGGATTATGGAGCACTGGCTGCCCTGTTTTCTATCCTGTATATTTTGATTGCCCCGGCCATGGTATTAAACGCGGTGGTAGTGCGCTTTGTGGCTCAGGCTTTTGGCCGGGATGATATAGATTTTATTGCCTCGTTTTTTAGCCAGTTAACCAGGTATATCTTTTTAATCGGCGGCACCATCACTCTTGTTTTTATCGCTGCTTCGGCGCAGATTGGGCATTTTTTGAATATTGCCAACACCGGCTCGGTGATGATTGTGGGAGCTACCTCGCTATTTTTGTTTGCCACCATGTTTAACCGGAGTATTTTTCAGGGTCTGACCAGATTTGGAATCTTTACACTTAGCGGTATTATGGAAACGGTTTTGAAAGTGGTACTGGCTTTAACTTTTGTAGCAATTGGTTTTTCGGTATTTGGAGCCATTGGCGGAATTTTGATTGCCGATGCGGCAGTTTTTATCACCACTTTTGTGCTACTCAAAATACACTTTGCCCAAAACAACACCCAGTTAAAACTTCCCTTCGGCGAAATCATCCGCTTTACCATTCCGGTATTTTTTAGTTTGGTGGCGATGACCAGTTTTTATAGCACTGATATTATTTTGGTCAAACACTTTTTCTCGCCGCTGGAGGCTGGTTATTATGCTTTTTTGGCTCTGGCCGGAAAAATTATTTTCTTTGTGTCATCTTCAGTGGTAATGGTGATGTTTCCGATGGTAGCCCAAAAGAAAGAACGAGGAGAAAAATATACCAAATATTTCCTCTTAACCTTGCTGTCGATTTTGGTTATTTCCGGCTCGGCCATTTTGATTTATTTCTTCTTTCCCGAGTTGATAGTATTTTTATTCCAAAGAAGCGAATATCTGGCGGTTGCCCCCCTGTTGGGTATTTTTGGAGTGTTTATTTTGCTGTTTGCCCTATGTTGGGCTGCTGTTAATTTCTTCCTGTCCATTGGTCTGGTCAAAATCTCAATTTTGCCGATCATCTTTGCGGTTTTGCAGGTTATAGGTATTTGGTTTTTCCATGGTTCACTACTGGAAGTGATTAAAGTTTCCATCATCAGCCTTTCTTTACTTCTTTCGTGCCTGTTGTTATACTTTGCCCATGCCAAAACCTACAACAAAATCCACTAGAAGACTTTTGCTATCTGTGGTTATTCCGGCTTATCGTCAAGAACGCACTATTACAGCTGACGTAAGGCGAATCTTGCAGACTTTAGAGGAGGGCTTATTCCAATATGATTACGAGATTATTGTGGTGGTGGATGGCCAGGCGGACAAAACTCTAGAGCACGCCAAAAAAGTTAAATCCGCCAAAATTAAGGTGATTGGCTATGATAAAAACCACGGTAAGGGTTATGCGGTGCGTTATGGTATGGCCAGAGCCAAGGGGGATCTGGTGGCTTTTATTGACGCCGGGCAGGACATCTCTCCCAAGGGGATTATGATGCTGTTGGCTCATATGGAATGGTATGATGCCGATATTATTGTAGGGTCAAAACGCCACCCAGTATCGCAAGTGAACTATCCTCTCAGACGCAAGATGATCAGTTTTCTGTCCCAGGTGTTGATAAAAGCGCTGTTTAATCTTAATGTCCGTGATACCCAAAGCGGCCTGAAAATTTTCAAAAGGAAGGTGTTGGAGGACGTACTGCCAAGACTGTTGGTTAAAAAATATGCCATGGATATTGAAATTTTAGCAGTGGCCAAGTCTTTGGGTTACCGGCGCATTTATGAAGCCCCCATTGAAGTGCACTTTGACCGGGCTACCAGTTCAGTTGGTTTGCAAACAATCTTCTATACTTTAATTGATACGCTGGCTATCTTTTACAGACTGATGATTTTGCGCTACTATTCAAATAGTAATAAAAGAAAGTGGATCTACGATCCTGATTTAAATTTTAGAATTAATGTTGGATAATACCCATGCTGCCTGAAGTTAATTTTTTCGGCATTACAACTGGTTTGATATTCCATCTGACAGCTCATTATTTATTAGCTGTCTCGATCGCCATTTTTTTCTGGATTGCCACCCGCCGTTTTTGGGCTTCAGTGCTGGTTGTGTTAGTGGGGGTGTTTATTGATTTGGACCACCTCTTTGATTATTTTTATGCCTATGGGTGGTCCTGGTCTCCTGGATTATTTTTTAAACATGCCTTTACAGCAGTTTCCGGAAAAGCTTTTCTGCCTCTTCATGGATGGGATTTGGTTGCCATACTGCTGGTGATTGGTTGGAAATCGAAAAATATTATAGTCAGCGCAGTGGCGGTGGGCATGTTTGCCCATTTGATGATGGATCAATATTTAGTTGCCAATCACCCCTTTGCCTACTTTTTATTTTATCGCCTCATTAACAACTTCTCGGTTGATGCGTTTAGCATGCCAGGCTGGCCATTATGAAGATCTTAATTTTTAATTGGCGCGATATTAAAAACCCCAAGAGCGGCGGCGCCGAGATTTTGACTCACGAGATGGCCAAAAGGTGGGTGAAAAATGGCCATCAAGTTGTCCAGCTTGCCTCAAAGTTTGCCGGAGGAGAAAATAATGAGGAGATAGATGGGGTTGAAATCATCAGACGAGGTGGACCGGTCACCGTATATTTTTGGGCCTGGTGGCTATATTCTAGGCAATTTTGCGGTCGGTTTGATGTGGTAATTGACGAAGTCCATGGTCTGCCCTTTTTTACTCCACTTTATGTCAAAGAAAAAAAAGTAGTGTTAATTTGTGAAGTGGCTCGCGAAATTTGGTTTTATATGTACCCTTGGCCGGTGGCATTATTGGGGAGGACCTTAGAATTTTTATATTTTAAGTTATATAAAAAAACACAGTTTTTAACTATCTCTCCATCAACCAAGAAAGATCTAATTAACCAGAGCGTTGATGCTGATGCTATTACAATTTTACCAATGGGCTTGAATCTACCTGTCACTTTGCCGAACGAGGAAAAAGAAAAAAAGCTGACATTAATTATTGTGGGCAGGCTGGCGCAGATGAAGGGGATAGACCAGGCGATTGTGGCGTTTTCTAAAATTTGCCAACAATATCCGGACGCGGTTTTTTGGATTGTGGGCAGAGGCGAAGACGCATATGTTAAAAAACTCAAAGAGTTAGTTGTCAAACTTGATTTGGCAAAGCAAGTAAAATTTTGGGGATTTGTTGCGGAAGAAGAAAAATTTTCTTTGATGGCCGGAGCCCATATCTTAGTATCTTGTTCAACACGAGAAGGTTGGGGGCTGACTGTGCCGGAAGCAGCCATGGTCAAAACACCGTCAGTGGTTTATGATTCACCCGGTTTAAGAGATATTATTGTTTCTGGCAGGACCGGCATTATCTTGAGTAAAAATACTCCGGATGAGTTGGCTGGGGAAGTTATAAATTTGTATAGCAATCACAGATTGTATCAACAAATTCAGCAGGCTGCCTTTGGGCAAGCTGAAAAAACGACTTGGGACAAAACAGCAGCAGTTGGACTTGAGGTTCTGTTGAAATAACCGCTTTCAGGTTGACATCAGGCGGGTAATAATTTACAATCAGGCCACATGAGCAAAATTTTAGGCTGCTTGTTTTTAACATTGCTGTTATCTGTCATTACAATTTATCCGGCTCTAGCCCAAATCCCGAAAGCCACCTCTACCCAGACGATATCACCAGTTAAAATTAACTCTTACGAATTATTTTATCCAATTGTAGCCGGCATCACCGAAGGCGATTTTTGGTATAATTTAAAGCTGTTAAGAGAAGCCATTGCCGAAAAATTAACTTTTGGAGATATCAAAAAAGCCGATTATCATCTGATCTTATCAAAAAAACGTTTAGTTGAAGCGGAAAAACTATTACTGGTTAAAAAAGATTTGGCAAATGCTAAAAAAACTTTAGAAAAATCAACTCGAGAGCTAAAAACTGCCCTATCTTTGGCACAAACAGCTCAAGAGAAGGGTAAGAAAGTCAAAGACCTTTACCAGGCAATTTCCAGTGAGGCATCAAAAGAAGTGTTATTCCTAGCCTCCCTTAAAGCCCAACTGCAACCGGATTGGCAAGACCCAGTGCAGAAAGCCCAAGAAGCGGCCGGCTCGGTAATTGCCGAGATCCAGGTAATTAACATTAACCAGTAATACTTATTTCAGCTTCATTTAGTTTTCTTAAGAGAATTATTCCAAGATGTATGCTTTTTAAATTCGCCAGGCTTTTATTAATTTGTGCTTCTTTTGCTTTCCTTTTTCTTAATCTGCTTAGTAATTGGCAACAGGCCAAACTAACACTGACTACGATCGACAGCTGGTATTTACTATTATCGTTTATGTCAATTTTCCCGGTGTTTGTGTTGGCTGGGGTGTCTTGGCATCTAGTAATCAGGCAGCTGGGAGGAATAAGTGTACTTCACGACAATTTACCAATCTGGATTCAAGCTAATCTAACTCGATATGTTCCCGGTGCAATTTGGCAATATCTAAGTAAGTTTTATGTATCTGTTCAGTCTGGTCTATCTAGAGCCGTAGCACTGGCTGCGCTGGTTTTGGAGATTGTTTTCGTGATAATTGCCGCCGGTTTATTATCAATTCTTTTTGTTCCGTGGCAAGAGATGGGAATTGATGCAGGAATTATTTGGATTTTGGCGCCGTTGGCGGTTTTACCAATTTTTTCCCAGCCAATTTTTAGTGTGGTGGTAAATTTAATTAAAAAAGTTCTTCGAATTGATATTTCAGGAAAAATTAATTGGCCATGGGAAGCATCTTTAAAAATCTTGCCTTTATATATCCTCAATTTCCTCTTGAATGGATTATCACTGGTTTTCCTTATATACGCTTTTGGCTATTTGTCGGAAATTTCATTTTGGCAGGTGGTGGGAATTTTTAGCCTGTCTTGGCTGATTGGTTATTTAACTGTTTTTGCTCCGGCAGGTTTGGGAGTGACAGAGGTATCGCTGGCGTATTTATTGTCGTTTTTTATACCTTTTCCCTCTGCTGTTTTAATATCAATTATTTTTAGATTGCTTTTGATTGTGGCAGAGGTGAGCACTTTTATGTTAGTCTTTGCCGCAAGGAGCTGGAAGTTGTTTTAATGCATAAAGGGCTAACCATCTCGATAGTAATTCCTTGTTTTAATGAGGAAAAGGGAATAGCCGGTGTTCTCAAATCGATCCCTAGGCAAGTAGATGAAATTATAGTAGTTGATAATAATTCTACAGATGCTACTGCTCAAGTTGCCAGGGAACATGGCGCCAAAGTTATCAAAGAAACCAAACAGGGTTATGGGGCAGCCATCAAAGCGGGTTTGGCTCGGGTAAAAACAGACCTGGTAGTGGCAGTGGATGGTGATGCCACTTATCCTATTGACCAGACAGTTGCGATTGTTAATTTTATGTTAAAGAATAAGGCTGATTTTGTTTCCTGTGACCGCTTCTCCAAACCCGCCAATTCCATGAACTGGAAAAATTGGTTGGGAAATAAGATTCTGACCCTGGCAACGCGGATGTTATTTGGCTTTCCAGTCCAGGATTCTCAATCAGGGATGTGGATTTTCCGAAATGCCGTGGTGCCTTTTATGAGGCTGACTTCCGACGGCATGAGCTTGTCGGAAGAGATAAAACTGGAAGCTTTCAGGCATCCGCAAATCAGTTTTCTGGAATACCCGATTGACTATTATGCCAGAGTAGGCAGTAGTAAACTGAATCTCTGGAGAGATGGGTTTGGCAATTTGCTGTTTCTTTTTACCAAAAAGCTGTCTTTTTGAGCGCTCTTGTAGTTTCTAGACAGTGTTTTCAGATATACTATGAATATTAAAATGGCCTCGCTTGTTGCTGAATTACGGGCTCGGTATATCTGGATTATTCCAGCTATTTTTTTGGCCGTCGGCTTTTACACTAATAGCCACTATGGCATCAATTGGGATGAATCACAACATTTTGCCAGAGGATCAGCCTATTTACACCTGTTTTTAACTGGCAAGACCGACTACGGCAACTTGCCGTATACGCCGCCGCCTAAAGGTCCATCGGAATACGGTAATATAAGGGGAGCTCAACAGCTGCAGGAAAAACTGCAAAAAAATCCTCAGTTGACCACTAATAATTTTAGGCGCAGTTATTATCAGCACGACTCCTGGAACGGTAAATATTATTTGGAAAATGATAGCGGCCATCCGCCGCTGAACGGTATTTTGGCAGCCTTGACCAATTATATCTTCTATCAAAAATTAGGTATTATATCTGATCTGGATGCCTATCACATGTTCGGCATAATTTTGGCATCATCGCTAGTACTGGCGGTGGGATTATTCACTAGGCATTTTTTTGGGATCTTTGCCGGGATTATTGCTCAAATCTCGCTTAGTTTATATCCGGTTTTTTTAGGCGAGCTGCATTTTAACATTAAAGATCCGCCTGAAGCTGCTTTCTATGCCTTCTGTGTGATGTCATTCGCGATGGGGATGACTAAAAAAAGCTGGAGGTGGATTATTTTATCGGCAATTTTTTTTGGAATGGCGCTGGGGACAAAATTTAATATCCTGTTTGCGCCATTGATCATAATTCCTTGGCTGGCAATTTTCTTGTTCGAACCTTTAGGGTCATCGATTAGTAAATGGTGGATTTCGATATGGAGTAAGATTAATGGGAAAATTGTGTTGGCGTTTTTAGCATATCCGGTGATTGTTTTGGCGATATTTTTTGGCACTTGGCCGTTTTTGTGGCAATCGCCAATGGAAAATTTTGCCAAAATTGTCCAATATTACATCATTGAAGGAACAACAGCTGTTTATCAGCCGGCTTTTGTACTGGCTAATGGTTGGAACAGTTATGCTATCAAGTATATTATTTGGACGACGCCACTGGCCATTTTATTTTTAGCCTCCTTGGGTATTACCAGATCATTGTATTTGATTTGGAGGGATAAAAGTCATATTTCGCTACTGGTGCTTTTGTGGCTGGCGGTACCAATTTTAAGAGTGTCTTATCCCCATACCACGATCTATGGCGGAATTAGGCATATCATGGAATATATTCCGGCCTTGGTGATTTTGGCCGGCTTGGGCGCTTCAGTTCTCTTACAATTTGCCCATTGTATCATGGCCAAACTTAACATATTAGAGCCTGTCAAGTTAAACAAAGTTTTCTATGCGGTTATCATTGTTGCTTTTGTTCCAACTCTTGTCACCATGATTAGTATCCATCCCAATGAGAATGTTTACTTTAATTCCATAATCGGCTTGAAAGGGGCATATCAGAAGGATATCCCCGGATGGGGCAGTAGTTATGGCAATACTTATCAGCAGGGTGTTGATTGGTTGAATAAATATGCTCCTGTCAATTCACGGGTAGGTTTGGTAACCGGAACCATGGTTAACGTGCCAAGAATTAGATTTCGTTCCGATATAGAATTTAATAATTTATCATGGAGTGGACCTTTTCAAAAAGGTGAATATATGATGGATATGTATTACTATCAATTTCCGATCCGCTCTTATGCTTTGGAGTTTTTAGAGAAATATTTGACTCCTGTATATGAGGTAAAAGTAGATGGCGTGACCATTTTTAAGATCTGGAAAAACGATCGGCAACACACTAGGGCAGAATATCTGAAAAAAACCGTTGAGTATCCGGCTCAAGTATCCAAACAGGACGACAACTTACTCTTAACTTTAACAGAACCGATTCCGCTGACTAAAATTGACCTGGCATTTAGTAATCAATTTTGTGAAAAGTTGGCAAACGGGACTGTGTATATATCCCCAGATGGTGTCAAATGGGAAAGTCAAGCAGAGCCCACATCAGAATTGCAAGTAACCATGGATATTGAACCTAAAGACAGAAGACTGGTTTATTTATTTGCGTCAAAAAATGCCAAGTATATCAAAGTTGATCCGCGTAACAAAAATTCTTGCCTTTTCACCATCAATCAAGTCCGTGTTTTTGGCTTTGAAAAGTAACATATCATGACAGTATTTCAAAAAAACGCCGCCATTGGTCTTTTCTTGCTCTCTTTGTTTTATCATTTGTTAATTTTATTAAATTCCCAGATTACTTTCTTTTCCGATGATGCTATTTATGCCACCATTGCTCAATATGCAATTAGTGGGCACTGGGATCGGGTGATTCACCCTTTCTGGCCCCCGTTTTATCCTTTGCTTTCCGGCGTTGCTTATTATTTTTTAGGCAATTGGGAAAATTCTTTACGAATAATATCAGTTGCATCTGCTATTTTTTCAATAATTCCCATCGTCTATCTGGCAGCCAAGACTATGTCTTTCTGGCATGGATATTTATTAGGGATATTCTTATCTGTCTCCTCACCCCTTTTAGGATTGTCGCTTTTACCGCTGTCTGACCCTTTGGCAGCTTTATTTATCACTTGGGCCCTAGTGCTGATATTTTTCGCATTTGCAAATCAGCGCCCAATATTATTTGTCACAGCATCAGCTTCCTTGGGCTTGGCTTATTTGACCAGGTCAGAGGGAATGATGTTTTTTATTTTATCTCTTGCGGGTTTGCTGATTGTTTCTGCCTGGCAGTTTTTTTCCAAACAACAAGCTTGGAGGTTAATTTCTTTAAACGTTTTGGGATTGACTATTCCATTTCTGTTGATTATTGCTCCCTATGTGCTGGCAGTCTCACATCAGATGCAACAATTGTCCTTTTCCGCCAAACTATCTGCCCAAGTTCAAATGGGACATGCCTTTCAGATTCGTGATAATGGTCGAGTTTGGGCGCAGGAGATTTGGTCGGTTGAGCCAAATTATTCATCGGAATACTTTCATGGCGGCCAAGATTTTTTGCTGGAAAATATTGATTATTTTTGGTGGTGGGCAGGTCAAAAGATATCCTCCTTGGTGGTTTTGCTGAATCAATATTTCTCGCCGGCATTTGGGGTGATGGTCGCTTTGGCCATCTTGACCACACTCACCTTGAGATGTTTTGTCATCAGTCATTTAGTCTTATTGCTGACATTATTTTCAGCTGCTGCCACAACAGCCTTCTTTACTCCAATTATTGAAGCGAGGTATTTATTATGGCTTTTCCCATTTGTGTCTTTTTATATAGTTTTAGGTATCCATAACTTAAGCGCAATGCTTACTGGCAGGAACTCCCCAAAAATAGGAATTGTTTTATCTGCCATAATTTTGGCTTTATTACCGGTGATGGATTGGCATAATATTCTGAATCCTATTTCACAAGTAGCTGCCAAAGTTGAAAAAGAGCGCTATCATCCGGAAATTAGCGATGCTGCTTGGTGGATTAGGCAACAATCTTTTGCCAATACTCCAATTGTGATGATGAGGCACGAGAATGTGGCTTATTATTCGGGTTCTAAACTGGTCTATTTGCCACAGGTTGATTTGGAGCAGGCTGTCAATTATGCCAAGAGGCATCATGTCAATTTTATTATTGCTTGGAACGCGGAAATAGAAGGTGATCCCAAGTTATCTGTTCTGCTTGACCCCCAACAGGTAGAAGGCAGTTTGAAATTAGAAAAGAGTTGGGACTATCCCACTGGTAAAGTCAGAATTTATTCCATCAATTAGATTATTAGTTTGCCTCTTTGATGGAGTATTCCTGGTCATGTCGACGGTTGGAGTGAATGACTATTTCTGCCAGCAGTCCGGTCAGTATTAATTGGATGCCTCCTAGTACCAGCAGGCCGCCTAAAAACAATAGCGGATAGCGATATTCGATGGTGCCGGTAGTCAGGCGTAGATAAGTAATATAAAGACCGATGGCAAACCCTATTGAAAATATCACCAAACCTATCCTGCCAAAAAATTGACCAGGCTTATTGACGAATCCTGATAGAAAAAGGACTGTCAGGAAATCAAGAAAGCCAACCAGCATTCTGCCCCAACCGTATTTTGATTTACCGAATTGTCTGTGGCGGTGATTGATTTCCACTTCAGCAATGGAAAAACCTTTTTGGTGAGCCAAAACCGGAATAAACCGGTGAAGTTCGCCATAAACCTGGATGGATTTTACTACTTCTCGCCTGTAGGCTTTGAACCCGCAATTAAAATCATGCAGTTTGATGCCGGTCAGGCCGGAGGTGATTTTATTAAATATCCAGGACGGTAGAGTTTTTGATATGGGATCATGACGCCTTTTTTTCCAGCCAGATACCAGATCAGAACCGGCTTTGATCTTATCCAGAAATAGCGGTAATGAGGCCGGGTCGTCTTGTAGGTCCCCATCCATGGTGATCACAGTATTTCCCCAGGCCTGGGAAAACCCGGCCGACAGGGCCGCTGATTTACCGAAATTACGACGAAAGGTGATTATTTTAATGATGTCAGGCTGCTCGGCATGTAGTTGCTTTAGAGTCAGAGGCGTATTATCACTTGACCCGTCATCAATGAAGACTATCTCATAGTTTTTATGAACATTTGAGGCTGATTTTGCTATTTCATCCACCAACTGCCGGAGAGATTGGGCTTCGTTCAAAACCGGGATTATAAACGATAAGTCCAGATCACTATTGCTTGATTTTTGCTTGTTCATAGGGTATACCTGATATGGTCCATTTATACCTTTTTTAAGGCTAAAAAACAACCTGGACTTACCCGACCTCATTAAATCAGTTTTTGACTAAACTTTAAGATTAAAGGATTGACACTTTGATTTGACTCAGTGTTAATCCTGAACCAACAAAGAGAGTCGAAGGATTGACAATAAGCGGCAGGTAGGCTATATTTTGGCTCAAGCTAAAAGAAGATATCTAATATGGAACAGCCGATCAGAAAACGAGTTGTTATAACAGGCGGTGCAGGACTGGTGGGTACGGAATGTTGCAGGTTATTTGCAGACAGGGACTGGGAAGTAATTTCTGTAGATAACTACTTAAGAGGCCATTTTTTCGGCGAAGAAGGATCCACCCGTGATAACATTGACGATACCCTGAAAGTCTATCCTAATATCCGTCACATAGAGGGTGATATCAGGGATAATTTTTTGATGACTGAAGTAATCCGCGGTTGTGATGCGGTTATCCACACGGCATCTCAACCATCTCATCCCCGCTCTATTGAAATTCCACTGGAGGATTTTTCCGTTAATGCCAGTGGCACGCTTAACCTGCTGGAAATTACCAGACAGCAGGCGCCGCGGGCGGTTTTTATATTTTGCTCATCAGATAAAGTGTATGGAGAGAATTCCAACCTGCCGGTAGTCGAAAAAGCCACCAGGTATGACTACATTGATCGTGATGGGATCGATGAAACAATGACTATTGACCAAACTATTCATACCCCTTTTGGCGTTTCTAAAGTCGCCGGTGATTTATATACCCAGGAATATGCTAAATTGTATGGGTTGACTGCCGGTGTTTTTAGAATGGGTTGTATTACCGGCGCTAGTGCCAAAGCAGTAGAGTTGCATAATTGGGAACCGCATTTTATCAAGAAAAATATGAGTGGAGAAACTCTTAATATTTTTGGTTTTGGCGGTAAACAGGTCAGAGATGTAATTCACGCCAGAGACCTGGCGCTATTATTTTGGGAATTTGTCCAGAGTCCCAGAAGAGGAGAAGTTTATAATGTGGGCGGAGGAAGAAAAAATTCCATATCACTGCTGGAGTCTTTTGATCTAATTGAGAGTATTACCGGCAAGAAAATGAAATGGCAACTAAAAGAAGCCAGGGAAGGCGACCATCAGGTTTATATTAGTGATATTTCCAAAGTTAAGAGCCATTATCCCAATTGGGATATTAGAATTGGCCTGCCAGAAATTTTCCGTGATATCTATAATGCTTTACTCAAAAAACAGGCAGACCATCAAATGCCTACCACCCAACAAAACGGCCAAATTAAACCAGAAGGCGGTACTGTCAACATCACTATCCACCTTAATGGCCTCAAGCCTGAAATCTCTGTCCATTAAATTCAGCAGATAGTTATGGTAAAAAATAAACCAGCCAGCATTCATCGGGCCAATGCCGTCAAAACCCACTTTGATGCCACAGCTGCAGAGTATGACTATTGGAAAAAAAAGGCCCGCTACTATTATTCATTCGTCAAAAATATTTATAAGAGCTATATTCCCCCAGGCCGCGATGTTTTAGAAATAGGCTGCGGCACCGGTGAGATTTTAGCCAGTGTTTCTCCCGGCCTTGGCGTCGGCATTGACAACTCTCTCCTGATGATTAAGCAAGCTCGCCGAAAATTTCCCCAGTATAAGTTTTTAGTTGATGATGCTCAGGCCATTTCTAAAATTAAGCAGCAATTCAGTTATATTATCATGTCCGATCTGGTAGAACATGTTTACGATGTGCAGACAATTTTGGAGCAGGCCAGAAAATTGTTAAAGCCGCAAGGCCAGATAATTTTAACCTGCATCAATCCTTTATGGAGTCCGATTTTTGATCTGGCGGAAAAATTGAAATTGAAAGCTGCCGAAGGGCCGCATAAGTGGGTTAGCTCTCTGCATCTTAAAAATATGCTCGAGCAAGCCGGTTACCGGATCAAAGAATCAGGCCATACTTTTATTATCCCCAAGAAAATTCCCCTTCTTTCAGACCTGATCAACCGGATCTTACCCAAATTACCGGTTTTAAGGCAGTTGTGCATTATCCAATATTTTGTGGCAGAAGCTGCCCCTTTTCCCCAACAGGTCGCCTATTCGATCAGTGTGGTGATACCCTGTTTCAACGAAGAAGATAATGTTCAGGATTGTATCAGGCAAGTTCCCTCAATGGGTAAATTTACCGAAATTATTGTGGTTGATGACGGATCAGGCGACCAAACTGCCATCCGCGCCCGCGCTTTAATAAGCAAATATCCTAATTTGAAAGTTATCTCTTACAAACCCAATAGAGGTAAAGTATGGGCGGTTAAGGAAGGCCTTGATCAGGCTAAAGGAGATATTGTCATGATTTGGGATGCGGATCGGACAGTCCCGGCCGAGGAATTGCCCAGATTTTATGATGTGATTGCCCATGGCCAGGGGAGCTTTGTCAACGGTACCAGAATGGTTTATCCCATGGAGAGGCAAGCCATGAAGACTCTTAATGTTTTAGGCAACACGTTTTTTGGCTGGCTATACAGTTGGATTTTATCGACCACCATCACCGATACCCTGTGCGGGACTAAAGCACTGCTTAAAAAAGATTACCTAAATATTAAGATGGGCACAGAGCCCTGGGGAGATTTTGACCTGCTGTTTGGAGCCGGCAGGCTGGGTTTGACAATCAGAGAAGCCCCTGTCCATTATAAAATGAGAGTGGCCGGCCAGTCTAAAATGCGCACTTTAAGATATGGCATGGTAGTTGCCAAAATGTCCCTGATCGGAATTTGGCGGTTTAAAATTAAAGGCTTTTTCAAAAAAAAAATCTCTGCAGTTTCCCGGCTGATTAATAATAATTATTTATTGTGGTTAATTTTTTTGCTGGCTCTTGTTTTGAGAATAATGGGGGTTTTCCCCAACCTGCTGGGCCATCCGGATGAGGCGCATACCCAAAATTATTCCCGGGCGCTGGTAGCCAATATCTTAACTAAGGGTGATTTTGACCCTCATACTTACAAGTACGGATCGTTTATTTTTTATTTGCAAGCCGCGGTAGCTATCCCAATTTTAACAGTCCCCTATTTTTATGAGCAATTTGTTGATATTGGCAAAAATCCGATTTCTGTTTTGGTGCCATTCTCTGAATATATATCAGACATCGGACCTCATATTCACAGGGAAGCCATATTAAGTGCCGGCCGCGGTGCCACAGCTGTCGTGGGAGCATTAACTATTTTTTTGGTCTATCAAATTGCCAAAAAACTATTTGGCAAGCCGGTGGGGTTAATATCTGCCTTGATTTTGGCAGTACTGCCTTTTCATGTCAGAGAATCTCATTACATCACCACTGATATACCGGCTCTATTTTTTATCTTGCTGGCGGTAAACTGGATGGTTAATTTATGGCAGACTAATAAATTAAGATGGTATATTTTATCAGGACTGGCCATCGGTTATTCATCAAGTGTCAGGTATTTCCCAATTGCTCTGTTGGTCTTGCCACTGGCCTGCCTGTTTGTGGCCCAAAAAGATAAGGCTTGGGTCTTGAAAGTCATGATCGGTTTAGTTATGGTAGCGGTGGGACTGTTTTTGGGAGTGCCGTTTCTGCCGTTTAATGATGTCAACAGAGCTATTTTTAAATATGAAATGGAGAATATTGTATTGCCGTTTTACTCGACAACCATCTCCACATATTTTACCTCTTGGGCAGCATATATCACCTCCGCAGGCAGCTTGCCGCTGCCATCATTAGATAGCCTATTGCCGCAAAAATTTTCCCCTTTTCATGCCGGTTTTCTGTTTAACCACGGCCTCACTCCGGCCTTAACTCTAACATCGTTATTAGGCGCGCTGATTGGCGTATTTAGTTCTTTTAAGAAGACTATTTTTCTGTTGGCTATACCGGCGGCTACTTTTGTTTATGCCTCTTTTTATTTAAGGAGCATTTATGAAAGAACCACTCTGCCGGTAACTGCTTTTGTTGCCATTTTTGCCGGCTACTATCTTTATTTTATTTGGCAGAAAATCACCCAGCATCAGTTGGGTTGGCCTGGCAAAATTATGTTCCTGGTTCTGGCAGGAGTTATCTTGTGGCTGCCGTTTTATTCATCTTTATCCTCCAGTTGGGCCTGCTCCCAGCCAACCATTATTCAAGAAGGCCAAACCTGGATTGATCAAAATATATCGGTGGATGATAAAATTGCCTACCAGCAGGCCGGTATTTCTTTTCCAGTCAAACCTTTTAAGTTTTTAGAAGAGCTGCATCCACGTAAGGATTTCTCTTTGGAAGAAATCAGAGCAGCCGGCAATGATTATGCCTTTATTCATGGCGGGGCTTTGGGCTACTATACTTATCCCTATATTAATGATTTTTTTATTACCCCTGTTGAGCTGTATGATAATTCCTATATTCCTTTGGTTCTGAAAGAATATCAGACAAGGGCTGCCTTATTAAAAAAAGTCGCCAGACCTTTTATGTGTACGGCGGCAGAATTATTCTTTTTTAGGCTGCCGCCGCCAATTCCCCAACAACCCAATCTGGCCAAAGAGTTTAATTTCAACAACGTCAATGATTTAGATTTTTGGCAGATTCAGAATTTTGGAAGAATAACTAATAAGATTGAGATGATCCATAACCTGCAAGAAGGAATAGGCAAAAAAGGGGTTTTAGAGTATCGCTGGAGCAGCATTTCTTATACAGCGCCGCGGTTCGTTTCCAGGCCGATTCCTGTTTTGTCTGGTAAGAAATATACAATAGAAGGATGGATTAAATCCAGCAATAATTTAGAACCAGACCAAAGAGATGGATTTTTGAGAGTTGATTTTTACAAAGAGATGAATTTTAACTCATTGCTGCCCGGTGATGTGGTGGCCCTAACTCCCAGAATTTATGGTCCATCAGGTTGGAAGTTTGTTACAGTTTCTGCCCAAGCCCCTGAAAAAGTAGTCTATCTGACCATTTCCTTCCAAATATCCGGATCACAAACTACCGGTTCGTTTTTTGTTGATGATATTAAAATCTGGCAAGAGGAGTAGCAATCCTGTTTTGTGCGGAACTATTGCGGCTCGTCTCTGTCTTCGCGTGAAGGCTACAGTACAATAATCCAAGGCTAGATGTTTGGTGTTTAAGTAACCTTCGCGCTTGACAAGAGGTGGCTAGTGTGAGAATCTAGGTTGAAAATATATACCCGTTTAACTCCAGTTTGCTCGCCTTGCTGAAGGGCTTTCGGCGAAGCTGGCAACTTCCATTAAACGATTATGTATCCAAAATAATTTTTTATAGTTACAAAGCGGAGCATTTTGGATATAACAAATTTACTATGTTAACAACTAGATCACCGCGTAAACGCTTAAGTATTATGGTGCCGGCACTCAATGAGCAGGGGAACTTAGCAGCAACCATCAAGGAAATATTGGCAGGTTTGAAAGGCAGTCCGATTGCGGATTACGAGATCATAATTTTTGACGACGGCTCAACCGATGGGACAGGACGAATAGCCGATAAACTAGCCAGACAGAACAAGAAAATCAGAGTTGTCCATAATAGGCCCAACCGAGGCATTGGCTATTGTTATCATAAAGGAGTAAAGATGGCCAAATTTGAATATTATCTCTATATCCCCGGCGATAATCAATATCCGGCTAAAGCTTTTCGCGATTCACTTAACTTAATAGGCAAAGCTGATATAGTCATACCCTTTGTCACTAACATGCAGATAAGACCAATTTCTAGAAGATTAGTATCATATCTGTTCACAGAAATTCTCAACTTTCTGTTCAACCTTAAAATTACGTATTATAATAGTGCCGTGATACATCAATCTAGAATCTTAAAACTAATGCCTCTGGATTTAACTAGTCGGTTTTCATACCAGGCATTGATTTTAGTGAGACTGGTAAAAGGGGGCGCCAGTTATATTGAATTCGGTTACAAGATGTATGAAAGGCGGAGCGGAGTTACCACGGCTTTTAGATTAGATAGTATCGCCAATGTAGTTCGGTCGCTATTGTCGTTATTCTTTGAATTACAAATATTAAAAAAAGCTCCTGTGCCGTTAAAAATAACTAAAATGCTTACGCAGAAAAAAGTGGTCAGGTGAAGTATTAATATGGCGAAAAAAAGTTTTAAACTGGGTAGAGAGGTTAACTTGCTTGATGCCTATCCGTCTGCCAAAAGGTCTTTTGATGACAGGTTCTCAAGCATTACTGTAGCAGACAGGATAGCTGCCCGCTACTTTGGCAGAGAATATTTTGACGGCACCAGAAATCAGGGTTACGGCGGGTATTCTTATCATCCTCGCTTTTGGCAACCGGTTGTCAAGAGGCTGCAGGCATATTACAGATTGTCTGCCAAAAGTCGGGTTTTAGACGTTGGTTGCGGTAAAGGGTTTTTACTGCATGATTTAAAAGAACTGATTCCGCAAATTACGGTGGCCGGGGTAGATATTTCAGAATATGCTATAAATTCTGCCTTAGATGACGTTAAACCGTTTATCCAAATTGGTAATGCCAAAAAACTTCCTTTTGCAGATGGGACTTTTGATCTAGTTTTGTCTATTAATACCATCCACAATTTACCGATAGAAGATTGCCTGCCGGCTTTATCTGAAATAGAACGGGTTTCCCAAAAACACAAGTTTATTGTAGTGGATGCATGGAGAACTGAAGAGGAAAAACAGCGGATGGCAAAATGGGTGATAACCGGCATAACTTGTCTGTCCACCAAGGATTGGAAGGAACTGTTCAAGTTAGCTGGGTATAGTGGCGATTTTTATTGGTTTATCGTTTAAATTTGATGATGAAAGATATAAGAGTAGTTGTGATCGGCCATACCGGATTTATCGGACAGGAAATTTTTAGGCAGTTAGTAAATAAAGTTAGTGATCTTGAAGGTTATTCCACTGCTGATTTTGACTTGTCAGATTCTACCAGTATTATCCAATTAGGTCCTAGACTAACTACTGATACCATCCTGATTGTGGCAGCAGCTCTCAACAGAGAAAAAGGCGATACTATAGAGATTATGCAAAAACATATTGGCATGATCGCCAATTTAGCCAAGGTGCTCGAGCTGTATCCGTCTACCAAGTGTGTTTATTTATCATCTGCAGATGTGTATGGCAGACCAGAGGAGTTGCCTATTACCGAGAAAACGCCTGTTAATCCGCAATCATTTTACGGCATTGCTAAGTTTACCTGCGAAAAAATTTTACAAAAAGTAGCCAATGATAAAAAATTCTCACTTTTAATTTTAAGGTACAATGGGATATTTGGGCCTGGGCAGAAAAATACCGGGTATGGTCCCAATAATTTCATCAAGTCCGCCATCCAAGAAGGAAAGGTTAGAATCTGGGGTGATGGCAGTGAAAAAAGAGATGCGGTTTATGTGTTTGATTTAGCCAGGCTGATTGTTGATTTATCACTGGGACAGGCTGAAGGTATTTTTAATGTAGCCACCGGTAAAAGTGTCAGTTTTGAAGATATAGTAAATACGTTAGGGAAAATTTCCCATGGTCCATTTCAGGTGATAGTCAAAGAACGGACCAGCCCTGCTCTTGACCAGAAATTTAAAATTACTAAGTTGAAAAAATACCTGCCACGTTTGAGATTTACTCCTTTTGAAAAAGCTCTGAAGGCAACCTACCAATTTTATAAAGAAAAGGCAGAGCAGGGCGAGTTATTTGTCTACTTATGAACAGGTACATTATTAGTAACTAAAAAGGTACCAAAACCGTGCATTGGTATGCTTCCATTTGTTATAAACCTGATGAGCTAGTATAGGTGCCATTCCCAAGATGACCTGATCTCCCCTTTTTAAGATATCTGGATGTTTGATGGAAACACCTAAATGTTGTTTCCCTATCTTCCAAGGAGACTCGTCAACAAAAAAATCAATCTTATTATCAACAAGCCCTGCTATCCAAGTACCAGCTTCTGCTGTGCCAAAAATTATTAGTGGATGCTTGTTATTTGCTTGCCGCACCAACCGTTCAAATGCCGATATAAATTTTACATTTTTTCTAGCTAGACTGCGTAAAAAAATACCGAATTTTAATTCTCCTGCGTAGCTTTGATCTCCTATCCTGGCTACATATGTCAACTCTTTGGGCACAGTAGATGTGCTTTTTATTACCACTTTAAATCCCGCATTTATCATTATTTGTTCAAGTGTTTCTGGAGAAAAATGAGACATATGCTCAAACACCAGGATATCAAATGGATTTAGGGAATAATTTGGCACTTGAACAAGTAGCAGTCCATTCGGAAGGAGAAGTTTCCTTACCTTTTTAAGAAACTCCTTTGGATTATTAATATGCTCTAGCGTATGCACGATTGTGATGAGATTGAATTTTTCTTTTATCCTGCCGAGATCCCCGTTATAGAATCCAGCAAATTTAGGAATTTTTCTAAGGTGCTCTTCATAAGAGTCGGCAATCTCATACCCAAACAGCCTCCATCCCGGAAATTTTTTGGAAAATTTAGCAAGAAGGAGTCCTTTATTGCATCCTATATCTAGAATTTTCCCGGAATTTGACAGACGAGCGCTAGTAGCTAACATCGCAATCAGTAGATCTGTTCTGGATTGAGGGGGCTTTTCTGGGATAAAAATTGCCTGATCCTGCTCATCTTGATCTTCAAAAAGTTGATAGCTGCGATAAATCTTAGTCAGTTCCTTTTTATCTGGTTTTTTAAAAACATAACCGCATTTTCTACATTGAAATACTACCACTCCCTTTGGCCAGATTCGCAGATCTGAAGTAATAGAAAGAGGTGTTTGTGAGCTAAATATAAGCAGATTATTTTTAGCACCGCAGATGTTGCATTTATGGGACTTAATTATTTTCAAAAATTCTTTTCTTTTTGGCATAAATTTGTTTAATGGTTTTTTTAATATCTCCAATAGAAAATCCCAGTGTGTCCAAAATCTCCGTTTGTTTGCCGTAATTGGTCAAAAACTCATCTTTTAAGGCAATACCGGCAATGGGGATGTTCAGCTGGTATCTTGCCATCACTTCCACTATTGCAGAATAAATTCCGCCAATGATGGAATGTTCCTCTATTGTTACTAAAGCTCGAGTTCTTTTAATAGTCTCTACTACTTTGCGTTCATCGAGGGGTTTTAATGTATGCATATTAATTACCTCGACACTAATCCCTTGTTTTTCCAGCTCATCTGCCGCCGCCAGCGCTCGAGCAAGGATGGGTCCATAACCAATGATTGCCACGTCTTTTCCCCTTTTCATTGTGACTGCTTTGCCTATTTTAAATTGATAATCTTTTTTATAAAGTACTGGATCGCCAGTTCTGGCCAAACGTACATAAACCGGGCCTTTATAGTCAATAATTGCATCAGCAGTCTTTATTGCCTCCATCGGGTCTGCCGGCGAAATTACTGTCATGTTTGGTAAAGCTCGCATCATTGAAATATCTTCTAGGGCTGTATGAGTTCCACCCAGGGTTGAATAAACAATTCCGCCCCCGATTCCTATAATTTTGACATTAACATTTTGATAGCAAACATCATCCCTGACCTGCTCATAACAGCGCATGACAACAAAAGGGATGATGCTATAAGTAATGGGGATTTTACCGGATAGGGCCAGTCCTGCCGCCATGCCGGTCATATTGGCTTCCGCTAATCCGGCATTGATGAATCTAGATGGAAGTTTTTCCTTGAACTCCAGAAAGGCAGGCGTTGGGGCGTCGTTGGTGATAATAATGATGTTGTTATTCTTAGCCGCTATCTCGCATAATCTCTTAGTGAAGGCGTTTCTCATATCTGCGAAAGTTCTTTCATGGCTTTTTGATACTCTTCTTGAGTCGGAGCCCGATAATGCCAAACTGGACTATTTTCCATAAAAGAAACTCCTTTGCCTTTGACGGTATGGGCAATAACTATGGAAGGTTTGCCTGTATTAAAAGGACTGGCAGATAAACTTTCGTAGATTTGGTCAACATTATGACCATCTGTTTCCTTTACTGCCCAGCCAAAATCTTTGAATTTATTTGCCAAAGGCTCAAAATTATGAAACATGTTTGTTACTTTTTCGAATGAATTCAAGTTATTAAAATCTACAATAACCACTAAATTATCCAGCTTGTGATGGCCAGCAGCTAAAATTGCCTCCCATGTTGAACCTTCTTGGCAATCCCCATCACTTAAAACCACAAAAACTCTCCACGGCTTTTTATCGAGTTTGGCTGCCAGTGCCATGCCTACTCCGATGGACAAACCATGTCCTAAAGAACCGGTTGATGCTTCTACCCCCGGTACAGTCAAGGTGGTGTGGCCGGGAAGAATTCCTCCGGGCTGGCAATAAAGTTCCAGTTGTTTTTTGGGGAAAAACCCCATCTCTGCCAAAATAACATACAAGGCCAAACAGCCGTGCCCCTTGCTTAAGATGAATCTATCACGGTCTGGCCATTGTGGCTGGTGGGGTTTGACTCGAAGAATATTGTGATATAAGACTGTCAAGATTTCCGTAATTGAATAGGCCGCTCCTAAATGTCCTCCGCCCGCGGTGTGTGCCATCTCTAATGATTTGAGTCTGATCTGGGCCAATTTCTTATGTGTCGGGAACTGTTTGGCATGCATGATAAACTTAAGCCTTACCTAGGTAGAATTTATGGATGGTTTCGCAGACGTATTCAATCTGATCAGCAGTCAAATATTGATGTATAGGTAAACTAAAAATATGTTGCGATTGTTTTTCGGTAACTGGGAAATCCCCCAATTTATAACCCAGATGCTTGGCCGCCTTTTGCAGATGCAATGGTATGGGATAGTGAACTTTAGCGCCAACTCCATGATTTAATAGATATTTGACGAGTAAGTCCCTTTTTTGAGCCTGCAGGATATAAGTATGATATACCTGTCTGACGTTGGTTTTCCTGGGTGGAATAGTAATTGCCTCTAGATCTGACAGCAATTTGTCATAAGTTGAGGCAATTTTGATGCGTTTTTCTGAAATAGTTTTTATGCCGGGTAACAGCTTTAATGCTACTGCCGCTTGGATAGTGTGAAGTCGGTTGTTATAGGCGAAAAACTCACATTCATCTCTATTTTTTAGTCCGTGGTTTCTCATTAGTTTCAGCTTTTCCGTCAGTTTTTTATCATTGGTGACAATAAATCCTCCATCTCCCCACACATTATAGTTTTTAATCGGATGAAGACTAAATTCTGCCGCAATGCTGAATGTGCCGACTCTTCTTGAGTTAATTTGGGCATCAATCGCTTGCGCCGCGTCTTCTATAACATAAAGCTGATATTTTTTGGCTATTGCCGAAATGGCCGGCATATCAGCCGGATTCCCGGTCCAATGAACCGGCATGATAGCTTTGGTTTTTTTGGTAATTTTTGCCTCAATTTTTTGGGGATCCATGTTATATTCATTGTTAACATCAACAAAAACAATTTTTGCCCCTACTAATTCTATGACAGCTGCTGTGGCAAGAAAACTATTGGGAACTGTTATTACCTCATCACCCGGTCCAATCCCCAGGGCTCGTAATATCAGCAATAGCGCATCTGTTCCGGAACTTACGCCCACTGCGTATTTTGATCCCTGGAAGGCGGCTATATTTTCTTCAAACTCTGCTACCTTTTTCCCCAGCGTAAAATCACCTTTTTTAGCCAGCTTTCTTATTTCATCTAAAATGGGCTCCGGGTTAGCAAACTGTAAGTTTAAATAGTTATATGGCACTTTCATAAATTCATCTTAGCTTCATTTGCTTCATTGTTTTTATATTAAAGTATCTGGGATTGTCAAGTGGATTGATTATTTTCCCTGCTCTAAAGGCTGCCACCAGATCCCTGATGGCGTCTTCGACCGATCGCCTGGCTTCCCAACCCAGTTCCTTTTTAATTTTTGCCGAAGATACCCGATATGAGCGCAGGTCGTTAGTGGGGGTGACTTCTATTTTGACTTTGGGTCCAACTAGCCTTTTGACGGTTTTGGCAAGAGACATAATTGATCGGTTATCCCGGCCGGCATTGAAAATTTTGCCGGCAATTTTAGCGTCGGGATATTCTAACATTTTGACGTATAAGTCTGTGATGTCTTCGATATGGATATTAGGCCGTCTTTGGCTGCCGCCGAATACCGAGATGATCCCTTTGTTGACCGCCAGATTGGTAAGAATATTAACAGACAGATCCAGTCTTAACCTTGGCGCCCAGCCGCAGACAGTAGCCGGTCTTAAGATTACCCAGGTGGTTTGGGCAAGGGGAAGATGATCGGCAATGGCTTTTTCGCAGAAGACTTTATAAAGGGCATAATCTGTCAAAGGCTCCAGAGCAAGTTCTTCTGTCACCTGGCTTTCTTTCTTTAATCCATAAACACTGGAAGTGGAAGCATAGATCAGTCGTTTAATTTTATATTTATTGACGGCTTTCAGGAATGGGAAAAACGACAGGTAGTTGACTGATTTGCCCAAAGCCCGATCCAGCTCAAAACTGGGATCATTGGAAATACAGGCCAAATGGATGACGGCGTCCATACCGGCAACAGCTTTATCAATGGCGCGCCAATTGCGTACGTCGGCCTTGATGTTTTCTAAATTAGCATGATTGGAAAATTCACCAAAAATTTCTTGGGGAGTGCCGTAGAGAAAAAGGTCAAATACCCGAACCTGGTAGCCCTTTTTTAATAACTTTGGTACCAAAACACTGCCGACATAGCCTGCTCCGCCCACCACTAATACTTTTTTTGCTTTCATATCCCTGGCTTGTGTTAAACCACAAAGGAGTTGATCTTGTCAAATATAATCATTTAACCTCCAGCTGAGCAGGTTGACGGTGAGGGGATGGGGATAAAATTTTTCTTGCTTTCCTGTCCCTTTTTGGCACTTTTAATGTCGCCAATTGTCGCAAAGGTACAAAATCAACAACTACATCATGTTCATCTTTGCCAATATCTTGAGTATCTTCGACCAACTCTGTATGACCATTTCTGACCCTCAAAACATATTTCCAATCAAAATCAGCCGGCTTGCTAGCGTCAACCAAAAAGTCATGTTGGTGACCGTAGACCACCTCATCAGGCAAGAACTCTGCGATATAACGACCGAAATTATTGATGACCGCTTGCCTTTCTGGAGTCATGTTGACATTGTGAAATCTAAGATTGGGCTCACCATGACCGACTAGAATTATTGTTTTTTTCTCATCTCTGGCCTTTTGGCAGGCTTGTTTGACTGGCTCCATCTGTTCATTTGAGACCAGTTCTGATCTTTCCAGTGTCAGATAAGGCAAGAATATCTGCAATGTGGCAGTAGTCTCCAAAACAGCAATGCTGGAAAAAAATGGGATGCCATTATCTTGAAAGAATTCTCTGGCATCAAAAGGATGATCAATGCCCTGACTGATCAGGCCGAAGCCTCCCTCTTTAAGATCGTCCCAATTACCGGAAATCATCACTGCTCTGGTACCTTGTTGCATTAATTGCTGTACCGGCTCTAAAACTTTTTTAGCGTTTTTCTCTAAGGTTTTAAGTAATCCTTCTTTGACACTGACAGGCAGGGTAGCTGCCCACTCGCCGTAATATGGAAAAGATGAGACCAGGCGGATGCTTTGAGCAATTTGTTCATCTGTTTGTTGGTGTATTTCCTGATCAATCTGGTCCGGCGCAAGTCCTTGTAAAAATAACTGATACCCAAGAAGATGCAGGTAACCATTTTTGAGTGTCATCCCTGGCTCGGCAGGGTTTTCCGGCAAGAAAGCCAAAAGATCACCATCAGAAATATCTGGCTGCTGTTGGATGAGCCTTTTGGAATGATTAGTCAGGTAATTATAAAATCTTCTTTTTAATTCAGTGTCTTCATCTGATCCTGGCAAATCACCCAGGAAAATTAAATAATCGGGAGGATTTTGGACTAATTGTCCCAGGCGATCGATTAGTTTCTGATCACCACCATGGACATCCCCTACATAAACGATTCTTTCCTGGTATTTAGCGGTTTCGGCTTTTTCGGATTCGGCTGGGCGGAGTTGACGGGTTATTTCCCAAGGGCTGATGTTTTTAATGTCAGCCAGTTGCCTGACCCGTTGTTTCAGTATTGAAAATGGCCCCACCATCACCTTTTGATGATTTGCCCCTTTAGCTATCTGGAAATTAGGCAACTGATCAATAAGAGAGTCTCTTTCCGAATCAGAGATTGCAACTGGAGTTTGGTCTGGTTTATACCAGCCTTTAAATTTATTTTCAGACATGGTTTGATATTAGCATAAGTACTATCGGATTATCAACTTTCCAGGACAGAATGGTTCAAGATTGACCCCAAGGTTGACTTAAAATTGCTGTAATGCTATATAGCCCTTATCTGCTTACTTTATGAAAAAAACTAAGAAAGTTGTCAGAGAAGCCGCCAATCACTCTTTCTCTAAAAAAATTAAGTCGCTTGAGGCAATACGCAAAATTATATCCAGGCGGCCCAGAAAGAAAAAAACAGTTTTATGCCATGGCACTTTTGATATAGTCCATCCTGGTCATATCAGGCAGTTGATTTATGCCAAGACCAAAGGCGACATTTTGATAGTCAGCGTCAATATTGATAAGTACGCTTCTTCCGGCCAGTTTGCTCCCTATGTGCCGCAGGAATTGAGAGCCTTAAACGTGGCGGCCTTTGAGATTGTTGATTACGTCTTCTTGAATCACCAGCCTAACGCAATTGAGGCAATTTTCAAATTGCAGCCGGATTACTATGTGAAAGGATTTGAGTATGCCCTCAAGAGAAGTCATCCTGAAACCAAGCAGGAAGAAGAGGCCTTATCATCTTACGGCGGGGAAATAATTTTTTCCCCAGGCGATGTAGTTTATTCCTCTGCCCACCTGCTCGCAGCCAGTAAACCTAATTTAGGAATTGATCAACTGCAAGTTTTGATGAAAGCAGAAGGGATTGACTTTAAGATACTAAGAAGAACCATTACCAGATTCAAACAAGCCAAGATTCATGTAGTGGGTGATTTAATTGTCGATAAATATTCCAGGTGCACTACTTTAGGACCTTCTCAAAAATCGCCGGCTTTTAGCGTTAGACATGATGGTACTCAAGCCTTTGTCGGGGGAGCGGGGGTAGTAGCTAAGCACCTCAAGTGCTTGGGAGCGGAAGTGATTTTAACTACTGTTGTGGGTCAAGATGAAGATGCTGCTTTTGCTCTTGGTGATCTCAAAGCTGCTGGGGTGAAAGTTAATGCTCTTGTTGATCATGCCAGGCCCACCACTTCCAAGCAAAGATTTTTTGCCGATGGCAATAGGCTACTTTTACAAGTGGACAAGGTCGACAGTCACCCCATCTCTGAAGAAATTTTAGAGAAGCTGTGCAGAATTATATCTAAAAATTCTGCTGACGCGGTAGTTTGCAGTGATTTTAGGCATGGTATTTTTAATAGCCAGACAATCTCATCAGTTGTCCAAGCCATACCGGCAAAAAGTCTAAAAATTGCCGATAGTCAGGTCAGCAATAGATGGGGCAATATTTTAGAATTTGTGGGTTTTGATTTAATCACTCCCAATGAAAGGGAATCACGCTTTGCCTTAGGTGATCAGGACACTACCATAAGGCCGCTTGCGCAAATGCTTTATAATAGATCAAATTGTAGATATTTAATTTTGAAACTGGGTGAAAAAGGGATCATGGTTTACCGAAGCCCAGGCATGGAGATAAGAGAGTATTTTTATATCGATACTTTCGCGGAAGATCTTGCTGATGCCATTGGCGCCGGCGACGCCCTGTTGTCTGCTGCCTCGCTGGCGTTAGTTGTTTCCAAAAATATTGTCCATGCTGCTATATTAGGAAATATGTCGGCTGCTCTTGAGTGCGCCAGGTTGGGTAATATTCCTGTTAGCGACAAAGAACTGGTGGAGATGACGCATAGTTTAGAAAGAAGATTCTGATGACAAAAAAGCCTAAGGCAGAAAAAATTGATTATATCGACAGTTTCTTAAAAGGAGTTATTGATATCTGCCGTAACATTGCTCAAAAAGATATTGATCAAGTGGTGGAATATTTATTCAAGGCTTGGTGGAATCAAAACAATATTTTCTTAATTGGCAATGGCGGTTCTGCCAGCGCTGCCTTACATTTTGTAGCAGACCTGAACAACTGTACAGCTAAAATCTCCGGTGTTCACCCAGTGCATGCCTTAAGCTTAGTTGATAATATGATCAGATTTAGTGCTTTAGTGAATGATGTGGGATGGGATAATGTTTATGTTGACCAAATCAAAAATTATTTTAAGCCGGGCGATGTAGTCTTTGCCATTAGCGTTCACGGTGGTACTGGCAGAGATCAAGCTCAAGCTTGGTCGCAAAATTTGGTCAAAGCCCTAAAATATGCCCAGGACAATGGCGGTCGCGCTTTGGCTATGACTGGTTTTGATGGCGGTTTAATGAAACAGATTTGCGATGCTTGTATTGTGATCCCCTATAACACCACCCCCCATGTGGAAGGATTTTACGGAGTGGTGCATCATTTGATTACCGAACGCTTAACTGACAAAATAAAACAAGCGGCAGCAATCCTTGCTAAATAATGATTTCTTCTACCAAAGCTCTATTTCGAGCTGTAATACTTCGCAACTCCTCGAGTCTGAGCGACCTCGGAGTCGAAGACTTGTTGCGAAGATGCAAGCGAGAATCAAACTTTTCCACCACAGTCGAACGTGGCTGGGACGTTCGACGTCCCGCTTGCGGAATACACCGCAGCAAGCTGCGGTGTAGTTTATTTCTTGATCGTGATGGCATAATAGTTAAAAAAGTTGACGGAGAAGCTCCCCGGCGGGTTGATAACCTGCACTTGATCAGAGAGATTATTCCGGTTATTAAAAAAGCCAAAGAGTTGGGGTTTTTGAATATTATTGTTTCTAATCAACCGGATGTGGCTTTGGGTAAAATTACTGAACCAACAAAAACGGCATTGGAAAAAAAATTCAGAGAGCTGATCAGAAATTTACCGGTTGAGGCGGTACTTTATTGCCATCATCACCCCAAAGCGACTGTTGCCAAGTACCGGAAAAATTGTGATTGCCGAAAGCCAAAGCCGGGAATGATTTTAAAAGCCGCCGGTAGATATCAAATTGATATGACCAAATCCTTTATGTTAGGTGATCGCGCCTCTGATGTAGCAGCCGGAATTGCTGTTGGAGCTTGCACTATTCTTTATGATCCCCACCATACCCAAAAAAAATATTTGCAGGAAATGGATGTTGAGCCGCATTATAATATAAATAGCTTACACCAGGTGATTGATATTTTATGCAAGCAGTAATTTTGGCAGCCTCAGTCCAATCTTACTTTTCACCTTAGTTCATTCGAACTGCGGTTCAAAGAGCGATTTTGACGGGGCAGGCCTGATATCATAAAAAATGAGTTATTGTAAGTTTATATGAGTAGAATACGCCAAGCAGTAATTTTGGCAGCCGGGGCTGGCAGGAGAATGGGGGAAATTACCCGTCAAACTCCCAAGCCGATGATCAAAATTTCAGGTAAACCCCTGATTGGCTATGTGCTGGACCTGTTGGTGGCACATGGTTTTGACGATATTGGCATTAATCTTTTTTACTTGCCGGATCAGATCAAGAATTATTTAGGCAATGGCTCACGTTTTGGCTGCCGGATAACTTATGTGGAAGAGAAATACCTGACCGGTACTGCCGGCGGTGTTTTGGCAGTAGCAAAAAAATTAAAACCCCAACAACCTTTTTTGGTAATCTCTGCCAAAATGCTAGTTAATTTTAATCTGAGTGCTTTTTACAAATTCCACCTGAAGAAAAAAAGTCTAGTGTCAGTGTGTTGTTACCAAAGACCCAAAGATCAACTGCAAAAATCCGGTGTGGTGCTCTTTGACAATAAAAGCTATCGAATCAAAAAATTTATTGAAAGGCCACAAACCGATAAAGACTTCATTTCCCAATGGGTTAATTCCAGTGTTTATATGTTTGATCCGGCGGTTGTGGATCTGATCCCGGATCAAGTTAATGGATCAAAAGTTGTTGAATTATCAAGAGATGTTTTTCCAATATTACTTAAAAAAAATAGACGACTGTTTGCTTATCCGGTTGACAATGGCAAGTACTATCAGTTGGGGATAGATACTCCGGATAGGATTAGCAGGGCCGAAGCTGATATACAAAGTGGCAAATTTGTTCCGATTCTGCCTGGCTGATTTGGCGCTATAAATGAATATGGTCAATAATTGACATAATTGTGAAAATAAGAGTAAACTAGCAGAGTCTGTTATGTCAGAGCTTTTTTTGGACACGGCCAAAATTGACGACTTGACATCTTTGATGCAGTGGGGAATTTTTTCAGGTATCACCACTAACCCACTAATTTTTCGTGAAGTTGCCTCGACAGAACCGTTGGCATATTATCAAAAAATAGCTCACCTTTTCCCAAATGTTCCGGTGTCTATCCAGTTGCTGGAAGGGGATGTAGAAACACTAGTCAAACAAGGTAAGGCTTTTGCCGGACTTGCCCCCAATGTCGTTGTTAAAGTTCCCATGTTTGGAGATGGCCGAGGCTTGACTGTTTTGACAGCCTTGACTCAAGAAGGTATCAAAGTTAATGTGACCGGGCTGATGAGTGCAGAACAATTACTACTGGCGCTGATAGCTAGTCCCGGGCCTTCTTATGTTTCTCTTTTTTTTAACAGGATAAAAGATGGTGGAGGTAATCCCCAAAAAGAAATTAGCAACGCCAGAGAGCTAATTGAAAAAATAGGGTCAGCGGCCAAAATTATTGTCGGCTCAATCCGCAAAGGTGATGATGTTAGAGAAGGTATGGTCGCTGGTGGCCATATAGTTACCGTAACACCGAAGGTCCTTGCCGTGATGGTCAATCATCCCAAGTCTGTGGAATTTATCACCCAATCTCAATCAGCTTGGGATGAGATTATGGGTTTGCGCAGAAGTAGGCCTCAAACAAGAACTCTACACCAAAGAGCTCCACGTTCTAAAAAATGAATCTCTTTTAGTTCGTTGCTGCCCAAGTAAAGGTTGAATTTATGAAATATATTATAGTGGGATTTGGTAATATTGGCCATAAAAGGCAGGCTATTTTAGGCCCTAGGTGTATTGCCACGGTTGACCCGGATCCCAGGACTAAAGCTGATTTTGCCGATTCATCACAAGTTCCAAGAAGCTTAATAGACGAATGCCGGGCGGTCATAGTGGCAGTGCCCCGCCAGCCTAAACTAGAACTGGTGGAATATTGGCTGTTGCGCAGCAAGCATGTGCTGGTGGAAAAACCTGTAGTCATTACCAAAACTCAAGCCAAGAGACTACAAAGTATAGCCAGAAAAAATAAGGTGATCTGGTATACGGCCTACAATCATCGGTTTGAGCCCAATATTGCCAGAATTAAAAAATTATTAGCCAAAAAAACCATTGGTAAACTGTATCATGGCCAAATTGCTTATGGTTTTGGCAACGTGAAAGAACTTAAAAAAACCTGGCGGGAAACCGGCTACGGGGTTTTAGATGAAGTCGGTTGTCATTTGGTTGATTTTGCGCACTGGTTTTATGGGTATAGAGCGGAAGATTTTCGAGGGGAGAGATTTGGCAGTAATGAATTATCAGTCTGGGATTATTGTACTTTTGGCACGACAGACGGTAAATTAATTGCAGAAGCCAGTTGGGTAACTTGGAAAAATTCTTTTTCCATAGAGTTTTTTGGCAGCTTGGGATCAATACATCTGAGCGGATTGTGCAAATGGGGTACGAGTCGCTTGACTATTAGAACTAGGATTTTCCCCGCCGGAGTGCCCATAGAGAAAATTTTTGTCGAGAAAGGACCGGACCAGACTTGGACAAAAGATCTGAAGTATTTTGAAAATCAGGTTAGGCAAAATAAAACAACGTATGATAACGATTTGGTCACCAGCCAAGCTTTAGTAAATATAGCCAAAAGCCTTGACCAGAAATTAAAAAACGAACAAGTGTATAAGAAACTTAAGGGATTATGAACAAAATTTCCAAAATAGCCTTTGTTGGCCTGTCTCATTTGGGACTGGTCACCTCCATCTGCACAGCATCCAAACATAGTAATGTAATTGGACTAGATACTGATGCTTTGCTGGTATCTTCCCTAAAAAAAGGAAAGCTTCCCGTGTATGAGCCTGGATTAGATAAATTGTTGGGAAAGGTAGAAAAAAGAATCAGTTTTTCAAATGATTTCTCTCAACTGGCATCATGTGATGTAGTTTTTTTTGCTCAAGATACGGCCACCGACGGCTCCGGGTCAGTAGATAAATTAAACAGGTTAGTTAGTTTGTCCCTGCCATATTTTAAGCCGCGCGCGCAACTTATTTTTATCAGTCAAGTGCCGGTGGGATATTACAGGCAACTGGTACGTGATATAAAAAAGAAAAAGCCGAAGTTGAAGTTTTCCCTTTATCACTGGATTGATACATTAATTATGACCCAAGCCATAGCCAGCTTCTTGACACCATCCCGCATCATCATTGGCATGGCAGATCCAAAAAAGCCGGTCGATGATAAATTAAAAATTATCCTGAATTGGTTTGACTGTCCGGTTTTTTACATGTCCTATGAGAGCGCTGAAGTTACTAAAGCGGCCATCAATCTATATCTGGCTACCAGTGTCACTTATGCCAACACAGTGGCTGACTATTGCGAAGCAGTGGGTGCCAATATTTATGAAATAATCCCGGCGCTGGCAACTGACAGGCGGATAGGCCAATTTGCCTATATCAGGCCGGGTTTGAAAATTGCCGGAGGCCATCTGGAAAGAGATCTGCTCATGCTGTCAAGATTAGCAAAAAAAGCCCAGATTAACTCCGGAGTAGTTGATTTTATTATTAAATATGACCGACGCAGATTTGGCTGGCTGAAGAAGCAGTTAAATAATCATTTGCTGTCAAAAACCAAAATGCCGAAAATCTGCATCTGGGGCTTATCATATAAACCCAACTCGGCATCACAAACTGGAGCGATATCGCAACTGGTAATAAAATACTTAAAAGGAAAAGCTGGCTTGGCAGTTTATGATCCCCAGGCCAAATTATTGGAAAATATTAATTGGGCTGTTCAATATCGCAACAAATGGCAGGCCCTGAAGAGGGCTGACTGTTTGATAATACTGACGCCTTGGGATGAATTTAAGACGGTCAAGATATCTAATATTGTCAAAAAAATGAAAGATAAATTAGTTATAGATCCAACAGGTTTATATGCGGATCGGGAAAAAGAGTTAGATAAATTGCGCTATTTCTCATTAGGCTTCTCAAACCAGGATTTATCGATCTCATAGACTACGGCGTTATTATCAAAGGTCTTGATATGTGTGAGGGGCGGCCCCACTTGAGATGGATCAAACATGAACAACAAGTCTTGTTCCTGAATGTCACGATCAACTAACACGTAATCAACCCCGAATTCCTTAATTTGCCTTACGACCACCTCGTACCCGTAGCCGGAAGTGGTATGAGGAAAATATATTATTTCGCCGTCGGCATACCAGGCGTAGCCTTCTCTTCTGGTCATGATCTTGGGTCTGTTGATGGTGGTATAGTTTTTGATCCATTCGCCCTGTTCTTTAATTTGAGGGATTGAAGACAGCGATGGTACGCCGGGTTTTAGATCACCATATATTAAAGCGATGTTATTCTTGGCAATTACAAAAATGATAACTATTATCACCAAAGGCTGCCAGATTATCTTCATGGGTTTTGGTAAAAACATGCCAGCTACTTGCCAGATGGCATATACTCCCCATCCCTGCAAGATTAAAAGTACTGGCATGAGCCATAATACGTACCTGTCAACTACGCCTTGGGAGATCATCATCAGAAGAATAAATTGCGGTAGGATGTTGGCCATCAAATAAATAGTAAATTTGTCTTTGATGACAATTAATGAGGCTACTGCTCCGATTAGAATAAGGTATATATAAAAACCCTGGAAAAATTGGGAGAGTAACCTCATATTAGCTAAAAATTTATCCCAGGCGCTGGAGATTAAAGCATCCCTACCTTTCCATAGCTTGGAAGATAGTGAGACTCCGTAAAATTCAGAGTTGAGATTGGGGTGGTCTATTGACCAGGCATCTTGGGCCAGGTTAGAAGACCCATCAGATGTCACCGTGGTCACATGAGCCGGACCAAAAGCCAGTGCTGCTTTTACTGGTGACAAAACCGGCCGCTCCGCTCTAATTGATAATGTCCCCAAGTATGGAAGTAAAACAATATTGAAAATAAGGAACATGATCACTAAATTACGAATAACCCGGACCCCTTTTGTTTTTACGATGAAGAGTTGATATATAAAAAAGAGAACAAGAAAGGTATAAAAAATAGATTGCGTCTCTTGCCTGGTCCAGTAGGTTAAACCAAAGAAAGTTGGCGCCAGCAGCAGATAAAACCACTTTTTGCTTGTCAGAGCCAAGTATCCCAGAAAAAAAGAGCAATAAAGAAAAAAAACATATTGGTGCTCTGTGAGGGCAACAATAGATGATGTATGAAAAATAGGAAACGTGGCAATCATTATTGACATGATGAGGCCTATCTTCCAGGATGCGTACCTGGCGAAAAATATGTAGGTGGCGATAGGAAGCAAGAAGCTAAAAATTGCCGGGACCAGTCTGGCGGCAAATTCCCAATTATTAAAAAAGCTATAGGTAATAGCCATAACTAATGGGTATCCCCCTGGCCAATAGAGATGAACAATTTTGTAATACTCGCCTTGCAAAAACCTTTTGGCCATGGTGGCATAGATGGCATCATCGCTGTAGAAAATAAGTTCTTGGGATTTGATAGCTGCTAATTTAATATCAAAAATCCAGATCGCCATTGCCGCCACAACGACAAATGACAAAAACGGCAGGATATTTTTTCTGATAAATACTTTTCTTAAAAATAACATGGATGACTATTTCTTATACAATTTAGGTTTGTAGCCGATCGATACGGTTTGCAGGCTGAAGAATCTCATCAGACTGGAATGGTCAAGCAAGGTTGCAATAAAAACAAGAGGCCGAACAATCGCATTATCCCAAATAAACCTGTAAATACCGTAGATATTTTTCCATTCCATAAAAAGATCCATATATCTAACCAGACGGGGGAAAATGATCATTCCAGTTATTTTAATATTAACAAATCCGGCATTTTCCAACCATTTCTTTTGCTCCCAAGGGAAAAAAGACGGTTCATAACTAGTAACATTTTTCAAAACTCTGTTAAAAAGCTCATTAATAAAATATGCCAACCACATATCTAATTTGTTATTAACTCCACTGATAAAAATACCTCCTGGTGTTAAGACCCTGAATGCTTCTTTCACTGCCTGTTCATTTTCCCTAATATGCTCGATAGTACCATAGCTAAAAACAATATCGAAATAATTGTCCGGAAATGGTAACTGGCGGACATCACCTATCAAAAATTTAGCAGTGTCGGTTTTCGATCTAAAGTTCCTTTTGGCTAGTCTGATTACTGCCGGTGAAATGTCTATTCCGTAGTAATCACATCCTTGTGATAAAAACCAATCTGCCAGTGTAGTTGTACTCATGGCTTCATTGTAAAGATCATATTTTAGGACTTTGAGGCCTGTTTTATGTGGTAGGTAAATTTTAAGTAACCTTACAATTGATTGGACGAAATATAAATCAGATAGGGTTGGTTTGGTGATGTGTTTATGGGGGCTATTTTTGACAACCTCATCCCATCTTTTGGCCAGTGTCCTATTAACCTCGTCCCAGTTATTGAAAAAATCTGACTTATTGTAGGTGCCTGTTTTTTTTGTCATGAGGGTATTATAGTAAGAGCTTGTTCAGCAGATCGTTTGGTGTTTCGGCTTGCCTGATGATTTTTATTTGTTGATTGGAGCTGACGAAAACCACAACTGGTCTAAGAATTGTAAACTGGTTTGAACGTGTTAGAGAATAAGCCCCGGCATCTAAAACTAAAACTATATCTCCCACTGCCATTTCGGGTAATTTCTGATCTGTTGCCAAAACATCGGCAGTATTGAGTGTGGGCCCGGCGATGTTGTAGCGACGGGTAGGTTTTCGATGGGCTTTATTGGCAATAATAAATCCCCGCCTAATAAAAAATATACTCTCTGGTACCAAATTAATTCCACCATCTATAAAAATCCAATCCTTTTTGACAGCCACTACTCGAGTTACCAAGATGCCAGTATCAGAAACTAAAAATCTTCCCGGTTCCAACACTAACTCTATTTCAGGTAGGTGATAATTATTGAGCATTTCCCTGAATTTAGTTCCGATTTTTTTACCAAATTCTTCAATCGACGGGGCTTTACTGTATTGAGATATTCCAGCCTTGTTCAAGATGATATTTTGCAGTGAATAATAATTAAGGCTCTGTAATCCGTATCCGCCGCCGATATTGATAGTTTTAATACTAAGTCCTAACTGGTCTCTAAGTCTGGCTGCTAAGGTAACTAATCTTTCGATGGACTTTTGGTAGTAGGATGGATCGGTAATCATTGAGCCAATATGGCTGGAGATAGCCATCGGTTGCACATGAGAATAGGAAAGAGCCTTGCTATAAGCATCAACCGCTTGGGAAATGGGAATTCCGAATTTACTGATATAACCCTCGATAAAGCTTTTTAATATTGACATTTTTAACTCTGGATAAATTCTAAAGCTGATGTTGACCTTAATGTCTAATTTTTGGGCAATTTTGGCAACTCTTGCCAAAAGATCTAAAGAGTCCACATTAAAAACTGCAACTCCTTTTTTAATGCAGAAGGCAATTTCCTGATCGTTCCAAGCCGGGCCATCAATAATCAATTCAGAAGCATCAAAGCCTGCTTTTTGAGCAAGGAGTACCTCTAGTGCCGAAGCTATTTCTCCTCTGCTGCCTTGGGATCTGAGAGTCTTGAGTATTTGAGGTTCAAAATTAGTTTTTACCGAATAGTAGATGCTAGTTTTTCTGTAATATTTTTGGAAAGCGGCAGATAGTGCGTGGTAATTATCAATTAATCTTTTTTCGCTAAACAAAAAAAATGGAGTACCGAATTTCTTGATCAGCTTGTCTAGCGGAACGCCATCGAATTTAACCTTATCCTGCACCAAATTAACACCGCTGATCATAGAATGGTATTATATCAGCTCGTTTTTAAGTAAGCAATCAAACTTTTTATGCCCTGGGCATAATTAACCTTGGGTGAAAAGTTAAGCTCCTTGGTTGCTTTGGTGATATCGTAGTTCCAATTGTTGGCAATGGTTTTGACTTTCATGACCGTAATTGGTGGCTCCCGATAAAACAATTTAGGCCATAATCGGTGGCCTTGTAGATAAATAAACTCAATAATATATGCAGCCAGGAGTGCAATCCTCTTGGGAATGTTCAGTGGCGAATAGTCGCTTCCTAACTCCCTGGCAATTATCTCTGCCAGTGATTTAATCTGAATAGGTTTTGCCCCAGCTATGATATATATTTGGTTTACCCCTGCTTGTTTGATGACATGCAAAAAAGCTTCCACTAGGTCATCAATATAGATCAAATGCAGTAGGTTACACCCATTGCCAATGATAAAAAATTGCCTCTTTCTTATCAGGTTGACCATTTTCATCACCATTCCTGTTTTATTATCACCTGGTCCGTAGACGATGCATGGTCTGATGATAGTAAATGGTATATGGTATTTTTGGTAAAGTTGTCTGCAAGTTTCCTCCAATTTTATTTTGGAAATTCCATAAATGTCCGTTGCCGCCAGAGGATGTTTTTCATCAGCCGGCAAATATTGTAGATCTCCCATTGCATATACAGAACTGGTGATAATCAGGTGCTCAAGTTGGGAATTTTGGGTAATGATTTTTAGTAAAGACTGACTGTTGGTCGATGGTATTTTGCCATCAGGATCCCATGGTGATCTTTCTGCAGCTAGATGAATCAATATCTGGCAAGAATTGAGATTTTTGATGAAAGTTTGCGGTCGATTAATATCACCAGTGATTATTTTTACACCCTTGGCTAACATATTACTTGCCAAAGGGTGCCTGGCTAGGACAGAAATTTCGTAGCCTTCTTGAGTTAGCCTTTTGATTAGATGTTGCCCGATAAAGCCTGTCGCACCTGTAATAAATATTCTCATAGAAAGGATCGGATAAACAGACGGTAGCATAGACAACTGTCACAAGCAAGTCAATCTGTTGTAAAATGTCTTAAAATAAGATGTTTGGTAAACAAGCAAAACTCGCGTCTGGTAATCTGGCTTTGGTTATAATACTATTTTTGGCCGCCCTGGTGAGGTTTTACGGCCTTTTTCCCAATACTCTTCTTCATCCTGATGAACCGCATTTGCTCGCGTCAGGACAGAAAATTGCCAAAAATGTTTTAACTAATTTTGATTTCTCTGCCGATGTCTCGCAGTATCCTTATAAATACGGTTCCTCCATGTATTATCTGCATGGTGCGCTGCAGACAGGTGCGTTATTAGGTATTTATGCTTTGCATTCCTTGTTGCCTCATTTGTTGGAAAATTTTCCGCAAAAATCAGATCTTTTGACTTTCTTGACTGACACAGGACTATATAATTACCAAAATTTGCTTTTGACCGAATCGCGGCTGGTGACCGCTTTATTTGGTATAGGAACAGTGCTGTTGACTTTTTTGATCGGCAGGAGATTATTTGGCTATCCAGTGGGTATTCTGGCTGCGCTTATATTAACATTTGCACCACTGCATGTACGAGATTCCCACTATGCCACCGTTGATATTCCGCAATTATTTTTCATTCTCTTATCAGTATTTTGGCTAATTAAAGTTTTTCAGACAGGTAAAACTAGATTCTATTTATTGGCAGGCTTGACCATTGGTTTTGCCACTTCTTTGAAGTATTTCCCCATTGCTGTGTTGCTTTACCCCTTGGCGCATTTTTTGGGTGCTGGCCGGCAAAAATTATTAGACCAAAAATTTTGGCTGGGATGGGCTATGATGCCCATTGGTTTTTTGGTCAGTTCACCTACTCTACCTTTCCATTTTGGAGATTTTTTGAATACCCTCATTATTAGCAGTCAATGGTATGCCCCAGGGGTGGTTTCTGCCAAAATCCACTGGTGGCAGTTTTTCATTCCCCCTTATGTTCATCCTTTTCATTGGTCATTTGTATTTTTTATCGGATTTGGGGTGATGCCAACATTGTTGGCTATTTGGGGATTTATTATTGCTTGGAAACAGCATCCCCGACCGATGCTTTTCTTATCAGTAGTGCCGGTTGTTAATTTTATCTTCATCACTTTTTATCTTAAAGAAATTTATGAAAGATTATCTTTGCCCAGCCTGCCATTTTTAGCATTATTTGCCGGTTATGGCTTATGGCAGCTGGTGCGATGCGTCAAGCCGGACAAGTTGAAAGCGGTGGTATTAACGATGACACTGGGAGTTGTTTTGTTTTATCCGGCTCAAGAATCGATCTCTGCCAGCTGGGCTTGTTCTCAGGAGATTACCGATTATCAAGCCCGGGATTGGATCAAGGATAATATCGCACCGGGATCTACTTTTGGTTTTTCTCCGGGTATGCGCATTCCAGAAACTGGTACCAAGCCAGTCAGAATGGATGTGACATCGATGTTCTCTTGGCCAGAAGCAGAGGAAGCAGGTGTGAATTTGGTGTTTTTTAATTCCGGTTATTATAATTATTATCAGTATTGGGCGCTTGATTATTTTAGTCGTCCAGAAGATCTTCTTGCCAACAGTTTTGTGGGAGCGGCACTTCGCCAGTATCAAACACAATCCCAGCTGGTTAAAAAATTTGTCAAGCCTTACACCTGCATGGGTAATGATATTTACGCCTATAGGCTGGCAAAACTTTTACAGCCCGGCAGTCGCCATTTGATTTATCAAGACTCTTGGGAAAAAAGCAGCCAGGAATGGCGGTTGGTGGAATTTCCTGTTTTTGGTCAACAACAAGCTCTTTTGAGTACCAATTCTAATGATTTAGTGTTTACTTGGCAACGTGGCGCTGACAAGATGTGGGAAAAGAATAGCTATCCCACGCCGCGAGCAGTGGTTGGCCCCTTCCCGGTTACACCGGGCAAGATGTATTTTTTACAAGCTCGACTGTCATCAGGTAAAGAAATTCCTAAAGAAAAACGTGATGGCTTCTTTAGAATAGATTTCTATAAACAGCGAAGTATTGGTAACAAGCCAGGTTTTGATGTTGCTTTATCTGGGCGCTATTGGGGTCAGGGAGAAAAAACTGTCCAAACCCAAGCAGTTGCTCCACCTGGCGCTGTTTTTGCCACCCTGTCTTTTCAGACAACAATGGTAGAAGAAAAAGGTGATTTTCGCATAAGCCAAGTGCAATTTTTCCAAATGGAAGACTAATGTCTAATAAACTTGCAGTTTACGATCGAAATCAACATGAACAGGAGTTTTTTGATCAGCTGGCAAAAGATAATTGTGAATACTGGGGTTGCCAAACAAAGGCCGGTTGCTATCGGATGGAGATGAGAGCGCAACTGGCCCAGCGATTCTTGGGGTTGTGTCCGGGGATGAAAATATTGGATCTAGGGTGCGGGTTAGGCGCCTTTACTCAATATTTGTTACCGTATGCTGCCACCATCTATGCTATTGATATTTCCTCTGCCACCATCGCCCAAGTTAAGATGAGAATTTCATCACTGAATGTTATCTTTTCTGTCCAAGATGCCCATCACTTAAGCTTTGCAGATAATTTTTTTGATGCGGTGGTAGGGAATGCGACCCTGCATCATCTGGATTTATCTTGCGCTTTGCTAGAAATTCAGCGAGTGGTCAAACCGCATGGTCAGATATTTTTTACCGAGCCAAATATGGCAAATCCACAAAATTGGCTTGAGAGACATGTTAGATTTATTGGTAAACTCATGCGCAACTCGCCGGATGAAACTGCTTTTTATCGCTGGCAATTGAAAAAAAAATTGAAGGCGGCAGGTTTTATCAATGTATCAGCTGAACCATTTGATTTTATCTATCCGGCGATCCCTGAAGCCTGGATTGGTCCGGTAAAAAAGATGTCGGATTTCTTAGAGAAAATTCCTTTGTTGAGAGAAATTGCCGGTTCACTGTTGATAACCGGACAAAAAGAGCGGTAATAATTTACAAGAAGAGCAGGTCAATACAATGGCAAAATTATCGAATGGAAAAAAGAAATTCTGGACCTTCCTAAAATACCACTGGATGCTGATTAGCATTCTTATTTTGGCTGGCATTCTCCGCCTTATCGGCCTTTTCCCGAATACTCTCTTACATCAAGACGAACCAGCTCTTTTGGGTCCTTCCCAAAAACTGCTGGAGCAAATCTTATTCCAAGCTAATTTTGATCCCAACATTCCCCCCCAACCTTTCAAGTATGGCTCTTTTCTCTATTATCTGCATGCTCTAATTCATGGGGTAGTACTATCAGTTATCTATTTATATGAACTGGCATTGCATAAGCTGACGATTTATTCTGCGATGTATAAAGACCAGGTTGATTATTGGCAATTTATTACTAATACGGGACTAGCCAATTATCGTGATGTCTTGTTATGGTTTGATCGGGCCTCCGGGGCGCTGTTTGGCGTTGCTAGCGTTTGGCTCACCTATTTGATAGGGAAGCAGCTGTTCTGTCAACGACTGGGACTTTTGGCAGCATTACTTTTAGCAGTTAACCCCCTCCATGTTCGCGAATCTCATTATGCCACAGTTGACGTTCCCCAGCTATTTTTTATTTTGCTGTCTTTCCTGTTTTCATTTTTTGTGTTGAAGAAACCTAGTGTCAAGTGGTTTGCCTGGGCTGGTTTTATGGCGGGATTCACCACTTCCATAAAATATTTCCCCTTGGCACTGTTGCCGCTTTTTTTCTTTCATTTACTCAATATAAAAAAACCTCAAGATATCTATCAGATAGCGAGAAATTTAGTTGTTTCTCTTGTTTTTGTCTGGTTAGGTTTTTGGGCAGGATCGCCATATTTACCGTTTCATTTTAAAGAAGTTACAGAAATTTTACAGATACATGCTAATTACTACGGTTCAGATAAATATAATCAACCGAATCTGATCACCAATTTCCTGCCGACCAGTGCCCATTTCTTCCATATCGGGTTTCTGATTGATGAAGCTTATCTGGCCCTGCCACTTGCAGCTACCATAGTTGGAGTTGTGATGAGTATTTTATCTTTTGGCCGTTTGGCAATTACTCTTTTGGTTATTCCTCTGGTTAACTTTCTGATTATTTTTGGCTATGTGGCTCCCATTTATGAGAGATTGCTTTTGCCTGGTATTCCCTTTATGGCCCTATTCAACGCTGTCTTTTTAGATAAAGCTCTTGGCTGGTTAAGATTGAAGTTTACCGTTACTGGTTTGGTGATGGGCTTGTTATTGATCGTAGCGACTATTGGGCCTTCACTTCAAAAGTCCCTGGCAGCCAGCCTAGCCTGTGGTCAACCAATTGCCGACTATGCGGCCCGTGATTGGATCAAACAGCATTTTGCTCTCGGAACCAGATTAGCTTATCAACCAGGGATACGCATCCCGGAAATTGGTCTGGATTTAATCCGATCAGAGATAGCAACCAGTTTTTCTTTAATGGAATTGCAAGAACAACCAGCCGAATATCTGATTATTACTTCGGGTTACTTAGATCGCTTTAAGGAATGGGCGGCTGATTTTCCAGTGACTCCGGTTGAGGAGATCAACAATCTCTATCCGGTTTTAGTTTTCCAAGAATACCAAAAAACAACCCAGCTAGTGCAGGAGTTTGTCAAACCATCCCTGTGTGTAGATAACCGGATTTACATTTTTAAATTATTTCCCATTTTAGGAAGAGTCAATAATAAAATCAAGCAGTTTTCATTTATGGAAGCAGGCGAACTTTCAGATTGGCGCTTGGTATCTTGGCCAAGTAGCAGACAGCACGCGGTGATCAGTTTTGTTGCCAGAGGACATGATGGTGCCGGCGCCTTGCGTTATCATTTTCCTCACTCGAATCTGAATCCTACTGATTTAGTTGTTGCCGAACCGATTTTTTCTCCCATGATGGAAATAACAGGGGGCGCCAGATACAGTGCTTCTGCCTGGGTAAAGCCTGAAGTGGTACTATCGGATAGTATCTCTGATGGCTTTGTCAGATTAGATTTTTATGATCAGCTACAAGGGCAACCTATTGCGACTGCCTTGTCTTCAAGGGCTCGGCCAAATTCTCAATGGCAGGAATTAGTGGTAACAGCCACCGCTCCCAAAGGAGCCAGATTCGCCACTGTCGGATTTGGCAGTTTTAATCCGTATCAAGCGGGCAGTTTTTTGATTGATGAGGTAAAATTAGCTAATTAGAGACTAATGATTTCTATTATTGTCAGTACTAAAAATGAAGAAAAAAACCTGGAGAGGCTGCTTGCCAGTATTAAAAACCAGACCTACCAGGATTGGGAAGTTATAGTGGTGGATAATAATTCTTCTGATCAAACCAAAGCAATTGCCCAGAAGTACACCCCTTTGGTTTTCAATTATGGTCCGGAAAGATCGGCCCAGAGAAATTTTGGAGCAAAACAAGCCAGAGGCGAGTACGTCTTAATTTTAGATGCTGATATGGAACTGGAGGAAAATGTTTTGGCAGAGTGTGCAGAGGTAGTTGGCTCCGATAAATCCCGATTTAATCGGGATAAAATCGGAGTTGACAAAACTTCTACCTTAAAAGCCCTGATTGTTCCGGAAAGGTCGACATCGCAAAATTTTTGGGGCCGCTGCAAAGCGTACGAAAGGTCATTTTATGTGGGAGACGAGACCATTGAGGCGGCCCGTTTTTTCAACAGGCAAATTTTTGACCAACTGGGTGGTTATGACACTGCCATGACCGGGCCGGAAGATTATGACCTGTCGTATCGGGTCAGGCAAAAATATCAGATAGGGAGAATCGGCTCTTTTATCATTCATCATGAAGGAGCGCCTAGTTTATGGCAATTGATGAAGAAAAAGTTTTATTATGCTAAACATGCCAAGGCCTATTACGCAAAATACCCTGGTTTAAGATTATCCCAGGGCAACCTGCTGCTGCGTCCGGCTTTTATTAGAGGATGGATGAAACTGATTTCTCATCCGGTCTTGACCCTCGGTCTGGTGATCATGCGTAGTTGCGAGACAGCAGGAGCCCTGGCGGGGTTTTTGCTAAGTGGTACAGTTAAGATGAAGAATTAAGGAATTGTCTCAGTAATTGTCTCCTGAAGGTACTCGTATCATGGGGTACTAGCGGTGCGCTGGCTATTTCACCATCGTACTCGACGACAAATCGGGTCCATTCGTCAGCCGGCACTTCTCCATCTGGCCAAGCTAGCAGATCTTCAATTGGTACCGCCAGCATGACACTATTTTCTTTATGGTCAACAGCCTTTTTCCATGATTCAATCAGAACACTTGGGTCTGCTACTACTTCTGTGACATGGATCCAGCAAGTATAGGCAAAGGGTTTTTCAGCGCCGATGGCCAGCAATCTGGTGGTGCCTGCTTTGGGCTCCAGACCAAACTCTTCCTTCAGACCTCGATGAACCGTAGCAAAAGAACTGGCATCTTCAGGCTCCATTTGCTCCTCGAAGGAGAGAGAATATCTGCCTGGATGAAAATCTTGCCCTTGGGCCCGTAAGGAGATAATAACACTACGCTGGTATCGGTCGAAAATAGCTTCTTGGAATAGCACAATATTATGGGTAGAAATTCCCACCGGCACTTCTGTTTGCCTGAATCTGGTAATTTCTTCCCGGCTGCGCATATGCAAATCAGGGGCTGCCTGATCAATACCCCTGATGGTAAAGTAGTCGCTTATGCCCAGTGTAACTCTAAGATGATCGGGTGTGGCGGCGATGCTTCTGACTGTGACTTTGGGGTCATTCCAGACATTGGGTCCTGTTCTTTCTTGGGTTTTGTTAAAAGCTTGGGCCAAACCCTGCCTCATCCATTCTGGCGCCTGGGCTACCAGTTCCGGGTGGCCGGAGACGGTCTTTGAATCTGGGCTTTGAAAAAATTCTACTTGTTCGGAAGATAAACCCTGAGGCCAGGCAGCAATCTCGATGGTGGTGCCGATTTCCCTGAAAGGGTATTCCGGACGGTGACCTAAATCCTCTCTTGTCATACAAACGGCATTCTAACATTATAGGTTTTGCATGTCAACCCCGACCTAATCGGGGTTGACTCATCCGTAGGTTGCAGATTCTGCCAGTTTTTGTTAGCATAGGGGACATTGATGGCAAAGAAAAAAGGCTTCTGGACAGGTAAAAGAGTGCTGGTGACCGGCGGTACTGGCTTTGTGGGATATCACCTCTTGCAGCACCTGTTAAAAAAAGACGTCAAATCAATTACCATTCCCAGATCAGCCAGTTGTGATTTGCGATTGTTGGAGAATTGTCAAAAAGCAGTAGCAGGTCAAGATATTGTGATTCATCTGGCAGGCATTGTGGGCGGGATTGGCTATAACAGGAACTACCCAGGTTCGATGTTTTATGACAACCTGATGATAGGGACGCAGCTGATGGAAGAAGCTAGGAAGGCAGGGGTGGAGAAATTTGTGGCCATGGGCACTATCTGTTGCTATCCTAAGTTGACTCATGTTCCTTTCCGCGAAGATGATTTGTGGAACGGCTATCCAGAGGAAACTAATGCTGCGTATGGTCTGGCTAAAAAAATGCTGTTGGTGCAATCTGAAGCCTACAGGCAAGAATATGGCTTTAACTCGATTTTCTTACTGCCGGTTAACTTGTATGGGCCTGGTGACAATTTTGATCCTGCTTCATCTCATGTTATTCCAGCCTTGGTCAGAAAAGCTTATGAGGCAAAGCTTGGTAATGTGCCCCATCTGGAAGTATGGGGGACAGGCCGTGCCACCCGCGAGTTTTTATATGTAGAAGATGCGGCCAAAGGTATTATGCTGGCAACTGAAAAATATAACAAGTCACAACCGGTCAATCTGGGGGCAGGATTTGAGATCTCCATTAAAAACCTGACCCAGCTGATATGTAAAATAATTAGTTTTAAGGGCAAGATAGTTTGGGATACGTCCAAACCGGATGGCCAGCCCAGACGGATGCTTGATGTATCGAGGGCAGAGGCAGAATTCGGCTTTAGATCCAACACCAGTTTCGAGCAAGGACTTAAAAAATTGATCAGCTGGTATATTAGAAATAAAAAACAACTGGACGAGCAGGGTCATAATTTGTTGACTCGCCATATCAAAAAAAACGCCAGACTACGTTTCCTCTAAACATGAAGAATTTTAAAAAAATGAGGGTGGTGATTGCCACTCATGAGGCCACCACTGGCCCTGCCCATGATGTGAGAGATTTTCTCAAAGATAAAGTAGCAGAGCTGTTATTTATTGCCCACCCGCTGTTGTTTATTCCGGCAAATTATAAAAGGAGTTCCTATTATGAAAAATACTTGCCGGGTAAACCGGTTAAAAGATCTCAAGCCAGACATTGGCAAGGGCCTGAAGTAATGCTGTATGTGAAGGATCTGATCTATACCATCTTTTGGACCATTCGCAACGGCGGTGCCGATATTTTTATCGGCTCCGGCAACTTGAGCGCTTTTGCCGGAGTGATCTTAAAAAAATTAAGAGTAGTTGACAAAGTGGTTTTTTATTGCATTGATTATGTGCCGGAAAGATTTGCCAACCCGCATGTTAACCGGCTGTACCATTGGGTGGACAGGCTGGCTTGCGCCGGTGCTGATATAACTTGGAACTTATCTCCCCGGATGGCCGATGGTAGAAATAGCAGGTGGGAAAGATCTCTGGGCAGGCAAGTGACCTTACCGATCGGTGTTCATTTTAACCGGATTCATCGGCTGCCTTTGGATCAAATCCATCATGCGGAAATTGTTTATTTGGGGACTCTTTTGGAAAAACAAGGTGTGCAGTTGGTGATTGGAGCGTTAACTAAAATTGCCAGCCAGATCCCCAATTTACATTTTCTGGTGATTGGCTCCGGGCCGTATGAAGAGCAGCTCAAAGAATTAACCAAGCAAAAAGGAGTTGAAGCGCTGGTGACATTTGCCGGATATGTTGAAGATCACCAGCAGGTGGAAGAGATGATGGCCAGAGGAGCAGTGGCAGTGGCTCTTTACAACAAAGAAGTAGATCAATTCAGCTATTACGCCGACCCCAGCAAGGTGAAAAATTATTTAGCGGCCGGCCTACCGGTTATCATTACCGATGTACCATATATTGCCCAGGAGATTGTCCAAAAAAAAGCCGGAATAATAGTAGAATACCAGGAAGAACAAATGGTTGATGCCATACTTGGCTTGTTGAAAGATCCCAGAGAGTTAGCAAAGTATCGGCAGAATGCTGTTAATTTTGCGCGAGATTTTGATTGGGATGTACTGTTGACGAAAGCATTTGCCGAGCTGGTAAAAAACTAAAAATAGATATGACAAAAAGTAAAAAATTAAGTTCTACAAAATATCAAACAACATCGCCAACAAAAACAAACCATAACTTCTATCAGCAGATAAGGGATCTCTATGCAATGATAAAGCAAGCCCCGGATACTGCCAATCAGGAGCTTAATCAGGAACATATCAGCCTGGCGCAGGACTATCGCCGGAACTTTTATAGCTATTTTGGCGGACTGAAACACTTTAAAAATAAAAATGTTTTGGAAATTGGTTGCGGTTATGGGGGAGACAGCGCTCTCATTGCCGAAGTGGCTAAAAAAGTAGTCGGTACTGATCTTAACAAGGATCAACGTTGGGAAATTTGGCAGAAAACCAATATGATATTTGCCAAAGAAAATGCCCAGAGTTTGTCATTTGCCAGCCAGAGTTTTGATGTAGTTTGTGCCCGTGATGTTTTGCATCATGTCGATTACCCATCACTGGCTATCAAAGAGATGGGTCGGGTTGTCAAAAAAGGCGGCAAGATAATTATTATTGAAGCCAACAGATACAACCCCATATTTTATTTACATTTAACATGTCTTTTAGGGCATGATCATTTTACCCAAAACAAATTTATGGAGTTGGTCAGAAATAATTTTGACCAAGTGGAATTTTTCTTTGTAGAAAGTCACTTCTTACCGATCAGAAACAAAATCTTCAGGTGGTGGTGGAATAGTGTTTGGAGTCTGGCTAACTTATTTCTGCCATCTTTTCTAAAATCATATAATGTAGCAGTAGCAACCAGATGAAAAAGAAATCTCTTTATTGTTTATCGATCCATTCCGGCCATGTGGCAGGTGCGGCCCTGTCTTGTGACGGGAAAATAGTCCAGTGTGTGTCAGAGGAGCGTTTCAACTGGCAAAAAAACTACCTGGGTTATCCCCGGCAAAGTATTGACTACGTCCTCACAGCCGCCGGCATCACAGCCGCCGATCTTGACTTGGTAGTTTTGCCTTCCAGATATGGGGCGCCTATTGTTTCCACCCAAGAAGTGCAAGCACAAATGGCCCTAATATTATGGTTGTATAGACCAATTAATATTATCAGGCAACTGTGGGGAATCCTAGTGTATTACCTGCCGCCTTTATCAGGTATTGGCCGCCTGTTGTACAGGGTGATGGCCTATACCTTGGGCAGATATACTGCCAGCAAGGAAAAAAGTGTGATTGCCAAGCATTTACATATTCCCCGGGAGAAAATTATAGAATTGGAGCATCATTTCTCTCATGCTGCCACAGCTTACCTGGGCTCCCCTTTAAATAAGCAAACAGCCTTAGTTTTTACTTTGGACGGGGAAGGTGACTTGCTTTGTTCCAGCGTCTCAGTTGCCGAAGGCGGCAAAATTTGCCGAATTGCTGCAACTCCCCGGGAATACTCTTTGGGCTGGATGTATTATTACGTCACTAAATATTTTGGGATGAAGCCCAATGAGCATGAATATAAAGTCATGGGTCTGGCTCCTTATGCTAAAGATCGCGATGTTCAAAAAGTGTATGACCAGATCAAGGATATTATTTATCTGAATCCTAAAAATAAACTTACTTTCAAGGCGAAATTCCATATGCAGAATATGGAATATTTTTTGAGGAAAAAAGTTTTCTGGGCTCGGTTTGATAATCTGGCCGGAGCCATCCAAAAACTTTTGGAAGATCGGGTAGTGGAGTGGATCAAAGAAGGCATTGCCGCCACCGGTATATCGACGGTAATTTTATCCGGCGGGGTCTTCATGAATGTAAAAGCTAATCAAAAAATTGCCGAACTTGACGAGGTGAAGAAGATTTTTATTTTTCCCTCTTGCGGTGATGAGTCGCTGGCAATAGGAGCATGTTATGTTGGGTATCAAAGGTTGATCAAGCAGCAGGGCAGACAAGCCGATATTTGCCCCATTTCCGACTTATATCTGGGGCCAAGTTATTCTAACGAGGAGATTGAAAGGTTTTTAAAAAAAGAAAATTATTTTGCTAAATATACGATTGATAAACTGGAGAAAATCGAGGAGAGGGTTGCCCAGCTGCTGGCTCAAGGCCAGGTGGTTGGCCGCCTGTCAGGTAGAATGGAATGGGGGGCAAGGGCTTTGGGTAACAGATCGCTGTTGGCAAATCCCCAGGATCCGGATGTGGTGATGGTCTTAAATGAGCAGATGAAAGATCGTGATTTTTGGATGCCTTTTACTCCATCTGTTTTGGACAGATGTGCCCGCAACTATATTAAAAATCCCAAAAAGATATCTGCCCCATATATGATTATGACTTTTGATACAACCAAACTTGGTAAAAAAGACTTAAAGGCTGCTATTCATCCATATGATTTTACTTGCCGGCCGCAAGTTTTAGAAAAATCATGGAACGTGAAATATTATAGCCTTATTGAAGCTTTTGAGAAGTTAACCGGCATTGGGGCGGTTTTGAATACTTCGTTTAACCTACATGGTTTGCCAATAGTTTTAGGTCCCAGAGAAGCCATGTATGTTTTTGAAAATTCCGGCCTGGAATTTTTAGCCATGGAAAACTTCTTGGTTCGTAAATCTAGCCCAACACATGCCGAATAATGTCGTGGTTTCTGTAATAATTATCAACTGGAACGGGCAAAAAGATTTGTCCGGCTGCTTGACCTCCTTGAAAAAAGTGAAAGATGTAGAATTTGAGGTAATACTGGTTGATAATGGATCGACTGACCAAAGCGCAAAAGTTGCCCAAAAAATATTCCCGGATGTTCATGTTATTCGCAATCAGCATAATTTAGGCTATGCGCCGGCCAATAATCAGGGGTTGGCTGGCGCCAGGGGTGAATTCATCCTGTTTTTGAATAATGACACCAAGGTCACGGATGATTTTTTGAAGATATTAGTCAGTATTCTTAAAGCCGATCCAAAAATTGCCGCTGTTCAGCCTAAAATTTATCTAATGGGTCGGGGCCAGATGTTGGATGCGGTCGGATCATTTTTAACCTGGACCGGATTTTTGGACCACTTTGGCTATGAGAGGCGCGATGGGCCCCAATATGCAAAACCAAGGGAAATATTTAGCGCCAAGGGAGCCTGCATGTTATTTCGCAAATCGGTCCTTGACCAAATAGGGAATTTTGATAATTTATTTTTTGCCTATTTTGAAGAGACTGACTTATGTTGGAGAGCTTGGTTGGCAGGGTATAGGGTATCTTATGTTCCGCAAGCTGTCATCTATCATAAAGGAGGAGCAACCGCCCACCGCTTGCCAGAGGCCATCAGTTTATATCATTCATACAAAAATAGAATCAGGACATTTATTAAAAATTTTGCAGTTGTCAATCTGGTCAGGGTTTTATTTGTCCATAGTCTTATTTGTACTTTTTTAGTGTTGGCTCATCTTTTGATGGGCAGGACCAGTCAGGCATTAGCTATTGTCAGGGCATACTGGTGGAATATCACGGTTTTGTCAGATACTCTCCAGGAGAGAACTCGCGTCCAGGCCTTGAGGCAAGTTGGCGATAAGCAGTTGTTTGGTCCTTTAGTCAGGCACAAAGGACTGGTACAATATCTTAAAGAAGTTTATTTTTCTTTCTTTATTGCGCCAAAAATCAGGCAGGAAAAAATGGGATGGTAAAATGAGGATTGGACTTGTTACCCACAATTATCCAAGCGGCTTGCATGACCGCCAAAACGCCGGCATTTTTGTCCATGATTTGGCGCAGGCTTTAAAAAAAGGCGGACATGAAGTATTTGTATTGTGCCCTGACAATGGGCGCCAAAAGCAGCCAGATAAAGTGCCGGTGACCTGGTTTTCTTGGAAAGGGCAGAGTAAAAAATTAGGAGATTTATCATTAAAAAATCCCAGTGACTGGGTTTATTTTTTTGATCTTTTTAGACAGGGGATAAAGAACATGACTCCGTTTATTAAAGATAATAAAATTGATTTTTGTGTAGCGATGTGGGCATTCCCGGCCGGAGTTTTTTGCTACTTTGCCAAACGGAAATTAAAAGTGCCATATCTGACTTGGTGTTTGGGTTCAGATATCTATGTCTATGCCAAACTACCAATTTTGAAACAGTTGATTGTCAAGATCCTTAAAAGTTCATCAGCGGTTTTTGCCGACGGCATAGATTTGGCCCAAACAACACAAAATTTATTTTCAGGTGTTTGCCAGTTTGTCCCATCTGCCACCAAATTACCAAACATGCCAGATCACCAAGCCGAATTTAGACATCCAAGCGCTTTGCATCTGATGTTTTTAGGCAGGATGGAACCTGTTAAAGGACCAGACGTGTTGATAGATGCAGCCTGCCTGATAAAAGATTTAGATTTTGAACTTCATTTGATGGGAGAAGGTGCACTGCTTGGTGCTCTTGAGCAACAAGTCACAACTTTTGGCCTGGCGGATAAGGTGATTTTCCATGGTAATGTAGCCGATCCTGCCAAAATCGAAGCTTATCTTAGCTCTGCTGATTGGTTGATAATCCCTTCCCGCTCTGATAGTATTCCTTTAGCCTTTTCCGAGGCTGCCAAAAATGGCACTCCTTTGCTGGTGGCTGCAGTTGGCGATATGGCCCAGTTAGTTAGACAATACCAAGTTGGTTTGACTTTTGGCAAAGGAGATGTCAAACAGTTAGCCAAACTACTTAGGGATATTATTAAAAATAGGGGCAAAAGGGCCATATATGCAGCTAACACTCCCAAAGTATCCCTGTTGTTTAATATTGATACATCAGCCAAAAAATTGGCTGAAGAGGCAGAAAAATGGTTATGAATAAAAGAAAAATTATTATTGTCGGGGCCGGTGTAGCTGGAGTGGAGTTGTATGATGAATTAAAAAGGCGGCCATCATTAGGATATGAGGTGGTTGGTTTTGTTGACGATGATCCCAAAAAACAAGGCAAAAAAATCAAAGGCTTACCACTGCTGGGTAACATCAGACAACTAGCGTCGATTGTTCATCAATATAAGATTGAAGAGGTCTTGATTGCCATCCCATCTGCACAGGGGAGCCAAATCAGGGAAATTGTCACCCAGTGTCAAAATGCCCAGGTAATTTTTAGGATTGTCCCCAGGATTTTGGAAATCATCCAAGGTAAAGTGCATATTGGGCAAGTCAGGCCGGTCAACGTGGAAGATCTCTTGGGTCGGGCCTTAAGACAGCATGAACAAGCCCAAATTGCACCACTGATTAGAGGCAAAACAGTTTTAGTCACCGGCGCTGCCGGCTCAATTGGCTCGGAGCTATGCCGACAAATCCTCCAGTTTAACCCCAAAAAACTGATCATGGTGGATTGGTGGGAAAATGGTTTGTTTGAACTGGATCGGGAATTTTCCCAGAGCGCTTCTCACATCAGTCGTGAATCAATTATCGCCAATATCCAAGACCTGCCGAAAGTTAATTGGATTTTTGGCAAGTTCCGGCCGCAAATTGTTTTTCATGCGGCAGCATTTAAACATGTACCTTTGATGGAGCTGCATCCGGAGGAAGCTGTCAAAAACAACATTTGGGGAACCCAAGTTTGTGCACGGATAGCCGGGGAGCATAAAGTTGATAAATTTGTATTTATTTCTACTGATAAAGCAGTCAACCCAGAGAGTGTAATGGGGGCAAGCAAATTGTTTGCTGAATTGATAGTAAGAGAATTGGGCCGAAAATATAGCACCAAGTATATTACGGTCAGATTTGGCAATGTCCTGGGCAGTTATGGGTCAGTAGTTCCCATTTTTACCAAACAAATTGCCCGGGGCGGCCCTGTGACTGTAACTAATGCGGATATGGTCAGGTATTTTATGACGATAACCGAAGCAGCGCAATTGGTCTTACAATCAGCCCAACTGGGCAAGGGATCAGAAGTGTTTATACTGGACATGGGCGAGCCGGTCAGAATTTTGGAACTGGCTCGTTTGATGATCAGATTGGCTGGCTTTCAGCCAGATGATGAGATCCCAATAAAAATTATCGGCCGGCGTCCGGGCGAGAAATTAGTGGAAGAGCTTTTAACCGACCAGGAAAACGCCGCCAAAACCACCAATGACTATATTTTCATCTCCACCAATGGTATAAATATTGATGATGGGGTGCTCTGGCACAGCTTTGACCGCTTAAAGAAATTATCTGATGCCCTAAACCGGCCAGGCATTTTAAAAGAACTGGGAGCGATCTTGCCGGTGTTTAAGAAAAAACCATGACTAAAAATATTCCATTTGCCAAACCGGGTATCACTCAAAAAGAAATCAGTGCAGTGACCCGCGTTCTCAAAGGCGGTTGGCTGACTATGGCTGATGAGACAGCCACTTTTGAAAAAGAATTTGCCAAATATGTTGGCGCCGGCCATGCCATTGCGGTCAACAGCTGCACCAGCGGTTTATTTCTGTCGCTTCTATCGCAAGGCGTGGGGCCTGGCGATGAAGTGATTGTGCCATCTTTTACTTTTGCCGCCTGTGCAAATGTAATAGTCCATTGCGGGGCAACTCCGGTATTTGTAGATGTCCTGCCCAATGGTTTTACCATTGATCCGGATGATGTAAAGCGCAAGCAAACTAACAGAACTAAAGCAGTGATGCCGGTCCATTATGGCGGAAATTGTGCTGCGACAAACTTTGATATTACCACCATTGAAGACAGTGCCCACAAAATTACTAAAAACTATCACTCTAAAAACATCGTCTGCTATTCATTTTATGCCACCAAAAATTTAACGACCGGCGAAGGCGGGATGATTACTTGTGAAGATGATCGCGTTGCCGAGTGGCTGACTAAAGCCAGGCTTCATGGTCTGTCACATGACGCCTGGAAGCGTTATCTGCCGGGCAACAAATGGCATTATGAAGTTGAATTTGCCGGATACAAAACCAATACCATTGATATGCTATCTGCCATGGGTCGCGTGCAATTGTCGCGGCTGGATCAGATGGAAGAACAGAGGCGAAACATTGTGACTTATTACAATAAATTACTAGGCCTCACCAACAAAGGCACCCACCTCTATCCCATTTTAGTAGAAAAAAGGGATGAGTTTATGGATTATATGAAAGACAATGACATTGGCTGTTCTTTCCATTTCCTGCCACTGCACCAAACACCGGCCTATAAAGGCTACAAAACTCCCAGCTTGCCTGTAACAGAATTTATAGGCTATAGAGTAGTTACACTACCACTGCACTCCACCTTATCTCTCAAGAACATAGAGTATGTCTGCCAAAAAGTATTACAATTTGGTAAATTTCAAAATGACCGATTTAGCTTATCCGTTTTGAGAGCTAAGCTATGAAATACATTCCTGTCGCTGAACCATTCTTAGGTAAGGAAGAAGAGAAGTTGGTTTTAGAGGGTTTAAGGTCAGGTTGGATTTCTTCAATTGGTAAATATATCCCACAATTTGAGGAAGAATTTGCCAGATATTGTGGCGTTCGCTATGGCGTGACTTGTTCTAATGGAACTACTGCCCTGCATTTGGCTTTGGTTGCCTGTGATGTTGGACCGGGCGACGAAGTGATTGTGCCGTCGATGACCTTTGTGGCAACTGCCAACGCTGTTGTCTATACCGGAGCAAAACCAGTCTTGATTGATTCCGAACCAGATACTTGGAATATTGACCCGGAAAAAATTAAAGAGAAAATCACCAGGAGGACCAGAGCTATCATTCCCGTACATCTTTATGGGCATCCTGCTGATATGGGGCCGATTCTCTCAATTGCCCGGAAATACGGCCTTACGGTAATAGAAGATGCCGCAGAGGCCCACGGTGCCATGTACAAACAGAAAATGGTGGGATCTTTGAGTGATATGGCTTGCTTTTCCTTCTTCGGTAATAAAATTATCACTACCGGTGAAGGCGGAATGCTCATCACCAATAACAAAGCTCTGGCAGAAAAAGCCAAAATGCTCCGTGATCACGGTGTTTCCAAAAAAAGACGTTATTATCATCCTCATCTGGGATACAATTACAGAATGACCAATCTGCAGGCAGCATTGGGTTTGGCGCAGCTGGCAAAAATAGACAAAATTATTGCCGCCAAAAGGCAGCTTGCCCAAAAATACCAACAGTTTTTGTCGCCCGTTGCCCATAAGCTTGTTTTGCATCCGGAAGCCAAATGGGCTAAGAACGTTTTTTGGATGTACTCTGTCTTAGTTAAGCCAAGAAAGAATATCACCCGTGATCGACTAGCCAAATATCTTAAAAGAGCTGGTATAGATTCACGACCATTCTTTTTCCCCATTCATAAACTAGCCAGATATAAGGTTGATGAGAGATTACCGGTGGCTGATTTTTTAGCAAGTGCTGGTTTAAATTTACCATCCAGTGTTAATCTGACAGAAGAACAAATAAAATACATCAGCCATAAGATTATCCAATTTTTAGGCTAGCAAAATCATCTTGCTTTATGGACAGTCAGGTTAATGATGATTCTTCCCAAACAGTAAATCCTGCCAAAAAAGTGTTGCTAGTTATACTGGGAATTTTACTAGCTGTTGTTATTGGTGAATTATCACTTCGTTTTATATATTTTTTGGCCGATAGGCAAATTCTAGGCTTACATCCACTCAAGAACACTATTGGCTGGCAAGATGATAAGAGGATTGGCAGAAGACTCCTCCCCAACCAGCAAGGATGGTTCGTCACCCCCACACAGGAATATTATACTTGGGTGACTGTCAACTCCCAAGGCTGGAGGGATTCAGAACATCAATTTAATAAAGAGGATAAGGTTTTCAGGATAATACTGATAGGTGATTCTTTTGTGGAAAATTTCCAAGTCCCCCTAGCAGAGACTTTTTTTAAAATCGTCGAAAAAGAGATTAATTTAGCAAATCCTGGCCCAAAAGTAGAAATTATTGCCTTAGGTTTGGGAGATACAGGCACAGCCCAACAATTGCAGATTATAGAAAAGTACGCCAGCTTGTATCAGCCTGATTTGGTTGTTCAGCTTTTCTATATGGGCAATGATGTCAAGAATAATTCGGCCAAACTGCAAGGCGATCCGCACCGTTTATATTTTAAATTACAAGATGGTCAACTTCAGGTAATACCTTTTACTACCAGGAGTAGTTTACTTCCGCAACGCCTACTGTCATTTGTCAAAAATAATTCAAATTTGGTTGAGTGGTTGCTTGATCAAAAAGGCCGGATTTTTACCAAGATTGATGCCTATCCTATTGATTACCAGGTGTATAGCATAAGCTATTCTGACGAATTTCAGCAAGCCTGGGAAGTAACCAAAGCATTAATTAAAGAAGCCAGAAATCAGGTGGCAAATCAAGGTGCAGATTATTGGCTGGTGGCAATTCCTGCTCAAGAGCAGGTAGATAGGCAGTTTTGGCAAGACGCCATCTCTTTCTATCCCAAGGTGCAAAAAGCTGATTTTGATCTTGCCAAGCCAGATAAAATCTTGAAGGAATTTTGCTCACAGGAAAATCTTAGCTGCTTATTCACAGCTGATATTTTTAAAGAAAAATTTGCTCAAAATAACCAACGGCTTTTTTACAAGCAAGATGGCCATTGGAACAGTAGCGGCAGCAGACTCATGGCAGATATTTTAATTAGCAATTTGAAAGACTATTTCTCCAGCAGATAATTTTCCAAAACTAGCGCATCCAGACGGCTTTTGGTAAAAGTATCAAAAGCTTCACCGTAGGTGTTGACTATCGGCTCGCCTTTAAGATTGAAGGAAGTATTCAGAAGAACAGGGGTGCCGGTGGCCTGCCCGAACTTATTAACCAGTCTCCAGTAGCAGGGGTTGATATTTTTTTTGATAAATTGCGGCCTGGCTGTGCCGTCAACATGGGTGATCGCACCCAGCTGGGATCTTTTTTCCGGCTTGACCGGCACTACTGCCAGCATATATTCAACCAGTGATGGGGGATTTTGGCCTGTTTCAAAATAGTCGTGACCTTTCTCATTGATAACCACTGGCGCAAACGGCCGGAAACCTTCACGAAATTTTATTTTAGAGTTGACCAGCTCCTTCATTTTTTTGTCGCGAGGATCAGCCAAAATGCTGCGTGCTCCCAGCGCTCTGGGGCCCCATTCAAAACGACCCTTAACCCAACCGACGACCTTTTTATCAGTCAGCAGGTCAACCAGTCGATCTTCCAAGTTATCATCACTTAAAAATGTAGCTTTAATATTGTTTGAATCAATAAATTTTTTGATGTCTGCCAAATTGTTTTGTTGTCCCCAATAACAATGGTTTTGGACAAAAACCCTCTTGTGGCCTAGGATGTGATGGTAAACATATAAAGCTGCTCCCAAGGCGCCTCCTGAATCGCCGGCAGCAGGCTGAATAAAAATGTTGGCAAAACCAGCCTCTTGGAAAATTTTCCAGTTGGCCACCCCATTTAGGGCAACTCCACCAGCATAGCACAAGTTTTGCTCGCCAGTTTGCTGCTTGACGTATTTGGCAATTGCCAGCAGTTTTTCCTCCAGCACCTTCTGAACACTGGCGGCAATATTGGCATAAGCGGGAATTATTTGGTCGCTTTTTTCGCTTTGTTGAGGCGGGATGCCCAGTAGTCTGACCAATCTATCACTGAAAGCCAGTTTATCTGATTTGTAGTAATCAAAATAAGATAAATCAATCTGGAATGATCCGTCGTTTGTCTGTGTTATTAATTTATTAATTTTATCATAGTATTCAGGCCGACCATAAGGAGCTAGTCCCATCACTTTATATTCACCTTCATTCACTTCAAATCCCAAATATTGGGTAAAAGCACTGTAAAAAAGTCCCAGAGAGTAAGGGAATTTGATTTCCCAATCCAGAGATAATTTGTTATCATGCGCCCTGCCAAATGAAGTAGTAGTCCATTCTCCCACGCCGTCGCAGGTTAACAGGGCGGCGCTGTCAAAGCCGGAAGCATAATAGGCGCTGGCTGCGTGTGAGAGATGGTGACCGCAAAAAAGAATTTGCTGATCGGATATTTTTAGCTTTTTTATAATTTGTGATTTGATCCAAAGTTTGTTTTTCAGCCAGGTGGTATAAGTATTGATAAAAGTTTGTCGAGCCGATGGAGCTAGTGCTAAAGCTGATAGTGTAATCCTTTCAAATTTGATAAATGGTTTCTCGTAAAATACCACCCAATCAATATTTGGAGATGTTATGTTGGCAGTTTTCAAACAAAAGTCAATTGCGCATGAGGGAAAGCCGGAGTCATGTTTTTTTCTGGTAAATCTTTCTTCTTCAGCAGCTGCCAGCAATTGGCCATCCTTGAGAATGACAGCTGCGGCATCATGGTAATAACAGGAGATTCCTAAAATGGTCATCCTTGCCTTAATGCCTCATCAGCGGAGTCTGCCTTGATAGTAGTTTTTTGCCAAAAAGGAGATTTTTTTTGACAGAAGGGATCTGCCAAAGCTCGATAAACGGTTCCAGTTATAGTAAAAAGCGTTAAATAAAAAATAGAAAAGATGATCATTATTTGGATATTCCCAATTACCTCGGCAATTCTTTTCCAGCTGGTGATAATTTTTTTCATAGCTGTAGTTAGAATAATGGATAGATCAATGGTGCCAAGGGGGACGATCCCACGCTGACCATCAGTAGCCCGATTAAAATCAACACGCTCAACAAGGGGATCAGCCACCATAATTTGCGCCTACACAAAAACTGCAATAATTCTTTTAAAATATTAATATGGGACATGTTAATATACTAGACGCTTATCTGGTCGCTTGCAACAGTTATTAGTGTATAAATTTATATAGGTATGCTCTCTTATCATCGTTTCTGTAGACTATTTTCATATCAGGATAATCTTTAGGAGCTAGGTAAAGATTATCCAGCGCGCCAGCTATTTCCCCACGGGCGGCAACCAGATATTGCGCCTGCCAAAGCTGGGCATATTCCACTAGTTGTTCTAAAGTGGTAACTTGTGGCGTATAAATAACAAAACCCCTGCTATAAAAGACTAAGCCTTCATGGCTGGTCATAATTCTGGCGCCCCTGTCATTATCAAGCAGCCATTGGTCAATTTCTTGGATAGAGGATGTGTTGGCGGCTGTTTGATTGATAAAGAAAAAACGGTCATTATTAGGAATATAAATGAAACTTAAAGTTAAAAGTATGGCAAATATTGTTATCAAAAATCTATGCTGGAGTATTTTTAACGCTTTACCAATGCCTATTCCCAAAAATATCAAAAGAAGTGGAAATGACCATGCGATATACCGTTCTTTAATCCCTGGAGCATAAAAAGTGATTGCTGCAAACATGACCAGGTTGGCAAAAGCCAGTAGTGTCAAAACCGGCCTTCCGGTTTGCTTTATCACAGTCCATCCCATTCCTAATATAATCAGCAGCATTAAAAATGGTGAAAAATAACCGCTAATTAATTTTATATCCCCTAGAGATCTCTGTTTGGTACCTTCAAAGAAAAGTTCTCTTTGAATATGCTTTTTAAGTCCCGGATATGCCATGAATTCCGAATTAATATCAAAAGTCCTCAAGCTCCAGGCATCTTGCGCCCAAGTAGATGTTCCGGTTTTATTAAGATCAAAAGCAGTATAGATATTATAAATTGCCCCGAGTTTGGCTGAACTATAGTTTATCCCAAATCTACCAAACATGAGCAGGTTATAACTCAAAAAGAGCGGCAAGAACCCAGCTAGAATTGAGATGGCAATCAGGATAAGATGCTTCCGACTGATAAACTTACTGCACAGGTTGGAGATTAATGAAAAAATAATAAATAAGAAAAAACCTGCCAAAATAAACACCCCTTCATTTTTAGTCAAATACGCCAATGATATGGCTAGTCCTGCAATTATGGCCCAACAATAACTTTTTTGTGCGATAGCTTGCCAACACAAATAGATTCCCAGCCAGATAAAAAATGCCAAAACAATATCGGATAGGGGTCTGGATGCAAGGATAACCAGTGGCTTGAAGAAAATAACCAGCAAGCTGGCGATGGTTGCTTCAAGCAGATTACCGACCCTCTGTGCTAGGAGGAAAATTGGTATAAATAATAAAGTTCCAAATATTAATGGGACTATCCTGACGCTGACAGCCCAATCATTGATGAATAAATTAGATAATGATATCGCAATCGGGAAAAACGGCGACCACATGGGATGAAGGATTTTTGTCCAATCTCCTTCTGACAAAAATCTGGCCATGTTCATATATACTGCATCGTCAGAAAATAAGGTGTATGGGTAGAAGTTGTTAGCAAGGATGCCTGTTATTATAGATGTTGCTGCAAGAGACAAAAATGTCGCTTCAAGCAGGTATTTTGAGAGAAAGGTTTTTTTTGATTTTGTATAAATGGATAGACTGGACAAGCTCATGTATGATTAGGTGGTAACATCAAATGAAAATTCCCTGCCCAGTTTACAACAATGAAGTTAATCGTGCAAATACCTTGCCATAATGAGGCAGCTACCATTGCCTGGGTTATCAAAGGAATTCCCAGATCCATCAGGGGCATTTCTAAGATAGAGGTTATGGTGATTGATGATGGTTCAACAGACCAAACCGTAAAAATTGCCAAGAAGGCTGGGGTAGACCACCTGATTTCTAATGAGAGAAAATTAGGTTTGGCTAAAACTTTTTATCTGGGGCTTGGAAAATGCTTAGAGAAAAATGCTGATATTATCGTTAATACAGATGGCGATAACCAATATGACCAATCACAGATCGTAAATCTGGTAAAACCAATACTTGCACGCCAGGCTGATCTGGTGATCGGCAACCGGCAGGTAGAACGATTAAACTGGTTACCAAAAAGCAAAAAAATAGGCAATATTCTTGGCAGCTGGTTTATAAGAAAGTTAACTGGCACTCAAATAAGAGACGCTTCTAGCGGTTTTAGGGCGTTTTCGCGAGATTGCGCCAAAAATTTTATATCGTTATCCGATTATACCTATACTCATGAGACTATTATACAAGCTTATGAGAATGGCCTAAATATAGTTGAAATACCAATCAATTTTCGACCAAGGATCAACGGCCAATCCAGACTAATCAATAACACTTTCTGGCATATCCCTAGGTCTGCGCTGGTGATTATCAGGATGGTTTTACTGTACAAAGCTATTAAATTTTTTACTGTCATCGGCGTATCTACGATAGCAGTTGGGATACTTTTGGTAATCCGTTTTATGTATTATTTTGCAACCAGCGAAGGTAGGGGTCATATTCAGTCTTTAGTGCTTGCCTCTATTTTTATCAGCGTTGGTTTTAATATCTGGCTGCTGGGTATAATTACAGATGCTATTGCCATAAATCGTAAGTTAATAGAAAGAATAGTCAAAAAAAGATAATATGATTGCCGGAAATTATGAGGATAAGTACCATGCCAAAAATCCTATTTCCAGACTACTGGTCGCAAATTTCTTAAAAGATTTTCATAAGTGTCTGACGCAAGTTAATAACCCACAAACGATCGCCGAGTTGGGGGCAGGAGAAGGATATTTAACAGAAATCATTTCAAATCGTTTCCCCCGGGCAAAAATTATCGCCTCTGATCTGTCGATTAATATTTTAAAGATTGCCGAAAAAAATACTATGGCTGGAAATGTCCATTTTGAACAGCAAGAGATTTCCCGTTTATCTTATAAAGATAATAGTTGCGACTTGATTATCTGCTGTGAAGTATTGGAGCATGTCAAAAATCCCCAAAAGGCTCTCCAGGAGATTCACAGAGTAGGTAGAGGTTTTTTTATTTTGAGTGTGCCCCATGAACCATTATGGAGAATACTTAATATGGCAAGAGGTAAATATTGGCATGATTTAGGTAATACTCCAGGGCATATCAATCACTGGACAAAAAATGATTTTGCCCAAGCTTTGGCTGGAGGCGGTTTTGATATTATACAGATGTTTAAGCCGCTTCCCTGGATAATGGTTCTGGCAGCCAAAAAGAAAGTAGCTGTTTGACATAAGGAGGGTTTTCTAATATCCTCTAGCACAGAAGAGAGCATAGTAGCTATGGCCAAAATTCAAGCATCAGTTGTGCTGCCTACCTATAACGAATCAGGCAATATTATTGGCTTGATAGAGGAGATCAAAAAAGAGTTAACTGCCAAAAGGATTAGTTATGAGATTGTGGTGGTAGACGACGATAGCCCTGATAAAACCGGACTTTTGGCTCAGAAATACTTTGCTAAAATTCCTGACGTTAGGGTTATTATTCGCAAGAATGCTAGGGGTTTAGCTAGCGCTATTCGTCGCGGGATTGAACAATCTGTCGGAGATATCATTGTGGTGATGGATACTGATTTTAACCACGAGCCAAGACTTATTCCCCGTTTGGTGGAAAAATGTGGCAGATATGACATGGTAGTTGGCTCCAGATTTGTTAAAGGCGGCGGGATGACTAATAAGACGAGAGAAACACTAAGTCGGTTATTTAATATTCTGATTAGAATAATTTTGGGTAGCCCGGTTCACGACAATTTGAGCGGATTTTTTGCCATAAAAACTAAAGAGCTGGATAAGATCAATTTTGATCAGGTATTTTGGGGCTACGGTGATTATTTTATCAGGCTGATTTATTTTATAAAAAAGCAAGGCAATACATTTTTCGAGATACCTTCTTATTATAAAGAACGGGAATACGGTAGTAGTAAATCTCAATTTTTGCAGATGTTTAGGGATTACTTGGCTTCTACCTTGGCACTTCGGTTTGGGAATTAGAAATGATAACCTCCGCAAAATATACAGATTTATTTCAAATTACTAATCTTCACATACAGGGCCTGTCAGGAGATTTCCTGCCGTCTCTGGGTAGCAAATTTTTACAAACGATGTATGAAGGTATTATTGGTAAACCGGGCGTCTATATTTTTGTTGATAAGGCAAAAGCAAGAATTTTAGGTTTTATTATTGGTACATCAGATATGGATTATTTTTTTAAACAAGCCATTAAGAATAATTTTATTAAGTTGTCGTTGTTACTGATTCTCCAAATCCTTAGAAATCCCTTGCTAATAAAAAAAATTACCGAAACTTTTTTTTATCCCAAGAAAGATATTGGACCAAAAGCAGAGCTAGTGGTGCTTGTTGTTGATAAAGCTCATCAAGGACAGGGTATTGGTAAGAAATTAATAAACTCTCTGGAGCAAGAGTTTACCAAAAGAAGCATCACTAGATATAAGTTAACTGTCCATGCGGACAAATATGCTGTCTTGTTTTACAAACACTTGGGTATGAGGCGAATTTCATCGTTTCAGCTGTATGATAAAATGTGGTACGTATATGAAAAAAATATCAAGAAAAAGAGCAGTCATTGATTACCTGACGCCGCTTTTGACCTATGCTCCGGCCGGTTGGGCTCTTGTCCGTGCCAATGAAATAAGAGCCCTAGAGCGCATTAAAGTCTTTCAAGCTCCGGTTCTAGATGTGGGATGCGGTGACGGATTGGTAGCCAGTGTCATGCTGCAAAAAAAGAACAAGTTCGAGGTGGGGATTGATATTTTTGATAGAGAAGTAAAAAAAGCCCAGAAGCTTGGTATTTATAAGCACTGTCTGGTAGCTAGCATATATAGTCTGCCTTTTCCAAATTCGAGTTTTGCGACAGTTTTTTCTAATTCTGTTATAGAACATATCAGAGATCTCGACAGGGCGCTTGATGAGATCAATCGAGTGTTAACACCAGACGGCCGAATGGTCATCACTGTACCTTCGGTGTATTTGGCTAGATATTTATTAGGTACAGCTGTACTCTCTTTTTTGAAATTGGATTTCTTGGCAAAAATTTATGGGAATTTTTTCAATAAGCTGTTCAAACATTACAACGTTTACGATCATGACCAGTGGGCAAAAATTCTACAGGTGCACGATTTAAGACTGGTTGACCATTTCTATTATCATACGCCATCCATAGTCAAAGTGCACGAGATATTATCTTTGCTGGCTTTTCCTATTCATATTTTGAAACCGCTTGTAGGATATTGGGTGGTATTCCCCAAGATCAGAAGATGGCTGATCGTGCCTTGGGTCAGACAGCTATTATGGAGATTTTATATTGATGATTGCCAAAAAGACCAAGGAGGCTCACTACTGTTGGTAGCTCAAAAAACAAAATGAAAAACGATGCGGTAGCTAAATTATGGCAGGAGCGTGGTCTTAAATACCATGATACCCTGCAATCAGTCTGTTTTGCTAATCTGCCAGACCAGCTCAATACCCTGATCCATAATTGGCAACTAAACCAAATCTATGATTTTTTATCTGATTTTACTAGAGATTCAACTGCCCAGGTGCTGGATGTTGGGTGTGGTTGGGGCAGGATTGCTAAGCCTTTATCTGAAAGGTTTCACCACTGGCAAATGATAGGTGCGGATCCAGCTCCCGCCATGGTAGAACTATTTAATAAAAACTTGGCAGGTCATGGGCAAGCTATGATTGGATCTTTACCGAAACTTAAATTTGCTGATCAATCTTTTGATGTTGTTATTATTGTGACTGCTTTAATGTATTTGAGCAGTGATGCAGAGAGGCACCAAGCAGCCAGAGAGATCAGCAGGTTGCTGAAAGTCGGTGGCAGATGTATCGTAATTGAAAATAATCGACTGGGCTGGCACATCTCAACTGGCTTTGGAATATCTCAAATATGGGAAAGAAAAACACCGCCTACTGGTGGCTATATTTTTTCCTCATCAGAGATTTTTGATTTATTCTCATCAGTTAATCTGGTGGTGAAGAAGATCACGGGCATGCCGACAACGACTGCTTTCTTGCCAGTCATGATAGTATTTTGCCGAATTGCGCCTTTTTTAGTAGGTCAGATCGGAAAATTAATGCTGCTGATTGACAACATGCTGGGGGCCTTCACCAAGATCTCACTGTATCAAGCTCACCACTTTGTTAAGGAATAGTCAATGCCGAAGGTAAAAATGAACAAGTTAGATAAACAGGTCAATAAATCTATAACTTCCCAAAATAAACCTCTGAGGGCTAAAAGCCCTCGGTTTCTCTTTCGAGAAAGCGGTTTGATCACTGCCAAGAATCCATGGTTTGCGCAAAGTTTGAATCAATTTCTCAAAATAGCTTTGCTACTTTTTGCGGTAGTTTTTTTAGCCTTTTGGCAAACACTGCAGATGTATTTCTGGAAAGATGACAGCGCTTTGATGTTTAAAGCCCAAAATCCGCAAGTTGAAGCAGGTTTTTGGGGCAGGGGAATGTTTGGAGAAGGCCCATATAGGCATATACTTGAACCATTTGTTTTTTTATACCCAATTTTAGGTCTGGAGCCTACAGGATATTTTGCAGCAGGAATAATTTTCTATTTTCTGGCTGCTTTGTCAGTTTTCTACTTAGCTAAAGTTATTTTTCAAGATCTTCGATCTGCCATTTTGGCGGCGCTTGTTTTTTCCGCAGGTTATATCGGCTCAGAAACGATCTTTGGCTTGACCAATTCACTACAAACCAGTCGGGGTATTGCTATGGCTGCTCTAATGATGGCAGTGTATATCCGCTTTTTGAGAGAAAAACAGATCGTTCTCTACCTCATTTCTTTACTGTTGTTTTTCTTTACTTTGGATACTGTTTATATCAGATCACATGGCCTGATTTTTACGGTCGTAGCTGCTGATTTATTATTTTCCGGATTTCCGTTAGATAAAAAAAAGATATTATGGTTTGCGTTAAGAGTTGTCCCATTCCTGGCGATTTTCTACCGTATATATCTGGCGACCGTCTCTGTTAATTTTGCCGCTTCTGGGGCCCTATCAAATATCTTACAGGGCGATTTTACTCCCGTCACCTCACCGATTATTTCCTTGGGCAATTTATTTTTGCCGGAGCCATGGCTTGAAGTGGGTAACCAGTGGCTAAAAGCTATTTTCGGCTTTAATGCCAGTTGGTCATTATCAGGTTTGCTGGCAGGTATTCTGTTGTTGATATTGCTGGTGATCTTAGTTCTATATAATTTTGCCAAGAAAAATAATTACTGGAAGATTACCACGTTTTCATTTGTTTGGATTATTGCCAACGTTTTGTTGTATTTTAGTTTTGATACTAAACAAGTCTTAGGATCGTCCCATAGGTATTATTCATATTCATCTGTCGGCTGGGCTATTTTAGTTGCGACAGCTGCTCAAACTGTAGGATATTTATTCAAGAGATATCAATTACTGCCCACATATCTGATCATTACCGTGTGCATAGTTTATCTGGCCATAGGCAATCAAATCCAATATGATATTGTGACAAAAAGGTCACAGCCAGCCAGAAGATTTTTTAATACTCTTAAAAATACCTTGGCTGATATTCCTAAAGGATCACTGGTTTATTTTGACGTGCATCATGATGTGCGAGTTCAGAGCGAGTTCGGCGATTTTTTTGGTGCGGGATCTATGCCGGAAACTACAGTGCTGGCTATCTATTATGGTCGCGATCGATATGATTTTGAATTGACTTATGATTTCAGCCAGGTTGTTAAAGAGCTGTCCCAAAAATCGATCAGTTCAAAACAACTATTCACTTTTTTTTATGACCGCAGTGGACTGGTCAACACCACTGATCAAGCCAGACGAGTTTTGTCAGAGGGTTTTAGTAAAAGTATTCCGATTGAGCAGTTATCTGCCAGTACGCAGTTTAATTATAAAGATCATATTTTGTCTACCAAGACCAAATTTGAACCAACCCAGACTGGAACCGATCATGTAGATCCGCGGATTGATATCAATTTTAACAGAGAGATAAATTCTATTGCCGGTGCAACTTTAGAGTTTGATATGGCACTGACCCCGCTTATGCCGAATGGAGTAGTGTTCCCATATGGAGAAAGCCGGTCATCTTTTAGTATATCCGATAGTCAATTATTACAAACTTTGATGTATTTGAAAGACAGATTAGAGTTTAGAAGATCAGCCCAAGTTATCAGCATGTCTTTTTGGCAGGATCAAGTTCCTCAAAATTTGAATGATGGCCGTCTTGATACAACTTGGTTGGCTCACCGGGGAGCTTGGAACAGTTGGGTCCAAAAAACATCCATGCAAGCCGAATATGTCATGGTTGATTTAGGGATGATCAAGTCGGTAGGCAGGCTGATTTGGACCAATGGTCATACAACAAGAACACCTACTCATTATCTTATTTATACTTCAATCAATGGCGAAAATTGGCAGACGGCTGGTGATATTAAGTTAGAGAGCGCACTGCCCAGCAATCAAGTTTCGGTTGATGATTTCCCAGAAAGGCTTGCGAGGTTTGTTAAGATGGAGATTATTGATTCATCAGGAGGAGATGCTCCCCAACTGGCAGAGATTGAAGTGGTGGCTGGCAAATATAAAAATATAGATTTAAATTTAGCTCATAAACTATCAATTTCCCCGTTTGCTTCCATCGGAGATTTATCGCAATGGTCTTTGGCGCTGGCCTGGGCTGCTGACAATATAAGTGCGCAGATATGGTGGAAATCCAACAAAGATCTATCTTGGAATCAAACTAGCTACCAAGACTTTCCTGTAATTGCTGATGGCAGATTTTACCACTATCGCCTCGATATACCAGCCGGCGGAACTGTTTTGGAAGCAGTTAGACTGGATAAGATTTCTATACCGGTTGAGGTAAAAATCAAAAATGTTAAAATGCTGACCGATCCGCTTCCATGAAATATAAAGCCTTGCTTGTTTTGCTTTTGGCATTGGTAGTGTTTCTTACTTATGGTACAACTCTTAAGATGTATTTCTGGGAGGATGATAATGGCTATATTTTCAAACTACAGAACCCTTATGTTGAGGCAGGTCCCTATGGTCCTGACCTTATTGGGTCGGGACCATATAAATACCAAGCCACTTTTGCTTTTCCGTTCTACCAATTTTTTCAATTAAACCCGGTAGGATATTTTGCCTATGGACTAGTGATGTATTTTTTGGCATCACTTTCAGTATATTTCCTGGCAGTAAATTTTTTACGCAATAGGCGATCAGCTTACATGGCGGCTTTGATTTTTGCATCTGGATTAGTTGGAGCAGAGAGCTTATTCCGCATCACCAATACTTATCAGACTAGTGCTGCAATTATTCTGGCTAGTCTTTCGTTCGGCTATCTTTTTAGAAATCTTTATTATGGCGGAGTATCCAATTATTTGCTGTCAGTTTTATTTTTCCTGCTGGCTGTTGAACTTGTTCAAATCAGGTCCCATGGATTAGTATTTTCAGCTGTAATGGCAATTTTGCTATTCTCGCAATTTTGGAAAAATATTAAACAGTTACCCATTACCGCGATTAAAATCTTTCCATTTCTGTTTATTTTTAATAAATACTATCTTTACTTAGGTAGCAGTAATAGTACGGTTGGGTCTGAAGGATCAAGGTTTATCGGTGACCTCCTTTATAATGGGCATTTCGAATATGTTTTTACTATTCTTTCAATTTTTTCCAATTTATTGCTGCCAGATCTAGTAGTTGTGGAAATCAACAGGATTTTATCAGCCAAGTTACCCTTTGTTGACGGTAAACTTTTCCTTGCCAGTTTGCTGATAATCATATTTTGGCTATTTTTATATTTTGAAAAATTAATCTTTTCGTCATCCCGAAAAGTTTTTGCATTGATTTTATCGATTAGTCTTTTTTGGTATGTTATATGTTTTTTGGCCCAGTTTAATAATTACCAGTTTTTTCAGGACCAATTTAATATGGTACAGGTCTTGATTGGTGGACTGTTTTTTATTAACGTAGCGTATCTGGTGTTGCTTAGTGTTTACAAAAATGATGATGCTGGGAAAAAAATAGTATTTTGTATCCTCTGGGTAGGTTTTTCATTTTTGGCTTTTTTGGTACATTCTCCACTGAATGTTTTGTCTAGCACCCATCGCTACTTATCTGTATCTTTGGTGGGGTGGTCGATTTTCTTGGCTTTTTTGCTGACCTTGATTGTTAAGTTTGCTAGGCAAAAGATAAGCAGGAGGACTTTTTTTAACAGATTGCTGCTGGCAGGAAATAAATTTACAATTTTAGGTTTAGGGTTTATTTTGACTACCAATATTTGGCTTAATTCTAGTCTGCAGACTAGAATAGTTGACGACCGTAGTATTCCAACTGCCGACTTTTTCTCATCACTGCAGAAGGTTTTACCGAAAGTAAGCAAAGGCGATGTGTTCTTTTTTAATGTCCAAAATGATGATTTAATGAGTAGTCGATTTAAAAATTTTTTTGCTGTTGCTTCTATGCCGCCAACCACCGCTTTGGCCATCTATTATCGCCTAGATAGGTATGATATTAAATTATTGCCAATTTTTGATGAACTGGCTAGTCTTGTTGCTGCGGGTCAGGCCGGCCTTCATCAGATTCATACTTTTTCTTATGATCGTCATGGCCTTTTGGACACTACTGGCACAACAACTGCCGCTCTTGGCTTTGGCGGACAAACCCAATTAAAAATTAATACCACCAGCCAAACCCAATACAAAAAAATAAACGAGGTAATTGTTGGTTACACACCGCCCTTGATAATTAATCTAGAAAAACCAATTATCGCTGCGTCCCCCCTAGAGGTAACTTTGTCAGTAAAATTAGATGTTGATTATGGCGTATCTTATGGTCAATATCATCAAACTAATAAGATGGATGATTTATCACAGCTGGTCGAATTAAAAAATATCCAGACAAGACCGTTATCTAATTTAGATCGACAGCTGATCTTTAATTATTTAATCGCCAAAAAAGACTATCAAAAGAATTCTAAAGCGCAATCGTCAAGCAGCTGGAAATACCATGAAATAGACAACATTAACGATGGCAGGCAAGAGACTGACTGGCTGTCCCATGTAGGCAAGTGGCATGAATTGCCGTATGAGGAAATAGTAATTGATTTGGGAAAGATAAAAAATATTTCCAGAGTAGTTTGGGTTAATGGCTATCCTCAAAGAACTCCAACAGTATATCAAATCGAAGTGTCGGCGGATCGGACCAACTGGCCCCGACTCAATCGGGGCTGGCAAAAAGTGGTAAGTATCAACCAAACTGCCATGTCTCTTGGGGCAATAAAGCAAGATAACTTTGCCCCTCATTTTGCCAGATACGTCAAGATGGCAATTTCGGCAACAGCCGGAGACTCTCCTCAAATTGCCGAGATGGAAGTGGTAGAAGAGAAATTTAGGCAGGTTGACTTAGACCGGGCAAAAGAACTAGCTACGACGCCTTTTATGTTGGGTAATCAGGAAGATTTTATCCTGGCTGATAGTTTTGCCAGAAACGGCCACCACAGCGCTAAAATTTATTGGAAGTCGCCAGAGGATTCGGATTGGAAGAATACCCAGTCAACCTCTGCAGCAGTTTATGCAGATAGTAAGTGGCATGACTATTCTGTGATAATTCCTGTTGATGGAGCAAGGCGTATTAGCCAGATCAAAATTGATAATCTGATGTTTCCTGCACGAGCCCATCTGACTGGCATCTCCTTTAGATATTTAACTTTGTCAGATTTAATAAGCAGAGGACTGATCCGTCAATTTAATGACAACTAGCAGGAGTTTAATGATCAGCCGAGTTATTGCTTGCCACTGTTTGTTGATAAGGGATAATAGCGCTGGATACTGGTTGACCGATAATTTCACTGTAACGTTGTTTGCCTTTGATGTAATACTGCCATAGAATGCTAAAAGGTGATAATTCTTTCTCGGCAATACCGATGGGCACATTTCTGTGGAAACGCCGGTAGTTAATAGTGTTCTTTAGCCGCTTTGCAAAAGACAGATGAGCCAGTATAACCGACCAAACAAAATAGATATCTCCGGAGAGCGTATAGTAGACAGCGCTAACCAAGTCCAGTAAGAATCGTGCTGGTAGCACCCATATCAAACTGGTCAGGGTCATATTACGGGCAGCCAACAGTAGCGCGTTGCGGTGAACGTAGAAGATTCGTTTTTGTAGTTCTCTTTTTGATCTGCGGGATGAACCAGCCCCTTTGTGATAGATAAGAGATCTAGGTACAAAGACAATGCGATAACCGGCATCTTTGAGTCTCCAACATAAATCGGTCTCTTCATGATAGAAAAAAAAATCTGTAGGCAACAGGCCATATTTAAGACCAATATCGCGCCGGAGCAAAAAAGCAGCACCAGAGGCCCAAAAAATATCAACCTCATCATCATATTGTCCTATGTCTTCCTCCAGGGAAAAACCAACCCGGCCTCTGGCATAAGGATATCCCAGTCGATCAATAAAACCACCGGCAGCTCCGGCGTAATCAAAGAAATTTTTGTTATAGAGAGAATGAATTTTACCCTGACAAACAGCAATTTTGGGATCAGACAGAGCAGCAGCAATTAAAGGTTCCAGCCAGTTGGGATCGACCTCGGTGTCATTATTGAGCAGGACGACAAATGGTGTTTTTATCTCGCGAATAATAATGTTATTTGCCCCGGCAAAACCTAAATTTTGCCCCAAAGCCCTCCAGGTAATTCTCGGATCAGCAAATTCTGCCTGCAGGCTTGCCAGCTCATTTTCTTGCGAACCATTATCTATCACAATAACATTGAAGTGTTGGTAATTGGTTTTAAGAACTGAATTTAAGCAAATTCTGGTATCGGCAAGGCCATTAAAGTTGATAATAATAATGGAAACAGCAGCAGGCTTCATATAGGATTTTTACATATAGCGATCAAATCTATGGCTTGAGAGGTTTTGGTATTGATGGAATAATCATTCTCGCCAATATGATAAGTTTTGTTACCCTTATGAAGAATACTGCGTGTTAAATATGTTACAATATCACCAGCAAATTGCCTGATTGGCCGGGGTAGTAATTTCCTCAAGTTGAAGATGTCGCCTTTGAGTATTTTCAACACCATCTTTTTCCTGGCTTCTCCATAAGTTGTAACTGTGGCATTCCCCCAAAGGCCATAAATAAACACCTCTTGAAAAAAGGCAGAAAGGAGCTGATACCATTCATCTGGTGTATATTCCTTGTAATGATAAGGATTTTCATTATAAGATTGGGTAATAGCGTTAGGTGTGGAGAAAATAGCCACACCATTTTTTGTAAGAGAGACCTCACTTTATCAAAAAATACTTGTGCATTGGGGAAATGCTCTATTGTTTGTAGGGCAATTATTACTTCAAATAGCGTATCAAAACTGCTTTGAATAAATTCCCACCATTCAAATTGTAAATTACCAGGTTGTCCTTTAAGACGCTTTGCTGCCTTGATAGCCAGTTGGGTAAAAGTGGGCATCAGAGCAGTATTATTGATGTCGGTTCTTTCCGCACTGATAGTGTAAAAAAATTGTTCAGGCCCAAGCATGTTAGGAGAATTATAGCATAGAGATGTTTTGCAGGTTTGAAAAATGTTAGCTGTGATGGTAGATTAGGTGATAGCTACTAGGATGCACATCAATAATGCAGAGAAAATAGCCAGAGCTCTTGCTTTCTTATCTGCTCTGGGGAAGATAGGCAAATCTTGGATTGCTGGCCATCAATTGTTAAGCGTGGCAATACTGCTTGCCTTTTTGGTATTTTTGGCATACGGCCAGACCCTAGAGATGTATTTTTGGAAAGACGACAGCGCTTTAATGTTTAAGGCCCAGCACCCGCAAGAAGATGCCGGTTTTTGGGGAAAAGGGATTTTTGGCGAAGGCCCATATCGTCATATTGCCGAGCCCTTTGTCGTGTTATATTCGATATTCGGTCTTGAGCCGACCGGCTATTTCGTCATCGGCTTAATATTTTACCTCTTGGCAGCATTTTCAGTTTATTTTCTAGCATTGACGCTTTTTAGAAAAAAGTTACCCGCCCTGCTGGCTGCCTCGTTATTTGCTGCCGGCTACATTGCTTCAGATAGCATTTATGGATTAACCAATTCTTTGCAGACCAGCCGCGGTATTGTGATGTTATCCTGGCTGGTTATTTTCTTTGCACGTTATCTTAGAGAAAATAAATTCCTGTTCTATATTGCCTCACTTCTTTTGTTTTTCTTCACTCTGGATACGGTTTTTATCCGTTCACACGGTGTCATATTTGTGATAGTAGCAGCCGATATTTTTTTTACCTACCAAGGATTGTCCAGAAAATGGCTAAGCGGCATCTTGTGGCGCCAACTGCCATTTTTGCTTATTTTCTACAAAATATATCTTGAGACAAACCAGCATAGTTTGTCGGCAGGCCAGTCGCTATTTAGCTTATTACAGGGTGATTTCACCATAGTTATGTCAGGGCTGGTTTCTTTTGGCAATTTATTGGTGCCAGAAGTATTTCTACAACAGTTAGGTAAATTATTTAATGTCAATTCCACTCAACCATTGGCAGAAATGATTTCCGGCGTGGTGTTTGCTGGTATTTTGATAGCCTCTATTATTATCTTTAGATTAAAAAAACAGGACGAGAATGTTCGCCTGCTACTTTTTTGTATTGCCTGGATTGTCGGTAATGTAGTATTGTATTTTGCTTTTGATGCTAAGCAAGTTTTGGGATCAACCCACAGGTACTATGCTTATTCGGCTGTAGGATTTGCTCTGCTGGTGGGTTTATTATCTTATAGTTTGTCCAAGATGTTTTTGGGTAATTCTTTACTAAAAACATTGCTGCCGGTCGTTATTGTCGGCTGTTTTATATTAACCTATCTGGTAATTGAACGCGGGGTCCAGCGTTCAATTATTAACAAGCAGGCCCAACCTGCCAAAGTTTTCTTTAAGACCCTGAAAACTGCAGTACCGCATTTACCAAAAGGGGCAATAGTATATTTTGATGTTGCCAACAGTGCCCAAGTGCAAAATCAATTTGCCCAGTTTTTTGGTGCCGGTTCCATGCCGGAGAGTACGGTTATTGCCATCTATTATGGGCTTGATCGTTATGATTTGATACTGACTTATTCTTTTGATGATATCGCAAAAAAATTGCGGGATCAGACGATCACACTGGATAAGATTTATACATTTTACTATGATGGCATACGACTCCATGACACTACCAAAAGCGCCCGCCAACAACTGACTACTTTCCAAGAGGTTGACCTACCTTTAACATCAATCGGTGCTAATGTGCCGATCAGTTTAGAGCCCGACATGATGATTGCTACACAGCTTACCAGGGATGGCGATAAGACAATAGGGGAAAATCCGGAAATTATCATCACTTTTGATAAAAAAGCACCATCGGTAACACCACAAATACTGGAGGTGACCATGGCCCTGACTGTAAAATCACTATCAGATGCGCTTTTGCCATACCAAGATAGCAGTGCTAGTCAAGAGGTTAATGTAGGAGACACAGAACAGGTTTTCGCATATTTGATAAATCAATCAGAGTACTTGCGTACGGTTTCTATACATACTACCAGTTCTTGGCAAGACCAAATTACCGCTAATTTGGCAGATGGCAGAATTGAAACCAATTGGATGGTCAACAGGGTATCCTGGAATGAATGGGTACATGGCGATAAACAAAAAGAACAGTCAATAGTTCTTGATCTGGGTAGTCCAAAAAATATCAGTAAAATTATTTGGACTAATGGCCATACTGTCAGAACTCCTACCAGCTATTCCATTTTTACTTCACTAGACCAAGGCGACTGGCAGGCAGCCAAAACAATATCAGCTGGCCCAGTTCGCGCCACTAACGCTGTTTGGCAGGACGATTTCTTACCGCGTCGGGCACGTTTTGTCAAAATCAACATTACCCAAAGCTCGGGGGGCGATTCTCCCCAGGTGGCTGAATTGGCGGTAGTTGAAGATCAATTTAAAAATGTTGACTCAACTGTTGCCAGTCAACTGGCCAAAACACCTTTTTCAGCAATTAGTAATCAGACTCAATGGGGCCAGGCATGGCGCTATATCAGCCAAAACGGACAACTGCGCTGGCGATGGAAAAAGGATAAGGATTCTGGCTGGGACACGGTAAATTATCAGTACTTTCCCATCTTTGTTGATAGACAATTTCACACGTATAACCTAGCGATTCCAGCTGGCGGTTTGTATTTGGATCAGGTGATGATTGATAATTTCAATTTTCCAGCGACTGTTTTTATTCAATCTGTTAAAATAGCCAACCAACAGCGGTATTGAATTGAGACTTCGGCAAGGATTAAAAGCAAAAGTCTTGGCTGGCTTAGGCTATAATAGTTAAATCAGGAGTCTAACTGGTTAAACACTGATGAATCTAAAACATACCATTGTCTTGGCCGTTTTTGCTTTACCAGCTTTAGTTTGGTGGTTTGCACCTGGCTATGTAGTTGATGGAACTGACATCACCTTTCCATTGAATCCCCAGATTGCTCTTCAGAGATCATTCTATGCTTGGGATAACATTGATAATGCCGGTAGTTACCAAACCGCGATTCAGCTCAACCTAGCCAGACAACCCATTCACTTATTCTTGAGCTTTCTACAGATAACTGGTTTATCTATTGGTGATATTTCCAAGATATGGTATTTCACATTACTCTTCTTATCCGGAGTTGCTTTCTATTTTTTTATTGATCAATTGAGGCAATGGATTACCGCCTACAAGATACATCCTCTGTTTTGCGCCCTGTTTTATATGTATAACCCATATTTTATGCAACTAATTTCTGATCAGGCCATAATGCTCACCTACGTCTCTGTGCCACTTCTTGCCGGATTTTGTCTGCATGCTCTACGAAGGAGAAAAATATTTCCCGATATGCTTTGGATTGGAATGACTTGGTTCTTTTATTCTCCTGTTAACCCTAACTCCTTTGCTTCAGGCCTGTTGCTTTGGATGATGATTCTAATTGTAGCCAGCTATCATCTTTGGCGAAGCGCAAACCAAGAAACAATCCGATTCGCAAAAATTTTCTACATCGTCCTGGCTGCCACCACCATTGTTGTTAATGCTCGTGTTATCTTACCTTATTACCAGTATTTGTCTAGTGATTTGGCAATTATCCAACAGACTTCCAAAGATTGGCTATCCGGTGTGAGCAAAAATACGACTTTTCCCAAAAGCGCACAGTTGATCGGAGCGTGGGATTGGTTTGAAAATTTTAATGGTGAAGCTTATGCGCCTTATGCTGCTTGGTATCAGGAGTTTTTTGTCAAGCTACTGGGAGTCTTACTCCCTCTCTTGGTGGTGTTGGCGATAGTAATTGCCAGAGATAAATTTACTTGGTTTTTCGCAGGAGTAGCAGTGGCCGGTGTTATTCTTTCTACTGGTACCCATCCTCCTTTCGGGTTTGTCTATCAGTTTCTATATGATCATGTTCCTGGGTTTTGGATTTTTCGCTCCCCCTGGTACAAGTTTAGTTTTTGGGTAGTTTTCTCATATGCTTTTTTCTTTGGCAAATTTACCACCAGCATAATTCAAAAACTGGGATCAAAACAAGTTAGGTTGGTTGATGTTTTAGTTTGGAATAAAAGAGCTTTGACCTACGCATTAGTTTATGGCGGAATTATCTGGTATGTAATTCTTTACTCCTGGCCTTTGTTTAATGGTTGGAGATTTACCAGGCCAGAAGAAAGGAAGGGTAATCTGCCGGCTACACAAGTAAAAATACCTGCTTATGTTTTTCAGACAGCAGATTTCATTAATAAACAACAAGAGGAGGGATCCATTATATTTTTGCCGCAAGTTGAACTTAATTATTCCATATATTTTTGGGGATATGGTAATTTGCAACCGCCGCTATTTTACTTACTGAATAAAAACCAGATTATATATCTACCATTTGATAACCAAGTGGCCATCACGCAAAACTTATTGCAATTTAAGAAATATTTCTATCATGACTTACAATATCAAGCCCAAAAATTTGCTAATTTAACATCAGCAAAATTTATAATTTTGCAAAAGGATTTTAATTATCAGCCATTTAAAGTTAATGAGGACAAACAATTCTTTCAAACTCGGCTAGACTCCAGTCGAATTTTTGAAAAAATTGCCAGTTTTGATGAATGGATTATCTACAAGAATCCTCAAGCTCTACCACCACTTTATGGAAATAGGTTTATTGTAGTGCCAGACAAACTGCCCAGCTTAGCAAATATTACCGCCGATGGGTTAGTCTACGCTCACCAAAATCAGCTACCATCGGATACTGTTAACGCCATAAAAACCAATAGTCAGAATGTAGATCTATCTCAATTTCAACTGGCGGGAGATCAACTTATTAAATCTTTCCAGTTTGATAATCCCCAAGTAGCTGTTGTTGAGTCTATTAAAACAAGTGAAACAAAACTATTGGTGAACGATAGCCCGTATACAATATCTGCTGATAATAAAGTTGATGTTGCCAGGCTACCTGTAGGTAATAACACAGTCTCAATCCCTGTCCGGCTATCAGAGAATATGGTAAAAAATCCTAATTTTAATTCAGGCCTCGATAACTGGGAATTGGCCAACTTATCTGAAGATATTAGCGCTAATATGAAAAAACACTTCCAGGCGGCACCAGGGCAGTTTACCCTATATTCAAGCGGAAAGAACTTGGGGATTTTCCAATATGTCAAAAAGGACGATAAGACGCAAGTATATTCGATTTCGTTTGAATTTAACAAACAAGATCGCTCTGCCTCTAGGGTAGTATTATATGATGATATTCAGGGTGAGTTGGTAGCTGATGTTTTGCCATCTGGCAATATCTGGCAATCTTACCAAAAGCTGATCAAACTAGACCCGACAACAAAGAAATTTTCCATCAACTTCTTTGCCGCTACTGGACAAGAGTCAACGATTTTAGTTAGGAATGTCCGAATAAGAAAGGTCATAACGCCAATTATCTCATTGCAATTCTATCCACAATCTCAATGGGATAGTATACAAAAACTAGCCAGCCAGCCAGCCCCCGAGATAACAATCAACAGCCAAGATAAGACTGCAGTTGATTTTAATGTTCAATCTGATGGACCTATCTATTTAGTTTTCAACCAAACGTACCATCCGCTATGGAGACTATCTGGTAATTACCCTGATTATGCTGACCATTTTGTAGCCAATGGCTTTAGTAATGGATATTATCTAGCTAAAGCTGGGAATTATCACCTCAAACTGGAATTTGTTGGGCAGGCTAATTTGATTTTGGGCTGGCAGATTACGATTGTAGGCAGTTTTGCTTTACTTGCTATTTATCTAGTGCAAGCCGTAAAATCAAAACACATTATATAGTAAGTTCGTTTTCCAGCCAGGTGTCAGCCCTGGTTTTGTGTATTTTGGCAGTAGCTGCCCCATGTTGGATGTATTAATTGACCATAGAAAATATGAGAAAAGTTTTTAATCAAATCAGAAGATTTTGGGAGCTGGTTATCGTTTTTCTTTTCGGACTGACGCCCGTTTTATGGTACAAGGGTGAAAGCTTGATCAATGGCGTTGATACTAATTTCCCCCTTGATCCTCTATCGTGGTGGCAAAGACGGTTTTTTGTCTGGGATGATACATTATATGGCGGGTCTGACTGGTCTTCTAATTTGGCTGGCATCTTCTTTCATGGTCTGCAAGTATTCTTTTATGAGGTGATCAGATTTTCCCTGCAAAATACTGAAAAAGCCACCACTGTTTTCTGGTTTACCCTAATTTGTTTATCTATTTATATTCTTTTCAGAACTTTTCAAAAATCCCATTCTGGTCTTGTCAGAATTGTTCCGGTCGCCTTGTATGCCTATAATGTTTATTTATTTAACACTTGGGAAAATATTAAAGTTACTAATTTATCATTGATGGCAGCCCTGCCTCTGGCTCTTGCCGTAGTCAACCTATTTTTCAAAAACAGACTGTCGTTAATTGTTTGCCTGGTGCTACTTGGCGGAATATCGCTCATAGGTTCTGGAATGGGGATTAATCCTGCCTATCTGGCAGTATATTTGTCAACGTTAGTTGCCTTTGGCGTTTATATGGCTTTGGCAAACCACTATCAGAAGAGATGGGTGGTTGCATATGCAGCCATGTTTGTAGCAGCCGTATTAATAATTAATGCCTATTGGATTTTACCGCTCACCTTTAATCTGTTTGGTTGGGGGGGGACACCGTTGCTTTCAGAGATAGGCCAGATTAATGCTGTGGATTGGATAGATGGACTGTCAGCTCACACTTCAATTTTTAATTTATTCAGGTTGTTGGGGGCATGGGATTGGTATGGAGAAAGCTCGCCTGGCGTGCCGTATATACCTTATGCTTATAATTATTTCTCCAACCCAGTTTTTATATTTTTTGGCATCCTTATACCAATTTTGGGATTTTCATCTCTGCTGTTTTCAAGGCTAAGACGGGAAATAGTGTTTTTCAATCTGCTAGTATTAATCGGACTGTTTTTGTCAGCTGGAACCCATCCCCCAACTGGCAGATTTTTTAAAGTCTTATTAGATGCAGTGCCCTTCTTCTCATTTTTTAGGAGTCCTTGGTATATCTTTACTCCCATAGTTCTTTTGGGCTTGGCCATGTCGATTGGTTTACTTTTTGATCAACTTCTATATACGGCTAAGGGCAAATTTTGGCAGTGGAGACTGATTAAGCTTCCCCAAAGAATAGCTTTATCTTTATTGATGTTGGTTTTTGTAATCTTTAATGTTTTATATTGCTATCCTTTGGTTAGCGGTGAGGTTTTTCGAGCCGGGACTCCGGGAAGTGTGCTAGTTAACATTCCCAATTATGTACTGGACACTCGAGATTTTTTGAATAGTCTTCCCAAAGACAAACGGATCATTTCTCTGCCATATACAACAAGTGAACATTTCAATTGGGAATATAAGGGGATCGCTTCCATATTAAATTTGCTCGCTCCTGTTAACGTGCTGACTTATAATTTTGCCAGTGCCAAAAATGACGCCATAGGCATACTGACTGATGAACTTTATAGAGCTATCCACTTTGGTGAAGTAGAAAATATTAAAAAACTGGCAGGACCGTTAAATGTGGAGTATTTGTACAACAAAAATGATACCACTGACTTTGACAGTTCACCTCTATCACATCAAGTAGCCCAACAGATAGCAGATGCACCATTGCCTGCCAGTTTTGGTTTGTGGGATTTTTGGAAGATTAAAGATCAATTTGTCTGGCCAAGGATTTTTGTTCCATCAAAAACAATATTTTCAGCAGAAGACGATGTTGGGCTGGTGAAAGATCTCTTGAGCATGACTGATGGATATCAGCCAAAACTTATCGCAAAAAGTAAATTAGACAAGCTAGCCAATGGCTGGATTAAGGCTTACCGTCAAGATGAGAGAATAAGCTATTTATCACCAGATTTTAAAAATCGGGGGGTTTTTGAATATAGTAATTTGGAATTTAATCAAAATTTGGCAGTTTTTGATGTTAAGGTACCCAGAGATGGTCAATATCAACTCTATGTGGAGAAAGACCAGTTGGGAAGCTATGGCCTAGGATCGGGAAAACCCTGGGATATAATAATAGATAAGTATACCCTCTTAGAGAAGATGTATAAACTTAAAGTAGAAAAGTCAGATGTTAGATTTTTAGCACTGGAAAAATTTTTTCTATCAGAAGGTGGGCATACGATATCGATTAATCTGCCCAATAATTTCAATTATTTTGAAAATTATAAATTCGAAAGAATTGTCTTATCAACTGGTGAACTGGTTGGCCAATCAAAGGAAGAGTTTGAAAAGATGCCTTTTGCTAAGGTCAATTTAACGGTACGCTTAGGTGTTAGCCTTCCTGATATTAATTCAAAATCAATGTATCAAATTAGTTTGTTTGACCCAACCCAGACAGCCTTGTCACGGGTGGTGATTGTTTCACAACAAATTCCCGAAAGAAATGTCATGTACTATCAGGTATCTACCAAGGACTATATCAGTTGGCCTTATACCAGACTCGTGATCAGACCGCTTTATTATCCGTCTATCTTAAATGTTGCTATTGATGATAATGGTAACAATATGCAATTTTTATCAAATCCAGCCAAAGAAATACAAGTGCATAGGATATTCACGAATAGCGTGATTTTAAAACCTGTCGGTGATGAATTGACAACGTCGCATGACTTGCCCCAAAATCCGCAAGTTAAATATGAGAAGCTGTCTCCAACTAAATATTTGGTGTCTATTGATAACGTTGACAGAAATACACCATTGGTTCTACAAGATAAGTTTTCACCGTCCTGGAAAGTCTACAGGAATGACGACAATGGCTATAATCTTTGGGCAACATGGGGCAAAAAGCCGATTTTGGAGAATAACCACCAGATTGCTAATGGTTACGGCAATGTGTGGTGGCTACAAACCCCGGGATCATATGATTTAATCATAGAATATTGGCCACAAAGGCTTTTCTATCTGGGTTTCTTCATCAGTACATTAGTTTTTATTTTAGGATGTCTGATTGTTATCAGAGCAATTTTAATTACTAAATATGGCAGACAACTGGACTAAACAGATCGTAAAAAATTTTAAGAGAAAACAGCCAGAATTGTTGTTTCTGACAATGGTGGCTGTCCTATTATTATCGTTGCAGCAGACTGATTATTTTTTACCATTTATCAGATTAAACTTGCTTTTAAGCACTTTTATTATCTACAGTTTAGCTATTTTTGTTCTTAAAATTAATCAACAATTTACAGTTATCTTAGGTCTGGTAGCCTTAGCTCTGTCATTCCCGAATTTTCTATTCCACTATGTATCATGGGCTGAACGGATTTCACTTTATGCTTATGGATTCTTTCTACTGGGTATCCTTCAAACTATGATTACTCATAAAAATAATGCTAAATAGACTAGCCAATTTTTGCCTACTGGTCAGTTTCACATTATTGCTGGTGGCTTTTGCATCTATTCTTGGCAACCATCCAGGATTTGCTAATCAGGTAGTTGAGAAAAGCTATCTAGTTTTATTAAGTGCTATTGTGTTGAAGTTTGCATTAAATTTTTTGTTATGAAGCTATCAGGCCAAAGTGCTGCTATTTCATTACTGGCGATATTGTCCATTTTGGTGTTTCATAGTTTTTTGACTACTAACCCTTTATCTTTTGGTGATGCACCCTTTTTTACCCAACTCAATTTGAAAGAGTTTTTCAATCCACCCATTAGTTGGGGTGCCAGAAATGAGAATTTCGGTGGGTTTGAAGCGGCCCGTTTATGGATTTATCCGCTACTGGTGCTGTCAAGCCTTTTTGGGATGCTGAATTTGGATAGCACTATTGCCATCAGGATAATTTTTTATATTCCGGCTGTGGGTTTCGCGCTGTATGGATCTTGGTTGTTATCAGGTGTGTTTGTCAGTCAAATGTGGGCTAAATTCGCAGTTGCCACGTTTTATACTATTAATACCTACTTTTTATTATTAATTGACGGCGGGCAAGTCGGAGTGGCTTTGGCTTATGGCGTATTCCCCTTGGCGGTGTTCACTTTATTTTATACAGCAAAAAGCTGGACCGTAACAGGTAATCTATTGGCGATTATCGCCTGGTCTTTGGTGACAGCAGCTGATTTGAGAGCATCTGTTTTATTGCCGATTGTGGCGATTTTGATTTGTTTGGTAAAAAACACTTCTTACCTAACAAGAACTATTTTGGTTATCTTAGCATCAGGGATGGTAGTTATGCTGCTCAATTCATATTGGCTGCTGGCTCTATTTTTTACTAATTCAGGTATTCCTGCCCAAGATGTTGTTTCGCCTGCTCAGATTGCTGCTGTCAGCTTTACTAAACTAGCAAATTCATATCTGGTGCTTCAACCACACTGGTTTATTAATGAATTTGGTCAAATCACACCTGTTCTGCCCAGTTTTTTGATTATACCGGCAGTAGCATTTTGGGGACTTTTTTACAAAAATCGGCAGACCATGCTTTTATCTTTTATCGCAATAGCATTTATTTTTTTGGCCAAAGGAGCCAACGATCCAGCGGGTAATTGGTATTTATGGATGTTTGATCGTATTCCCGGTTTTGGCATATTCCGTGATTCAACTAAATTTTTTGTAGCGGAAATGATCTTTTACTCATTGCTTTTGGGGGTCAGTTTAGAACGACTCATAGTCAGTAAAAGTAAAATGCTGCTGGTTGTTATTGTGTTGTTGGCTGTCTATTTTGCCGGCATCATCTTCCCAGTTATAACCAACCAACTAAGTGGTAATTTGGGCCCAGGTGTCTATCCTGAATCATATCACCAACTTCAGCAATACCAAGCAGATGATGATTTTTACCGTCTGCTCTATTTTCCTTCCAAACCGTCTTATGCGCCAGAAAGTTTAGATCATCCTGCTTTATGGGCCAATTCCCTGTATCTTAAACGCCCATTCGGTATTCTTATTGATGGAGTTTATGATAAATTTTATTTTTTGCACCAGCCATTCTTTAAACAACTCTTGGATTTATCGGGCGTCAAGTATGTTTTCTTTGCGCCTGATCCGTATCGCAAGATTTGGACTGGTCAGAAGGTTGCCGAAAGACAGCAATTCCTGGATTTTGTTGACACTCTCACTTTGGGTAGGAAGATTGAATTCGACGACTACCCGATTTATCAGACTCAACGTCATTCTCCTCATTTTTTTGCTGCTGACCAGGCTTTAGCTATTTTAGGCGGCGATGATTTTTATTTCTGGATATCTAAACTGGCAGATTTCCGCCTGTCTAATGTTCCCATTTTGTTTTTGGAAGATGGCCAAACAACGACAGCTGATCTGGAGAGAATAAACCCCGATTCTTTGAAATTGATATTTTGGTCCAAATCAGCACCAGACCTCACGTTTTCATTAATACCCAAAGATCACCTGACCAGTTTATCAGATAATTATTTTTCTCAATGGGCTCACCTTACTGCAAACCAAATTTTAGAATGGCGGGATACAGCCAATAAGCATGGTATTGTCAATTATGATTTCAATTTTGGTAAGGGGATTGCCTGGTCTGATATTCGCGATCAGGTGATAAAACTCAAAATTAATGCAACAGATCCTGGACGATATAAATTGTACGCCAGAGCTCTATCGGCAACAGATAGCGCCAGTTTGTCATTCCAGTTGGATAACTATTACCCGACAACTATAGAGACCACACCTGCTCGTTTTTCCTGGTATGATTTAGGCGAGTACAACTTGAATCAAGGACACCATGATATCCAAATCAAAAATAGTGGTGGTTTCTGGGCTGTCAACAGTTTGATTTTAATTGATAAGCAAACTTTTGATCAACTGGAGCAACAAGCTAAAGTATTGACAGAAAAATTCCCACCCATTTACCTGGATAGTACTTCTCCTATCCAGACCTTGTCCAATTTGATCCGCTATCAACCTTTTGTCAGTCCCCCCTATAAGACTCAAAACCCGGCTACTTATCAGGTTCAAGTTGATAATCTTGACGCTCCCTACTGGCTAATCTTTACAGATTCATATAACGATGGTTGGCAGGCAAGATATTCCAACAATACTAGCCCAAGTTTGCCGTTTTATAGCTTTATCAACGGATTTTATATCGATCAAAATTCAGATAGCGCAACCATAGATTTTGCGCCTCAAAAATGGACTAATATTGGGACTGGTGTTGCTACTGCTACATTGATTATGGCACTTGGGTTATTATTGTATTTGATCAGGCAGAGGGAAAAATAAACCATGGATAGCATATGGAACTTAGTCAAACTATTATCTTCAACAACTGCCAGGCATACTTTTTATACTTTGACCGGTAACAGCGCCAACGTATTGGCGGTTTTAATTTTCACTAAAATTGCCACATCGCAACTATCGATCTCTGATTATGGTACGCTTGCTGTTTGTTTGGCGCTGTTTACCCTTTTTTTAGATGTCTTTGATTTAGGATTGTCAACTGCTGTCGTGAGACTGACTGCTGCCAATAGAGGTAATCAGCTGGGGCTGGTCAACCTTGTTGCCTCCGGCGGCCTGCTGCGGATATTATCTGGCACCTTACTTTTTATATTTGCACTAGTCAGCGCCAGATATTTTGCTGCTATCCTGCTGCATGATGAAGCCAAGTCATATTTAATAGTTTTAGCTGCATTAGGGGCAGTAGCACTACTGTGGCAGAATTTTATTGCCAGTATTCTGCAGGGGCTGGAGCAGTTTTTAAAAAACAGCTTATTGGCAGTTGCCCTTGGTTCAACTAGGCTATTGGGCCTGTTGCTGTTGATTTTCTATTTACCTAGCGTATCGTTATTCGCAGCCATTTTTGTACTATCGCCTGTGGTACCTGCTGTTATTGGTATGTTCTTGTTGCCGCTTTTCCCGCTAATTGGTAAAGTAGATATTTCAGCAATTGGGTCAATCGTGAAATTCTCCCGTTGGATGATGTTGTTTGGTATTTTTGCGGCCATTGGATCCAGACTGGATATTCTAATGCTATCGTCAACGATGTCAACTTACCAAGCAGGAGTGTACGGGGCGGCGGCCCGTTTGATTACTGTTTTTATCTTGATCACCACCAGTTTTGGCACGGTGTTAGTACCGCGTTTTTCTCGGATTACTGTTCTGGAACTGCCGGCCCTTATTAAAAAGACTATGCCGGGCGTTGGTGTATTAATTATATTGATGCTCATATCTATGATCTTGGCTCCTTTAGTTGTGCCCCTGTTTGTGACATACGGGCAGTCCATCCCAATTTTTCAACTGCTGGTTTTAGCCTACTTGCCGTTTGTTTTATCATTGCCAGCCATGGCAGCCCTCTATACCTTAAATGCACCGCAGGTTATGGCATTGGTGGCGTTTTGCCAGTTGGTAATAGTAGTTTTTTTCAATTGGCTACTAATTCCGCCATTGGCAGAAATTGGAGTTATCATCAGTTTAGGGATATCTCATCTGATGGCTCTAGTAATTGCCTGGACGTATATTATTATCAAGATAAAAGGCTGATATGAAATTAGTTGCCCATTGTCTAGTTTGTAATGAAGAAAATTTTATTTGGTATGCGATACAATCTGTGATTGGGTTGGTAGATCAAGTTATAGTTTGGGATACCGGGTCATCAGATCAAACCTGCCAGATAATTGAAAATATTCAAAATAGCAAAATTAAGTTTGCCCAAAAAGGCCAAGCCGACGCCAGAAGACTATCTAATCTTAGGCAAGAGATGCTCGAGAGGACCAGTGCCGACTGGATTTGGATATTAGACGGTGATGAAATTTGGACACAACAAGGCTTATCAGAGGTCAAAAATATCATTGAAAATTATTCAGATAAATATTTTTTGATGGTACATCGGGCGAAAACATTAGTGGGGGATGTTTACCATTATTTGGGAGAAGACAGTGGACGTTATCGCATTGCCCATGCTCAAGGCCATTTAAATATTAGACTGATCAATACCAAGATCGCTGGTCTCCATGTTGCTGGAGATTATCCCAATGAAGCCTATCAAGACAAAAACGGTCTCGCTATTCAAAATTTTCCGCCTGATCAGATTTATTTTGCAACTGTACCTTATTTCCATGCCAGTTTCCTGAAAAGGTCATCTGTCGATTGGCAGGCGGGTAAAAGAAAAATCAGGTATGAACTGGGAAATGAGCTGGCAAAAGACGATTTACCGGAAGTTTTTTGGCAACCTATTCCCGGTTTTATTCCTGGGCCACCAAAAAGCAGGTCTTGGGAATTTATAGCCAAGTCGATCTTGGCAGCTCCGGCCAGGTTTATTAAAGGGCAGATAGGTAAAATAAGATGAAGACTTGTTTTATTTGCCAGGGTGAAAATTGGAAAAGTTTAGGTGTCAACCAAGGGAGACAAATTCTTCAATGTATAAAATGTGGCCTTGGGTCAACCAAGGGAGAATTTGTTGGGCTATATAAGCAGTACCACCGGGATAGTGCCTATCAGCAGTTTGAGGACCGCTTTATAAATATTTTTAATAAAAGGTATAATTTTGTCGCTAAATATAAAAAGGGCGGATCTGTTTTAGATGTTGGTTCATCTACAGGGACATTTTTGAAAATATTTCAAGAACATGGATGGCGCACCAAAGGAGTAGAGTCTTCGGAAAAAGCTTGTCAACTAGCTAGGTCAGCTGGGCTGGATGTTATCAACCAGGAATTTGAGCAAATTGATTTTGATCAAGATTTTGATGTAGTTTGCGCAAGTCACATCTTAGAGCATGTCGCAGATCCTGGGATATTTCTAGCTAAGGTGAAACAGATTCTTAAAATAGATGGCCTGCTGCTTTTGGATCTACCCAATTTTAGCAGTTTGTCAGCTAGACTATTGGGTAGCAGGTGGTATTATATTTTACCGAATGAACATAGATGGCATTTTACAAAAAAAAGCCTTTCGATCCTGCTCGATCAAACAGGTTTTGAGATCTTAGAAGCCCGGACTGCTTCTGGGATCTTTGACTATGATAGCCCGTGGATGGAAATATGGCAGGCTGCAAGAACTTTCAAGAAAAGATTGCTTGGGGATGTTATAACTATCATGCCATCTTGGATAGTTACTATGCTTAATCTGGGCACGTCCTTGACAATAATAGCCAGAAAGAAGGCTAAAAGATGATCGTTATCCCCCTGTTGGCTTTAATTGTTGCACATCTGTTCATCTTGGTCAACGTAAAATTTACGGCTTGGCCGGAGATGTTGGCCTATCCTTATTTGATGTCTCACGGATTTCTGCCGTACCGTGATATAGTGTTCCCGTATTTCCCGCTACTGCCAAATCTGTTGACCATCGTCTATAACTCTTTTGGCCAAAGCGTTAGTGTTTTGCAGTTTACTACCTGGATAACAATTTTAACTGTCGACCTGCTGGTTTTTTATCTGACTTTTTTGGTGTTTGGGAAAAAATATCTAGCCCTTTTGGGTATGGCAATGTTTATTTTGTGGCAGCCATATTTTGACGGCAATGCGATGTGGTTTGATTTGGCTTTGGCCCCTTTGGTTTTAGGTGGTGCTATTTTACAACTGCAATTTAACAATAAAAAACAGTTAGTATTTTTGTTGCTGTCAGGAATTTGTTGGGGATTGGCAGTAGCTGTTAAACAACAAGCCATAGTGTTTTTGCTGGCGGCCGTGTTGTTTTTGCTAACAGACACTGATAAAAAAATGCGTAGTTTACTATTATTGATGGCAGGTTTTGCTCTGCCGCTTTTATTAACTTTAGCGCCTTTGTTTAGTGCAAGCATCCTAGATGAATTCTGGAACTGGGCAGTGGTTGTGCCAATTTTTGTCATGTCGCGCATAGCGGGATATGCCAATCTTCCTGACGTGGAGCAGGTGGCCACTTTAGCAATGGTGCTGATGCCGGTCTGGTTATTGCTAGCCAGAATTGTTGATTTTGCCAAAACTAATCGTGCTATTTTTTTATTATTGTTGCTATTTTTGGCCAGCCTGACTAATTCGTTGCCAAGATTCTCTTTGCTCCGTTTTCAAACAATACTAGTGTTGGCCATCCCTTTGTTTATTTGGTGGATTGATAGCCATTATGCCCGTCATAAAAAAATAGTAGTTGGGCTACTGATTGCGGCATTGGGAATAAGTCTTTGGTCGCAGCAGTGGTTTTATCGCTTCAACTGGGGCCAGTCGATTAGATTCTTTGAAGAAGAAACCTTAGTCGGGTCACAATACTTATCAAGTCATACTAATCAGCAAGACAAAATTTATCTTTTTAATGTTTCATCCGTCTGGTATGTATTATCGAATCGTCTTCCCATCAAGCCATGGGTAGATAATTTTCCGTGGTATTTCGAAGTACCAGGTATGCAGGACCAGGTCATCGCCAGCTTTACCAGCCAACTGCCCAAAGTTGTTTTATATAAATATCCTGCTGCCGGTAATCCATATCAGCCAGGTACGTACCAACCGGACAAGCTGATCAAATATCTCGTTGAACATTATATCCAGCAGCAAGAAATAGCCCCAGGAGTTTGGTGGTGGGAGAGAAAATGATCAAGAAGCGTATCGAATTATGAAAATCGCATTTTTAAATATTAGCCAGAGTCTTGTTCAAAGAGGCGCTGAAACATTCGTCCGTGAATTATCAACGAGGCTGGCTCAAGACCACCAAGTAACTGTTGTCAGTGGTCACAAAATTCCACCGGGCAGATGGCCTATTATATGGAGATTTTTCATTGATGGGCATGGATTGTATATTTTATGGTTCACTTTATCTAAAATTCCACTGTTATGGAAGGAAAAATTTGATGTTGTTGTTCCTCTCAATGGCGGCTGGCAATCGCTGTTGGTGCGCGTCCTTACCCTGCTTTATGGCGGCAAGATGATTATATCAGGACAGTCTGGGAAAGGTTGGGATGATAGAGTTAATTTGTGGTTTTTTCCAAGTCGCTTCGTGGCCTTGTCTTCTTCTTTGTCTAAATGGGCCAAAAGGATAAATCCATTTACTGAAGTTTCTTATATACCCAACGGCGTTGATCTTGTTCGTTTTACTCCTGAAGGGGCAAAGGCCAAAGTTAGCCTCAATGGCCCAATTTTCTTGTGCGTTGGCGCACTTACCCATGAAAAAAGAATTGATTTGGCAATTCGCGCAGTTTATAAACTTGCCAAGGGCAGTTTATTGGTAATAGGCCAGGGGAAAGATGAGAAGCAGCTGTCTTTATTAGGACAGCAACTTTTAGGGAATAGGTTTAAGATTGTTAGCGCTGATTTTGAACAAATGCCTAACTGGTACAGGGCCGCTCACATTTTCACCTTGCCGTCGCCCTCATATAGAGCATTTGAAATAGTTCTAGTTGAGGCGATGGCCTGTAATTTACCGGTGGTGGTCAATGATGACCCAATCCGTCGAGAAATTGTCCAGGAAGCTGGTTTATTTGTTAATCCTGATAAAATAGAGGCATATGCCAAGGCTTTGGACCAGGCTCTGGCAAGAAGTTGGTATAATAAACCCAGGATACAGGCAGAAAAATTCTCTTGGGATAAAATTACCCAGCAATATCTACAACTTTTTCAAGACCAATGAGACGGCAGATCTTTTTTCTGGGGGGCCTTATTACCAGCTTCTTGTTAGTTTGGCCAACTTTAAGCTCATATTTTGCTCAGGATGATTTTTTCCATTTTAGACTTGCCCAAGAACATTCACTGCTATCATTATTCCAGTTACCCGAAGGCTATTGGTTTTATAGACCAATCGCTAGGGAACTTTATAATTGGCTGACCTTTAATTTATTTGGGTTAACACCGCTACCATATCATTTATTAATCTATGCTTTATATTTATTGAACGCGGGATTAGCCGCTCTTATTATTAAGTATATAACAAAAAAAACCCAAACAGCAGGCCTGATGTTTTTGCTGATTACATCATCCGGAGTTATCAATGTAGATTCTTATTACTTGGCATCTAATGAAATTTTAATGTCGTCAATCTTCATGTTGACCGCATTATATTTTTATTTAAGGTTCACTGACAAAAAAACTTGGAAATTGTATGCCGCTGGTTTAGTTTTTTATTTAGCAGCCCTGTTTTGTCAAGAAGTGGCGCTGGTCTTCCCCTTGATTTTATTAGCCATAGAGCTTTATGCTACCAAACCGCTTGATTTCAGGGCTTTAGCATGCAGGCTTTCCCCGTTTGCTATCCTGGCTGCTTTTTTGGTGATAATTGATGTTTGGGTGATAGGTCTGCCGCCGGATCAGCAGTACCGGACTGTTTTTACTCCCAAAACTTTTCTCAATTCAATTTTTTGGTACAGTTTGTGGGGGATGGGCATATCGGAAATATTGGTCGATTTTGTCAAAGATTTCAAATTTTCCCCAGATTTTTTGATCTGGTATGCTAATTATTTAAAAATTGCCATGGGGATGCTTGTTATATTTATGGCAATTCTAGTTAGCCTTTTTTTGCATGATATTAAAAAATTACCGTATAGACTGATGATATTGTTGATGGCTCTCTATGTGATATCGCTTTTACCATTTTTACTTTTACCAGATCATAAGCAAAGTTACTATTTATCATTTGGGCAGATTTGGCTTTACGGACTTTTTGCGATTATTTTTAGTCAAGCTTTAGCCAGTCCGCGCATGCGAGTAACAATCGTGATTGGACTTGCTGCTTTTTTCTTGACTAACTTTGCCACTAGTCGCCTAAACGATAAAACTTATTGGGCTGCCAAAAGAGCTAAAGCTGCTCAAGCTTTATTGGAAAATATCCAAAAGCAGTATCCACAAGTTGCGGCCAGTTCAACTTTTTATTTCATCAGCAATAAGTCTTACCCGGATTTTGCACAATCTTGGGGGAGTTCTTCACAGCAAGCTGCATTGATTCTATCAGGAGCAGATGCCTTAAAAGTTGTCTATAATGACAGGTCCATCTCGGCCTTGTTCGATAATGCTGGTAGCTTACCAAGAAGCATCGACCATGATAAAGTATTAACAGTAGAGGCCGTTTTCCCTTACTAATATGACTGTATCGGTGATAATCCCCGCGTTTAATGAGCAGGATACGATTGTCAGATGCCTGTTCAGCTTAAAAGATCAGACTTTTCCACCCTTGGAAATTATTGTGGTGGATGATGGATCAAATGATGATACTTTCTCTCAAATGCAGAAACTTAAAGACAGCCTGGTCTACTTAAAAATACTGCAGCAGGCACATCAAGGTCCTGCCAAAGCCCGCAATTTGGCAGCCAGTTATGCCCAGGGGGATATTCTGGTATTTGTTGATGCCGACATGGAGTTTGACCGGCATTTTTTAGAAATGCTGACCAGCCCAATTATAAATGGCACGAGCCAGGGGACTTGGACGAAGGAAGAAAAAGTGGCCAACTGGGATAATCTTTGGGCCAGAATGTGGAATTTAAATGAGGGCTGGCCAGAAAAAAGCAGGATTGCCGTTAATGCGTCAGACAAGGGGACTGACTTTCGGGCAATTGTCAAAAGTGAATTTGACAGAGTCGGCGGCTTTGATGATATCGGCTACACAGATGTTTACACCTTAGCTAGAAAGCTGGGCTATCAGCCGCAAGCAGCTCCAGGTGCTATCTGCTATCACTATAATCCAGACAGCCTGACAGAGGTTTGGGTACAAGCCAGATGGATTGGAAAAAACGAATTTATTTCCGGTAATTTTATCAGGCGGATTTGGTCTCTTTGGCGTTATGGGATAGTCAACTCTTTGCTGGTGGCATTTACAAAATCAATTATTACTATTCAGCCGGCTTTTGTGCCTTTTAAATTAACCTATGATTTAGGCATCTGGTGTTCTGTAGTTTTGTCATTTTGGGGGGAGCCGAAAATAAAATGATTGCTCAAATAAAAACACATTGGCTGATTCTGTCAGTGTTGGCACTGGCTGTGGTATTGAGGCTCATCAACATTAACCAGTCTGTCTGGTTGGACGAAGCAATTAATATCATGGCTGTTAAAAATTATGATGTGGGATTTTTGATCACGGATTATAGCATAGGAGATCTGCATCCGCCTCTATATCATCTCTTACTCAAAAACTGGACACAAATTTTTGGATATTCAGAAATTGCCGTCAGGTTGTTATCAGTAGTTTTCGGTACCATATCAGTTTTTTTGATATATAGTTTAGGGCAGCTGATCTTTGATAAAAAAACAGCGCTGATTTCGGCGTTTCTCTTGGCTATCTCTGGTCTGCATATTTATTATTCCCAAGAAGCCAGGATGTATGCTTTGGCTGCCATGCTGGTGCTTTTTTCCATGACCGGATTTGTGCAAATTTTGGGCCGGTTTTCTGACAAACTATTTGCCTGGGTATTTTATATTGTTTCCACTGTTTTGGTGCTGTATGCTGATTATCTGCCGTATTTCCTGTTTGCAACGTATAATCTTTATGTCGTTTTTAACAAAGCCAGTTTAGGCAAGAAATGGTTGCTGGCTTGGTGTTTGAGTCAAGCAGTCATCGTCCTATCCCTATTGCCCTGGCTGTCTGTTTTTGTTAAACAACTCTCCACTGGTTTACAAGCAGCACAAAATGTACCGGAATGGGGTCAGGTAGTAGGTGCAGCATCACTAAAAGCGCTGGCTTTGGTACCGCTTAAATTTATTATTGGTCGAGTCACAATCGACGATAAAATTATCTATACTATTTTGGCAGCCTCCGTAATTCTAGTGTGCAGTTTTATATCTATCAGAACTCTTCGAGATTGGCCCAAAACTAAATTATTATGGTATTGGTTGGTAATTCCAGCACTTTTGGCGTATTTGGTAGCTTTTTGGATTCCTATTTTTACCTATTTCAGATTCTTATTTGTATTGCCGGCGTTTATCTTGCTTATTTCCAAGGGGATATCAATGTTTCCCCAAAAAGCCCAAACAATATTAACAGTAACAACAACTGCCATTTTTTTTGTATCATCATTGTTTTATTTAGCGACCCCCAGATTTTGGAGGGAAAATTGGCGGGACGCTGTATCTTATGTTAAAGGCGCTCAAGTTGACAGGAGCGCGGTGGTTTTCGTCACCGATTACCAAACTGCCCCCTATCAATATTATGGGGCGCCGGTTACTTATTATGGACCAGTCGGCTGGCAAAATCGTGACTTCGACCAGATTTTCCTGATGCGCTATGTCCAGCCCATATTTGATCCCCAGGATAAATTAAGGCAAAATATAGAAAAGGCTGACTATTCTAAAGTCGAAGAAGTTGATTTTAACGGAGTGACGATCTGGCGCTATGTTAAAGTCAGAAAATTATGAAGATAGGTATTGATGTATCACAAATAATTTATGGTACCGGTGTATCGAACTACACTAAAAATCTGGTCACATCACTGATTGCTCAAGATGATGCTAACCAATACGTGCTGTTTGGCTCTTCATTGAGACAATTCGGGCAGTTTTCCAAATTAATTCCCTCTAAAACTAACATTACTGCCAAATTCTACCCTTTTCCACCCAGAGTCTTGGATTTGATTTGGAATCAATTGCATATTATCCCTGTTGAAAACCTGATTGGGCCAGTTGATATTTTTCATTCATCTGACTGGACTCAACCTCCCACCAAGAGAGCTGGCAAAATTACCACCATCCACGACTTGTCACCACTGGTGGTACCGGAGCTGACACCACCATCGACACTTAAGACGCACAGAAGAAGGCTGCAGTGGGTCAAAAAAGAAGCAGATTTGGTGATTGCTGTATCGGAGGCTACCAAGAGTGATATTGTCAAATATTTATCAATTCCTCCAGAGAGAATTAGAGTCATCCATGAAGCTCCTGACCCGGTATTTAGTCCTGTTGGCAACACCCAGGTGGTTCAGGTTAAAAAAAAGTACGATCTGTCTGGTCAGTACTTTTTGTTTGTGGGTGTGGGTATGAGAAAAAATTTAGCAATGGCTCGAAAGGTGATTATAGAAAAATTTAAAGATTACCAATTGGTGGTAGTTGGCGCTAACATTGAAGAGAGACAACCATCTACGATTTTTTTGAATAATGTTTCGGCTGCTGATCTGGCAACCCTGTATGCTGGCGCTCAAGCCCTACTTTACATTTCCTTTTATGAGGGTTTTGGCTTGCCCTTGCTGGAAGCTATGGCGGTAGGTTGTCCGGTTGTTGCTTCTGATATCAATGTACTAGCAGAAATTTCCGGCGGAGCGGCTGTTTTGGTTGACTCTTATGACGAAGATAGTATTGCCTCAGGTGCAAGAAAAGCCATAGACTGTAAAGATGAATTGATAAAAAAAGGCTTTGACAGAGCCAAACAGTTTTCTTGGCAGGTATCCGCTTGGCAAACGCTGCAGGCTTATACTGAAGTGTTTCAAGGAGGCAGTTGATGATTATTGGGATTGATGCCAATGAAGCCAATCAAAATCAAAAGGTAGGCATTGGCCAGTATGCTTACTGGATTATAAAAAGCCTTTACCAGCTTGATACTAAAAATAGTTATTTGATTTACCTCAAAAATAAATTATTGTCAGGGATGCCCCAGGCCCGCCCCAATTGGCAATATCGAATCATCGGCCCATCTTGGTTGTGGACTCAATGGAGGCTGCCATGGTCGCTGATAGCAGATCGCCCCCAGCCTGATGTTTTTTTGTCCTTGACCCATTATGCTCCCAGGTTTTGTCCGGTTCCCTTATTGGTATCAGTGATGGACTTATCCTACTTAGAATTTGGTGACTACTTTAAGAAATCTGATTTATATCAGCTCAAAAACTGGACCAAATATTCAGTCGAGAGAGCAAACACTATTATCGCTATTTCCCAATCTACCAAAAATGACATCACCAAACATTACAAAATTGAGCCAGACAAAATTCATGTGGTTTATCCGGGATACGATCGGGAGAAATTTATGGTTGCCAAGAATGATGATAAATTACAGCAAATCAAGACTAAATATGGCATAGCCGGCCCATTTATTATATCAGTGGGAACTCTCCAACCCAGAAAAAATTACCTCAAATTGCTCGAGGCGTTGGCTAGGGTGAAGGGTGAAGGATTAAGGGTTAAGGGACAGGTAGGTCATTCCCTGTCCTCTTCCCCTTTTTCCCTTGACGCTTTACGCTTAGTGATTGCCGGCAAAAAAGGCTGGCTATATCATGATATTTTTAGCAAAGTCAAGGAACTTGGGCTGGAGAGGGACGTTGTATTTACTGATTTTATTGCTGATGATGATTTGGCTGTACTTTATAATTGCGCCCAAGCTTTTGTTTTAGTTTCTTTGTATGAAGGTTTTGGAATTCCAGTGGTAGAGGCGATGGCCTGCGGTTGTCCGGTAGTTGTTTCTAACATTTCCAGTTTGCCGGAAGTGTCAGGCGATGCCGGAATTTTGGTTGACCCCAACTCTGCTGATAATATTGCCCAGGGTATCATTGAGGCTTTAGATAAAAGAGAGGATTTATCAGCCAAAGCTTTAGTACAAGCTCAAAAATTTGATTGGCAAACTTCGGCCCGGCAAGTGCTACTGTTGCTGGAGGCAACCAGTAGGAACAAATCTCCTTAACATTCTTACTGCACTTGATCTTTGATCCCTCTATCCGAGTTAGGCTATAATTAGCTTATGCAAATTTTCCGCGACAAGGCTGGCAGGCCGCTGACTTTTCCTCAAGCCACCCACAAAGGTGCCTCCAGAGCGGCTAGTTGGTTTCTGGATTTGGAGTTGTTACTCTTAACATGGACTGGCCTTGTGCCTTTACATTGGTTCAGGCTCCTAGCGTATTGGCTGGCTGGTATTCAAATAGGGCAAGGGTCAAGGATCCACATCGGTGCCAAGTTTTTTAATCCCTCTGGCATTAAGATTGGCCGTGATACTATTATTGGCGACAATGTTTTTTTAGATGGCCGAGCTCCCCTTACCATCGGTAACCATGTAGATATAGCTTCACAGGTGCTGATTTATAATTCCCAGCATGATATTGATGATGATCAGTTTGGTGCTGTTGATGGGTTGGTAGATATCGGCGATTATGCTTTTATCGGTCCCAGGGCCATCATCTTGCCCGGTGTGCAAATCGGCCAGGGGGCAGTGCTAGCAGCCGGGGCAGTAGTGGCAGATGATGTGCTGGCATTTACGGTGGTAGGCGGTGTCCCTGCTAAGTTGATAAAAGAAAGAAATTTAAAAGATCCGCACTATGTGTTGGGGAGAGCCAGGCTGTTTCAATGAATAAATTGATTCAAGTATTTTGGTTGCCAAAATTCGATAATAAAAAAAAATCTTGGTCTTTATTAGCCCTATTACTTATTATATTACTTTATCTTCTTTTACCACCGCCTAAAGTTATAAGTTTGCCTGATGCTACAGTTTCTGATGAGCCTGGCGACACCATTCAAATTCAAGGAGTATCAGCTTATTTTACTAATATGACTCAAGAACAGGTGATTGATTATTATGGCCGGGAGTTTAGTCATTCTTCCTGGCTGGGGATAGCTATGCCAACTTTAGTATTTTCCAGGCCTGTTCAGGAAGCACACCAGTTTATCAATGATCAACTAATCACAACTTACCTTTTTGAATTTATCCACCCTTTCAGGGAATCTGTTTATGTTAATGGTTGGGTAGAGGGCAAACTGCCTCCGGTCTATAGGAGATGGATCAATCACTCCATAAATCCCAAGGGCATCCACTTTGACTCAAAAGTCACTGTCAGGCGGGTCGACTCCAGTCTGCTGGCTAGAGTTTTGGTAATGGTGGCGTCCCTCTACGGTATATTAATGCTGGTTCGTATTACCAAAATAGTATTCTCCAATAAAATATGACGGATTTATCTATCATCGTAGTCAGTTTTAATACTAAAAAATTACTGGAGGAATGTTTAAATAGTGTTTTTGATGATGCCCATGCTACTTCTTTAGAGGTTTGGGTAGTTGACAATGCTTCCACTGATGGTTCTGTCGAAATGGTGACACGGCGGTTCCCGCAAGTAAAAATTATTAAAAACGATCAAAATTGGGGATTTGCCAAGGCCAACAATCAAGCCATAACCAAGACCAGCGGCAGGTATATACTACTCCTAAACTCTGATACTGAAGTATTAGATGGTGCAATTGACAAAATGATCTTGTGGATGGATGCTCATTTACAGGTGGGTATATCTACCTGTCAACTGCTCAATAGCGACCAGTCAATTCAGGCCTCTGGAGGGTTTTTCCCGACTATACCCAGGCTAATTTGTTGGATGTTATTTTTAGATGACTTGCCTGTTATCGGTAAATTAATCAAGCCTTTCCATCCCCATTCTCCGGATTTTATATTTGCTGATGATCTGTACAATAAAGAGCATTTTCAGGATTGGGTCACAGGAGCTTTCTTTATGGTGCGACGCGATGTGGTTGATAAAATAGGTATTCTGGATGATAATTTTTTTATGTATGTGGAAGAGATGGAGTACTGCTATAGAGCCAAACAAGCAGGTTTTGAGATTGCCTACGTTCCATTTGCCCAAATCCTCCATCATGGCGGAGGCAGTTCCGGCTTCTCGTCCAGAAATGCTATAGTGGGGGAGTATAAAGGCCTGGTGTATTTTTACAAAAAACATTTTTCTTTTTACACAACTGCCATTTCCGTGATATTTCTAAAATTAGGTGCAATTTTAAGATGGCTGATTTGGGGAGTTGCTTTAGGCCGCAAAGAAGCAAAGGAGGCTTATGGTCAAATCATATTTGGCTAGTTTGAATCTTGCCAACTGGTTAGTGGTAATTTTGTTAATATTTATCCCGCTTTATCCCAAAATTCCCTTGTTCACAGTGCCGGGAACTTATGTCGCAATAAGGATTGAAGACTTCTTGATTATGGCGTCGTTTTTATTTTGGTTATCCCTTTGTGGCGGGTTTAAGAAGCTTGGCCAAAACGATACACATTGGGCCATTTGGGCGTTTTTGGTGATTGGTATCATATCACTGTCTAGTGCTGTGTTGGTTACTGCGAGCATTGCTCCTCACCTGGGATTATTGCATTTCTTAAGAAGGGTTGAGTACCTGTTGCCTTTCTTAATGGTGGTGGGCAGCCTGACCAATATCAAACAACTGGTAGCTTACCAGGTCGTTTTATTTACCGGTGTAGTAGGGGTTTGTTTGTATGGATTTGGGCAGAAATTTTTATCCTTTCCAGTTATTTCTACCATGAATGAAGAGTTTTCTAAAGGTTTGATGCTTTCCTTAACCTCCAATGCCCGGGTCAATTCCACCTTCGCCGGCCATTATGATTTGGCAATCTACCTGGCGATGATGATTGTCTTAGGAATCAGTATCCTCTTGGCGCCAACGACTAAATCCATAAAAATTATTTTAAGTGCTGTTTTATTCCTATCTTTTGGACTGTTGTTGTTGACCGTTTCCCAGATTGCTTATCTGGCAACTTTTATAGGAGTTTTGTTTCTTCTGTATATGTACGGTAAGAAAAAAATAATTTTAGCATTATTTATCGGTTCAATCATGATAGCCTTAGGCTTTGCTCCTTTAAGGCAGAGACTTCTAGACACGGCATTTGTTAACCTTAATTATTTTTCCAGCCGGTTTTTTGGCCAGTTGGTTAGCCCGCTGGTTGAACAGGAAGGCCAGCTTCCAACTGAAGCTCTGGTAACTTATCAGACAGTAGAAAAGTCCGCCACTCATTCATCCACTGTCGCTTCGGTTGCCAACATTAGTACACCTTTCGGACAACGACGCCCTGATTTGGGGGTAGTTTATTCTTCAGGAGTAAGATTTGATGTGGAATGGCCAAGAGCCATAAGGGCCTTCTTGAAAAATCCACTACTCGGCACCGGTTATTCATCTTTAGGCTTGTCTACAGATAATGATTATCTTCGGGTTTTAGGGGAAGTTGGGTTACTGGGTTTTTGGGCTTTTTTGCTTGTGATTGCCAGCATTGCCAAAAAGGGTTGGGTAATGGTAAAAAGCCCAAATTGGCAGGTAAGAAGCCAGACGTTAGGATTATTAACAGTCGGGGTAGTGTTTTTTGTCGGGGCGATATTTATTGATGTTTTTGAAGCATCGAAAATTGCTATTATATTTTGGATGCTTGCTGGAATGTTAGTCGGGTTGTATAACTTAACAGTCAAGAATAACAACTGGCAAGATAATTGACTATAAAAATGGCCTAGCATGAAGAAATTATTCATAAATTATTGGTTGATTTTGCTCTTGATTATTATTGCCGCCTTTTGGGTGCGCCAATACAGAATCAATATTCCTTTGGGGGATTGGCATTCCTGGAGGCAGGCAGATACTGCTGCTGTTTCCAGAAATTTTATCAAAGAAGGGTTTGACCTGCTGCATCCCAAATATGATGATATGTCTCCAGTATCCGAGGAATCACTACCCAACCCGCAACATCTTCGCTTTGTAGAATTTCCTGTTTATAGTGCTTTGGTTGGTTTAATCTATGTGGCTTTGGGCCAAGTGGAAGTTATCTATGGCAGGCAAACATCAGTAGTGTTTTCCTTATTTTCAATAGTATTTTTATATCTTTTGGTTAGGAAGTTTTTAGGCCAAAAAATCGCTCTGTTGTCAGCAGCGTTTTTTGCCTTCTTACCGTATAATATTTATTTTTCTAGAGTTTTTTTACCAGAGCCAATGATGATTTTTGCATCCCTGGCTGCTCTTTATTTTTTCACTAAGTTTCTAGAGGTTGACATTAATACAGAGATCAATTTGCCCAAAACGGTATTTTTTATCTTGACAGTTATTTGTTTGGCTGTGGCATTTTTGACCAAGCCGTATATGCTTTATTTGGCTTTGCCAATGCTCTACTTGTCATACCATTATCAAGGTTTCAGAGTCTTTACCAATCCGTGGTTATATTTGTTAGCATTCTTATCGCTGGCGCCTCTTATGGCGTGGAGGTTATGGATCTTGCAGTACCCTGAAGGAGTCCCCAGAGCAGCTTGGCTTTTTAATGGTGATAATATTCGCTATAAAGGGGCTTTTTTGTATTGGATAATTGGAGAAAGGCTAGGAAAGGAGATTTTGACAGTTGCCGGATTTGCCCTGGCTACTATTGGATCAGTTATTCGTCCAAAAACAGGGCAAACATGGGTTTTCCACTGGTGGCTGCTTGGGGTCATTTTGTATGTGATAATTGTGGCTCGTGGTAATGTGGAGCATGATTATTATCAAATTCCTTTGGTACCAATCCTGTCAGTAATGATGGCCAGAGGAGTGAATTTTCTGGTTTTTGATACAGGGCCATTGTTAGTTCGATGGATCTCAATTCCAGTGGCCATTTTCTTTATGCTTTTGACTTTTGCTTTGGGTTGGTATCAAGTCAGAGGATTTTATCAAATTAACCATGGAGAAATCATGCAGGCTGGGGATGTAGCTCGCCAGATTTTACCAAAAGATGCCAAAGTCATTGCTCCTTATAATGGAGATACGGCATTTTTATATCAACTGGATCGTGTTGGCTGGCCTGTGGTCTACACTTCAATTGACGAGATGATCAAGCTGGGCGCGACCCATTATGTTTCAGTATCATATGACGCCCAAACCAATGAGATTATGAATAAATACCAAATTATTCACCAGGCTTCTAATTTTGTCATAGTCGATTTGACGAAAACCAAGTAGTTTTTCTATGAAGATTTTAATGATTACCCCCTATTTGCCATATCCCTTAGTATCAGGTGGCCAAATCAGAACCTATAATCTGCTAAAAAAACTCAAAGATAGACACGAGATCACCTTATTTGCCTTCATCCGTCGTCAGGAAGAAAGGCAACATGTCTCTCAGTTATCAAAATTTTGTCATAAGATAGTTTTAGTGGAAAGGCGGCCGGCTTGGTCGTTTTTCAATATTAGTATTGCCGGCTTTTCGCCCTTTCCGTTCATTATTGCCATCTACTACTCCAGGACTGTTAAGAAATTACTGACACAGGAATTAAAAGAGCGAGCTTATGATCTGATTCATGCCGAAACGTTTTATACGATGCCTAATTTACCCCGATCAACTGTGCCGATTTTATTGGTTGAACAAACCATTGAATTTTTAGTCTATCAGCATTTTGTTGAGGAACTAAAAATTTTCTTCTTAAAACCACTGCTGTACCTTGATGTATTAAAAATTAAATTATGGGAAAAGTACTTCTGGCAAAAGGCCAGTCGGGTAGTGGCGATGTCTCAAGCAGACCAAGAAATTATGAAGCAGACCTCGCCAGGCCTGCAGGTGGATATTGTTCCCAATGGTGTTGATATAGAATTTTTTTCCAGCCAACATAAAGAAGAAGAGTCGCCCCCCATGATTTTATTTGTTGGCAATTTTAGTTGGTTACAAAACAGAGAAGCCGCTGTAGTGCTGGTTAAAGAGGTTTGGCCATACATTAAAAAGGAAATTCCCGAAGCCAAAATTTGGATTGTAGGCAGGAATCCCAGCGATTCTATCAAGAAATTAGCCAGCGATTCCGTAATTGTCGATGAATCGCAAGAAGACATCAGACAAGCGTATAGAAGAGCGAGTATTTTAGTAGCGCCTATCAAAGGCGGAGGTGGAACTCGGTATAAGATTTTAGAAGCTATGGCATCAAGGTTGCCTGTTATTACCACTTCCATAGGTATTGAAGGCCTGGATGCCAAGGATGGCAGGGAAGTTATCATTCGCGATGATGCAAAATTAATTGCTCAAGCAACTGTTGAATTATTAAAAGACAGGACAAAATACCAACAAATTGCCGATTCTGCTCACCTGTTTGTTGCTCAGAAATATAACTGGTCTAATATTGCCAATAAGCTTGATAGGATCTATCAGGAGGTAGCCAGTGGAAGGGATGCGTAAGTTAGCAGTAGTGATTGTTAACTATAAGGCGGGAGACATTCTCCAGGATTGCTTAGAAGCTCTCGTAAGACCACAAACTAACCTTGATATGGAGATTTGGGTAGTTGACAATGCTTCCGGTGATGGCAGTCCGGCTATGATCAAAAAAAAGTTTGCCCAAGTGAAATTAATAGAGAACTCTAGTAACTTGGGTTATGCCAAAGCTAATAATATTGCCCTGAAGCAAATCGACGCCGAGTACGTGCTACTTCTTAATCCTGACTGCGTCGTTGATGAAAATACTATATTTTTTATGCTGGGTTTTATGGACAAATACCCCAAAGTGGGCGCATCTACCTGTCTGGTGGTTTTGGCAGATGGTCAGATTGACTGGGCTTGCCATCGGGGTTTTCCTAGCCCTTGGGCAGCTCTGACATATTTTTTCGGGCTGGAAAGACAATTCCCCAGAGCCAAATTATTGAGCCAGTACCACCAAACTTATAAAAATCTTAACGAGATACACGAAATTGATTCACCATCAGGGGCGTTTTTTTTAATCAGGAAGCAGGTGATTGATCAAGTCGGCTTTCTTGATGAGGATTATTTTATGTATGGAGAGGACATTGACTGGTCGTTTAGGGTAAAACAAGCAGGATGGAGAATTATGTATATTCCAGAAGTAAAAGCCACACACTACAAAGGTATTTCTTCAGGAATCAAACAACATTCACAGGAGCAATCAACAGCTGATGATGAAACTAAGGTAAGATCGACCAAAGCATTCTATGAAGCGATGAAAATTTTTTATCGAAAACATTACCATTCCCGATACTTTTTTCTAGTTAATTGGTTAGTATACTTGGCTATTGATTATAAATTGAAAAAAGCTTTGTCTGAAATAAGGAATTGAAAGATCCATATGAGAATTGGCATAGATGCTAGATTTTGGGGACCAGCAGGTACTGGTTTAGGTAAATATATAGAAAAATTAGTCCTTAACTTAGAAAAAACAGATCATCAGAATGACTATTTTGTTTTTTTAAGGAAAAATAATTTCGACCTGTTTGAGCCACGATCTAAGAATTTCCATAAAGTACAAGCTGATATTAACTGGTATAGCCTGGCAGAGCAATTATTTATGCCAGCTGTTATTAAAAGTGCCAATCTGGATTTGATGCATTTTGGGCACTTTAATGTACCGCTTTTTTATTTTGGCCGTTTTGTAGTCACAATTCATGACCTGATCAAAAGTGAATTTGCCCATAAGTCTGCCACAATCAGATCTCCGATCATTTATTATCTGAAGCATAAAGCCTACAATTTAGTTTTATCAAGAGCTATCTTATCATCTGCCAAGATTATCACTCCCAGCCAGTGGGTCAAAAAGAGAATCCTAGAAGAGTTTTCTGTGAACCCCGATAAAATAGTAGTTTGCTATGAAGCCACAGACGAAAAGTTACAGGATGATGATCCAGACCCCCAAAAAATCAGCGAAACCCTCGATAGGTACCAAGTTTTAGGCCAGCAGTATCTTATTTATATAGGGAACATTTATCCGCACAAAAATATTACTCGACTATTACAGGCGATCAAAATAATTGTTCAAAATCCAGCATTGTTTAATCTGAAGTTAATCATTGGTTGTCCGCGTGATGTTTTTTGGCAAAGATTAGCTAGAGAGATCCTAGCTCTGGATTTGAGTCAAGTCATTATCACGCCCGGATATATACCGGCTGAAGATCTGGCTATCTTGTTCAGGTATGCCCAAGCTTACGTTTTTCCATCATTATCAGAAGGTTTTGGCCTACCAGGTCTTGATGCTATGCAGGCAGGTTTACCAGTTGTAGCATCAGACGCTTCATGCTTGCCAGAGATTTATCAACAGGCTGCACTCTATTTTGATCCGCTCTCGATTGATGATATAGCGGATAAAATAACCCAAATCCTGACAGATGAGAACCTACGTGGAAATTTAATCAAGGAGGGCTACAAAAGAGCTAAGCAGTTTTCTTGGAAGAAAATGGCTCAAGAAACTCTTGCGGTCTATCAAGATGTCATTTAAATATAGTGTAGCTTTAGTCCATGATGACCTAATTCAGGCAGGCGGTGCCGAGAAAGTATTTTTGGCCATCAGTGAGATTTATCCGCAGGCAAAATTATTCACTTCTATTGCCAATGACCAATTTCCAATAGGCGACCGAACTCAATTCCAGGCATCGTTTATGCAAAAAATTCCACTGGCCCATAAGCTGTACCGCCTGCTCCTCCCCCTTTATCCGTTGGCTTTTGAATCTTTTGATCTGTCAGGCTTTAATATAGTAATATCATCCAGCAGTAGATTTGCCCATGGGGTAATAACTCATCCAGATAGCTTACACGTCTGGTACTGTTATAGTCCTGCCAGGTATTTATATTTTCAAAAACATTCACTATTAATAAAACCCATAATTCGTGGGCTTGAAGCTTGGGATCAGGTGGCAGCGAATAGGCCAGATAAAGTGATAGTTATTTCTAATCATGTAGCCGATAGTTTTGAGAAAGTTTATGGTAAAAAACCGGACGGTGTGGTTTACCCGTTTGTAAATTGGCCGATGTTTCAAAATAAGACTGAAAGGCCAGAAACCCTACCGGCCGTACTGGATGATGTCGACTTTTTTCTAATAGTCAGCAGACTAGTTGCCTGGAAAAAGATCGAGTTGGCTATTATTGCCTGCAACAACTTAAGGATACCATTAGTCATAGCAGGGACTGGCCCAGACGCATCTCGTCTTAAATCGATCGCCGGCAAGACGATTTTCTTTACCGGTTATTTGACTGATGAAGAATTAGTTTGGTACTATCAACATTGCCAAGCTTTAGTGATGACCCAAGAAGAGGATTTTGGGATGGTAGCTTTGGAAGCACAGGCATCAGGCAGGCCAGTAGTGGCTTATCTGGCAGGTGGAGCCAAAGAAACAATTATTGATGGTAAGACCGGCTATTTTTTTTATCCGCAGACCGGTCAAGCCTTAGCAGATGCGCTAAAAAAATTCAATGCAAAAAGCTTTGATAGTGTAGAATGTAGGGATAACGCATTAAATTTTAGCAAGGAGAAATTTCTAGATAATTTTAATGCCGCGTTAACGAATTTATGGCACAATCATCAAACGATCTGAAAATTGTCATTTTTTGTGGTGGCGGAGGAACCAGGATTTGGCCTATTAGTAGAAATGCCAAGCCCAAACAATTTCAGCCTTTAGTAGGAGAAAAATCAACTTTTCAAACGATGGTGGAAGATCTGCAAAGAGCTTTTTCACCTTCTGCCATATTCCCAATTACTAAAAAAGACTATGTTGACTTTATTGCCAGTCAAGCTCCTTTTATCCCCCATGAAAATATTCTGATAGAACCTGACGCCAGAGATACTTTTGCGGCGGTGGGTTTTGCAGCCGCAATTCTAAATAATATGTTTGTCAATCCAACTATTGTATCCCTCTGGAGTGATCATACGATTACCAATAAAGATAAATTCGTAGAGGTAATTGGTATCGCCGGAAAACTGGCGCAAGAAGAAAGCGCTTTGGTTGATATAGCAGCTCGCCCAACTTTTCCCAGCACCCAATTAGGGTATCTGCAGATAGGGAAAGCGGTCAGGCAAATCAATGGGATGGGAGTTTTTCAATTTGTCAGACAAGTGGAAAAACCAGATTATCAAAGAGCTCGCGAGATGCTCAAGCTATGGGATTATGTCTGGCATATTGGCTATAAAGCTTGGCAGGCAGAGGTGATGTTGTCACTTTATCAACAATTACAACCAGATGCCTATCAACACTTACAAGCTATTGTTGGTGAGCGCCAACGCGGTGATGAACGTAAGGTGCTAAAAGAGTATAGTGCTATCCCAAAAAGTTCAGTGGACTATGCGATTTATGTAAAAGCTGATAAACAGAAGCATCTGGTAGTTTTAGCTGACTTGGGCTGGAGTGATATTGGAGCATGGGATGTCTTGAAAGATGAATTATCAGAAAATAAGGAGGGGAATGTTGTTAGTGGAAATATTGAAATAATAGATTTGAAAGACTGTTTAGTTTATGGGCTGGAGCACCAGAAGTTGGTAGCAGCAATAGGACTGGAAGGCTTAGTCATTGTGGATACCCCCGATGTCTTATTGGTTTGTTCCAAAGATAGAGCCCAGGATGTCAAAAAAATGGTGGAAAAATTAAAAGAAGAAGGTAAGGATAAATATCTCTAGAGATATCAATAGGCCACTTGTTTATGGTAAAGTAACTGCCATGCTTTATGAAGTGACAAAAAGAATAATAGATGTAATCCTGGCAATTGGGCTGGTGATTATTTTTTTACCAATAATGGTCATCACGGCCATCGCAATTAAAATTGATTCCCCCGGTCCTATTATTTATAAACAGTTGAGAGTTGGTCGTGGAGGTCGCGAATTTTGGATTTATAAATTTCGCTCGATGAAGTCTAATGCAGAAGAAATGCTTGCAAAAAACCCTCAACTGTTGGCCGCATTCAAGGAGGGAGATTGGAAATTAGGATTACATGAAGACCCGCGTGTGACCAGAGTTGGAAGATTCATAAGAAGTGTTACAATAGACGAGATGCCGCAATTCTGGAATGTTTTGGCAGGACAGATGAGCATTGTTGGACCGAGGGCCTATCGTCGGGAAGAACTAGCAGAGCAGCAAGACAAATATCCAGAAACAGTAGTTTATGTTGAACAAATTCTTAAAGTCAAACCGGGCATTACCGGGCCTTGGCAAGTATCAGGGAGGAATGAACTACCATTTGACCTAAGAACTCACATGGATGCTGAATATGCCCAGTCCAGGTCGCTTTTGAGGGACATTTTAATCATTTTTAAAACGCCGTTTGCTATGCTATCAAAATGGTAGAATATTATAATTATGGTAGATGATCTTAACAAAACCCTACAGCAGATTGATCAACCCCCATCGCCGGTTATTCCCGCTATTCAATCTAAAATCTCCAATCCGGTCAATAAACAATCCAGGTTTATTCCTAGATTGTCGATGTCGCCCAAAATGGCCAAAGTTGGTTTGGGCGTCTTGTTTGCTTGCGCGCTACTGTATCTGCTTTTAGTTCGGCCTTTTATCCAAGTAATAGCGTCAGCCAAACAAGCCAGCAACGAAGGTAAAAAAATTGTCATCTCTCTTAAAAACCAAGATTTAGACGGAGCCAAAGCCGCTGTCGCTCCCACCAGGGAAAAATTGCGCCAAGTTGAAAAAAGTCTGGAATATTTTGCTTTCTTGAAAACAGTACCGTTTTTAGGGAGTTATTATAATGATGGTAGTCATGCTCTCAAGGCAGCATTTATTGGCTTAGATTCAGTTGGGATAATGATCGATATAATCACCCCCTATTCTGACTTGTTAGGTTTGAAAGGACGTAGTAATTTTATGGGTGGTAGCCCGCAGGAGAGGTTTCAAAAAGTAGTCCAAACCATTGATAAAGTAATCCCCGATCTAGATAAATTAGCTCCCAAATTTCAGGAAATTAGAATAGAGGTAGATCAAATTGATCCTGGCAGATACCCGCAAGGCTGGTTTGGGTTAAGCATTAAGTCTCAAATCAGTTCGGTTATTACCCTAATACAACAAGTAGAGACTCTAGTGGTAGAAGCAAGGCCAGCTTTGGAAGTACTGCCGTCAATCATGGGCCAACCGACACCTAAGCGCTATTTAGTGCTTTTCCAAAATGATAAAGAGCTACGACCATCCGGGGGATTTTTAACAGCGTATACCTATTTGATTTTTGACCGTGGTAAGATTCAGGCAACTGGATCTGATGATATTTATAACCTGGATACCAGGTTACATAATATTTGTTTGAGGAAGATCTGCCCCCTGGCTCCCCCAGCTCCAATCGTCAGGTATTTGCCGGAACCCGATGGCAAACCAAAAACAGCTTGGGATTCCCGTGATTCTAACTTATCTCCTGACTGGAAAGTTTCTGCTCAAAGTTTTGAGAGGTTTTATCAAATTATCGGCGGTCCTGCCGTAGATGGTATTATTGGGGTTGATACTAATGTTATAAAAGAGATCTTAGGAGTACTGGGACCGGTTAGGGTAGGCGGTTATTCGACAGTATTTACTAAAGATAATGTAGTTGATGAACTGGTGGATTATTCGACCATTGTCTTTAAAGGGTCATCTGGCAGGAAGCAAGTGCTGGGCGATTTGATGTATTCCATCATGCAGTATATTCTCCAATCTGGCAGAGATAAAATACCCAATTTGATCAACACTGGTATAGAAATGGGGAATAAAAAGCACATTTTGGTTTACTTTCATGACGCAAAATCCCAAGAGGCGGCTGAAAAATTTAACTGGGCAGGTAGGATCGTTGATGCCAAGGGCGATTATTTAACTGTAGTTGATTCTAATTTCGCTGGCGGTAAAGCAAATCTTTTTGTGGTTGAAAAAGTGACCCAAGAAATTAATATTTTGCTCGATGGCACAATAGAAAAGACAGTTACTATAGATTATGACAATCCCCGGGCTTTTCATCCAGACCTTAATCCCACTTACCGGGATTGGGTCAGATTATTTGTACCGGAAGGGTCAACATTGCTGGAGCAAAAGGGCAGCCAGCATAATATCGAAGTTGCCGCAGAGCTGGGCAAAACCGTTTTCAATGGGTACGTTATCGTCCCACCACAACAAAAAAGGCAACTGGTGGTTAAATACCGACTGCCGTTTAAGACAGATGGCAATAAAACTTATAAACTATTGATTCAGAAACAACCAGGTACAGAAGGAGTTGAGTATACGATCAAAATTAACGGCAGGCTTTGGGAAAAACCATTCAGGCTTGATAGCGATAGAAACCTGGATATTACTTTATAAAACTTATAGCCTCCCCATGCGTTCATACAAAGATGAAGGGATAGTTTTGGATAGGATCAACTTGGGAGAAGCCGACAGATTAGTAATAATTTTTTCCAAGCATCACGGCAAAATTAAAATCCTCGCCAAAGGAGCCAGAAAAATTACCTCGAGGCGAGCTGGTCACCTGGAGCCTCTCAATCACGTGGTGTTCTCTGTTTACAAGGGCAGACATTTTGACCATCTGCTGGAAGTAGAATCAAAGCACACCTTTGCTAATGTTAAGAATTTGTTGGCTAGGGTCGGCTACGGCTATTATCTGGCGGAGTTGGTTACCTGTCTACTTGCAGAAAACCAGCCGCAGCAGGATGTTTTTGATTTGTTGTACGAAACATTAAGACAGCTGTCCGTTAATCCCCGAAAAGTATATATTCGAGCATTTGAGGTAAAAATGCTAAAATTGTTAGGATTTTGGCCATCACAGCTCTTTAGGGAAGGTTGGGTAACAGACCATTTGTTAAATGACCTGGAGACAAAAGACTTTAATCAGTTGTCACGGCTTATTATTGACAAACGACATGATGTAGAATTAGAGGGGATGCTGAAAAGCTATATTGAAGCTATTTTGGAAAAGGAGCTAAAATCGCCCAGTTTGATTAAAAAAATTAGGAACCAAAAATACGATTTTAAGTGAATATATGGAAATAATGGACAAAATAGTATCTCTTGCCAAAAGACGAGGGTTTATCTATCCCGGGTCTGCCCTTTATGGTGGACTATCAGGAACTTGGGATTATGGGCCCCTGGGAGTAGAGCTGAAAAACAATATCAAGAGGCAATGGTGGAAGAGCATGGTTCAGCAGAGAGACGATGTTTATGGGCTTGATGCGGCCATTTTAATGAACTCACAGGCTTGGCAGGCTTCAGGACATGTGGAAGGTTTTGCGGATCAGATGGTTGATTGCAAAAATTGCCAAAAAAGGTTTAGAGTCGACCAGCTAGAATCTGGCCAGAGTAGAGCAGGCCATGATCATAATATAGACGAAAAACAAAAAAAATGTCCGGAGTGTGGAGGAGAGTTGACTGCTCCCCGGCCGTTCAACTTGATGCTCAAAACTTTTGTCGGTCCTCTGGAAGATGAGGCTGCCCAGACTTATCTGCGGCCGGAAACTGCCCAGGGTATTTTTGTTAATTTTGCCAACGTAGTTTCCTCGTTTCATCCTAAACTCCCTTTTGGTATTGCTCAAATTGGTAAAGCGTTCAGAAATGAAATAACTCCCCGGAATTTTACCTTTAGATCTCGGGAGTTTGAACAGATGGAACTGGAGTTTTTCACAGAACCGCAAGATGATAAAAAATGGTTCGAGTTTTGGCGGCAAGAGCGCTTAAATTGGTATTTGAGCCTAGGTCTTGATCCAGATCGTGTCAGGCTAAGAGATCAGAACAGTGAAGAGTTGGCTCATTATGCCAAGGGTGCTTGCGATATTGAGTATAATTTCCCCTTTGGCTGGTCTGAACTGGAAGGAATTGCCAATCGAGCTGATTTTGACCTGAAGCAGCATTCCCAATATTCAGGTGCAGATCTAAAGTTTGCCGACAGCAATGGCAAAAAATTCTTCCCGCATATCATTGAGCCTTCTGGCGGTGTTGATCGAGCAGCAGCCGCCTTTTTGATTGACGGCTATTGCGAGAAAGAAGATAAAGACGGCATCAGGACCACTTTGGCCCTACACCCCAAGTTAGCACCTTATAAAGTGGCGGTTTTCCCGCTGGTTGCAAACAAGCCTCAATTGATGGGTAAGGCCCAGGAATTGTATAAGTTGCTGAAAGACAGATTTATGGTGGCTTGGGATGATATCGGTAATATTGGTAAACGTTATCGCCGGCAAGATGAGATTGGCACACCCTGGTGCGTCACTGTCGACTATCAAACTCTGGAGGATGACTCGGTAACTGTACGTGATAGGGATAATATGAAGCAGGATCGGGTTTCTAGCGGAGAACTTATTGAGCATCTCCATTCCCATCTTAAAGCTGTTTAGTCTGCCTGGTATTTTTAGCAAGTTTCCCCTTAAAAGTTCAGTTTTGAATCGTCTTCCTAAGTTTGAACCAGCTTCAAATTCGGAGTATAATTTGCAATATGACAACGGGAAGGCGAGAGAGTGGAGGGGCACAACCAGAAGATAGAAGTCTGGTAGTTCGTTCTGAGCAATCAAGCTTGGAATCTTTTACTCAAACTCCTTTTCTTCAACAAGCTGGATTTAGTCCTCAATTCCCAGAAAGATTAATGAGATTAAATGATGTTTTATTCTCTCAACCAATCAATAGCATTGGAATTAATCTCCAACCAGGAAGGATACCTCTTATCACAACTAGCATAGAACACAGTTCATCCACTGGATACCGAGTAAGAATCAATGCTGAACCTAAAGCTCGTATCGCAGAGATTACTGTCTATGGTAGAGGCAGGACAGTTACTATAGAAGATATAAAAGATTTCGTCAAAAGCACTTTCCCAGAAAATAAATCAATACTTCACGCTGAAGCAAGTCCACGTCTGATAGAACCACTCGAAGATTTCAATGGAGATTTACAGGAAGTAACTAGAGAGTTACTTAGATCTTGGTTTGAAGAGAAACCTGCACATCCTTCATCTGTGATTAGTTACAGAGGACAAAACGTTGATTATCCTTATGAGTTTGATCTAGAAATTAGACTAGAGGGTCAAAATGAACCACTATTCCGCCTGTTATTAGGAATTAATTTGGCTACTACAGTAGGATGCGAGATAAAAGCTGATAGTTGGCCAGCTTTCTATTATAAAGGTCAGTCACAAGATGTAGAAAGAGTGATTGACGGTTTAGTTAATTTATTTGGTAAATCAGAAAATTCACAAAATACCAAAGAAGATTGAGTAATAGTATAAAATAAGATTATGGAAAGTAAAATTTTGTATTTTGGTTATGGAGCAAATCGTGATCCAAAAATGATGGAATGGATTACTGGCAATAAAAATTTACTTGGCAAACCAGGAATTTTAAAAGGATATGCCCTTTGTGTTCAAAGAAAAGATCAGGTGCCAGATGAAATCTTACCCACAGCACCTGCGCCATTGTCTGCAAGAAGGCTACTTGATAACTGGCCCGAAACTTTTGAAAGTTATACGATTAAAAAGGATCCAAACCAGGAAGTTTACGGAACTATTTGGGTTTTAACTCCCCAAGAAAGGGAGCTAGTTAGAGACTGGGAATTACTGGATTTTGGTTGGTATAAAGATATTGCTGCTAAAGCTCAAGCTGAAGATGGTCAAGTATTAGATGTACAAACAGAAGGCATGCGAGATGATCAGGAATTTGACAGAGAGGTTGATGGTAAAAATTATGAAACTTGGCTACAGCCATCTGAAGATTTTAAAAGGATTGCTACAAAATCCAGACAGGAATACTTTGTCAGGATGGAAGGTTCTGCAAAAACTCTAGAGAAAGTTTAACGCTTCAACCTGCTTGTTTAATAAATATAATAATCTATAGCTTCTACATGCTCATCTTGGATGAGGCAAGACTCTCTCCCTATTGACAAGGTGAAAAAAGTGGTTCAAAATGGATATAAGTGGTGAAAAGTGGTGTCTGCCCAAAAACTTATGTTTCTTGGGCAGTATCAACCGAATTTAGACCAAAAAGCCAGAATTATCTTGCCAAAAAAGATCAGGAAGGCAATTGACGGTCGGGAAATAATAGTAGCCAGAGGATTTGAGCAGTGTATTTTTGGATTTGAAAAAAAAGTTTGGCAGGATCGGACCGACAAAGAACTTTTACAACCAATCACTGATGCAACATCCAGGAATAACAGGCGATATCTTTTTTCCGGGGCCTCACTGGTGGAATTAGATCAGCAAGGGAGGTTTGTGATCCCGCGCAATTTAATAACCTTTGCTCATATTACTAAAGATGTGATGGTCATTGGAGCCGGAGATCATTTTGAGATTTGGGATAGTAAAACCTGGGAGAACTATCAGACCAGACTGGAGCAATTATGAATACTATCTTTCACCAGCCGGTGCTTTTGGCCGAGTCCGTTGACTACTTGAATGTGACAAAAGGTAGGCGATATATTGATGCCACTTTAGGTGGTGGTGGGCATACTTGGGAGATTTTAAAAAGAGGTGGTTTGGTTTTGGGGCTGGATGTTGATGAGGCGGCAATCACCTACTGCCAGGAGAGGTTTGGGCAGGAGGAAAATTTAGTTGTAAAGCAGGGTAATTTTGCCAAGATCGCCGATATTGCTGGCTCTGCCGGTTTTGATCAAGTTGAGGGGATACTGTTTGATCTGGGTTTATCGTCGCATCAGCTTGGTGCGGCAGAAAGAGGATTTTCGTTTGCCAAAGACGGGCCTTTGGATATGCGGGCGGATTTGTCACTGGGAGTCAAAGCAGCTGATCTAGTGGGAGTGTTATCAAAAAAGGAGCTCTATGAACTTTTTCAAAATTATGGTCAAGATCCCAATTCTTGGAGAGTGGCTAACTATATTGTTAGCCAGCGTCGAATAGAACAGATTATCTCAACCAGGCAACTGGCAGGGATAATTGAGACGGCAACTGGCAAGACCAGACGTAAAATTCATCCGGCAACCAGAATTTTTCAAGCGCTCAGAATTGCTGTCAATGATGAGATTGGGAATCTGAAGTTAGGGCTAAGTGGCGCCATGGCAGTTTTAAAGAAAGACGGCAAACTGGTGGTTGTTAGTTATCATTCGCTGGAAGATCGGGTGGTTAAGGATTTTTTCAAGAGTCAGAAAAATTTACGCATCGTCAATGAAAAACCAATTTTACCAACCCGTGAAGAAATTGAAATTAACCCCAGGTCAAGAAGCGCCAAGATGAGAGTAGCAGAGAAAATAATGATGAATGATGAATGATGAATGATGAAGGATAAAAGATAAAAAATAAAGGTTTACTGCCCATGTATTTTGCCAAAACAGAAACAACCAAATCCGCACAGCACTACCTATTCATTTTACTAATAGTATTAATGCTGATATTGTCATTTTTACAGCTTGTTTTGGCTAACCACCTGGCGACGCAAGGCAGAACCATGGCCAAAATTGAAGAGCAGGTTGGCATTTTAGAAGAAGAGAATCAAGAACTGCAAAATCAGAAAGCTAAAATTACTTCGATAGGTCACATAGCCCAAGAGAGTCAAAGATTAGGCTTTTACAAGCCTGGCTCTTTCCTGTATATTTCTTCTCAGACGGTTGTGGCTTTGGCTAATTGAAAATTCTCGTACATTTCTTGTAACTTATGTGGAGAATCAAGTTCCTCTTTTTTGCTATTGTAGTGGTAGGATTTTTGATCATTGCCAGATTATTTTTTTGGCAAGTATTATCACAGGATAAACTTCAAGCTAGAGCAGAACAGCAGCACTGGTTTATAAGGGAAATCGGTGCCAGCAGGGGAGAAATATTTGATAGAAATGGTGCCAAACTAGTGGGGAATGATTTGGCCTTTTTGGTGTATGCCAACTTGCCGGCGCTTGTCGAATCGCAAAAAGCAGAAATTGCCAGAGTCCTGGCGCCGGTTGTCTATCAAGGTAATGAAGCCACGGCCTCGGCAGTTGATTTGCCTGCTAGCAAGAATTTCCAAGAGGAGATTTTAGCAAAATTAAATCAATCCAATTTAATTTGGGTGCCTCTGGCGCGCAAAATTAGCCAGCAATCCAAAAAAACTATTGAATCTTATAATTTTGACGGCATAAACTTTGAGCAAGACAACCAAAGATTTTATCCGGAAGCATCCATGGCAGCCCAACTCTTAGGGTTTGTCGGCTCTGACCAGGACGGTCGCGATAGAGGTTATTTCGGGCTAGAAGGATTTTACCACCAGGATCTTAAGGGTAAGCCGGGGGAAGTTCAACAAGAACGTGATGCCCGTGGTCGGCCCATCCTGATTGGCGGGTATAAAATTGGCCAAGCAGAAGATGGCAGGAATTTACAACTCTACCTGGATCGTACTATTCAATATTTTGCAGAAAAACATTTGGCAGCAGGTGTTTTGAGATATGGGGCCAAATCAGGCTCGGTGGTGGTAGTGGATCCTCAAACCGGTGGGATATTGGCGATGGCTTCTTATCCGGCATATGATCCATTAAACTTTACCAAGTATCCGGCTGTCCTCTATAAAAACCCGCTGGTGGCTGATACTTATGAGCCAGGATCAACTTTTAAAGTGTTTATTATGTCGGCGGCGCTCCAGGAAAGTTTAGTAAAGCCGGACACCATTTGTCCTATCTGCCATGGACCTAAGAAAATTGGTGAGTATGCTGTCAGAACTTGGGACAATAAGTACAGAGCCAACTCTACCATGGCTGATGTTATCATACACTCGGATAACGTTGGCATGACCCATGTGGCTGACTTGTTGGGACTAGATAGGCTATATAAATATATTGAAAATTTTGGTTTCGGCCAACTGACAGGAATTGACTTGCAGGATGAAGCGGCAGCCCAGTTGCGCCCCAAAAGTGATTGGTATCCGATTGATGTGGCAACTGCCTCATTCGGTCAAGGAGTAGCAGTGACTGCTATCCAAATGGTTAGTGCTGTATCAACACTGGCTAACGGTGGGAAATTAATGGAACCGCATGTGGTTGAAAAAATTATTGGGAGAGATAAAACAATCGAAATAAAACCTAAAATTATCAGGCAGATTTTAAGACCGGAAACAACCAAGCAGGTGACTGAAATAATGGTGCAGGCAGTAGAAAAAGGAGAAGCCAAATGGACCAGGCTTTCTGGCTTTAGAATTGCCGGTAAAACCGGGACGGCCCAGATTCCCATTGCCGGGCATTATGATCCCAAAAAGACCATTGCTTCTTTTGTGGGATTTGCGCCAGCTGATCAGGCCCGCTTTGTGATGTTGGTCAGGTATGATGAGCCAACCAGTTCTCCTTATGGAGCAGAAACCGCCGCTCCCACTTTTTTTGCCATTGCCCGCGATATTTTAGGCTATCTAAATATTGCCCCGCAGTAGCTTGCTACCAAGCAGCGCTGGGATGCTCACGATCAATAATGAATTTCTTAAAATTACCCTGGCAGTATTTTTGGGCCAGTAGTTCAAATTCTGCCATAGCCAGATCTAAATTTTGCCTATTTTCATCAGGAGATTCAAAAACCAAGATGGCATTTTTGGTCTGTTCTGTTAGTTTGGTCCTGTCGCCTTCTCGCCAATTCCATCTTCTACAAACTGCACCACTGTTATCTTTATAAATAACTTCACCCACCACAGGCGGATCGTTGGCTGTTTGCCCTAAAGGGATAAACTCTTCACGGCCGCTGGCAAAATTAAAGATTAGATCGCCGTCTATTTTATCAAGATCTTCTCCGCCGACTGCCAGCAGATATTTTAAGGAAATATAATTGTATAAGTCGACTAATTTGTTAATATGAGGCAGGGGGTTTTCTCTTGCAGCTCTTCTTACCAGTGCCTCGATTGAGCTTCTATAGTCATGAGGATCGCAACCAAATTTTCTATATATATTTCTCCAGGCAAGAATTGTGGGGTGTTCTGCCACAGATGCAAACTGGGAAAATGCTTGTCTGACCTCTCTTTCGGCTTGTCTTTGCAGGTTGCCAATTGTTACCTCATCGCCATTATTATCCAAATTAAATCCAACTATGGCGCCGATAGTAATATTGGCAAATGACTCAAAAATAGCGTCTGACACTACTAATTTCATGACAAGAGTATATACAAAAAAAGTAGCAAATTACAACTGATTAAGATATAATTAGCTTCCAGATCAATGCTACAGACTCTCAAAAACTGGTACCACTTGCTGCAAGCCTTAACAGCCTGTTTCTGGTTTGGTTTTCCTTCCGCCAGACTTCAGGTAATTGGCGTCACTGGCACTGATGGTAAGACCACCACAGTCAATCTGATTTACCACATCCTCAGGCAAGCTGGTAAAAAAGTATCAATGGTGTCCTCAATCAATGCCGTGTTGGGCAACGAGGATTATGATACCGGCTTTCATGTGACCACCCCTGACCCTTATTTTTTGCAAAAATATCTTAAAATGGCGGCGGATGACGGTGCGGAATATATGATAGTGGAAGCCACTTCCCATGGTTTGGACCAAAACCGCCTCTGGGGAGTAAAATTTAAGGCCGCGGTTGTTACCAATATTACTCATGAACACCTGGATTATCACAAGACTTACCAGAATTACTTAAAGTCCAAGGCCAAACTTTTTACCAATGTTGATTTGAGTATTCTTAACTTGGATGATCAGTCTTATTGGGTACTAGCTAAATTAGCTGCCGGTAAAAAAATAACCTATTCCCTAAAAAATAATACTGCCGACTATACAGTTGATAAATTTCCCTTCCAGACCAAGCTGACCGGAGAGTACAATAAATATAATATTTTGGCAGCACTGGCCTGTTGTCGGGAGTTGGGAATTGATAAGCAGGCCATACGAGATGCCATTGCCGGCTTTTCGTCGTTGGCAGGCAGGATGGAAAAAATTGACTTGGGGCAGGATTTTTCTGTGGTGGTTGATTTTGCCCATACACCAAATGCCCTAGGCCAGGCCTTAGGCGCACTGCGTTCAACTACCAAAGGTAGATTGATGGCTGTTTTTGGCTGTGCTGGCTTGCGGGACAGGCAAAAAAGGCCGCTGATGGGACAGGTAGCAGGAAAACTGGCAGATCTGGCAGTAATTACCGCTGAAGATCCCAGGACTGAAGATGTCGGGCAAATTATTGATCAGATTGCCCAGGGCATGCAACAATCAGGGATGGAGGAATCAATGATGAATGATAAAGGATTAAGGATGAAAGGTTTTTATAAAGTGCCTGATAGAAAAGAAGCAATAGAGTTTGCCATCAATCTGGCGCAAACCGGTGATACAATAGGGATTTTTGGTAAAGGACACGAAAAATCTATGTGCTATGGTACGAAAGAATATTCCTGGTCAGATCAGGAGGCTGCTTACGCCGCCATCAGGAAAAGGTTATCATGAAAATAGCTGGTATAATTTTAGCAGCCGGTAAAGGCACCCGTTTTAATAAAGGCGCGCCATCACGCCTGCCCAAAGTGTTATACAAAATTGGTGGTCGACCAATGCTTGGTTATACTTTGGATATCCTCAAGCATTTAGGGGTTGAACCCCTCAATACAGTGATTGTGATTGGACATCAAGGCCACCTGGTCAGGCAATTTGCCGGCAGCCAATATAAATATGCTATTCAAAATCCACCCCTGGGAACAGGTGATGCCTTAAAGTGTGGACTTGGCCAAGTTCCAGCGGACTTTAATACCGTCCTTTGCTTAAATGGTGATGATAGTGCTTTTTATAAACCACAGACTATCAATAAGATTATAAAAATCCATTTCCAAGAAAAATCAACTATCACCTTTGTCACATTACAAAAAGAAAATCCTGTTGGCTTGGGAAGAATCATCAGGGATCAAGCCGATCACCTGCAGGGTATTATTGAAGAAAAAGATGCCACTGACAGAGAGAGACAAATCAAAGAAGTAAATGATGGATTATATATATTTGAAAAAAACTGGCTAACCGACAATATTGTTGACCTTCCACGCGGTCCACAAGGAGAATATTATTTGGTAGACTTAGTAAAGATGGCGCTGGGCCAAAACAAGAAAGTGATTGCCTATAAACTGACGGATGCCAGCCAATGGTGGGGTGTTAATACCCCGGAAGAATTGATCCAGGCCAATCAACTGATGTCAAAGGAATAATCAATGAATTTAAAATTTCCGGACTGGGAGAGATCACAGAAGAAAATTGACCAACTTCAGTCTGCCGGGGTGCGCTTTTATCAACCTGGTAGTTGTGTGGTGGCAGAGAAGGTACAAATCAAATCAGGTACAGCAATTTTACCCAACTGCCGCATTTTAGGGAAAACCACGATTGGTAAAAATTGCCAGATAGGACCGGATTGCTTAATAGATAATTGCCAAATTGGTGATGATTGCCAGATTGTCGCGTCTTGCTTGGAAGAGGCGGTCATTGAAAGTAGTGTTGATATTGGCCCGTATTCTCATATTAGAGAGGGCACGGTTATTAAAAAAAGCGCTCATATTGGAAATTTTGTAGAAACAAAAAATACCGAAATTGGCCAAAGTACCAGAGTTGGACATATGTCATATCTTGGTGATGCGACAGTTGGCCAAGATGTCAATGTGGGAGCAGGGGCTGTTGTTGCTAATTTTGACGGACAAAAAAAATATCAAACTAAAATTGGATCAGGAACTCAAGTTGGGTCAGATACCATCCTTGTTGCTCCTGTTTCTGTGGGACGGAATGCCAAAACTGGTGCCGGAGCAGTGGTGATTGAAGATATTCCCGATGATGCCTTGGCAGTCGGAGTGCCGGCCAAAGTTATCAAAGTGAGAGGGGTAAGAATTAAATGAGATTGTATGAATTTGAAGCCCGCCAACTCTTAAAAGATCAAGGAGTGAACGTCCCTGATGGGAAACTTATCACCAGTGTCGAAGACCTTAAAAAATTACCCGCAGATTATTTGGTTGTCAAAGCGCAAGTATTGACAGGCGGCAGGCAAAAAGGCAATCTGGTGAGAATCAGAGATAATGCCGGTCAAGTAGCTGCCGACGTTAAAGAATTATTATCTGAAAAAGATGATTATGTTTCCTCTATATTGGTTTGTCAAAAAATTACTTCACAAAAAGAATATTATGTTAGTTTTTCTTATGATACTTCCAGCCGAACTCCGGTGTTAGCTTTTTCTGATCAGGGAGGCGTTGATATTGAAGATGCCAAAAAGGTGAAAATTTATCCGATTGATCCATTGACTGATTTTGATCCGTCAGCTTTACCGATTCCGAAGGATTTAGTTGACACAGTGGCCAAACTATATCAGGTTTTTGTCAAATATGATTGCGAGCTGGTGGAAGTAAATCCCCTGGTGGTTGATACTGCAGGACAAATTCTGGCGCTTGATGCCAAGATTATTTTGGATGATGATGCGGACTTTCGCAGAGAAGCAAACCCCGATTTAATCGGGGTAAAATTCCCGGAAAGAAATTTATTTGGCAGAGCTTCAACAGAAGCAGAAATTGAGGCCAGAACTATTGATGAGGGAGATCATCGAGGCACAGCCGGTTCTGTTTATTGGGATCTACCAGGTGACATTGCAGTGCTGGCTGCCGGCGGCGGCGGTTCTATTGTCTGCATGGATGCTTTAATCGCCTTGGGAGGCAAACCTGCCAATTATACCGAGCATTCCGGCAATCCGCCTCGAGAAAAAATTAAACAGCTGACTAAAATAATTCTTGCCAAAAGTGGTTTGAAAGGTTGTTGGGTGGTAGGCGGCACCGCTAATTTTACAGATATTTATGAAACCTTGATGGGTTTTGTGGAAGGTTTAAGAGAAACCAGCCCCAAGCCTGGTTATCCGATTGTGATCCGTCGCGGCGGCCCCAGGGATCGTGAAGCTTTTGAGGCGCTAAAAGAAATTGGTAAAAAAGAAGGCTATGATTTTCATATATATGGTCGGGAAACACCCATGACAGCGACAGCCAAAACAATAGTGGAACTGGCTTATGGCAAAGGGGAAAGGGGTAAAGGGTGAAGAAAATCTTTCCCCTAAACGCTTGACGCTTTACCCTAACTAATGATTTTAATAAACGAAAAAACTAAAGTTTTGGTACAGGGGATCACTGGTAAAGAAGGTTCCAAAGTGGCTTTGCAGATGCAAAACTATGGCACTAAAGTCTTGGCCGGAGTCACTCCGGGAAAAGGCGGAGAAGAAGTACATGGAGTACCAGTATATGACACAGTCGCCCAAGCTCTAAAAAACCACCCAGGTATTAATGCTTCGTTTGTGGCAGTACCTAATTTTGCCGCCTTATCAGCAGTTAAAGAAGCAGCAGTAGCCAAAATTGGGCTGATTAATGTTTTAACTGAACATGTACCGGTTCATGATACGGCTGTGATGATTGCCTTGGCCAAACAAAATAACGTCTGTTTGGTTGGCCCCAGTTCAATCGGGATTATCGCACCCGGAACTGGTAAAATTGGTTCAATCGGCGGAGATGACCCGCGGGGGGTATTTAGTCCAGGGGTGGTAGGTGTAATTTCCAAAAGCGGCGGCATGGCCTCGGAGATTTCCTGGATTTTAACAACAGCCGGTCTGGGGCAGTCAACAGTAGTGGGAATTGGCGGCGATATTTTAATAGGTAGCAATTTTGCCGATCTTTTATTACAATTCGATGGAGATGATCAAACCCGGGTGGTGGTGTTGTTTGGAGAAATTGGCGGTACTTACGAAGAGGAAGCAGCAGAATATATAAGTGGTAAGGGGAAAGCGGGAAGGGGAAAGTTTAGTAAACCAGTGGTGGCTTTTGTGTCCGGTTTATTTGCAGAAACCTTGCCTTCTGGTACCAAACTGGGGCATGCCGGAGCGATAGTTTACGGTAATAAAGGAAGTTATCCATCTAAGGTAGAGGCGCTCAAGAGAGCTGGAGTAGTGATGGCCAAGACCCTGGATGAAATCCCGACTTTGGTAAAAAAGGAGCTAAAATAACAATTATGGATAAGCAAAGCTTTTCTTCGAATAAAAGGTGGAAGACAGCCATTTCCGCAATAATTGACGGCCAACCTCACATTAGGGGCTATAAACTGGCAGATCTGGTGGATAAACTTACCCTTACCGAGGTGATCTTTTTGGAACTTAAAGGAGAATTACCGACAGGTAGCCAGCGCCAGATGATGGATGCTATTTTAATCTCCACTGTTGATAATGGTTTGGGCCCGCCGTCTGTTACTAACGCCCGAAACTCGGCATCAAGTGTCAATCCGATGCAAGCATCAGTGGCTGCCGGAATTTTAGGTATCGGGGAGGCACATGGCGGGGCTATTGAGGAAGCAGCCCACCTATTGCAGATGGGATACGCGGCTCCAGTTCTGGTAGAAAAAATTTTAGGCAAAGGCGATAGGATTCCCGGCTATGGCCACAAAGTCTATGATATTGACCCCAGAGCAACCCAGCTTTTGGACAAAGCCCAACAACTGGGATTTTATGGCGAGTACTGCACTTTGGCCAAAGAGGTAGGCAACGAACTGGAAAAGCAAAAAGGCAAGAAAATTCCCCTCAACGTTGATGGGGCTATTGCCGCCATTGTGTCTGATATGGGTTTTGACTGGCGTCTGGGCAAGGGCTTTTTCATAATCGGCAGAACAGTCGCTTTGGTGGCTCACAGTTTTGAGGAGACAACCAGAGAAAAACCTTTCCGAAGAATTAGCGATGAAGATATTGAATACGACGGTCCTAACCCAAGAAAACTACCGCGTTAATATTGAAATTTAATATGTCTAATTCCCCAGAAGTTTTACATTTTATTGGTATTGGTGGTAGTGGTGCCTCGGCAGTGGCTGCTCTTGCTCAAGCCGCTGGATATCAAGTTACCGGATGCGATTTGGATACCAGCTCCAACTACTTAAAAGATTTGTCAACCATAGCAATCAGCCAAGGACATGCTCCCGCGCATATAAATAAGGTAGATCTGGTGGTAGTTTCGCCGGCGATTTTAAGCCTTGATGCTGATAACGAGGAACTCAAAGCAGCACACAATAAAAAAATTCCGCTGATGACCTGGCAGGAATTTATGGGTAAATTTTTGCAAAAAGACAAATTTGTGATTGCTGTTGCCGGCACTCACGGCAAATCAACCACTTGCGCCATGATCGGAATGATTTTGGAAGCGGCCGGCCTTGACCCAACAGTGGAAGTTGGAGCAATTGTCAGACAGTGGGGTAAAAATTATCGTCTTGGCCAGGGCAAATATTTTGTCTGTGAGGCCGATGAGTTTAATGATAATTTCTTAAACTACTATCCTGACCTGGCTGTTATTACCAACATTGAGTTTGACCATCCGGAATATTTTCAAAATGAGCAGCAACTCCAGACTAGTTTTGCCAAGTTTATCAGCCAAGTCAAGTCTGGCGGTAGAGTGCTTCGTACCAGTGAAGTTGCTAAAGTTAAATATAATTTATCTATACCGGGTGAGTTTAATCAGGATAATGCCAGCCTGGCTGCAGCTTGCGCTCAACAACTTGGCATTGATGAGCTAGTTATAAAGAGCGCTTTGGAAAATTTTTCCGGAGTTGGCAGGAGATTTGAACAGGTGGGAGAAGTTGACGGTGTCAAAGTTTTTGACGATTATGCCCACCATCCCACCGCCATTGTCAAAACACTGCAGGCTTTCAGGCAAAAATTCTCTAATGAGAAAATCTTTTGTGTTTTTCAGCCGCATATGTTTTCCCGCACCCGAGCTTTATTTGATGATTTTGTTAAGGCTTTCCAAAATGCGCCGGTGGATGAAGTGATAGTTGTTGATATTTTTGCATCCCGCGAAAAAGCTACCGGCAGGGTGACCAGCCGTCAATTAGTCGAGGCTATAGGCAAAGATCATGTCAAATACTTATCCAGCTTAGAGGCTGCCTATAATTGGCTAAAAAGCCGGCTAGTTCCTGGTAGTATTGTGGTATGCATGGGCGCGGGTGATATTAATAAATTATCAAGAAAACTAGTTAATAATGAGTGATCAATACAAAATAATTATAGACGAGTTGGGCAAAGATCACCTTTTGCAAGATGAGCCAATGGCCAGGCATACCACCTTTGCCATTGGCGGGCCGGCGGATTTGTTTTATGTAGCGCAAACCGCAGATGAGCTTATTGGCGCTGTCAATTTAGCCAAAGCACGAAAAATTCCTTATTTTATTTTAGGTGGCGGATCAAAGATTTTGGTGGGGGATAAAGGTATCAGAGGACTGGTAATTCATAATAAAACTGTTGTAGTGGAAGTCATTAATTCATCCTTCATCATTCATCCCTCATCATTAACTAAGACGCAGCCGCGTTTTGGTCAGGCCGATGAGGATCAGTTCATCAAATTTAATGATCTGGACTATGATGAATCAAAATATGACCGGGTGTTGGTCAAAGTTGATTCCGGAGTTATGGTGCCGGTGCTGATTACTAATTTAATTAGCCAGGATATAACTGGCTTGGAGTGGTTTGCCAGAATCCCGGCATCAGTTGGTGGTGCAATCTATATGAATATGCATGGTGCTAATCGTTTTTTGGGAAACTTAGTGGTGTCTGCCAGAATTCTTGATGCAGCCGGTAATATCAAAACTGTTGACCAATCTTATTTTCAATTTGATTATGATTATAGTATTTTGCACAAGACCCTTGAGGTAGTACTTGATGTGACCCTAGCCTTGTATAAAGGAGACAGGCAGAAAGCATTAACTATTGCCACTGAGTGGGCCAAGAGAAAAAGTAAGGTTCAAACACCAACTTCTGCCGGTAGTATTTTCCGCAATCTTTCTGTGGTTGATATGACGAGACTTAAACTGCCCACTCCTGCTGCTGGCTATGTGATTGATCACCTGCTTGGTCTGGCAGGCACCAAAATCGGACAAGCCCAAATTTCTACTAAACATGCCAACTTTATAGTTAATTTAGGTGGAGCAAAAGCTACCGATGTGCTAGAATTGGTGAAGCTTTGCCAAGAGCAAGCCCAGCAAAAATTGGGTTTGGAACTGGCAGAAGAACTGCTCTACGTAGGGGAGTTTGGTAAGCAGATGGATGGTGAGATGAATTAACAAGATTCATTAATCTTTAATACTTAATCCTTTATCATTAACTAATATGGCTAAATTTGAAATCACTGGCGGCAGGCCCTTAATCGGACAGATTAATGCTGGAGCCAACAAGAATGGAATCTTACCGGTAATGGCTGCCAGCTTGTTAACGGATGAGGATTGTATTTTAGAAAATGTACCTGATATAGGCGATGTTAAAGTATTGGGCCAAATCCTGCGGGAATTAGGTGCGGTAGTGGAAAAGCAGGGCGAGGATACACTCAAAATCAATACTTCAAAAGTTACTAAACATCAATTATCATCAGAACTGGTAGCTCAATTGAGAGGTTCTGTTTTACTTTTGGGGCCACTGGTCAAAAGACTGGGTAAGGTAAAAATGCGCCACCCCGGTGGAGACATTATCGGACGCAGGTCGATTGATGTCCATTTAGATGCTCTGTCTCAACTAGGAGTCAGCGTTAAGGTTGATGATAATAGTTACGAATTATCTGCTGGCAAATTAACCGGAGTTCCGGTGTTTTTAGTTGAGTCATCGGTCACAGCTACAGAAAATGTTATCATGGCAGCAGTTCTGGCAGAAGGAACTACGGTTATCAAACATGCTGCTTCCGAGCCGCATGTGGCTGATTTGTGTAAATTCTTAAATAAAATGGGTGCCAAAATATCAGGAGTTGGTTCAAACCTGCTGATGGTGGAAGGCGTCTCAAGATTAAGAGGAATAACACACAGAATTCCCTCTGATCATATTGAAGTAGGCACTTTTGCCGTGGCTGCTGCTGTTACCCAGGGAGATATTACCATCAATGATGTGCAACCGGAAGATATGGACATGATTGTGACTTATCTGAAAAAAATGGGAGTTGATATCAAGTTGGTTGCCAATAATTCGTCAGAACATAACCAGTCTCCATGGAGTCTGCAGGTGAAATCATCAAAACTGACGGCAATTCGTAAAATCGATACTGACCCATGGCCAGGATTCCCGACTGATTTGACGTCTGTATTTACTGTTTTGGCAACCCAAGCTGCAGGAACTACGTTGGTTCATGACTGGATGTACGAAGGCAGAATGTTTTTTGTGGATAAACTGATTAACATGGGCGCCAACATCATCTTATGTGATCCCCATCGGGCAGTGGTGGCTGGGCCGACTAAGCTGGTCGGCAGAGAACTGGATAGTCCGGATTTGAGAGCCGGTATGGCCCTGGTTTTGGCAGCCTTGGCAGCTGATGGTAGAAGCACCATAGATCGGATAGAACAGGTGGAAAGAGGTTACGGGGATGTGGAAAAAAGATTCAAAAGCCTGGGCGCGGCTATTAAGAGGGTAGACTGATAATGATTAAGGATGAATGATGAATTACAAAATAAATTTAATCATTAATAGTTGATCTTTTATCATTAACTAATGTATGTGTGGGATTTTTGGCTATGTCGGAACCAACGATGATGCTGCTGAAAAAGTCTTACAAGGACTGAAAAGATTAGAATATCGCGGTTATGATTCTTGGGGAATCGCTGTTTTAAATGGTAAAATAAAGTTGAGCAAAAAAGTTGGGGCAATAGGAGATATTAATGGCCAAACAAGCCTGCCTCGATCCTCAATCGGTATTGGACATACTCGTTGGGCTACACATGGAGGAATAAATGAAATTAATGCTCACCCACACCTCTCTTCTGATAGGAGCTTTGCCCTTGCTCAAAATGGTATTGTAGAAAACTATCTGGAGCTCAAAAAAGAACTATTAAAGAAAAACTTCAAATTTAACTCCGAAACAGACACCGAAGTAATTGTTAGGTTAGTTGAGCAGGAACTAAAGCATAGCAAAAACCTGATTGATGCGATACGTTTGGCGTTTTTGAAATTAAAAGGAAGAAATACGGTAATTATTTTAACACAAGATGGCCGGATGATTGCCGCTCGTAATGGCTCACCTTTGGTTGTTGGTCTAAATAAGAAAGATCGTGAAATATATTTGTCTTCCGATACTTTATCTTTTGCTCCATTTGTTCAGAAGATGATAGTTGTAGAAAATAGTCAGCTGGTTTACTGCCAAGACGGGAATATAAAATTAATGGATATTAAATCAGGCAGGAATCGATCATATATACAAGAAAATGTTGATCTTGACAATAATACTATCGATAAAGAAGGGTATCCCCACTTCATGGTTAAGGAGATACACGAAGGCCCATATGTCATAAGACAATTGCTGAATCAAGATATAAAAATTTATCAACAACTGGTAAATGCCATCAAGAAAGCCAAAAATGTCTATACTATCGCATCTGGGACAACCGGTATAGCAGCCTCTCAGATAGCATTTTATTTGAGAATTTATACTAAAATTAAAGTAACCAGCTTAATAGGTGCCGAAGCTCTGGATTATTATGATCTGTTCTCTAAAGGAGATTTGATTATTGCCCCATCCCAAAGCGGTGAAACAGCAGATGTGTTGGAGGTTCTGGAAGTTGCCAAAAAGAAAGGGGTTAAAATTGCCTCTTTTGTTAATATGTCAGGATCCACCATGACCAGAATGTCAGATATTAAATTTATGACCCAATCCGGTCCGGAGGTTTGTGTGATGTCTACTAAGGTGTTCGTTTCACAAATTGCCTGGGGTTATCTGATTGCCAAAATTGCTCAAGGTAAACTCAAAGAAGGGGTTAGAAATTTGAATGATCTAGCTTATCAAATGGATAAGTACTTAAAAGATAGAAAAAATCATAAGGCTATAAAATTGATAGGGAAAAAGTTGATCAAAGCAAAAAATATTTTCCTTTTAGGAAAATATCAAAATCTAAATATTATCAAGGAAGGTATGGTTAAAATTATTGAAGGCACGTATAAACATGCTCATGCTATCCCTGCTGGGGACTTAAAACACTACGCCATAACTCTAATAGAAAAAGGCGTTCCGGTTATTTCAGCTGTTTCTTGTGATGTGGCAGAGAGAGATATTCTCAACGCTGTCAATGAGGTAAAAGCCAGAGGTGCTACAATTATAGGGATATCACCAAAACCTCATCAAAGCTTTGATTTTCACCTCCAAGTTCCTGACACGAAAGAAACCTCGGCTATTATGAATATTATTCCACTGCAGTTGCTATCTTATTATATGACTGTTGAACTTGGTCATAATGTAGATAAACCTAGAAATATTGCCAAAAGCGTGACAGTTAAATAATAATATGAAGAGGCTTATTTTTGATATCGAAACAGTCGGGCAGAAATTTTCCAAACTTGACCGGGAGCAGAAGAAGTATTTAACCCGTTTTGCCAAAGATGAAAAAGAATTGCTGTCTGCCAAACAATCAACCGCGCTTTATCCGGTGACTGGTTTTGTTTTTGCCATTGGCCTGTTCTCGCCGGATTATCCTGATTTTGGCAAAGTGTATTACCTGAGTCCACTGGATAAGACTGCCCAAACTGATCAGAAGAAAAAAGTAGTTTATGAACCTTTCGCAGATGAAGCGCAGCTATTGGAAAAATTCTGGCAGGCAGTTGCCAATTTTGAGCAAGTTGTCACTTTTAACGGCCGGGCTTTTGATGTGCCGTTTTTGATGATCAGGTCCGCTGTCAATAAAGTTAAAGTAACCACCGCTCTGATGGGCAACCGCTATGCTGCCCGGCATGTAGATTTGGCAGACCAGCTAAGTTTTTTTGGTGCCTCCAGAAAATTGTCTTTGGACATGTATTGTAAGGCATTTGGTATAAAAAGTCCCAAAGCTCAAGGCATCACCGGCCTGGACGTGTCAAGGCTGTATTATAAGAAGAAATATTTGGACATTGCCCAGTATTGCTGGGGCGATGTGGTGGCCACTTACCAACTTTATCAGTACTGGCACGACTTCATGATGGTAGAATAAAGATATGGCGGCCTGGTTCAAGACGATCTTATACTTTCCCATAGCTTATTACTTTAGATTTTTTGCCGGTATTCAATTAAAAATCTGGCATCCTAGAGTAATCGTAGTGACAGGGTCTAGCGGTAAAACTACCCTGTTGCATTTAATCGAATCACAACTAAGAAGCCAAGCTAAATATTCCCACCATGCCAACAGTTCCTATGGGATACCTTTTGATATTTTAAATCTGCATCGCCGTAGCCTGACTATTATTGAATGGCCAGGACTTTTTTTACTGGCCCCGTTTAGGGCTTTTAAAAAACCTTATCCGCAAAAAATTTATATAGTTGAGGCTGATTGTGATCGACCGTTTGAAGGTAAGTTCTTAGCATTGCTGCTTAGACCGGAAGTGACTTTATGGACGAGCGTTTCCCGGACTCACAGTAAAAATTTTGATAAGTTAGTCAAAAACAAAAAATATTATTCACTGGAGGATGCCATTGCTTATGAGTATGGCTATTTTCTGGAGTATACATCAGATTTGTCGATAGTGGATGGAGATTCTGCATTTATCACAAAGCAACTATCCAGGACCACCTCTCAGGTGAAGCTGGCTACTATTGCAAATCACCTTCAGGATTATCAAGTTTCGCTTAGTCAGACTAGATTTAAAATTGATGATAAACTGTATACTTTTAATTTTTCTCTACCAAGGGAGACCTCCTATAATATTTTTATGTGTCTTGGGCTTCTTGCTTATCTTGGTCATCCAGTTGATGATACATTTGCTCATTTTTATCTTCCTCCCGGTAGAAGCTCAGTATTTCCTGGGGTAAATGATATCACCATTATTGATAGTAGTTACAATGCCAATTTATCTTCCATGGAAGTAATCCTGGAAATGTTTTCCAGAATTCCCGCCCAAACCAAATGGGCAGTAATTGGCGATATGCTGGAACAAGGAGCAGGTGAGGGTTATGAGCATGAACAACTTGCCCAAATTATAGCTAAACTAGAGCTAAAAAAAATTATTTTATTTGGTCCTCGCACATCACAGTATACTTTCCCTCAATTACAAAAAATGATTGGGGACAAAACGGATGTTCAAAAATTTATGAATCCTCGGGAAGTGCTGGACTATTTACAAAATACAATTTCCGGCGGTGAAGTTATTCTATTTAAAGGAGCTCGTTTTTTAGAAGGAGTTATCGAACATCTGCTTTGGGATAAAAATGATGCACAAAAATTGGCCAGACGGGAAAAAGTTTGGCAAATAAGGAGAAAACACTGGGGGCTATGAACAAAATTTTTATTCTACACGGATGGACGTACTCAAATGTGAATATAGATCCTCTTAAGAAATGGGATCTGTTTATAAAATTTATGGCTTCAAAAGGAACGAATCCTGTTTTACTGCGTATTCCCGGTTTAACAACAGCAATAGATCAAGTTTGGAATCTGGAAGAATATGTTAAATGGCTCAAAAAAATAACCGACGATGAAAAAGGGAAAGTTATATTAATAGGTCATTCAAATGGAGGACGCATCGCGTTTAGTTTTGCTGAAAAATATCCAGATAAAATTAGTCAACTGGTTTTGATAGACAGTGCAGGTGTTTACCACAATGAATTACCAATTCGTATTAAAAGATTTATCTTTGGGAATATGGCTAAGTTAGGGAAAAAAATAACCACCTCTGAAACTCTTAAAATTTTACTCTATAAATTAGCCCGCGAAGGAGATTATGGAAATGCTCTGCCAGCTCAACGACGAACGATGTTAAATTTAATCAGCACTGATTTAACTGGAATACTGAGCAAAATTCAAGTACCGACACTAATTATTTGGGGTCAGGAAGATACCACTACTCCTCTTGAGGATGGTAAATTAATGCACAGTTTAGTTAAAGGTTCAAAATTATACGTTGTTAAAGGTGCCGGGCATTCACCTCAATTTACTCATACAAAAGAAGTGGCTGACCTCATCATAAAAGAATTGCCAGTTGTATGAGTATTTTTAATTCCTTAGGCTCAAATTACTCTGCAGATTTTGTATTGAAAGCTATATTTGCTCCAAATAATCAGCAACATCAGGTAGATTTAAAAAATATGCTGGAGCAAAGATACGGAGGCCAAGTACTACTATTTTATAAAGCCCGTGAAGCTTTGAAGTCAGCATTAATGCTACTGGGATTGGACTTGTCCGCCACTGTCGCTGTTTGCGGCTTTACTTGTTATGTAGTATACCAGGCAGTCACAGAAGCGGGGTTAAAGGTTGAGTATTTGGATATTGCCGATGGCGGCTTAAACTTTACAGCATCACAGCTGGAGGAAAGATTAAAGACGAATCCCTCCATCAAAGTAGTAATAATACAAAATACTTTAGGTTATCCTTGCGAGATTAGAGAAATAAAAAAACTATGCGTTGATAACCAATTAATATTGATTGAGGATTTAGCTCATAGTGCCGGGCTAGTTTATCTTAATGGTCAGGAAGCTGGCACGATGGGTGATTTGGCAGTGCTATCTTTTAGCCAAGACAAAATTATCGATGGAATATCTGGAGGAGCATTGATTATAAGAAACAAAAAATTATTTCCTCTTTTTTCAATAAAATTTACCAACCTAAACCTCCGGCAACAGCTGCTTGATAGGATGTATCCCATGTTTACGTTTTTGATTAGAAATAGTTATGATTTGGCTATCGGGAAGATTTTGCATCTTGTCCTCAAGCAAGCAGGCTGGTTGTCATCAACAATTAATACCGCAGGGATTTTAACGATTCACTCGCTCCCATTTTGGTATTGTTATTTAATTAAATTACAGATGGAGCATTTGGATATGAACCTTAAACATAGAAGGGAAATAGCCCGCATTTATACCAGGTATCTTGACAAAAAAATGCTTTCTTCTGCCCTAATTTCCCAGATTAATAACTCTACTCATGTCAGATTTCCTATTCTGGTAGATAAAAGAGACAGTTTAATAACTTATCTGACCAAGCGTGGCATTCATCTGGCAGATATTTGGTATGATGCCCCGATTGCGCCTGGCAAATATCTGCAGATGACTAATTATCAATCTCAGTGTCCGGTAGCAGAAAAAATTTCCTCGAGGATAGTTAATTTACCGACTCATGGTTACGTCTCGGGGAAATATGCCCGAAGGATTACCAACCTAATTAACCAATGGCAACTATCACAGTAAAAAATATTAACGACAAAAATATTTGGGAGAATTTCATCAGTCAATACCCGGAGGCTAATTTTTTACAATCCTGGAGTTGGGGAGAATTTCATCAAAACCTGGGAGCTACCATTTTTAGAACCGGTTTTTTCCAAGACGAAAAATTAGCTGGAGTGATGCTATCAATAGTAGAAAAGGCAAAGCGAGGCCGCTACTTAACAGTTCCCGGCGGTCCTATTCTTAATTGGGATAATCAAGAGTTGGTAGACCATTTTGTACAACAACTTAAAAAATTAGCCCAAATCCAAAAATGTGTTTTTGTTCGCGTCCGGCCGCAACTTATAGCCAATACTTTTGCTAAAGAATTGTTTTCTTCTCATGGTTTTATCAATTCTCCAATGCACCTACATGCGGAACTGACTGTCCAATTAAATCTCACCCAATCAGAAGGGGAATTATTGAAGCAGATGAGAAAAAACACCCGTTACGAAATTAAAAAAGCCGAATCTATAGGAATTGAAATAACTACCAGTCAAAAACCCGATTCGATTAAAGATTTTTACAATCTACAAATTATTACTGCCAAAAGACATCATTTTGTACCATTTTCTTTTGGTTTTCTACATGAACAATTCCGTGTTTTTGCCCGGAATCAGCAAGCGCTGCTTTATCAAGCCAGCCTAAAAGGTCAGGTATTGGCGCAAGCCATGGTTATTTTCTGCGGATCGGAAGCTGTTTATCATTATGGGGCTAGCACAGAAGCAGGTCGAAAATATCCCGGTTCATATCTGATTCAGTGGGAGGCAATTAAGGAGGCTAAAAAAAGAGGTATAAGACGATACAATTTATGGGGGGTATCTCCCCTCAACCAAACAAAGCATAGATTTTATCGAATTTCTTTGTTTAAACGTGGCTTCGGTGGTGAAGAGATTGAATATCTTCATGCGCAAGACTTAGTCATCAACCGGGTCGGATACTGGGTTAACTATTTGGTAGAAACAATTAGAAAGATAATAAGGGGTCTCTAATTACAATTGTGGTAAATCTTAACTGGTTTTTGGCAACAGCTCTTCTTTTTTGAGGTTGTCGCCGGCAGAATGAATAGTCACACTGCCGATGTATGGCATAAGAAAACCTGTGATATTGCCTTGGGCGTCTCTGGAAAAACTATGATGAAAGTCCAGATTAGTGCCAGTTATAGTCAAATCCTTATCAGCTTCTTTCTCTTGCCAAAGTCGCCAGCCCTCTGGTGTTCTTCTAGCAATCCAGCCTAAATAAATGGACAAGAACCCCTTTTCTCCCGGACTTTTTTGATCTTTGGCTATTTCTACATTAACAATAGGACCCCGAAAGATCTCTCCTGCCTCATGCTGTTCCAGATCCCGGCCCACCAGGCCTCGCAGCTCTTCTGTGATATTGGCCCTGTTCTCTATTGTTGGATCCATCAGACTTGATGATAGCTTCGCTGGTGCGCCTGTGTCAAATTTTGCCTTTGCTTAAGCTTTAGGTATAATATAAATACATGATCAGGCGCGTGTTCCATCGGGTGCGCCGGCATACCATTTCTTTCCAAAATGCCTTCTCAGGCTTGTGGTATGCCTATTCCACCCAGCCTAATTTTGCTGTTCATACTATCGTGGCGATACTGGCGATTTTTTTGGGCTGGCGGTTGGCAATTGGTGAAACCGAGTGGTTGATTTTGACTTTTACCATAGTTTTAGTATTTGTGGCAGAAATGATCAATACTGCCCTGGAGTCAATCTGTGATCTGGTAACCCAGGAATGGCGGCAAAGCGCCAAAATTGCCAAAGATATATCAGCAGCCATGGTGCTGGTTGTTGCCATTGGCGCAGTCGTTGTGGGACTGGTTATTTTCGGAAAATATATAATGCTAATTCTTAATTCATAATTCTGGATTCTTAATTATAAATATGTTCGAACTTTTAAGCGTGGTTATTTTATCATTTGTTATTACTTCAATCTTGATTGTTCCCTATATTAATTTACTTTATAAATGGAAATTCCAAAGACGGGCCCAGACAACCTTGGATGTTTTCGAAAATCCCACGCCGATTTTTGACCGTCTGCATGCCTGGAAAAAAGGCACGCCGGTGGGTGGCGGATTGGTGGTAATTTTGGTGGTGTCACTCTTGTCAGTCTTTAGTTTGCTACTTTTACAATCCCAGGAAAATCTGATCACTTCCCTGTATCCGTTTTGGAAAGAAACTTTATTACTATTTTTTACCTTTATCTCATTTGGACTGTTGGGCCTTTATGATGATTTGATAAAAACTTTCGGTTTTACCAGGACCATGTTTTGGGGTTTGAGAATGCGTCATAAGCTAATTCTTCAAGTGGTCTTGGCGGTGTTTATTGCTTGGCTGTTGTATGCCGGGCTGGGGATAAATTTAGTGAATGTTCCCGGCTTTGGCCCGGTGGTATTGGGCCTCTGGTATATTCCCTTGGCTGCCTTTATCATTATTGCTTTTGCCAATGCTTTTAATATTACCGATGGTCTGGATGGGCTGGCTGCCGGCCTGTTGCTGATTTGTCTGGTGGTATTGCTGATTTTATCAAATACGGTTCTGGATACTGTGCTGTCTATTTTTATCGGAGCTTGGTTGGGATCTCTGGTGGCGTTTTTATATTTTAATGTCTACCCGGCCAGAATTTGGATGGGTGATGTGGGAGCGATGGCCTTCGGCGCCACCCTGGGGTTATTGGGCCTGCTGTTGGGTAAAGTTATTGCTTTGGCGGTGGTTGGCGGAGTTTTTATTGTTGAGGTTGGTTCATCTCTATTGCAGCTTTTGTCTAAAAAATTTCTTGGCAAGAAACTTTTTCCGGTGGCTCCGGTTCACATCCTGTTCCAAAACATGGGTTGGGAAGAGCCCAAAGTGGTCGCCAGATTTTGGCTGGCAGGCTGCATGTTTGCTATTTTGGGATTATGGCTGACGCTGTTGAAAGGATAAATGGGCTTTGCTGGTAAAAAAGTAGCAGTTTTAGGTTTAGGAATAGAAGGCCTTTCCACTGTGGAGTGGCTGCAAAAACAGGGAGCTGATATCACAATACTTGATCAGAAGACAGAAGATCAATTAGCAGGAAATGTGGGGGAAAAAATAACCAGTTGGAAGTTAGAGCCTATTCTGGGACCTAAGTATTTAGATAGTTTAGACCAATTTGATGTGATTGTCAGGTCCCCCGGCATCAGACCGGATTTGCCACCTCTTTTGGCAGCAGCCAAAAAAGGAGTAAAGATCACCTCTCAAACAAAATTATTTTTCGATTTATGTCAGGCACCGATTATTGGGGTGACAGGTACCAAAGGTAAGGGCACCACGGCCACTTTAATTTACGAAATATTAAAAGCCGTCGGTAAAAAAGTTTTTTTAGGCGGAAATATTGGCCGGCCGCCGCTGGATTTTTTGGATGATGTGACAGGAGATTCCTGGGTGATTCTGGAATTATCCAGTTTTCAGCTGATGGATCTGACCAAAAGCCCCCATATAGGGGTGGTGCTAATGGTGACTAGCGAACACTTAGACTGGCATAAGAATACTCAAGAATATTTATCGGCCAAAGAGCCAGTTGTTTCCTACCAGACAAATAACGACTTTGCGGTAATTGCCCAGGATTATCCCAACAGTATGTATTATGCTTCCCAAACCAGAGGACAAGTTTTTATCTTTTCCCGCCTTGCCAAAGTTGACCATGGAGTATGGGTAGAAAAAGACAGTTTTTGGTACAGTGATGGTGATATTAAGCAAAAAATCATGCCGATTGGCGGCGTGGCATTACCGGGCCGACATAATTGGGATAATGTGGCAGCCGCCATTTGCGTGGCTAAGATTTTATCGATTGACAATAAAGTAATTGGTCGGGCCATTGCCAATTTTAAGGGCTTGGAGCATCGGCTGGAAAAAGTGGCAGAGGTCGCCGGCGTTACTTATTATAATGATTCTTTTTCCACCACTCCGGAAACTACCATTGCCGCCATTGCCGCTTTTGATCGGCCGGAGATTCTCATTTTAGGCGGCTCATCCAAAGGATCAGATTTTAGAAAATTAGGTCAGGTTATCAAAAACAGTCAGAACGTCAAAGCCATCATCGGCATAGGAGTGGAATGGCCCACAATTAAAAAAGCAGTCAGCAGTCAGCTACCAGCTATCAGCTTTATTGAAGATTGCAAAGATATGAAGCAAGTAGTCCAGGCCGCCTCTAAAATTGCTCAACCTGGCGACGTGGTGTTGCTGTCTCCGGCTTGCGCCAGTTTTGACATGTTCAAAAACTATAAAATTAGGGGTGAACAATTCAAAGAAGAAGTTTTATCATTGAAGAAGATAAAATCATAGATTAAATATATGGATCAAATAAAAACTGAAACAACAGAAGTGCAACAGCCAACAGTCGAAGCTTCAAAAGCCTCTGTTGTCGGTATTGGTGAGCAGTTTTTGAAAGACCTGCAGGAAAAAGGCTTAGCCTTGCAAACTCCCCTTGAAGTAGTGGGGGAGATTGCTAAGGATTATGCTACTAATGAGACCGGATCTCCTTCGCTGTTTGAAAAAATCCAGAGCCAAAAAGAAGCGCCTGATGGTTATCTGGTAGGTATTGGCGCCGGCAATGTTTTTTCTATGCTGGAAGCTTTTCCTGAAGGTCAATTACCCAAGGCCATCTTGCTATTTGATATAAATTATGAGGCAGTCGCGTCCGGTCAGGCATTAATTGAGAAATTAAAGCGCGGTGAGCCATGTCCTTATACTTCAGCAGTAACTTATACCAATATTGATAAGAATGTTTTTACCGAAGATCTCCCTGCCAATATTAAATTCGCCTGGATAAAATATTGGCCTACTCTTACCAAACTTGCTCAAGCAGGAAACCTAGCGATTGCTCAAGTAGATTTTGCCAATCCGGAACTGATGAATCTATTGGCAAACCTGCCGCAATTTAAAGATTCCAACAATGTTGTCTATCTTTCCAATATTGCGGATCATATTTGGAGAAGAAAGCCGGTTGTTGTACCTGATCTTGGCTTCTTAAGGATACTAACGCCTGATTTTCCCCATAACAACTATTATATTGATACTTTACTCTCCAGCCTAGATTATCGCTTAAGAGCCAGTACCCATCCTCCAGAATTTTCCCGGACTGATTTTTCCGACTTTTTCCAGCCGGTCAGGTTCCAAACCAGGCCGATTGATGAAGTTGATGGCCCTGTTCAAGAAAATCCACTGCGGGACGATTTACAGTCGTGGACCCTTGAGCATTTGGTTGGTTCGTATACCAGCTTAGATAATTCTAAACGGCACCAAGCGAGGAAGGAATTTATCGGCCGTCGTATTAGTGAAATGAGGAACAACACCAGAGACACATATGATGAATACAAAAAGCGTCCGCAGTCGGGAAAAGTAACAGATAACATTGAAATAAAATATCAGTTCCCTGCGGGTCCCGAGGAAGAAGCAAAACTTTTAGAGGAGCTAAGGCAGCCTTACAATTATGATTGCGATTTCATCCCATTTTTAGCAAACTATTTTTGGGCCAATGCCCAAAGTCCCGAAGAATTTATGATAGAAAAATTACCAGAAGTTTTCTTTAAAGATAGCGCCAGCGGTGCCAGCTATTATATTTACGATCCCAGAGCTAGTCAAAAAGGCCGGGTGGAGATAGGTTTGCTTAGAAGCGGTATATATTATGAACAGTTGGCGATGGCCAAAATTTATCAGGAGGTCAAAAAAAGAGTACTGCAAAAAAATCCCGATATTGATGTATCCGGGAAAACTTTTCCGGAACTGGTTGACCGGCTGCAATTTGGCCGACCGGCCAAAGCTGGGGCATCTATGCTATGAAGACAAGGAAAGAGATTACTTCTAATTTTGTTGTTTACGCATTCCTTATTTTATTCTTGCTCAATTTTAACCATAGTACTATAATATTGTAATGAGTAAGAAGTCATCTAGCTCATGTTGTTTAGATGTTATTGATTACAATAAGAATAGGATTATATTTCATGAAAAACGCCGTAAGGAAAAAGCGAATACACACGTAGATTTAGATGATTTAAGTCCGAATGGATTTGTTAAGAAAAGCATACCAGAAGCATTGGTAGATCCAGATGTAATTTGGGAAGACTTGACAAACCCCAAGATAAGGAATTATTATAAACTTAACTATTATCAAAAAACAAGATTCTCCAGGTTTAATTTATATACGAAAGTAGTTGTTGGAACATGGGACAAACCATGGTTTATATTAACTGCATACCAACCTCAAAACATAAAAGAAGAGAAGGGAGATACTAAAAAATGTCTATACCAAAAGCAATAAACATTATTCAAAAACTTAATCCTAAAAAACTTAGGGAGAGTATCTATAGGCTTCCAAATATAGCTAGGGAAGAAAAGTGGAGATTATCATATGATAAGTTGATAGATGCTTTATATTTCACTCCTTCTATTGTTGCCCGAGACGCTGTGTTATTCAATGTAACCAATGAATTTGCTATTTATGTTAATAAAAATTCTAAAATTGAAGGATTATTCATTGAAAATTTTAAGGCAAACTTTGTCCGACATAATGCTTCCTTTGAAGAACTACTTGAGGTATTAAACAAAAATATTGATGATATTTATGTTGCAAGAGATAAAAATAGATCAGAGTTATATGAAAAAGCATTAGAAGCGAATTTTCTAGAACTTATAAATAACAACAATAATTTGTTAACAGGAGCTAAATTTTTGAGCACATGAAGACATTCTCTCAATTGAGGAAAAAAGATAACGGATGGAAAGCCTGATTTGAAAAAGGTAGTTGTGATGGTTCTAAAAGGGGTTTACAATAGCTTCTATGAAAGTAGATTTTGGATGGCAAATCTTTAGATTTATATTCTTCATATTTTGCTTATTTTTAGGCTATCTGCTTTTAAGAACCTATCACGATTCAGGATCTCAAACTGTTATCACTATAGTTTTTGCCTTTGCTTGGCTATATTTCTGGTTAAAAGCCTTCCAGTACATTTCCTACAAAAATCCTTAGTCGCCACTTTTCCTAAACTTTTTCATTTCTAGCTCTTGACAAGGTTTTTAGTCAGTGATATATAAATATTCGACCAAAGCTGGGCAACCAACTTTGAGTCAAGAAGCCCATGCGCCTCTAAGGAGTGTGGGCTTCTTTTTTGCCTCAAATCCCTAGATTTTAGTATAATAGTTTGGTTCAACAAACCAGCTATGCAATTTTCCAGACGCAAAAGCCCAAAGTCAGAGCCCAAATTTGCCAAGTCCGCTGACAGCTGGCTGATTGCCTCGGCCTTGGTTTTGACAATATTCGGTCTGGTGATGATTTATGACTCTTCTGTGGTGGCGGCACAACGGGATTTTGGCGACCAATACTGGTATGTTAAAAATCAGGCAATTTGGAGTGTGCTGGGAGCCTTGGCTTTAATTTTAGGTGCTAAAATAGATTATCATCTGTGGAGGAGATGGGCCCTGCCGATTGTGGGTCTGGCCCTGGTGTTACTTTTGGCAGTCCTTATCCCTAGTCTGTCTTATAGCGCTTATGGCGCTTCCAGGTGGTTAGATTTAGGCGTGGTAAAGTTCCAGCCTTCAGAACTTATTAAAATTGCCTCTATTTTTTACCTGGCGGCAATATTTGAAAAACGGACCCGCGTTGGCCCATTTATGCTGCTTATTATTTTAGTTACTTTTGTTACTGCCATCCTGCAAAAAGACTTGGGTACTACTTTGATATTTTTGTCCATTGCTGCTACTGTCTATTTCATAGCTGGAGCTCCATTATGGCATTTTGCTGTTATGATTCCTTTTGCTCTGGTGACAATTTTTGGTTTGATAAAATTATTCCCGCATCGTTTGTTGCGCATCACTACTTTTTTTAACAGTTCATCTGATCCTCAAGGGGCCTCATATCACATCAATCAGATTTTGATCGCTTTGGGTAGTGGTGGTATATTCGGACTAGGGTTAGGGCAGTCCAGGCAGAAGTTTGGTTATTTACCGGAAGCAACCACTGACTCTATTTTTGCCATTGTGGCAGAAGAGCTGGGATTTGTTGGCGCCTCGCTGATAATTGGCGTATTATTATTTTTGATTTTTAGAGGATTTATTATAGTCATGAGCGCTCCAGATAGGTTTGGCAGGTTATTAGGGGCAGGAATAATCAGCTTAATTGGTTTTCAAACCATGATAAATTTATCATCGATGGTGGCACTGGTTCCTCTAACCGGGGTGCCTCTGCCATTTATATCATACGGGGGATCAGCTTTGGTTGTTAACCTGGCTGCAGTCGGGATACTGGCTAATATCTCCAAGCAGAAAGAAATTTCATGAAGGTCCTTATAACAGGAGGGCATGTCACACCGGCGCAAGCTGTCATTGAACAGCTAAGAAAAAAGCAGGGCGTGGATATTGCTTATGTGGGTAGAAAGTCGACGATGGAAGGTGATGAGTCTGACAGTTATGAATATCAAGTTATCCAAAAATTAGGCATTCCATTTTTTAATTTAATCACCGGCAGACTGCAAAGAAAGCTGACACCCTATACTTTATGGTCATTGATAAAAATTCCGGTCGGCCTCATACATTCGTTGTCAATCATTATTCAGGTAAAACCAGATGTGGTCTGCGCCTTTGGCGGATATCTATCAACCCCGATCTGCTTTTGGGCCTATCTTTTTCATATCCCAATTGTTATTCATGAACAAACACAGACAGCCGGTTTTGCCAACCGGATAAATTCTTTATTCGCCGCCAAAATAGCCGTCTCTTTTACATCATCCCTGCCATATTTTGCAAAAGGCAAAACTGTCCTGACTGGAAATCCCCTAAGAAGCGCGATTTTTTCTCATCAAATTACATCACCGGAAATACAAGAATTCTCAAATAATAATTTGTCAGTTCCCAAGATCTATGTTACCGGTGGTAATCAAGGCAGTCATATCATCAACCAGGTTATTTTTAAGTCTCTGCCAAGACTAGCGGCAGAGTTTGCCATCATCCATCAAACAGGTGACCAGAAGTCAACCGGTGATTTTGACATGGCGCAAAACATCAGATTACATTTGCCTAGCAAACAGCAAGACCGCTACCTGCCTATTAAATTTATCTATGATGACGATATTGGCGGAGTATTAAATTTGGCTGATTTGGTTATCTGTCGCTCTGGAGCCAATACCGTGTTGGAGTTGGCGGCCTTGGGCAAAAAAGCTATTCTTGTCCCGCTTGGCATCTCGGCTCAAGGTGACCAAGCCAAAAACGCGCTGCTATTGCAAAAAATTAGCGGCGCCGAAATTATTTTGGAGAATGACTTAAACGAGAAGTTGTTAGTTAGCAAAATAACACTACTTTTAGGACAGGTAGTGGATGATTTTAAACTAAAGGCTCAACAATATATCCATCCCACTGCCGCCTCGGATCTGGCAGAGCTAGTTATCGCTCAAACTAAATTAAATTAACCATGTTTGCCAAAAGGAGACGACTACAAATTCGTAGAAACAGATTAATTCTGCCGCTGAAAAATGTGGTAGTAGTGCCGTTCAAGAAGTTTTGGTTAGTTAGTGTGGTAGTGCTACTTGCTGCAGTTGTCTACTTATTTTTTCGTTCGGATCTGTTTTTAATTCATCAGATTAAAGTGCAATCTTCCAGCCAATGTGTCAGTGAAGATCAGATCAAAGATGCTGCCGGTGCTTGGGGAAAAAGTTTTTTTACTATCGACACGAGCGATCTTTCCCAAAAAATCCTCAACAAGTTTATAGTTATTAAATCAGTTGAAATTAAAAAAGATTGGCCGGATCAGTTGATTTTGACAGTCGAATGTAGAAAACCTCTGCTCCAGGTGATTAAAGCCAACCTACCAGGGTTAAATATCAAAGAAGCCTCAAGCTCTGCCGATATTGTCATACCCGGCAACCCAGGCGCTGTTTTGTTAGCTGATGTACAGGGGGTTATTTTTAAGACTCAACCAAACCTGGATTTGAGCTTGCCGGTATTTTTAATCGAAGAGGAACTTAGCATAGGATCTAAACTAGATAGTATTGCCCAAAAGGCGGCAATTGATGCTATTGAAACGAGTCAACAAGAAGGGTTTTTTAGCCAGTCAGTAGTGTTTTTGGATGATCTTATTCAGGTTAACTTCAGTAATGGTATGATAGTGAAAATGAATAAGGCACCCTTGCCAAATAAGTTATCTGATCTTGATTTAATCCTCAAAAAAATCAAGCTAGATGGTAAGCAAGTTAGGCTGATAGACCTGCGTTTTGACAAACCGATTATAGTATATCGCTAAATTACGGCGGCTCAATTGTAAATATGTCATTTGGCCTGTGAGGCATCCTTGAATAGTTCATGATTGACTCATTTTTTAGCTTGACGTATACTCAAAATTATAAATGGCTAGAGATCGTATAGTTTGCGGCATTGATATAGGTTCTTCTAAAATAACTACCGTTATCGCAACTGTTGTTCAAGATACACAGGCAGTTAATGTTATCGGAGTCTCGACGATTCATTCTAAAGGAATGCGTAAGGGGCAAGTAGTCAATATTGATGAGATAGTATCGGCTATTACTGAAAATTTAGAGGCAGCGGAGAGAATGGCAGGCTGCACAGTGTCATCTTGCTATGTTTCAATTGGCGGTTCTCATATCGCTTCCCAAAATTCCCATGGCGTAGTAGCAGTTTCTCAACCCGATCATGAAATAGGCGAAGACGATGTCAGACGAGTAATTGAGGCGGCTCGAGCAATATCATTGCCGTCATCCCGCGAAACAGTTCATGTGATCCCACGCTGGTTTGTGGTGGATGGGCAAGAAGGCATTGCTGACCCTATTGGTATGACGGGAATTCGCCTGGAGGTAGACACCCACATCATATCAGGATCAACTACTTCTATGAGAAACTTAGCCAAGGCAGTGGGGGAAGTTGGCGTTGACGTAGATGGTCTGGTTTTTTCAGGTTTAGCTTCAGCAGAAGCTGTCCTGTCTGATACAGAAAAAGAGTTAGGAGTAATTGTAGTTGATATTGGCGGAGGAACAACTGATATTTGCATGTATGTGGAAGGTGCTTTGGCCTACTCATCGGTTTTACCAGTGGGTGCCAAAAATATTACCAATGATATTGCCATTGGTTTAAGGATCTCTCTGGATAGTGCTGAAAAAATTAAAATTTCTTTGTCTGCTCCTCCAAAGTATGCAGTGGGCATTGATGAAGAAGTAGCAATTCCTTCTCACCACGCCGATGATAAAAGAAGAAGAGAAGATGAGATTGACCTGACTAATTTGGGCTTACAAGAAGAAATAAAAAGCGCGTCTAAGAAAACCTTGGTAGATGGCATTATCAGACCGCGCTTGGACCAGATATTTGAATATGTGGGCTTAGAAATTAAAAGGTCTGGTCTAGTTGGCCAAACCCCCGCCGGTTTAGTATTAACCGGAGGAGGATCTCAAACTGTTGGTATAGTTGAGTCAGCCAAAAAAGAATTAGCATTACCAGTCAGAATCGGCACACCCACTGGCCTGTCAGGTTTAGTTGATGAAATTTTATCTCCGGCTTACGCTACCAGCGCTGGCTTAGTTGTCTATGGAGCTCGTACCCAACATGAAGAAAAATCACGTAATGTTATACCAAGAGTAGGCAATATCCAATTTAAGGGTTTATTGTCTCGCGGTATGGATTTATTAAAATCTCTTCTGCCATAGGGTTTACTTTTTTGCTTGACACGAAGGTGTCGTATGTTATACTTCTGTGTAAATTTATGTTGATTAAGCCGGAAGTGAGACCTTTTGCCAAGATTAAAGTCATTGGACTGGGAGGTGCTGGTTGTAATGCCTTAAACTCCATGATTTCACTATCACAAATCCAGGGAGTAGAATTTATTGCCGTCAATACTGATGCTCAAGCACTCTTAACCTGTCAAGCTCCCACTAAAGTTCAAATCGGAGAAAATTTAACCAAAGGTTTAGGCAGTGGGGCTGATCCGGAAATAGGCCAAAAAGCGGCAGAGGAATCGACTGAAAAACTCCATGACATTTTATCCGACGCTGACATGGTGTTTGTCACCGCCGGCATGGGAGGAGGCACTGGGACTGGTTCTGCTCCGATAGTGGCCTCAATTGCCCGGTCACAAAAAGCCTTGACAGTGGCAGTGACTACTAAGCCATTTGCTTTTGAAGGAACTCGAAGAATGATGATAGCAGAACAGGGCATATCAACACTCAAAGATAAGGTTGATGCCTTAATTGTTATTCCCAACCAGCGGATTCTGGACGTAGTTGATGCGAAGATGTCCATTATTGAGGCTTTTAAGGTGGCTGATTCAGTGCTATCCCAGGGTGTGCAGGGCATTGCTGATTTGATTACCATGCCGGGACTGATTAATGTGGACTTTGCCGATGTCAGGACTATTATGACCGGTGCTGGTTCTGCTTTGATGGGTATTGGTGTTGGGCAAGGAGAAAATAGAGCAGTGACTGCTGCTAGGATGGCGATTGCCTCGCCCTTATTGGAGGTATCCATTGATGGCGCCAGAGGGGTATTGTTTAATATTATCGGCGGGCCGGACTTGGCCATGTCAGAAGTTGATGAGGCTGCTAAAATTATTGCCGGCGCAGCTGATGCTGATGCTAATATTATCTTTGGGGCCACCATTGATGAGAAAATGGTAGACCAGATCAAAATTACTGTTATTGCCACTGGTTTTGATGCCACCAGAAGGCGGTTGAGGGAGCTAACCAGAAGAGACACCAGTCAGATTCAAAACCAGATGGGCGACCCATGGCTAAATTCTTCAACAGGCGATATACCGCTTACTCCAGCATCGACAGTTCCAATTATTGATGAAAATATATTTACCGATGATGATTTCGACACTCCGGCCTTTTTGAAAAAACACTAGTTTGCCACTTCCATGACAGAGGTTGTTGAACAAACACCGCCAAATCATGCAAAGTGGCCTGAAAAATTAAAGGTCAGTTATCGCTACTCCGGCTTTTCTAAGAAATAGCAGGTAACATCCAGAGCCTAAGATTTGATTATCAACTGCATGAGTAGTTTAATATAAAAGATGGACACAGTGGACACAGAAAAAACACCCTCCCTCCCCCGCCTTTCACAAAAAAGAAAGGCCGGGTTCTTTCCCGAACATCTTCTGCCATTTGTTCCCTGGCGTGGTGAAGTAGAAGACGAGAAGTGTACACATCACACCCTTAGGGTGTGATGTATTTGATGGTCTAGTGATCCTCATTCTATTAGAAGGTGTTTTAGTTGATCTAATTGTCTTTGGTAGCCGATTTGGTCTTCTGTGAATTTGATAAATTCTTGGGTAGAAGTAAAATATTTTAAAACAAGATCTTTATTGATGATATCTAAATTATGCTTACCAATGTAGGTAGGAAAAGATGACCATGGATAGTTTTCTAATTGTTTGATATCACTTAAAATAAAAGCAGTAGTAGGGTTTAAATGTATATATCTTACAACATGAATCAATTGGTCACCGCTTTTAATTAATTTTGCCTTGAACATAGTTTTGAATAAACTTCCGTCACGAGCCGTCCTAACATTAAAATATTTAGCATAGCTGTTCTGAAAGTTACTCATAAAAGTTGATATTCCCCTTGCTCTTACCTCTTTGATTAGGAAATGGATATGATTTGGCATAAGACAGAAAGCAAGTAACTCTATTTGTTTTTGGCCATTTTTTCTTAAGTTATCCATAAAATCATTTTTTTGCAAATCAGATAAACGTTTAAAGTAGGAGAACCGTATCTTTACACCTACATAGCTGTAGAATACTAAGACTTGTAAAGCTCTTTGATAGTCCTGCTTAGTTAAGAATATAGACTGTTGAGCAATACCTCTATTAAATACATGATATATTTGGTCAATCACTAAAGGGGGATTCCTGTATGTCATGATTTAATACTATCACACCCTTAGGGTGTGATAGGGGTGTATAGGGTGTGATAGTATTGTCAACTTGTCCCCAAGCTGGATTTTTAGGTACAATATCATTGATGTTTAAACCAGTTTCTACCAAGATGGATTTTATTGACATGGAGCATAAGCTCCTGGATTTTTGGTATTCCCAGGGGATTATTAAGAAATATTTGGCCAAAAATAACCAGTCACAGTCCAAATTCTCCTTTTTAGACGGCCCGATTACTGCCAATAATCCCATGGGAGTGCACCATGCCTGGGGCAGAACTTATAAAGACCTCTGGCAACGCTTTTTTACTATGCTAGGTAAAAAACAACGTTATCAAAACGGTTTTGATGAACAAGGGCTTTGGGTAGAGGTAGAAGTTGAGAAAGAGCTGGGCTTAAAAAGTAAAAAAGATATTGAGAATTTGGTTCCCGGTGATAAATTCAAAAGTCTGGAAAAATTTATCAACCTGTGCCAGGATCGAGTCAAAAAATTTTCCGCCATCCAAACGGAACAATCCCAGAGACTGGGCTACTTCATGGATTGGGATAATTCTTATCACACTTCCTCGGAAGAGAATAACTACACGATTTGGCGTTATTTGGCAACTGTTCATAAAAAGGGTTGGTTGTATAAAGGCAGGGATTCTGTGCCATGGTGTCCCAGATGCGGAACAGCCATTTCTCAACATGAGATTTTAACTGAAGAATATCAAGAACTTACCCATAAAACAGTCGTATTTAAGCTTCCTCTAAAAGGGAAAAAGAATGAATACCTTTTAGCTTGGACGACAACTCCGTGGACGATACCAGGAAATGTAGCTCTAGCCGTAGACCCAGATCGTTCATATTGGAAGATGACTAATAATAAAGGAGAAAAAATAATACTTATCAATCCTACAGCAAGTGGAAATGTTGAGAAGGAGGCAATGCTTGTTGAAAGATTGGATTTGACTAAAGGTTGGGTGAAGCATCAGGGAGGAGAAATAAAAGGTAAAGATTTAATTGGGCTAGAATATGAGGCGCCATATAATCATCTACCAGCTGTTAAAAAAACTTTAGGGAAATACCAGCATCAGGTAGTTTCAGCAGACCCAAAGATATTGGCAATTAATCCAGCTGAAGGTACAGGAATTGTTCATATAGCACCTGGTGCTGGAGCCGAAGATTTTAGGCTAGGTATTAAAGAAAAAATACCCTCAATTGAAGAAATTGATGAGACGGGAATATTTCTAGAAGGATTTGAATTTTTAAGTAGTCTTGATGTCAACGAAGCCTCAAAGAAAATACTGGAAGATCTCAAGAATCGTAATTTAGCTTTTAAGATCGCTGATTATACTCATCGATACCCCACATGCTGGCGATGTAAAACAGAACTGGTCTGGCGGGTAGTAGATGAGTGGTATATAGCGATGGACCATCCTTCGCGCAAGGCTTCGGATGGCAAGCAAACCTATCGACAAATGATGATGGAAGTGGCAAAAAAGATTGACTGGATTCCAGAGTGGGGATTGGATCGGGAACTGGATTGGCTCAAAAATATGCACGATTGGTTAATCTCCAAGAAAAGATACTGGGGTTTGGCCCTGCCTGTTTGGGAATGTCACAAATGCGGAAATTTTGAAGTTATTGACAGCAGGGATGAATTACAAAAAAAAGCTGTAGCGGGCTGGGATCAATTTACTGGACATTCGCCTCATCGGCCTTGGATAGATCAAATAAAAATCAAATGCTCAAAATGTAATGAAAGTATCTTAAGAATTCCGGATGTGGGCAACCCTTGGCTTGATGCCGGGATAGTGCCTTTTTCGACCATGCCAGAAGATTGGTTTCCGGCAGATTTTATTACGGAATCTTTTCCTGGTCAATTTAAAAACTGGTTCTATTCGTTAATTGCCATGAGCACTGTCTTAAAAAACACTAATCCATTCCAGGCGGTGTTAGGCTTTGCGTCGGTCAGGGATGACAGGGGAGAGGAAATGCACAAGTCCAAAGGCAATGCTATTGAGTTTGGCGAGGCGGCAGACAAGATTGGCGTGGATGTGATGCGGTGGATTTATAGTATTCAAAATCCGGAACAAAATCTTAATTTTGGCTATCATACGGCAGACGAAACCAGGCGGAGATTTTATTTAATTCTGTGGAATGTTTACAGTTTCTTTGTAACATATGCCAACCTTGATAAATGGACTCCACCGGCAAAATTTTCCCAACACTCTCAATCTGCTAATATACTTGACCGTTGGGTACTTACTAAATTATATCGATTGGTTGAGCTGGTAACTAGTTCACTGGCAAGCTATGATGCTATGACTGCCTCTCGGGCAATTGAAGAGTTTGTTGTTGATGATCTTTCCGGATGGTATATCAGACGCAGCCGTGATCGGGTGGGGCCCACTGTTGATGATAGTCAAGACAAAGATGCCTTTTATCAGACATGCCATGAAGTTTTGGTGAAGTTATCAAAAACTCTGGCCCCTTTTATACCATTTATTGCTGAAGAGATTTACCAGAATCTGACTGGCGAGGAATCAGTCCATTTGTCTGATTGGCCAAAACCAGATAGCAAACAGACTATTGGGGGTATTGATCTAAACATGTCTGATGCCATTAAACTTGCTTCTGTTGTCCATGCTTTTCGCAAGACTGCTGGCGTGAAAGTGAGAATTCCATTCAAAAAACTGCATTATTCAGGTTCAAAAATACCAGATGAGATACTTAAAATAGTTGAGGATGAAGTTAATGTTTACCATTTAGAGTATAGAGGCAGGAATGAAGATTTTCAGGTGGATGGTGACATATCGGTTGCCAACCAAGATTTGCAAGCAGGACAGGCCAGGGAACTAATAAGAACAATTCAGGAAAAGAGAAAAGAAGCAGGCTGCGCTTTAGACGAGTTGATTGAAATAGTTGTTCCAAATTGGCCTGCTAGCTTCGAAAAAGACATTCTCAAGCAGACACTAGCCAAAAGCATAACCTCTGGACCAGAGTTGTCCGTGGTGAGAATTTCATAAAATATGCCTTTTTCTAAAATTGATGGTGTTTTAACACTCTGCGCAGTTTTTTTATCGCTGTTTGGGCTGGCCATGATTGGGTCTGTGGCGCCGAGTTTATTCTTACAACAACTGGCATTTTTTGGTGTCGGGTTTTTGTTATATTTATTATTCTCTTCTTTCGACTACCGAATTTTTCGCCATTTGGCGCCGTTGCTTTATTTGATGACCATGCTGTTTTTGATTTTTACTTATTTTTGGGGATTGACCGCCAGAGGATCAGTGAGATGGTTAACAATCGCAGATTTTAGATTGCAACCCTCGGAGATAGCTAAAGTGGTATTGATAATAACCGCGTGCTCCCTGTTGTTGAAGTTTAGAAAAAATTTTCCTGTGGCGCTAATCTTGTCCCTGACTGCAATGCTCTTACCCATGTTACTAGTTTTTCTGCAGCCAGATCTTGGATCAAGCATGGTGATTGCGTCTATCTGGTTGAGTATTATCCTGGCATTTGGGGTACCAAAAAAGTATTTGATGATGGGAATATTAGGACTGGCATTAGTCATTCCCATTTCTTGGAATGTGCTTCATGATTATCAAAAACAGCGACTGGTTACGTTTGTTAATCCCTATCTTGATCCGCTTGGTTCAGGATATCACGCTATCCAATCGACTATCGCAGTAGGGTCTGGGCAATTTTGGGGTAAGGGTTTTGGCAAAGGTACTCAAAGCCACCTGCAATTTTTACCTGAACAATACACTGATTTTATATTTGCCACTTTAGCTGAAGAATTCGGCTTTGTGGGGTCGATGATTATAGTGGCACTGTTTACGATTTTATGTTTAAGGCTAATTTTTATTGCCCAACACGCGCCGGATTTATTTGGCTGCCTAATAGTGGTTGGGGTTTTGGTAATGATTTTGGTACAGACTGTAGTTAATATTGGCATGAATGTCGGCTTATTACCAATAACCGGTATTACTCTGCCTTTGGTGTCGTACGGCGGCAGCTCTTTGATATCAACCCTGATTGCCCTGGGGATAGCCTCATCAGTAGCAGTCAGGTCAAAATCGATTCGCTGGCAAGGGAAAAGCTAAGCTGTCGCAAGGAACAGTCACGTTGACTTGACCAGCCCCAATAACGTAAAATCAAGCCCATGGAATATGCCATTGTTGAAGCTGCCGGAAAGCAATATCGAGTTCAAAAGGGGGATCTGGTGGTGCTTGATAGCCAAAACCAGGCAGTAGGATCAAAGATAGTTTTTGATAAGGTATTACTGTGGGTAAACAACAGTAATGCCTTGATTGGCCAGCCGTACCTTGATGGTGTCCAGGTCGTGGCAAGTGTCCAGAAAGAGCAAAAAGGCACCAAAATCAGAGTTGCCAAATTTAGGGCCAAATCAAACTACCGGCGCCTTCATGGCCACCGCCAACTGGAAACCCTGTTGAAAATAGAAGACATCAAATCTAGCGCTAGCTCTCAAACCAAAACCGCTAAACCACCAACCAAATCCAGGAAGAAAAGTGCCTAGATACATTTTTATATCTGGTAATACACCCACACTTTCCCAAGCAGAACAAGAAGCCATCTTGTCGTTTGATGGCATAGACTATAAAGCAACCCACTTTAGTAATTTTTCTCTAGTTGAGGTTGTCAACCAATTAAATGTCAAAAATTTAATATTACGACTTGGTGGTACAGTTAAAATTGGTCAAGTGCTGTATGATCGGGATGATACCAGCCTACAAGATAAGATTATGCAAATTATTGTTGAGGATCTGATAAGTCAAGGAAAAAACAGTAAACGGTTGGTGTTCGGTGTTAGTGTCTTAACACCTAGTTACCAAAATTATCAGAAAAAGATTTGCCAAGGTGTTAAAGAATTACTTGAAGAAGATAGGATCTCTTCCCGTTATATTTTGGGTAAAAGTGCCCTACTGTCCAGTGTGGTAGTAGTAAAACAGCAAGTTTGTGAGTACCTGGTGGTGCTAGAGCCCCTGGTGATTGCCAAAACAGTAGCAGTCCAGGATTTTGCAGACTGGTCAAAAAGAGATTGGGGCAGACCAGCTGTTAGGCCTAAAACCGGTATGTTGCCGCCCAAGGTTGCCAGGATGATGGTAAATATCGGAGTGGGCCAATTCAGAGCTCTGGGCTCTGGGCCAGTACTATACGATCCTTTTTGCGGTTGCGGAACTATCTTAAATGAATCTCGCGCCTTAGGCTATCAGTTTTTTGGATCAGATATAGATGTCAATTCAGTTACTTCAGCCAAAAAAAATTTAGATTGGCTTGAAACCAGCTATAAATTAGACAAAACCGGCAGTCAGGCTATCTTCGTTCATGATGCAACCAAGCCATTTCCTAAGCTTGCTCCCGCGCCTGTTATTACAGTAACAGAAGGAGATCTGGGGCCACCCCAGCGACAAATCATGTCGCATGGCCATACCATTGAGTTGCTTAGCCGGCTTAATGAGATGTATGCAAAATATCTGATCAATCAATCTAAAACCTTGCCACAAGTCCAAGTGGTGGTTTTGGCTCTGCCGATGATTGTTGATCGAGACGGTCATACTCACCATCTTGAGTTGGTTGACAATTGTGAAAAGTTTGGTTATACTCTGCATGAAACTTTTAAATATTCACGACCAAGAGCTTTTATTAAAAGAGAAATAGCTGTACTTATAAAAAAAGAAGTTTAATTATGGCTCATATTAAAGCAGGAGGAGTTGCCAGAGGGAATAAAGATTCCCAGTCTAAACGTTTAGGCGTTAAAAGGTACGATGGCCAAAAAGTGATTTCCGGCAATATTATTGTCAGACAGCGTGGCACTAAAATTCACCCGGGACAGGGCGTGGGAATAGGCAAAGACTACACGATTTTTTCCTTAAAACAAGGTGTAGTGAAATTTGGTTTGAGAAAAGGTAATAAAATAGTCAGCGTTATCTAATTATGGACGACAATACCACTCAACTGGACACTGATCTGCTCCAACCAAATCCTCTCCAGCCTCGCGGCCTAATTAGCCCGGACTCTTTAGCGGAACTGGCAGCTTCCATCCGTGAACACGGTATACTGGAGCCTTTGGTGGTGGCCAAGACTCCTGCTGGCTTCCAAATCATTGCAGGCGAGAGGAGGTGGAGAGCGGCAAAACTAGCTGGCCTCAAACAAGTGCCGGTGGTTGTCAGAGAAACATCTCCCCAGGGAATGTTGGAGATGGCTATTGTGGAAAATGTCCAAAGGATTGATCTAAACCCTCTGGAAAGGGCCCAAGCGTATAAAAGACTAATGGATGAATTTGGATTAACCAATAGTGAAATTGCCCGTCGAGTTAGCAAAAGCGCTCCATTTATATCCAATAGCATTAGGCTGTTAACCTTGCCTGATGCTCTAAAAGATGGCCTATTGTCAGGGATGACAACAGAAGGCCATATTAGAGCTTTGGCAGCCATTGAGGACCCGGCGTTGATGATTGAGGCGTATAAAGTCTGCTTAAGGGAAAATCTATCTGTTAGAGGGGCAGAGGAGCTAGCAAGAAAAGTTAAAGCATCCGGAGTGGTCACTACTGATAAGGTGGATGCAGCCAAACCGCGTAAAACCGTGGCTGAAATAAACCAAGAAGGGTTGACGGTGTTGGAAAAGGAAATAGAGAATATCTTGTTGAAAAAGGTCAAAAAAGTCAGTGTCAAAATTACCCAATCCAGAATTCAAGCGAGGGTACTCATTTTAATAAATGGCAAGCGTGACATCACCATGCCATTAGTGCAAGAACTCTATGAGGCCATGGCCAAAATGGGAGATGAGGTAAAATCTAGATCGGCTACAGCTGATAGTGTTGGATTGACTGCCAGCGAGTAATTGGCCAATAGATCACAAAAGCCTTGCCGACAATACTTTTTTTGGAAACTGCACCCCAGCTTCTGGAATCACTGCTGACACTTCTGTTGTCTCCCATAACAAAATACTCATCTTGGCCTAACGATACTGTTGAATTGTCTTTCAAAAAGGTACTGCCGTTACTAGTTTTATCGGACAAATACGGCTCATGAAATAGCTGGTTGTTAATGTAAACCGCTCCACCCTGTAAAGTTATAGTTTCATAAGGGAGACCGATTACTCTTTTAATAAAGTCTCTCTTTTCAGGATCATGCGGGGCATGAAAGACAACTATGTCTCCCCGATTGATAGGGTTAAATGCATAAGATATCTTGTCCGTTAATATGACATCATCATGTAGTAGCGTAGGTTGCATAGACGGCCCATCTACTTTGTGAGGCCTGGCGATAAAAGCAATTATTATCACCAAAATGACTAAGGAAATAGCAATAGTCTCTACCACGTCGAGAAAAAAATCAGTAAAATTATGCCAAGCAGACATGTCCCCAGTATAAATGAAGCTCAATTGCCAGACAAGTCTGAATATTGGTAAAATAGGCCCATTGCTGCTGGTTATAAAAAACCATTGGCAATATCTGGACAAGTAGCTCAGTTGGTCAAGAGCGTCGCATTCACATTGCGAAGGTCACAGGTTCGAATCCTGTCTTGTCCACATTTTTAATAAGCCTGCCTTCAAGAGATGTCTCATCAGATGTCAAAATTAGCTAAAATATTTATTATCATACTTAGTTGGAATGGCAAGGATGATACGCTCACCTGCCTCGCATCATTATCAAAAATAAATCAGGATGGTATTAAAGCACATATAGTAGTGGTAGACAACGGCTCAAGTGACGGCTCGGCGAGAGTCATCAAAAAACAATTTCCCCAAGTTATTCTTTGCCAAAATAAAACTAATTTAGGTTTTGGCGCCGGAGCCAATCAAGGAGCAAAATTTGCTCTGGATAATGGGGCAGATTTTTTGCTGTTTTTGAATAATGACACCACAGTTGAGAAGGATTTTTTAATAAAACTGTGGGAATTTTGTGTAGCTTGCCAAAAAGAGGTGGTTTCACCCTACATTTATTACCACAATAGTCGTCAGCTGTGGTACTGTGGCGGTAGGGTGGTTTGGCCGATTGCTAGAATTGAGCCAATAAAATGTTCCATGAGAGATAATTTTTACCCAGCCGAATTATTATCAGCCTGCTGTCTGCTGGTATCAAAAAAAGCTTGGCAGATGGTGGGTGAATTTGATGAAAGGTATTTTTTTGGTCTGGAAGATGCTGATTGGTGTTTGAGGGCCAAGCAAAAAGGAATTTCTTTGTGGGTCAATCCGAGATCTAAGATATGGCATAAAGTATCAGCATCAGTTGGCGGCAAAAATAGCCCCTTGGCGATTTATTATTTGCTAAGGAACAATCTTATTTTTATCAAAGATTATTATCCCGCCTATTTTGCCCTTCCATATTTATATGTGTTGCTCTTAGGAGCCAAAATCGCCACCAAAATGCCCCAAGTAGCAATTATTAAAGCTATTTGGTGGGCTTGGACAGATTTTTTTGGTGGGAAATCATCTAGTTTTAGGCATGACTTTAATGAATAAAAAAACCATACTTTTTATTGACCATGCGCCATTTGTGGGCGGTGCCCAAAAAATATTGCTGGCCCATATTAAACAGCTAGTGGCAGATGGTTATTTGCCAATTGTTGTACTTGGACCAAACCCTTATTTGGAAAAAAAGTATACTGAACTGGGAGTTTGCTTAACTGTGGTTCAATTTAATAAATTAAAGAAATTCTCACCCACTGCAGTTTTTTATTTAGTCGACGGACTTCGGAAAATCGCCAAAATAGCACGAGCAGATAGGGTCGACTTGATATGTACCAATACTGTCAGGACTCATATTATGGGGTCTATTGCGGCCAAATTAGCCGGCAAGAAGATAATCTGGTTGTTGAGGGATTACACTTTTCCTGTCAATCTAGTCAGGATACTTAGTAACATTGTAGACTATTCCATATGCGTTTCCGCTTCAATTGCTACTTACTATTTTGGTTCAAACTGGCAAGCCAGACCAGTTGAAGTTGTTCATGTAGCCAGCGATATTAAAAACGAGCTAGCTAAGGTTACCCAAGAGGCTATTGAAAAAGAAAAGCAAGCATTAGGTATTGGCAGTGATGATTTTGTGATTGGTTATGTTGGCAGGCTGATTAAATGGAAAGGAGCGCAAGTATTGGTTAAAGCTGCCAGAATTTTAATTGAACAACACAAAAAGATTAAAGTGATAATTGCCGGTAGTGATGATGGCCAGGGTGAGCAGTGGCAAGCTTACTTAGAAAGACTCATAAATGAAAATAACTTAAGCCAGTACGTTAAATTAGTGGGCTGGCAGGAAAATGTAGCGTTGATTTATAAATGTCTTGATTGTTTTGTTTTGACCTCTATTGAGAGAGAACCTTATGCCACTTCCGCAATTGAAGCCATGATGGCCAAGGTGCCTGTAGTAGGCACAAATATTGGTGGAACTAGTGAGGCGATCCATAATTATCAGACCGGATTGCTTATTAACCCAAACGATGCCCGCCAATTAGCAAAGGCCATTGACTTTATTGCCAAAAATAAAAATAAAGCTGCCCAAATGGCCCAAAAAGCCTATGATCAGGTGATAAAATACAATCAGGAGAGCTATGCCACCGAACGTTTACTGGGTATTTATAAAAGAGTTTTAGCATGAATTTTATCAAGGTGCCATCTGCAAAATCAATCATCCAAAAGCTGATACTATTAAATTTATTAGCTTTAGCAGCAGGACAAATCTTAAAACTCCCAACAGGTTCCAATTCCATTAGCATCTATTTTCATGATATTTCACTAGTAGTCCTGTGGTTTTTTTATCTGGTAACTGCCAGGAAAAATCCCTTCAGCACCTCAACTCCTTTAACAAAGCCCATCATCATATTTATAGCAACCATGCTTCTTTCATTGGTTGCCAGCCTATTTATTTATCAGCCATCTGAAGTTGTAGTGGGATTTTTCTACTTGGTCAGGTTTATCTTATATACTGGATTATTTTTCATAACTTATTCATACCTTGATAATAGATTTTCCAGCATACTACAAGATTTTGTGGTCATTGCTGCTTTAGTGGTAGCTGTACTTGGGCTCTTACAATTAATTTTTATTCCAGATTTTACTTTTATGGCTCAATTTGGCTGGGATCCGCATTATGGCAGAATGGTTTCAACTTTTTTTGACCCGAATTTTAGCGGTGGACTCTTGAGCTTAATTTTTATTCCCACCATGGCGATGTTTTTGACTGCAAAAAGCAACAGACTGGCCATCCTTTTATCTTTAGTAATAATTTATACAGCCCTATCCCAGACCTATTCCCGTTCATCATATCTAGCCTTTTCTTTTTCAATGGTAATCTTTTCTTATATCTTAAAATCATGGAAAGTGGCCCTAGCAAGCCTTATAATGATTGTTTCTTTGCTTGCTTTGACCTTTCCCAGACAGCAATTGGAAACAAACAGAGGGATTGATCGGCAAGTTAGCGCCAGAGCCAGATTATCTTCCTGGCAGCAGGGTTTGACAATAGTCAGAGATTATCCGATTCTAGGGATAGGATTTAATAATTATCGGCTGGCGCAAAAACACTACGGCTTTTTATCAGCAGCAGAAATTGACAGGCATTCCGGATCAGGCAATGATTCAGGATTAATGTTTGTTTTAGCAACAGGCGGCATAGTTGGTTTTTTAGCATACGCTTACCTGTTGTTTAGTATTTTTAAATTATGCTTTATGGGACTGCCAAATAACATATTAAAATTGGCTGTTGGTTGCGGCTTGGTAGGTTTACTTGTCCATGGCCAGTTTGTTAATTCTATGTTCTTCGTCCCGATTGTGGGAGTAATTTGGTTGCTTTTGGCTCAAGTCGCGTATTATAAAGAAAGCAATGGTAGACTCAAGTAGAACCGGCAAGCGGTTAATAACTCTTTTTGTTACTTGGAAAACGACTTTATTTTTAGTGTCTGCCTGCGCTATTTTACTATCACAAAACTCCAAAGCGTTCAATCATTTTTTTGACTATTGGCTGATGTGGGATGGCCTGCATTATTGGCAAATTACCAAAGATGGCTACACCTCATTACAAGAGACCGCCTTTTTCCCATTACTACCCTTGCTTACCAAAGCTTTATATACCATTTTCCCATTTGGCAATATCCTATTTTGGGGCTTGGTGCTAGTCAGCTTATCAACTGTTGGCCTGGTTGTTGTTTTTTACAGGTTGATACGTCTCGATTATGAGGAAGATATAGCTTTCAGAAGCTTGGTGTTATTATTAACTTTCCCTTCAGCTCTTTTTTTGAGCGCCTTTTACACAGAAAGTTTATTTTTATTCTTGACAGTTTCCAGTTTTTATCTAGCTCGGCAAAAACACTGGTTTTGGGCCAGTTTTGTTTGTGCTCTGGTTACTGCCACCCGGCCCATTGGCATAGTTTTGGCAGTGGCGTTAATTGTGGAATATCTGATGTCTGTTAAATTTAGACTAAAAAGAAAAAATTATTCCTGGCTGTGGTTGCTGGTTGCTCCTCTGGGTTTGGTGGCATATAGTAGTTATCTAACTTTCGCCTTTAAGAACCCCCTGGCTTTTTTTATAGTTCAATCAGATTGGCAAAGAGGTTTGTCAGACTATCCCTGGCAAATAATTTATCAAGATATTATCCAAATTTTTCAAATGAACCCGCCCGCCCCATTCCTGTTATCAAAACTGGCGGATTTTATCTCCAGTATCTTGTTTTTAGCTTTGCTGGTGCCGGTATTTAGGAAATTAAGGCTGTCTTATTTTATTTATGCTTACGGTGTGCTGATGGTACCCTTGCTGACTGGAGTTACCACCAGCATGTTTAGGTTTGTGTTGGCTGCCTTTCCGATGTTTATCATTGGCGGAATTTTGGCAAAAGACGAACTCTTTTATACCGGGATGTTACTGGTAAACATCTCGCTTTTGGTTATTTTTACCGTGCTTTTTATCAGTGGCTATTGGGTAGCTTGAGTTTTAAGGATTATAAACAACAGTTCTTTCATGGACTGTCTTATTGCCGGCATCATCAGCAGCAGTGATGCTAATTTTATTTTCTCCTTGTGCCAGCTTCAAATTATAGCTGAATGTACCATCAGAGAGTAATGTCGCCCAAAAGCCGCCAACGGTGACTTGGGTGGCTCCTTCGGCTTTTCCAAACACCTGAATTTCTGATGTTGATCCGGAGAACGTTGACCCCTCGGCTGGTGTATTAACGATGATCTTGGGAGCTTTATTTTTAAGCATGATGGTGGCAGTGGGAGATGGCTGGCTAGTTTCTCCCTTGTCGTTTGTGGCAATAGCGTTAATTCTGTTTTCTCCCTCCTGTAATGTCAAGTTGGGGAATTCAAAATTGTTATCCTTGGCGACCAGCTTTTTACCCACTGTTTGACCGTTTAAGAATAATTCTACGTTAGAGCCGGGGGTGGCAAATCCATAAATTGTAATTTGGGCGCTATTGGTAGCATTGGGCAGGCTATCTAGTCTTGGCGGGAATAAGGGTAGGTTATTGGTGATCGGCGTCTGCCTGCCGCCTCTTAAAATATCCCAGGCATCGGCGATCCCCACCAGTAATCTAATCCCCCAGTTCAATATCACAAACAGCAACAGAAGTGATAAAATGGTGCTGATAAGAATACGCTTATAGATGCGCTCCTCTTCCTTTTTTGACAGCTTAGTCTGCCTGGTTTGATAGGTGTTATTCATAAATTTTTCTACCTTGAGCTAGTTAAAGGGTGAGCCGACGCTGGGAGCCACCCTTGAGCCCATGGTCGGATTTGAACCGACAGCCTACGGTTTACGATACCGTTGCTCTGCCTTTGAGCTACATGGGCGGACATATTTATTATAGCTTTTTTCACCCAATATGTCAGCACAGCGCATAAAGCCATACACGTATTTGACTTGTTTAATTATTAAGGTTACATAAATATTAATGGAAGAGAATGGGGGAGAATTCTTGAACGTGGTCAATATTGATCCCATTTTTTTTACACTTGGTATGATTTTTTTGGCCTAACAGTTTTTGGTTTCTGGCTTTTTATTTTCAGACATCAGGAATTTGTGAAGCCTACACCTAAGTTTATATGGATGGTTGTTTTATTTACAATAATGATTTATGGGACTCTTTTTGTAGTTGACCCTAAAGATAGTGCATTCCAAGATC
>CAZXEC010000001.1:455516-458424 GCA_964639595.1 uncultured Gammaproteobacteria bacterium
ATGATTTATGGGACTCTTTTTGTAGTTGACCCTAAAGATAGTGCATTCCAAGATCCGCCCCTTTCTCCTTTACGTGTTGTCGGCGCAACATTAATATTTATTGTATTTATATCTAGTTTTTTATTTATCTGGTATTTAGAAAATAAAAAACAACTTTCAGGCAAGCAAATAACAAAAATTACGACACCGTTTTTTGGTGCTGCTCTGATAATAGGAATAGCAACAAAGCTGATAGATTTAGGCCGTGATCTGAATTCACCCGTTGTTGCAATTGTAGGTGTTATTTTAGCTTTCATTACCCTGAAGGGCGTTTTTAATATGATTAAGCGTGTTTTTTGAATGATTACGTAAATTAATCTAGCGCGGGTTTGGAGTATAAAAACTTTTAGTTTCGGTCAAACTAGCTTTGCCCAAAGCGTCGATTTGCACCTCTAAAGTTGTTTCGTCGTCAAGTTTTAGTCTGCCTTTGATAGCGGGGATCACAACCCCCAAAACATTAACACTGGTTTTCTCCCAGGTGGTGGGAGTTTTGGTAAAAAGCCATTGGGCAATTTGTGGGTCGGGTTGCAGTTGGGGGATTTCCCACGTCTCCCCCTCAAACTTTATTCGTGTCGCTCTGGAGAGATCAGTCAAGCCAGGCAGTACATTTACAGGTAGTTTGATAAGATATGGCGGACTCTTCAGAGTCCAAAGTTGTCCCAGTTGGAAAACAAGCTCTGTTTGGGAATGCCTGCCATCGTTCCCATACGAAGTTTTGCCATTAAAAGATATTTCATAATTGGTGTCTATAATTTCAGCAGGATGTAATAACTTGGTAGTCCAAAGGGCCAACTGGCGATTTAGTGGCTGGTCTGTTCGCTGACGGGCTACACCTACGTCTAGCTTTTGCCATATCTCTGGTCTAACAAGTTGCCCGATCTTGGCCTTTATATCTTGTTCCTGAATTTGTCTCCAGGTCGGAGTTTGAGATTCCACCAGTTTGGGGATTTGATGTGGGTTATTTAGATACACCCAGGAATAGTCGATATCTCCTCTACCGGAAATTGTAATAGAAACAGCCAAGTTGCCCGCAGTAAAAGTAGTTTCGATGACAGGATAACCAGGTTCATCAGACAATGGTTTATCTACTCTCTTCTCCCACTGTAAATTTGCTGGAATATTGCGAAAAAGCTGATCAGGTAACTGCCGCATCAAATTATAGTCCAAATCAGTCCTTTTATCATCGGTTTCGTAGGTTCGATTTTCTACTTGGATCGTCTTTTTCCACCGTAGCGTGTCACCTCTAAATTTTTTCAGCGGTTCGGGTAATTTATCTCCTGCCAAAAGGCGTCCCAAGGAGATGTCCAGCTTCCCACCTGAAAGTCTATAATCGGGGTAAAACAGTTGTACCTCAATAGTTAATGGCCCATATATTTCAGGTAAAAATGCAACAAAAGGATCTTGTGCAACACGAATACCTTGTATCTCAATGGGTATTTGTTTTTTTGCTGAATTTCCTCTTAAGATACTTTCTGCTTGTCTCTCTGCGCTGGCCAGCAGACGATCTTTTTGTTGTTGTAATCTATCCTGGTCAAAAAGTTGCAAGTGTGCTTTCAGCACTCCTTCAGCATCGCTAACAAAAAGTTGAGACAAACCTTCTTCTGTCAGTAATAGTTCTGGTGGTTTGGCTGATTCTGGCGGGTGTCCAGGGGAAGGCGATAATAGTTTACACAAGCCGCTCCCCAATGCCCCTGATCCTAAGAGGGCTAAGCTGGCTAAGCCGCCCTTTACGAACTCTCTTCTTTCGAGCTGAAGTGTTTTGCTGGAAGGCCCTCTATCCTTTTCTGTCATATCTTCGGGCATGCTTATATTATACCATGCTTAGAACATAGGTTTATCGGCCGTAAGTTCTAAATGGAATCCGACCACCTGTATCAATTAGGATACAGGTCCCTAAATCTAAATCAAATCTAAATCTAAATCAACCTGGGAGGTTGACTACGTTGACACCTAGGGGAAAATAGGCTATTCTTTTCTTATTATGCCAGGAAGAATAGTTCCTCTTGCAAACGGCGAGGTTTATCATGTTTTTAACAGAGGAATTAACAGGCAACCAACCTTCATAAACAGAAGAGATTACCAACGAGCTCAAGAGACTATCAATTTCTACAGATTTTTGAAACCGCCCATAAGCTTGTCCAAGTTTTTGAGACTAGAAGATTATAAACAGGATGATGTTCTTAAAATATTAAAACAAAGCAATAAGCTAATTGAAATCTTCTGTTACTGCTTAATGCCTAACCATTTCCATTTTCTAGCGAGACAAATGAGTGATAAGGGGATTGCAAAATTCTTAAGTAATTTGCAAAATAGCTATACACGGTATTTTAATATAAGACACGAACGAGACGGTTCACTATTTTTAGATCAGTTTAAGGCAGTTAGGATTGAGACAGATGAGCAATTAATTCATGTCTCAAGATATATTCATCTAAATCCACATACAGGATATGTAGTAAAGACTCTGGAAGAGCTTGAGAGGTATCCTTGGTCGTCCTTTCCGGATTATTTGAATGGGCAGGGTCAGTTTACAGATCTGGTATTTATTCTAAGTTTTTTTGGCAGTGTTAGGGGGTATAAAAAATTTGTTTTTGACCAAGCTGATTATCAAAGAAAGTTGAAAGAAATTAAACATCTAGTACTTGAATAACCCTAGGTTGCCTATCTAAGTAACCTCCCAGGTGGTAGGGGGGTGGTAGGGGTGTCGTTCGCTCCCTAACAGTAAGGCTTGCCCCGCCGAAGCCGTAAGGCGAAGGAGGATACATTCACCACAAGGACCATTCGGTGAAAATAGTATATCACAACACCCCATATTAATTTTTGTTATATAATCAACTGCAGAATGAGTGGAGAACGACTTACAAGAGTA
>CAZXEC010000002.1:0-13610 GCA_964639595.1 uncultured Gammaproteobacteria bacterium
CCTGTACTTGAGGTATTGGCAGAAGCGGCTGTTCCTCCTGTACCCAGAGTCCAAGACAGGCCTGAACCAATTCCACCTGCACCAGTTGTCCCAATGGTGGTATTGCCACCGGTGGCGGCAGAAAGACCGATTAAGGCATCAGCATCTGTGCCGGTCGAGCTAGAGACAGCTGCCGGCTGGCTGGTCGCGAAATAAGCAGGGTAATTGGTGTCAGCGCCCGAGGCGGTGGCGTAGATGCCATAGCTGGTGGAAGTTCCTCCGGTATCACCAGTTGCCGAAAGGTATCCACCATAAGTTATGGCTGTGCCACCCACGCCGGTGGTGGTATTGGAGGCGGTAGAGTAGAGGCCGTAGGCAGTTTTTGTGCCCAGGGTATTAGCGCCGGTATTGGAGACTGTTGAGTAAAGACCATAGTCAGTGTTGCCTAAAGCTACCGCATCTGTCAGGGTAGAGTAGAGGCCGTAGGCGGAGTTGGCGTTGGTACTGTTACTGTTTGTGGTAGAAAGATAGAGATTGTAACTGGAGGCGGAAGCGGCGGTGGAGTCAATGGTGGCAGTCGCGGTGAGCATGCGGCCGTCATTGCCCAAGTCCGACGTCAAAGAAGCAATGCTACCGGTCACGCCCACTGTGCCCCCTGATGGGCCGGAGAAAGACAAGAGCGAGCCGGAAGTTAAGGCAGTGGCAGAGGCTGTTATCATATTCCCTGTGGTTATTCCGTTGCCCACCAAATCCAGCAGTTCTCCGCCCGAGGTAATAGTTCCCGAAGAGGTCAAACGAACGGCTGTTCCTGTAGTTAACGAGTTGGCAGTGTAGGTAAGTCCAACTGTCGTATTGCCGGTAAAGGTTTGGCTCCACGTATTAGTGGTTTGGTTCAAAGTTAGGTTGTTGTCTAAATCCAATGTGTCCTCAAAATCGGTGAAGTCTAAGCAGTCTGTACAGGAGAGATCAGTGACAACGGTGATGTTGGTGGCGGAGATATCTCCATCCGAGTCGATAGTGAATTTTGTTTGCTCTGCTCCGCCCACGTCCGAGACTACCCTAAAGAGGATTTTGTCCGAGGCATCGGTATTGGCATCAATTTCCAACGTTATGATGTTGTCGTTGACAGTAGTTCCTGACGAGTTGGTTATTTCCAAAACGTTGTCTGCTGCCGCTGCCAGGTCGATAGTAGAAGAAGTGTCGTTATAAATGATTGCCCCCCCAGTCGAGATAGTGCCTGACGATAGATCTATTCCACGATCATAGGTGCCGTTTAAGGCTATACCTACTGCGGTGGCCGAGGTACCGCCATCTTTGATAGTTAACTGCAAGCCAGTTTGGTTGCCGGAGGAAGAATTGGGGACAGTGACGTTGGTGGAGGTGTCAGCGACCAGTCCCAATAGCGCTCCTGTTTGAGTGGCGCTAGCCGCGTAGTTGGCAGTAAATAGATTTCCGGAGACAGCGGCTGTTCCCAGCGTAAGTTTGTCTGCTCCAAAGGTAATCGTACCATTGGTGGAGTTGGAGATGGTTTCGGAATTGGCAAGAGATATATCGGCGCCGCTCCCGGAGTTAGTGATCGACAATACTGCACCGGAGCAAGTGACGCCTGTGCCGCAGTTTTGGGCCAGAGAGAGAATGTTTGAGGTGTTATTGATGTCACCGGCTGTCTCCGTGCCTGAGTCGGCAATTGTCACCAGCGCTCCTGAAATAGTGTGGGTGTTGGTGGTATTGTTGATAGTTATGGCGCGGGAGATATCCAGCACATTGCCGGTTGAATTCAGCCCCACCCCGCCATTGAAGGTTTGGGAGTAGGTGATATTTTGTATGTCTCCTGTAAAGGCAGTACTTCCAGAGGACCCGGTCTTGGAAAGAGACAGTAATCCACCAGAGGAGAGGACTGTGGAGGTTGAAGTAATGCCAACTCCCGTACCAGTGGAGAGAGCTCCAGTGGTAAATAAGAAGTTGGTGCCGGTGGCATCATCACTGGTCGCGGCGATTTCACCGGAGGAAATGATCAAATCACCATCGGTTAAGGTCAGATCACCCGAGGTTAAAGTTAAAGCCGATGTACCTTCTCCCACCGCAGCGCCGTTGATAGTGAAGGCTCCGCCTCCCGAGATAGTCAGATCGTTTCTACCATCTGATTCGTTTTTAATGGTAAAGGAGGAACCATCGGCATTGACCGAGAAATCTTCCTCGCTGGTGGTAGTGTCGGTTAAGAAGAGGGAGGGGGTGGTATTTTGGATGGTGATATCGCCGGTTGATGATAATGCCCCGTCAGTATATAAAGTTCCATCAACTTCAAGGTTGCCTTCAATGTAGGCATCCTCGCTGTCAAGGGTTTGGGTAGGTGCGCCATCTCCTACTTTAAGATTACCAGTTAAAACATTGACTAGTCCGGTGGTTGCACCGGTTGTTGCAGTAATGTTTCCCGAAGTGGTGGTGGAGATAGCGATAGCACCGGAAGCGTTGGTAATTGTCAAACCTCCTGCCCCCGGGCCGGTAATGGTATCAGCTGTCCCCACAAAGGTTAAATCACCAGTGGCGGAAAATTGGGCATAATTGGTGGTGCCGCCGTCTCCCAGTTTGGTCACTCCCAGAATGTCAATGGTCGAGGTGGCCAGGCCACCCAGATTGATATCATCGGCCGTGGTGCCGCCTGTGCCGATGTTGATGGTATCGGCCAACGTTCCTGTGCCTAGGTTGATAGTTTTAGCAACATTTGCTGTTCCTAAATTCAGTGTTGTTGAGGTAGTGCCGGCAACAGGTGTATCCAAAGTTACTACTGTGACATCATTGGCAGTATTGAGGAGGAGATAGTTATTACTACCCTCCGAAATAGTGAGCGCTGTTGCACTATTATCAATGATGTCTATATCGGTGGCTTGGGTAGCCAGAGAGATGGTGGCATCATCTATATCAACAATGTTTCCAGCACTATCAAGGATGATATTGCCCGAGGTGGTGGTTTTGATGGTCAAGTTGCCACTGGTGGAGTTAATACTTCTGGTGCCAGCTCCGGCAATTTCGATAGCATTACCGGTTCCGGCATTACTGATTGACAGTACATTGCCGGTTGATGAAGCATAATTTTGGGTCAAGGACAGCACATTGGCGGTATGGGTGAGAGTGCCGGTGGTTTGAGTGGAGGTGTCAGAGATAGTAACCAGCGCTCCGGAGACTGTTAAGGTGGAGGCAAACAGGGAGTTGGTAGTTGTTGACCTTGAGATATCCAACACATTGCCAGAGATGGCCGGGGTTGTTACAGCAGTTGAGTAGGTGGGAGAGAAGGACAGGTTGGCCATATCAGCAGACAATGTTGTATCTGTTGCAGCTGTTGCACTACCTGACACATTAAGAAGAATCCCTGAATCAATGGCGTTACTTGTCGAGGTAATATCAAGTCCTTTGCCGGTAGTCAGAGCATCGGCAGACAGAGCCAGGGCAGTGGCTGTGGTGACACTGTCTGTAGTTATATCAATGGCATTAACAGTGGCTGCCCCGGAGTTTATATCAATTACAGTGGCCACTCCCGTATTCCCTATCGTTATGGCATCAGCCGTTGTCCCGCCTGTCCCAATATTGATGGTATCTGCCGCAGTACCGGTCCCTAAGTTGATGGTCTTGGTGGTATTGGCCGTAAACAGGTTGCCGGTGGTAGTTGATGAACCGGCCACCGGCAGATCGATGGTCACAGATGGCGTTGAGTCAGAAGTTGATATATTGATATAGTTGTCCGTGCCTTGCTGGATATCCAGAGCATCAGTCAAGTTGTCCGGTATATTGCCGGTTATACCGGCGGTCGAGGTGGCATTAAGAGTGATCCCGTCGTCTCCCGTTATAGTTAAGAGTCCGTTGGAGGTGGACCAAGTGGAGGCATTGTTGGCGGTCAAAGTTAAAGCTTGCGCTGTTCCTGCTACCACGCTCAAGGCTCCGCCGGCCGGACCGGTGATCGAGGCGGCCCCGTTGGCATCAACAAAGGTGATATCGCCGACACTGCTAAACTGGATGGAATCCGTGCCGTCTCCCACCTCGAGTGGGGCAGAGGGAGAACTGTCACCAATCCCGACATTGCCGTTCAAAAACGTAGCAGCGTAAGTTGTGTCGTTGGCATTAGCTGTTGAGACGTCAACGTAAAGCCCGTAGATGGTATTGGCAAGTGTTCCAGAGTCTGTTAGCCCAATGTCAAATGCCCTCAATGTATTAGCGTTGGTTACGGGGGAATTGGTGATGTTGAGGTCAATGGCTGATTGGGTGCCGCCGGCAGTCGGAGCAAAGGTCGAGGTGATGTCCAGAGCTTCGCCTGTAGTTAAAGAAGCGGTTGCCAGGGAGAAAGCTGTTTGAGTAGTAGCGCCTGAAGTAATGGATGTGGTCAATAGGTTGCCGGTTAAGGTATCAGCTGTATTGGCATCACCCAAAGTGGTCGAGCCGTCAAACCGGACTGCGCCGTCAGCCTCCAGCGTACCCTCGATGTAAGCATCCTCACCGTTAAGAGTGACATCCGGCGAGCCGTCACCAACTTTCAGGTTTCCTGTTAAGACATTGACCAGCCCGGTGCCTGCTCCGGTGGTGGCTGTAATATTCCCGGAAGTGGTGGTGGAGAGGGCGATGGCACCGGAGGTGTTAGTGATTGTTAATCCGCCTGCTCCCGGGCCGGTGATAGTGTCGCCTGTGCCGGCAAAGGTCAGGTCACCGGTTGAGCTGAATTGGGCATAATTTGTCGACCCTCCGTCACCCAGTTTGGTCACGCCCAGAACGTCGATGGTGGAGGTGGCCAGGCCTCCCAGGTTGATATCGTCTGCTGTTGTTCCGCCTGTGCCAATATTGATGGTATCGCTAGCTGTACCAGTGCCCAGATTAATGGTTTTAGCAACGTTGGAAGTGAATAAATTGGCAGTAGTTGATGTGGTGCCAACAACCGGCAGATCAATGGTGACGACTGGCGTTGCGTCACTTGTTGATATATTGATATAGTTATTGGTGCCTTGTTGGATATCCAGAGCATCTGTTGTGTTGTCTGTTAGATTGAAACTAATGCTGGAGTAATTTTGGACGGTTAGATTGTCGGTGCCGGTGCCGTCTCCGCCCAAAGTCAAACCGTTATTGGTGGTTAGGTTGGCGGCTTTGAGGGTGACTATGTCGCCCGAAGCATCACCCAGTGTCGTATCCCCATCAACGCTCAAGTTCCCTGTTATGGCGATGTTTCCCGAGGTGGTGACTGATCCGGAAAAATCAGTATCTTTGGCCCACAGTTTGTTCCAGCGCAGGGAAGTGGAGCCCAGATCGTAAGTGGTGGTCACGTTTGGCAATACGTTGCCGCTGGCATCAAGCTTAAATCGTTCCGTGCCTCCTGTGGCAAAACCAATAGTATCAGCTGCTTCGCGAAACAGACCGGTATTAGTATCATTGGCAAAGGCCAGGGATGGGGCAGCAGCAGTGCCGTCCGGCAGTTGCAGGGTGCCGGTGCTGCCGATGTTAAGGGTAGAATTAACAGTAACCGTGCTACCGGAAAAAGTAGCAGTGCCTTTGAATGAAGCGTTGTTATTAACAGTCAGATCGTTATTGATGGTGGCGTAACCATTGATGTTGAAGTTGCCGTCAGTGTCAATTGAAGCATTCTTCAGGTAAAGGGCGCCGAATTTATGAGTTGTAGTACCCAGACTGCCGATGCCGTTGGTTAACGGATAAATTTTGGCAACTTGGTCAGCTACCACTGATCCGTCTCCGACAACTGGATTATTTTGGGCATATAAAGGAGCAGTAGAACCTTCAGTTAAAGATAAATCATCAACATAAACTGTGCCGGATGTTAATTTGACGATTTCGATTAACGGATAATAATCTTTGCCCAGTGGAGTTTTATTGTTATCCATGGTGTAGGTTAGTCTGACCCAGTCAGACGGCAGTTTACCTATACTGGAGCGGGGGAATTCTCGGGTGGCAACACGGGATTTAGTTTTGTTATCCCAAAACCCCAACCTTATCGCATCAAACTGCGCATTAGTAGATCTAACATATACAGTCAAAGTATAAGATGTGCCATTCCTGGTTACAGTCAATGGTTGAGCCAAGCCCAGATATAAAGGAGTTTTAGGGGCGCTGTCCGCCGTGAATTTCAAGGCTAAATTACCGCTCCTGATGCTTTCACCGGTGGTTTGGGTGTTGGTTTGGGTTGATTGATCTAGGTAATACCAGTAGTTGGGCTGGCCGCTGTTGGTTTCAAACGAAGAGTTTTTGAGCAGATTTTCTGGAGCTAGTGATATTTCCTGAAGAGAGAGCGACCCTCCAACTGCCAGATCTCCGGTAATATTTTGGTCGCCAATAATATTTAATGGGGCGCCGGTGATGTCAATTTGGCCTTGCTCACCTATTTTTAGCAAATCTGATACTTGACTGCTAAGAACATTGGGCACTTCGATTTTATTGTCAGGACGTGCTATTTCTTTATTCGGTATCTGTATTAGCTTCAGCAGTGCTAAGTTGCCATTTTCGTCAATCTTGAAATACTCGGATAATTTTTGGGCAATCTGGCTATTTTTGGTGTGCTCACGCTCTTTGGAAGCAATCTCTGGCCAAAGTGATTCGGCAATTGGCCGGTTAATTTTGGCGGTTGCTTGGTAGGTGAAGTTTTGCAAGTAGGTCAGCGTACCTGATTTTATTCCGTCCACCATGCCAGCAGGCATACCCAAGGTCAGTATTATGGCAAAAAAAGCCACAGTAGCTGTACCGGCCACTATCTTGTGGAGCTGTGTGAAAAGTGGCGGGTTTAGTATTAGTTTAATTGTGCGCAAAATATCGTAGTTTAATGTGGTGTTAATCTGTTCTAGGAGTTGGATTGTTTGCTGTTGGTCTGCAGAAGAAGTTGCAGAAACAGCATCAGGCTCTGCTGCTGCTTGAAACTGATTTGCCTCATCAGCTAGGGCGGGAACTGAAGCTGATGGGGCATCTGGCTTGAATATTTTTGGCTCTGATAAGTGCTGTTTAATAGCTTGAGCGCTTAAGCCTTGTTTATACAGACTGTCAATAGTTTTTATAATTTCCAATACGGAGATTGGATAATGGCCTTCTGTGGCTTTAGGGTTAGTTTGGCCAGGAACAAGTTTTCTTTTGGCATGGGGCAAAAGACCCAACTTGGTCCAATAACGGATACGGTTATTGGCATCGCCTGGGCCGAAGTCCACTCCGGCAGCAAATGCCAGCTCGATGATGTGGCGGGTGGGGACGAGCTGGTCTTCCTCCAATTGTTTTTTGATCTGTGAAACTGTGGCACCTTGGCCATGAAGTGTTTCGATCCTTGCCAAAAGTTTAACAGCCGATTTTGGATAGTGTCCGGTGATGATTGAGGTGCCTTCCTGCAGGCGGCGGGTAGCGTGTGGGAAAAGACCCAACTTAGTCCAATAACGGATACGATTAATGGGATTGCCGCGTCCAAGATAAATATTGCGCTGGCGGGCAATATCAATGAGCTCGCCAAGCGAGATTTGCCTATCGTTATCTTTGTCAGAGCCGGGCAGTTGACTCTTCATGATGCTAATTTCTTGTTAGGATGTGAGATTTCCCGCCACAGGAATTGTCTCTTATTACTATAGTAAGGTGAAAAAATGACATTGTCAAGTAGAAGTTTGATATTTTTAGGTTATGTTTAGATAGGGTTTAATTTTTAATTTTAAATTTATAATTTCTATTCAATTTCTACTCCGATTACTCCGATTTAATCGGAGTTAAATCGGAGTAATCGGATTCTAATTTTTAAACATTAAGACAGTTAAAACTGATTCAGAATTAGCATGTTGATTGAACTTATACTTGTAGTTATAATTTAGATATGAGCCGATATAATCCATCAGAGATTGAGCCTAAGTGGCAGGAATTGTGGAGAGAAGAAAAGCTATTTGCTACGCCTGATAAGTCAGATAAAGCAAAATACTATTGTCTGGTAATGTTTCCCTATCCTTCCGGAGATTTACACATTGGCCACTGGTATAATTTTGCTCCGGCTGATGTGTATACCCGTTATAGGCGTATGTGTGGTTATAATGTATTACATCCGATGGGTTTTGATGCTTTTGGTTTGCCTGCGGAAAATGCTGCTATTAAAAGAGAAGTCCATCCGGCAGAATGGACCAAAAGCAATATATCACGCATGACTTGGCAGTTAGAATCTATGGGTGCCAGTTACGATTGGGACAGGATGATTGATACCTCTGATCCTGAATATTACAAATGGACCCAGTGGCTATTTCTGCAATTTTTCAAAGCTGGATTAGCTTACCGGGCTAAGGCCTTAGTCAATTGGTGCAGCAATGACCAGACAGTATTGGCTAACGAGCAAGTAGAGGATGGGAAGTGCTGGAGGTGTTCTGCTGTGGTTGTGCAAAAAGAGCTGGAACAATGGTTTTTTGCCATTACTAAATACGCCCGGGAACTCTTAACTAGCGTGGATAGCCTAGATTGGCCACAAAAAACTAAACTGATGCAAAAGAATTGGATTGGCCAGTCAGAGGGAGTAGAGATAGAATTTAGAATAACACGCCCCTCCTTCGGAGGTAAGAATGAAGAATTAAGAATTGCTGTTTTTACCACACGGCCGGATACAATTTTTGGTGTAACCTTTTTAGTGCTAGCCCCTGAACATCCGTTAGTTAGTAAAGTGACTGTTAAAGAGCTGTCTGGAAAAGTGAAAAGATATATTGAAAATTCCAGAAAAAAAACAGAATTAGAACGAGTTTCCCAAGATAAACAAAAGACTGGCATATTTACAGGATCATATTGCATCAATCCATTAACAAATAAATCAATCCCTATCTATATAGCTGATTATGCGCTGATGGGTTATGGAACTGGTGCAGTGATGGGTGTTCCGGCTCACGATCAGCGTGATTATGTTTTTGCTAAAAAGTATCGTTTAGATATAGTTAAGGTGATCGAATCTATTAAAGGGGAAAGCGTTAAGGGTGAAGGAGAAAGTAAGAACAAATTGATAGAAAGAGCAAATGAAGAGGAGGGGATTTTAGTAAATAGTGGCCAGTGGACAGGTATGCACTCTTACGATGCTGTGAAAAAGATATCAAACTATATTGAAAAGAAACATTTAGGTAAAAAGACGATCAATTATCATTTACGGGATTGGTTGATTTCCAGGCAGAGATATTGGGGAACACCCATCCCGATGGTGTACTGTCAAACATGCGCTAATGCAGGTCGATCATGGTTTAATTCTAAAGAAGCGAGATCTCACCATCGGGAAATTTCAAATTTATCAAAGGGAATGGCTGGTTGGTTCCCGGTTCTTGAAAAAGATTTACCAGTAATTTTACCGGAGAATGTTGATTTTCAGCCCAAGGGGAAATCACCGTTGGCTTCCAATGAGGATTGGGTGAATGTTAAATGCCCTAAATGCGGGGGTGAAGCGCGCAGGGAAACAGAAACAATGGACACCTTTGTTGATTCATCCTGGTATTTTTTGAGATATCCTTCTCAAAAGCGGACAGCGGACAGCGGACAGCGGACAGCAGAGCTTCCTTGGGATGTTGAATTGACTAAGCAATGGCTGCCGGTTGATATGTATATCGGCGGGGCAGAGCATACTGTCTTACACCTGCTCTATTCCAGATTTTTTGTCAAAGCCCTAAGGGGTTTGGGCTATCTGACTTTTGACGAGCCATTTACAGCCTTAAGACATCAAGGTCTTATTCTAGGGCCGGATGGCCAAAAAATGTCCAAATCGCGAGGCAACGTCATCTCCCCCGATCAGCTGGTTTCTGCCTATGGGGCGGATTGCGTCAGGACCTATTTATGTTTCATGGGCCCATATGATCAAGGCGGGCCATGGAATCCCAGGGGCATAGAGGGAGTTTATCGTTTCTTAAATAGAGTTTGGAACCTAGAAGATAGAGTAAAAGAGCAGGAGAGCCTAGCTGAACAGCGGATGTTGCACAAAACTATCAAAAGAGTCACAGATGATCTGGCTGTTTTTAAGTTCAATACGGCAGTAGCGGCTTTAATGGAGCTAGTCAACTTTTTCTATCTGCAGGATAGGGTGAGCCGCCAGAGCCTTGTCGTGCTGTTGACCTTGCTGGCGCCGTTTGCCCCGCATATGGCAGAAGAGTTGTGGATGAGTCTTGAAACCGCAGACTACAGACTACAGCAAAAGAAAACAGTAGACGCTGGGCAGAAGATTATCAGCATTCATCTCCAACCTTGGCCGGAACACGACCCCAAATTGTTACAGGAAGAACAGGTAATTGTGGTGGTGCAAATCAATGGTAAGCTTAAAGATAGACTACAGGTGCCGGCTGGAACAGATCAGCCCCAGATAGAAAAACTTGTTCGTACTTTACCGAAGATAGTGCCTATTTTAGGCACTATGAAACCTAGAAAAACTATTTTTGTTAAAGATAAGCTGATTAATCTGGTTGTCTAGGTACGATGTCTGATTTACAAGATCGCCTGGTCGCTTTCTGGAAAGAAAATTGGCTAGTTATAGCAGTATTTATCACTGGTTTAGGTTTTTTGATTAGTGGACTAGCGATTTTGGCTCTACAACAATCTCCTCCAGATGTGATAATATCTTCGCAATCAAACTCACTGACTGCTAGTTCTAGCACTATTGTGGTTGATATAGAAGGGGCAGTCATCAACCCCGGAGTTTATCAGCTGGGAGCTGCTTCCAGAATGGTTGATTTATTGGCTGCCGCAGGAGGATTATCAGCTGATGCCAATAGGGATTGGGTAGCCAAGAACCTGAACTTGTCAGCTAAAATAACAGATGCTACCAAAATTTATATTCCAGCCAAAGATGAAGTGCTGTCAAATATCAATTCCCAAGCTGGCATGAGCAGACCGATCAATATCAATACTGCTTCCCAACAGGAGTTAGAGAGCTTGCCTGGCGTCGGGCCGCAGACTGCCATTAAAATTATTGCTGCTCGGCCGTATCAAAAGATCGCTGACTTGTTGTCAAAGAAAATAGTCGGTAATTCAGTGTATAACAAGATCAAAGAGAGTATAAGTGTATATTAAATTCAAATGTCAAAATCCAAATGACAAGTAAAGCTCCAATTCCAAATGTCTTGAGACATTCAGTCATTCATTTGACATTTGACCCTTCGATAAACTCAGGGTCATCCTGAGCTTGTCGAATGGATGACCCTTGGAATTTGACATTATCAGGTTGTGGTTTTTGTTAAAAGTGCATAGCAGTAAAGTAATTTGGCTGTTTTATTCCTTTTTATTTCTCCTTTTGGGATTGAGGTTCTTTTTATGGTCTCTAGATTATAAACAGATCAAAAATGGTGAAAATATAACAATAAAGGGCACAATCAGCAACTGGCCCAACGTTGACAGATGGCAAAAATTATCCATTGATGGTTTCCAGGTCATCACTTCATCACAAGAGGAATACCAGATTGGCGATTATGTGCTACTTTCAGGTAAATTTTCTTCAGGTGTGGTTTGGGCAGATGAAATTAAAGTCATGGAACCAAGCCACAGCTGGTTGGTTGCCTTGGCTAAAATACGTTCAGCCATGATTGGCAACGTTGCCAGGATTTTGCCTGAACCAGCTGCCGGCTTAGTGGCTGGAATGACCTTGGGTGTTAAGCAGATCGAAGCCAATTTCAAACAGACTCTAATCACCACCGGCACCATCCATCTAGTGGTAGTATCAGGACAAAACATCAGTCTGATTTGCGGCTTTTTAATAGGACTGGCATCATTAATTGGCAGGAGAGCCGCTATTATATTGGCGGCGTTGTTGGGCATTACTTATTGTTTAATGGTTGGTTTTGAACCGCCAACAGTCCGTGCCCTGCTGATGGTTTTATTTGCCTATTTAGCAGCCATTTTAGGAAAACAGGGTAGTGGGATAGAAGCATTGGCCATTGCCGGCTTTATCATGACAATTATCTCGCCGCAAATCATTTTAGACTTGTCTTTCCAGCTGTCTTTTTTATCCACTTTGGGAATTTTGCTTTTTGCCGCCTCGCTTCAGGAAAAAATAAAAATACTGCCGGTTGTTTTCAGGGAGTCTTTGGCTGTCACACTGTCTGCTCAAATTTTAATTTTGCCGATTTTGGTTTTTAATTTCGGCCAGATTAGTTTAATCTCGCCCTTGGCTAACTTGGCAATTGCTCCACTGATTGTGCCGATCCTGTTTTTCGGCATGACTCAAGTTCTACTTGGGTTTTTACCGGTTGTTTCACAGCTGATGATGTTTATGCTATACCCTTTAAGTTGGATTTTTGTCAGAATGGTTGATATCCTGTCATCAGTACCTTTTGCCACAATTGACCAGCTGGGTATAGATATATTAATAGTTATTATTTACTATTTTGTTATAGTTTTATATTGTTTATGGAGACAAATAAAAAAATCTTCTGGTTTTGGTCAGCAATTTCTGCCGGCGCGCTAATTTTGGGCATCTTGCTGTTTGCCTTGACGGTTTTTAGCTTTGACAACAAGCTTCATGTCTGGTTTTGTGATGTTGGCCAGGGTGACGCTATTTTTATTCGTACGCCGCAAAAGCATGATGTGTTGGTTGATGGCGGTCCTGATCACAAGGTGCTAGGTTGTCTTGCCCAAGCCATGCCTTTTTGGGACAGGACTATAGAACTAGTGGTATTGACTCATCCCCAGGCTGACCATCTGGCGGGGCTGGTGGAAGTGTTGAGGCGATACCAAGTCCAAAAAATCCTTACCACCAATGCTGTCGCTGATACGGCCGTATTCAGGACTTGGAAAGGCGAGTTGGCAAAAGAACAGATACGAGGAGCCACAATCTATTCTCCCCAAAGGGGCAAGATAATTGGTTTGGGAGCAGTCAAAATGGCAGTGGCATGGCCTGACGATGGCAACAGCTTTGACCGTTTTGTAGGGGATCTTAATGAAACGGCCATAGTGGCAAAACTAGTCTATGGAAATTTCTGTTTATGGCTAACCGGCGACGCCCCGGCGCATATTTTGGAACAAATTTCTAGCAGCGGTTCATGTTCAGTAGTAAAAGTGCCTCATCACGGCTCCAGAACAGGCTTGTCAGCTGTTTTACTTGATGACATAGAGCCGCAGCTGGCAGTTATCTCGGTGGGCGCCAAAAATTCCTATGGCCATCCGCATAAGGAAGTTTTAGAGATATTAAGAAATAAAGATATTAAGATATTAAGAACTGATTTGGATGGTGAGATAGAAGTGGTGTCAGACGGCAAATCTTGGCGGCTAAAGTGAGGGTAATCTGCTTGACCGGCTTGACTTTTCGACTTGCCCTGCTATAAAATTAAAATGCGAGAATAAAGAGAGGATGAAGGGACGTTTGCAAGTCTCTTTTTAGCCTTTTTATCTTAAGCGATCTTTTGCACTTTGATAACTTACGCAAAAATCGTTTTTGCTCAAGCGAAAAGAGTGGTGAGAAGAGGAGATAGGTGACTGTCTTTTCTTCCCTCCACTCTTTTCGCTGACCGTTAAGGTCTTATCCTTGTGTGCGGCAGACGTACTGCTGTACAGGTTGGTGGGGGACCATAAGGATGAGGGCAGAAGCGAAAGGCTATTTAGTATGTTGGGGAAAAGGAGAGTTTCATGGGGAAGCACAGTAGGACGGCTTACGACACCACTGGTCCGCCAACCACGCCGACCACTCC
>CAZXEC010000002.1:13620-74868 GCA_964639595.1 uncultured Gammaproteobacteria bacterium
CAGCAGAAGACACAGCGCCCGCCCTCGACGACGGCTCACCCGGCCACTACGGAACAGACCAGCGCCAAGTAAGCCTCACGACGACGGCCTACTACTGTTTGTTGCCGTAGAAAAACCAGGTAATCTTCTTAGGGAACTGCCCCTCTCTAGGAAGATCAAAAACTATGGCCATCATTGCGTAAAAAGTTGTAAGAGAGTTGTAGACACCGGGAAGGTAAAGGCAAGAAGAAAAAAGAACACAATTGTCGCAATCGCTGCGGCATATCAGGCTTTGCTTGATGCTTCTTTTTTCTCACTCCTAAATTACCCCCGGTGTTTTTCTTAAGGTCATAATTAGGGGTCATAATTAGGGGTTGAACCCCTAAAATAGGTTGGTTTGACAGTATTATTCAGCAAGAGAACCACAACCACAACCTACGAGGTAGGAAGCTAGCCTGCTTGAGTTTTCCGGAGACCGGCCATGCCTAATATTGTACACTATGGCTGTAAGTTGAGTTGCAGCTTGCGAAGGTGATAAACTGGGAAATAATCACCAATGACAAATTCCCACCATCAAATGGCCAAATAATTAAATATGAACATTCTCAACCAGATCAAAAAAGATCTAAATAGTGCTCTGGGGAAGTTAGGTTTAGAGAGTAATTTTTTAGATGTTAGCCGCCCCCAACTGGCCAAAAACGGCGACTACTCGACGAATATTGCCTTCACTGCGTTTGAAAGGGGAAAGGGGAAAGGGGAAAGGGGAAAGGGAAGAAATCCATTAGACCTAGCTAAAGCAATTGCTAAACCCTTCACCCTTCACCCTTCACCGTATCTCAACCGCGTCGAGGTAGCCCCACCTGGTTTTATTAATTTTTTTGTCAAAAGCCAAGCCTGGCAGGAACAGGTAGCCCTGATACTTAAAGCCCGGCATCAATATGGGTCAAGTAACTTGGGCCAGGGCAAACTGGCCAGGGTAGAGTTTGTGTCTGCCAATCCCACCGGGCCTTTGCATATCGGTAATGCCCGCGGCGGACCCTTGGGTGATGTATTGTGCAATATATTTGCCAAATCTGGCTGGCGGGTCATCAGAGAATATTTACACAATGATGTAGGCGGGCAAGTCAAGGCTCTTGGTAAGACCATCAAAGCCAGAATTGCCGGCACCGGCTCGACTGAAGACCAATACCAGGGTGAGTATGTTGCAGAACTGGCTCAAGCGCTCAAAGGTCAGGTGACAGGCAAAAGTGATGAGGAAGCAGGCAGGCTGGCGGTTGATGTGCTGTTTGGCCAGATTATATCAGACGTGTCTGACATGGGGATTAGCTTTGATGAAATTTATGCCGAATCGGCGCTTAGGCAGGAAATACCGCGAGTTTTGGATAATTTGCAGCAAAAAGGGGTTGTCAAAAAGCAAGATGGAGCGTTGTGGTTTGCCCCGAGCGACGAATTTTTGCAAGACCGGGAAACTGTGGTGGTCAAATCTGACGGTGAATATACCTATTTTGCGGCGGATATTGTTTATCACCAAAAAAAATTTGCTTCAGGTGCCAGTTTGGTAGTTGATATCCTTGGGTCAAACCATAGCGGCCATGTGCCTCGTCTTCAGGCCGCTATCAAAGCTTTGGGCTATGATGTGTCTCAATTTCGAGTTATTTTGTATCAGTATGTTAGGGTAAAAAGGGGTTCTGATATAGTAAAGATGAGCAAAAGGGCCGGTAATTTTATTACTGCCGGGGAGGTCTTAGCAGAAGTGGGACGGGACGCTTTTCGGTTTATGCTTTTATCCAGCGCTCCCGGCACCCATCTTGATTTTGATTTGGAGCTGGCTAAAAAACAATCGCAGGATAATCCGGTTTACTATGTGCAATACGCCCATGCCAGGATTTGCAGTATCCTGAAAAGAGCGGGAGAGCAGGAGAGCGGGAGAGCAAAGAGCAATCTAAGATTATTGTCGTATCCGGCGGAGTTGGCATTGATCAAAAAATTAACTGAATTTCCCGAACTGATTGAGGCGATTACTGGCGACTTTATGGTCCATCATCTGACTACCTACGCCAGGGAACTGGCAGATTCATTTCATCACTTCTATGAAGCCTGCCAGGTTATAGATGAAGAGCAAAAAGAATTATCACAAGCCAGATTAAAGCTGGTTCTGGCGTGTCAAATTGTGCTGCAAGAAACTTTGAGGCTATTAGGAGTCTCTGCACCAGAAACAATGTAATATGGGCCGTCCGAGGAAATTCTCGATTAAGAAAAAAATTTTGAACCTGTTTTTATTGTTGGCACTGGTGGTGGCAGTGGTTTTTGGATATCTATATTGGAAACATCCCCAACTGATCGTCCAGTTATCAACCCAGCCCAACCAAGTCTTACCCCAAATTCCCGGCTTGGTTAGCCAGGATTTGCAAGGAATCAAGGTTAGCGAGTTTGCTTTGAGCGGCTACACGGCCAGATTAACCGATTTGTTTTCCCGAGATCAAAGCCAGGCTAGCCAATCCGGCCTTGACCAAACCATGGGCTTGCAAACCAGCCAGCCAGCAGAGCCGAATGCCTCCGGTGGTTCACCATTGCTTTTTAAGTTTGCCTTGGTGGCTGATTCGCACTCGGAAAATGATTTGCTTGCTAAAGCCCTGAAGATGGCCAAAGCCGAGGCTGTCAGGTTCGTAATTGGCCTGGGAGATTATACTAAAACTGGCACAAAACAAGAACTGATCGACGCTAAACAAGTCTTTGATAAATCAAGCTTAAATTACTTTGTCATTCCAGGTGACCACGACTTATGGGACTCCCGCGATAAGGAACGACCAGATGCCACATATAATTTTGAGACAGTATTTGGTAAGCCGTACCGGTCTTTTGCAGAAAAAGGAGTTAGGTTTATTATGCTTGATAACAGTGATAATTACTCTGGAGTATCAAATGAACAAATGGCGTGGCTAAAAAAAGAGCTGGAGAATCCTGCTCTCACCTTTGTTTTTACGCATGAACCACTGTATCATCCTGAATCAAAACATATCATGGGGAGGGTTAACGAGGAATTATTGTCTCAAGCCAAGGAGTTGATGGAACTTTTTGGCAAAAACACCGTCAAAGAGGTCTTTTCCGGCGATATCCACTTTTTCGCCAGATTTACAGATCCTGTCTTTCATGTTAATATGACAACTATTGGGGCTGTTGCCTCACAAAGGAATATCCAGTCTTCCAGGTTTGCTTTGGTGTCAGTTTATGAGGACGGGACTCACCAGGTTGAAGATGTAGAGATAAAATAATGTAAAACTCAAATTCCAAAGCCCAAATGCCAAATGAAATCCAAAATCAAAAACGCACTAATTTGGTATTAAATCATTTGAACTTGATTTGGCATTGGGATTTTGACATTTATAATTTATGTTCTCTTATAAAAAATCAGTACTTGACAATGGCTTGAGAGTAATAACTGTGCCGCTGCCCAATAGTACCTCTACCACGGTGGGGATATTAGTGGGGGCAGGCTCGCGGTATGAAGAGCCAAGGATTAACGGTTTATCGCATATCTTGGAGCATATGTTCTTCAAAGGCACCACCAAGCGCCCCACTGCCGCAGAAATTGCCAGGGAATCAGAGGGAATGGGGGCCATCCATAATGCCTGGACAGATGTGGAGGCAGTGGCTTACTGGATGAAGGTGCCGCCGCCCAATTTTGAGCACGGCTTGGAGATTTTATCAGACATGATAGCCGACCCGCTGCTCAAAGCAGAAGAACTGGCCAAAGAACGGCACGTGGTGATTGAGGAATTCAACAGGGATGAGGATGACCATCCCAGGAAAGTGGCGGAGATTTTCCAACAACTACTATGGCCAAACCAGGCCTTGGGACGGCCGATTATCGGTAATAAAAAGACTATTTTATCCGCCAGTCGGGATGATTTGATCAATTTTCGCCGTCAGCTTTATGTGGCTGGTAATATGGTGGTGGCAGTGGCTGGACCGGTTGAGCATGATCAGGTAGTTGAACAAGTAGAGAAAAATTTATCTGGTCTTACCACAAGCATGCCCCAATTAACTTGGGAAAGAGCTCAAGATAACCAAACAGGCCTCAAAGGATCCATCTTGGAGAAAAAATCAGAACAAGCCCATTTGATGTTAGGCTTAAAAACTTTTAGCTTTGATGATCACCGGCGACCGGTGTTGTCGGTCTTAAATTCTATTTTGGGGATAGGTATGAGCTCCAGATTATTTTTGTCAGTCAGGGAAAAAAAGCATTTGGCATATACCATCAGTTCTTCTGCCGATTATTTCCATGACACCGGAGCCTGGGGAGTTTATGCCGGTGTGACTTTAGACAGGCTGGCAGAAGCAGTGGGTGCTATTATGGAAGAGGTTAAGCTAATCAGCAAGGAGCTGGTTGGCAACAAAGAGCTGGCAGAAGCCAAAGAAAAGTTTAAAGGTCATTTCCTGTTTGGACTGGAAACCACCCACAGAATTATGGAATATTTTGGTAGGGAGGAGCTGCTGGAGGGTAAAATTAGTCTGCCTGAAGATAGATTGGCGCAAATTGAGCAGGTCACGGCCAACCAGGTCAGGCAACTGGCAAAGGAGATGTTTGTCAGAAAACAGCTCAATCTGGTAGTGCTGGGACCATATCCTAGAAGTATGGCCAAGAAGCTAGACACCATCATAGAAATAGATTAGAATATCACCTAACGTATGAATTTTTTAATCTTCGGGCCGCCTGGATCAGGCAAGGGGACTTATGCCTCGCGACTGGGGCCTCAACTAGGCATTGCCCATATTTCCACCGGTGATATTTTCCGTCAGATGGCCAAAGGTGGTAGCCCCCTAGCTGATGAGGTTAAAAGTTATCTGGATCGGGGAGCGCTGGTGCCGGATGAAGTAACAGTAAACATTGTCAGGGAGGTATTAAAAAAACCCGAAGCGCAAAAGGGATTTTTTTTGGACGGATTTCCCAGGACTATTAGCCAGGCGCAAGAATTGGATAAAATTGTCAAGATTGACGCTATTTTGTTGTTGATTATGCCCAAAGAAATACTGATGGAAAAGGCTCTGGCCCGCCGAATTTGCCGCAATTGCGGCAATATCTATAACATTGCCGATATTTCCCGGACCATTGATGGAGTTGATTATGTGTTGCCTCCCATGTTGCCCAAAGTTGAAGGTAAATGTGATAAATGCGGTGGAGAAATATACCATAGAACAGATGATAACAAAAAAGTGATCGGTGATAGGCTGGCTACTTATGAGAACCAATCCAAGCCAGTGCTGGCATATTACAAAGGCCAAGGTGCTAAATTTATAGAAATCCACGTTGCCCGGCCGCCAGAAGTGATGGTGGGGAAAATCATGGATCAGCTCATCCATTCGACAAGCTCAGGATGATGCTGAGCAAAAAGCCGAAGCATCAAAGCCGAGGGCTTAGTTAAATGATTCCCAATAATTGTCAAGCGCGATTAAATCGGGGTCAATACCATGATCAGTATTTTGTATTTTGATATCTTAATTTATATTCTGATAGTCTTGACATGTAGTGTAAAATATACACGTTATTTAGCCATCGCCTTAAGACTAATTAATCGATCCAGATGAGGCATGGTGTTGCCAATAATGACATGGTAAAAAACCAAAGAGCCAAATCGGCTGCCTTTTTGGCGGAATTGGTCAGTGAAAAATGATTTGGCCAATTCGTCAGTCAGGTATAACATCAAACTTAAACCCCGTAAATCTTCGGCAAATTTACTAATGACCATATTGTAATCAAAAAATCGACCGATAATTTCTGTTCGGCCTTGTTGATTAGTAAATGATGGTATAGTTCCTGCGATATATGGTTTAAGGGCTGTGGCTAGTTGCTGTACATGATCATAACCGTCGGCAAAATTGGGATTTTCCAAAAAATTTTCCACAATCTGCCTGGTCAATGGTGAACTGTCCGGTTCTTCAGCGGGAATGAGGTTTTCCAACCGCAGCAGTTTTTGAAAATCCGATAAGGCTTTCTCTACCGCGTGGGCTTGAGCTGGATTAGGTGAACTATAGAGTTCTTTTTGCCCAAGAGCAATGTGATACGGTCTGATCGCCATCATGTCACATGATCTGGCACCAATTTCTCGATGCAGCTTGGATAACTCTGTCGTGGTTTGGCTATTTGGTTGAGGCTGTTCCGGTCGTCCTTCTGGATGAACTGTGGTCATAGATTATTACATGCCATTGTAACATAGCAGTCAAATAATCAAAGTCGCAATTACTGAACGAAGCTTGCCGCGCCTCGCGCGGCAATCAGGAGTTTTGTTCAAAAAAGGTTCGAGCGGCGTTCAGTAATTGCGGGGAGCCGGGATTTGAACCCGGAACCTCTCGCACCCCGCCTGCCAACGCCTATTGTCGGAGATCGCGGACTCGAACCGCGGACCTCTCGCACCCGAAGCGAGCGCTCTTCCAACTGAGCTAATCTCCGGCGTTACTATTGGCGGGCAGGCCCGCCTGCCAAAGCCTAGCATGGCGGGCAAGGCCGAAGCAAGGGCGCTACCATTGCGCCAGTCCCCGAAAGTGCTTATATTGTACTCCTTTTAGTAAGTTATTCCACTTACCGTCAAATTTATGCTAAAATATGTGGTATCTGCCCTCGTAGCTCAATGGATAGAGCACAGGTTTCCTAAACCTGCGATAAAGGTTCGATTCCTTTCGAGGGTACTATAGATAAATTTCAAATCCGATTAAATCGGATTCAAATTACAAAACTCAAATGTCAAATGGATGTAATTTGTCATTTTTAGATAGATGTCAAACCTAAAAGTTATCAGCATTCGCACCATTGGTTATGGTTTGGTTTTAACCTCCTTATTGTGGCTGTTTTTTTCTTTATGGCCGGTTGCTAGCGCCGAGGTGATTTACCGTTTTGGCAGACTGGTTGGCACTAATTTTATATTAGCAGATGAGGCTCGCAGTTTTGGTCAGTTGACAATAAAGCCGCATGAAAAAATCATCACTCCAGTTGACCCAGATTTTTCTTTGGTGGTGGAGAAAATTGGCGCCAACGCTAGAATAATCGCCAATGTTAATGCGGGAAATGAGCGGGAATATAATGTTAAACTGGCCCAGGGTATAGCTCACGCCAAAGGGACGGTCTTTCCTGGCCAGGCAGGAAATTCTTTTCTGTTTGCCCATTCAGTCTTAAACCCGTGGGATATTCCCCGTTATAACGCGGTCTTTTATCTATTAAGGGAGCTGGAAACAGGGGATCGGGTGGTGGCTTTTTATGGGGGCAAACGCTATAACTACACTGTGTTTGAGAAGAAAGAAGTGGCTGCCAATGATGTATCGGATCTGACGGCGGTTTATGATTATCCGGTTTTAACTCTGCAAACTTGCACACCCCCGGGAACGACCTGGAAAAGGTTAATTGTCAAAGCTAGACTATAAAAAATGATAAATTCCAAAACTCATCCATTCGGCAAGCTCAGGATGACCCTGAGTCTATCGAAGGGTCAAATGTCAAATGAATGCCAAAAGGCCAAATATTTTGACATTTGGATCTCATCTTAGGGAGATGGTGTAGAGATTTAGCGGTGTGCCGGCCGGTGCGTTGAAATTAGTTAAAATAATCAATCTTGACCCATTAGGCCAGGGGAAGGCCAGACTGGAAAACAGATTGCCTGAATAAATGGTAGTTTTGTTTTGTCCGTCTGCTTCAATGATGTCAATTTGTCCGTTCGACAAGCTCAGGACAGGTCCATTCGTCAAAACAGGTCCACTGCCTGCTTGCTGCGAGTCAATTAATATTAAATGATTGGAATCCGGTGATTCAGGCAGCCACCAAATATTTTTGGGCTTGATATTGAGAATATATTGTTTTTTCTCCTTTGTATCATAGATAACATAACCATCCCTGGTTTGATAAAAGAATTTATTTTCTCCCGGCGACCAGTGCAGGCCGTCTGGATAGTAAGATAGAGCGGGAGAGTCCCACTTCGCCGAGGCTTCGAGGGGCAGGCGGGAGAGCGGGAGTACTCCAGCTTTGGCAGAGGCAGTTGATTCAGGGGAAGTTTCCAGAGCCGCCAGAGCGGCTTTTTTGGAAGATTCATCAAGCCGGGAAGTTCTGGCTGATGCTTGCTGGATTAGTTCATCTTGCCACTCTTTGATAGTTTTGGATAATGTTAAGGTAGCGTCATTTGGCCTTTCATTGAGCCTGTCTGTGTCTAAGATATAATTCCTAACAAATTTTGATCCGGGCTGTTGATTTTCTTGTAGGGAAACCAATAAATTTTTTGAATCTGGCGCCCAGGTGATTTTAGCTTTAGAAAAGATGAGTGCTGGGGTATTTTTGATAATTAGCTTGGGATCCGAAGGAGCAAGTAAGATTCTACCGTCTGATAGGTCTGCTACCCAGAGGCCGGCTTTCTCACCACTGTCTACTCCCCAGGCAATTTTAGTGCCACTAGGAGAAAGAACCGGGTTGATGGCTCCATTGAAAGTCATTGGTGATAAAGATGGGGCACGGGGGAAAAGCAGGGCCTCGACCTTGGTGACTAATTCTTTTTTGACTTCGATGGCCTTTTGATAATCAAAATAACCCTCTTTGGTTATTTTGACTGTGTAATTGCGTGGTTCCAGGTAGGATACAGTAGAATCAGTGGCAGCTGTCAAATGCCCATCCAGCAAGACCGAGGCCCCATCGGGAATAGAGGAGACGACCAGTATACCTGTACCAGTGATGGCTCCAGTCTTTTGACTGATAGTATAGCCTTTGGCAAGCAATATAGTGATAATTGCGCCAATCCCAATGATGGCCAAAGACAATAATGAAATAGCCACCCTGTATCTATTCATGGATGAAGAAATTGTAGCAAGTTTGGCTTACCTATGTCAAAATTGGGATCAACTCGCTCTTGCCACTGGTATAGTTTACTGCTAAAATCGCTACAAGTACAGCATATATTAAATCTATCAGAATACTACTTTAATATATCAATTAATAGCTATGATCAATCTTAATTTTAATTTTGGCAAAAAAGTCGGTATTGATTTGGGAACTGCCAATTCCTTAGTTTATTTGGTGGGAGAGGGTATTGTTTTGAATGAACCAACGGTAGTGGCAGTGTCAAATGATGATAATCGAGTAGTGGCAGTAGGTTCAGAGGCCAGGGAAATGTTAGGCAGGACTCCCGGCAATATTATGGCCATGAGACCAATGCGGGATGGAGTAATTGCCGATTATGTTATAACCGAAGCTATGCTAAGTTATTTTATTGATAAGGTTTGCGGCAGGTCTAGGTTTTTTCGGCCGGAAGTGATGATTTGCGTGCCGGCAGGAGTCACATCAGTGGAAAGAAGGGCAGTGCTTGATGCCACCTTATCGGCCGGGGCCAAAACCGCATATTTGATCGACGAACCGCTGGCAGCGGCCATTGGCGCCAAGGTACCCATTGCCAACCCTTCGGGGAACATGATTGTTGATATTGGCGGCGGCTCAACCGAGGCGGCAGTAATTTCTTTAGGCGGAGTGGTGGTGCATAATTCAGTCAGAGTGGCTGGCAATAAAGTCGATGAAGCCATTGCCGCCTATGTCAAACGCAAACACAATTTGTTGATTGGTGATCGGATGGCCGAGGATATTAAAATTAAAATAGCATCTGCTGTGCCGGTGGCGCAACAGAAGTCAATGGAAGTTCGCGGACGAGATAGCTTAACTAGCCTTCCCAAGACTGTGGAAATTTCTTCCAACGAAGTAACCGAGGCCATACAAGCCCCCCTGCAGGCGATTATCGGTGCTGTTCGTGGAGTATTGGAGCAAACACCACCGGAGTTGGCGTCTGACATTATAGACAAGGGGATTGTGATGTCTGGAGGAACCTCTATGCTGTTAAACTTAGACAAATTGATGACCGAATCCACCGGTGTGCCTTGCCATGTCGCAGAAGACCCCTTGATGTGCGTGGCTCTTGGCACTGGTATTGCCATGGAGAATATAGACTTGTATAAGCGTAGTCTTAGCAGGCGCTAAAGTTAATTTCAAATGTCAAAGCTCAAATATCAAATCAAATTCAAAGCACAAAACCTTAAAGAATTTTGTCATTTAATATTTATTTGGCATTTAGATTTTGGAATTTGAATTTTATGACAATCGGCATTGACGCTTCAAGGGCTTTTTCAAATCAAAGAACCGGAACCGAGAATTACTCCTATGCTATAACTCGCGCCTTGGCAAAATTAGACCAAACTAACAGCTACATTCTTTTCGTCCGGGGTGGAGCAGACATTGACAGCCCAGCCACGCAAGGCGTCCCCTTGCGTGGCTGGCCGAAGAATTTCCGTTTTGTGGAAATTGGCTGGCCTCTCTTGTGGACGCAGGTGGGGCTGGCTTCGCAAACATTTGTCGAAAAATTGGATGTGCTATTTATTCCTGCTCATACTTTGCCGGTTGTCAGAAAACCAGGATTGAAGACTGTAGTGACGATTCATGATTTAGGCGCAGAATATCTGGCTCAATACCACCAATTCCCCCATAAGTATTATCTGAACTTGGCCACAGGATACGCAGCAGCACACGCAGATGCCTTAATTGCCGTATCACAGGCCACCAAAAATGATTTAATAGAAAAGCTCAAGGTTAATGAGAAAAGAATTCATGTAATTTATGAAGGTTATGATAAGGAAAAGTTCAAAGTTCATGCTTCGACTGGTTCGACTACTTCGACTTCGTTCAGTACGGGTTCGCTCACCACAAGTTCGCTCAGGACAAGAAGTTCAAAGTTCAAAACTGATGCACAAGTTAATACTTTGAAGCGTTTTGATATACAAAAGTCGTATTTATTGTTTGTGGGGACAGTTCAACCCAGAAAAAATTTAGTCAGACTGATTGAAGCCTTCTCACGAATGGTAAATTCTGATTCTTTAATCCTTAATCCTTCATCATTTATCATTCGCGATTTATCCTTAGTTATTGTTGGTTCAAAGGGTTGGTTGGCAGATGATATTTATCAGGCGCCAGCCAAATATGGGGTGGCCAGTCGTGTAAAATTTTTAGGGCATGTGGATGACGTTTACTTACCGGCTTTGTATTCAGGAGCCAAAGCATTAGTTTTCCCGTCCCTGTATGAAGGCTTTGGCTTGCCAATATTGGAAGCTATGGCGGTAGGTTGTCCGGTTTTGACTTCTGGGATTTCATCTATGCCGGAAGTAGCAGAGGATGCGGCTTTGTATGTGAATCCTTACGATATAGAAAATATCACAAGTGGACTGATTGATATATTAGATAGGAACAAGGGTCAAGAGTTAAGGGTGAAGGGACTGGAACAGGTGAAGAAATTTAGCTGGGAAAAAGCGGCTAGAGCAACACTGAAGGTACTTGAGGATGTATTTAAAAATCAAAATGCAGGTAAAAATTCAAAATTTCAACCTTTGAATTTTAAATTATGAAAGTAGATATTTTAGGTATTAATATTGATAATCTCACCATGGATGAGACTATGGATCGGGTGGTTACCATGGTCAAAGACGGTCAAAAGCATTATGTAGTGACGCCTAACCCGGAAATAGTCATGGCTGCTCAAAAGGATCGCGAGCTAATGCGGATTATTAACCAAGCCAGTTTGGCAATTGCCGATGGAATAGGCCTGGTATGGGCCAGCAGAATACTTTATAAGGGTAAAGCGTTTAGGGACAAGGGACAAGCAAGACTGGATCATAATATTACTAAACCGCATACCCTTAACCCTTTACGCTTTCGAGTTACTGGCATTGATTTAATGGAAAAGTTGTGCGAGAAAGCCAGTGATCTGGGCTTTACAATAGGATTATTAGGTGGCGGTAGCAAAATAGCAGATAGATGTGCCCAAGTGCTAAAAAAAAGATACCCCAAACTCAAAATCAGCTTTGTTTATGATGGAAATGGTGGCAAAGAGGGTGATAAGGATATAATCAAGCGTTTAAGGGAAAGCGTTAAGGGAAAGGGTGCAAGCAGTCTTGACGCTTCACGCTTAACACTTCATCCTATTGATATTTTGTTTGTGGCTTTTGGTTTTCCTAAGCAGGAAAAATGGATGGCTAGGAATTTGGATCGCCTGCCGGTCAAGGTAGCCATGGGTGTAGGGGGAGCTTTTGATGTGATTGCCGGTAAAGTCAAAAGAGCGCCGCAAATTATTCAGAAGTTAGGCTTGGAATGGTTGTGGCGCCTGGTGCGCCAGCCATGGCGATGGAAGAGGCAATTGGCACTGCTCAAATTCATATCGGCAGTGTTAAAAAAGAGATCTTTGTTGCGGGCTTGACACATTCGATGACAAGCCCCAATGTTTATCATTGGGGAATCAGAGTCGCAAGCCCGAAGGGCTTGTCGCTCAGTGTCTGCGGCCGGAATATAAATAAACAAGCTCCATGATTGGCATCGGAGCTACATTCGCCCTTGACAACAAGCAAACAGATGCTAGAATGTAACCAGTTGTAACCAATATGCCAAGTGTCGAGAAAATTGTATCGCAGCATCAAGCCTTTTTGCAAAGCGTGAGAGCAGACCACGAAGCGTATCAGGCTCTTAAAGAAGATGTTGATGGTGTACACCATCAACTGGCTATCCAATTACTGCAAGAGTTGAGCTTACCTAGAATCCCGGGCCTGTCAGATCAGCTGATTTGGCAAGCTGTTGATTATGCCGATGAGAAACAAGTGGATGTGAAAGAACTTTTGCGGGGGGTGGTCGAGGCAGCCTTGCTGTGTCACGAATATGATCCTGCCAGAGACGGAGTGCCGGAAGTAGCAGCTGACCTGGAAGATCCAACTCAATTGCGAGAAGCGGGATTGAAAATTTTTTGTGTCCAGGAGTGGAATTCCCTGGTATTAGCCAAGTCGATAGCAGTTTTAGAAAACCGTGGCTTTAGGCGTGCCTTAACCGAACAAGAACGGCAAGAACTTGCTCTTAATTACTTTATATTTTCTCATGTGCCAGAGTTGCGTAGCCTACAAAAAGTCCGATCGCGGCAAACAGTAGAGCTTAATGTTAACTATCACTATCCCCATGGACCTAGTGGAATAACTGGTTAGTATCCGGCAATGGCCACCCCAAAACCAGCTTGGGCATAGGTACAGCCCCAGACAAACTCCCCACCAGCCAGTAATTTGGCATGACCCAGGGTGTTGAGCCAGGCTTGGACCGCTTCTTGAACAGTGGGGTAACCCATGATTAAAAACTCTGCCACGTTGCCCGGCAGATCTCGGCTGTCTTTGAAACGGTCAACTACCAGCGGGAAGCCTTTATGCTCATCAAGGGCACCCAGTTTCAGCAGCTCATTCAGCCTGATTGAGGCAATAGTGCACAGAATTTCTTTTTGAGATAAGACTGGTACACCATGGTCAGTGCGGGCTTTATTGACCGCCTCCCACAATTCCGGGCCGGAGTAGTAGGTGGGGGGAGTGGGGGTGGGAGTTGGTATATTGATGGTTATTTTAGGAGCTACAGTAACAGGTACATACCTGACTACTTCTTGCGGCACATAAATATTCCTGGTGACGTATTCGGTTTTGACTGTATTGTGAGGATTCTGGAAAGCCACATAGGCGGCAGTAATTCGCCTGATCAGCGATTCTCTGAATACAGCTACGGTTTTGATTATTTGGTCAAATTGGGGATTTTTCCAGTAAGGTTGCCAGGCCAGGATCAGGATGGCGAAAGTGGCAATGCCAAGGCTAATAAAAAGTTTGCTTCTGTACCATTGCATGCGCCCATTTTAACAGCTTCTCAACCTTAATATCAAAATTCATCTTGATTTGGAAGATAATATCAGCATATACTTATCAATAGATGGCTATTATTGATTCGTCAATTTTTAAAGCTTACGACATTCGTGGCATTTATCCTTCCCAAATCAATGAAGACAATGTTTATATTATTGTGCAGGCAATCATAAAATTTTCGCAACAAGATTTTAAGAATTTGTCATCACAACAAGTAAATCATTTAGCATTAGCACTCAAATGTAACAGGCGCTTATCATAAATTGATTTCGAGATATGGCAAAAATAAATATTAACGATCATATATTTCGCGGATACGACCTTAGGGGAGTTTCAGGAACAGATTTAAGCGAAGAAATAATGGAGGTTTTAGGCAGGGCCTACGCCACTTTTCTTTATCAAAGAAGAATTTGGGAAGCAGTAGTCGGTCGTGATAACAGGACAACTAGTCAAGTCTATTCCCAGGCTTTTGTCAAAGGTTTATTAGAGGGCGGCATAGATGTAGTTGATATAGGCTTATCCCTTGCTCAAATTGTTTATTTCTCTCAGTATTATTTACGTTTCAAAGGAGCAGCCATGGTGACAGCTTCCCATAACCCGGTTCAGTTTAATGGATTAAAACTTGGTGTTGGGTTTTCCGATACCATGACAACTCCGGAGATTGAGCAACTTAAAAAAATCGCTCAAAGTGGACAATTTAAAAAATTTAACCGCAAGGCAGAGTACAAGCAGATGGATGTTTTTCCGGAATATAAAAAGGATATCTTAAGAAGATCAGGCAAGATCGGCAGGTTTAAGATAGTTGTTGACACTATTTATGGTACGGCGGGGATGTTTTTGCCGGAAATATTACGGGAAGCCGGCTGTGAAGTTATAGAACAGCATACTGAGCTTGATGGGACTTTTCCTTTAGGGACAGCTGATCCTACTGAAAGGGAAGTACAGGAAAGGCTGGCAGAAAGAGTAGTTAAAGAAAAAGCAAATATGGGATTTTCTTATGATACTGATGGAGATAGGATGGGAGTTGTTGATAGTCAAGGGAGATTGATCTGGAATGATGTGCTGGTATCGATATTTGCCATGGATGTTTTGGATTTTATGCCTGGCGCCAAAATTGTTTTTAACACCCTTTGCTCTAAACAAACCAGAGATGTCATTGAGAGCCATGGAGGAGAACCAGTTATCTGGATGACGGGACATTCATTTATTAAAGCTAAAATGAAGGAAGAAAGGGCTCTTTTTGCCGGAGAGCTTTCCGGGCACATGTTCTTTGCCGATAATTTTTATGGTCATGATGATGAAGCGTATGCCACTTTGAGGCTATTGGCTTATTTGACCAGAGTCGGCAGCTCTCTGGATCAAGTGGTTGATCAATTACCAAAATACTATAGCAGTCCTGAAATTAAAGTGGCTTGTCCTGACGCTATCAAATTTCAACTGATTTCCGGTGCTATTACCAAAGATGTTAAAGACACTTTCCCGACAGCCAGTTATGTGGAGATCGATGGCATCAGGTTTGACACCAAAGACGAAATGGGGGTAATTCGTGCTTCCCAGAACGGGCCTTATATTACTGTCAAATATGAGGCCAGAGAGACAGGTGAATATGAAAAGATGAAAAAAATTATATCGGAAATTTTACATAAATATCCGGAAATAGATTTCAAAAATGGGGTTAATACTGACGCGCTGGATTAAACTCTGCCCAAAAAAGACAAGATGAAACAATCAGATGAGCTGGCAATTAGCGTACAGGCAGCTCTGGCAGCCGGCAAAATTGTCAAAGATGGCTATCATAAATTACATTCAGTCTCCAGAAAGAGGGACAAAAGTTTTGTTTCCGAGATTGATAAGGAAGCAGAAGAGGCCATATTATCAGTCTTATCCCAGAATTTTCCTGATCACCGGTTTATTTCCGAAGAATCAGGCCAAAGCGGCCGGGAATCGGATTATCAGTGGTTTGTCGACCCTTTAGACGGCACTGGCAATTATTTGAATAAGATTCCAATTTTTTATACTGCCATTTGTTTGGTTTATCAAAATAGACCAATCCTGTCAGTGGCTTATAATGGCCTGCAGGAGGAGTTATTCACCGCTTCTTTGGGCCATGGCGCATTCTTGAATGGTGCCAGTATCCAGGTATCAAAAAACGATGACCTGACCCTGGCTTCCATGATTTTTGCCAGGGGCAGGACTCAAGAAAGCAAACAGCGCTTTGCCAATTTATTCATGAATATTGTGCCTCAAATCAGGACAGTCAGGGTGTTTGGTTCAGCTGTGGCCAATTTGATTTATCTGGCCCGCGGATCATCAGACGCTGTTGCCAATCAAGGTAACGAGCTGTGGGATTATATTGGCGGTGTGCTGTTGGTTCAGGAAGCAGGGGGGATGGTGACTGATTTTGCGGGTCGCCCCTGGAATATTAGCCAAAAGGAGATCTTGGCCACCAATGGCACCAGTCTTCATCAAAAACTGCTGGGAATTATTAAGATTTAGGTAGTTTTCTTTACACTTCGTGCTAAAATATTGTCCATGGGGCAAGAAGACGGCAGAGATAAACATTCTTGGATGGAAGTTTGCCGGGTGGGGCATTTTGAAAAACTGCCGGCTTGGGTGGTTGATAGCGTAGAAGTAAACCAGGACATGGCTGATGGGATCGCTGACCGCCGGCTCAAAAAATGGTTTAAGCCTGATTTTTTAATTGATCACGCGGCAGTTTTTGCGCTGGGCAGACAAGAAGGCGGGCTCAAGCGCCTGCAACCTCCTACTATGCATCGTGGAGTAGTCTTGCGGATGGACCTCCATTTTTTGATGAGTATGGCACGGCCTATGGTGAAATTGGCGTTAAAGGCACTGGCTTGAGTGAATATGGGGTAGAGCATTTTATTGATGCACATGATCGGTCTTATTTGAAACCAGTTTCTGTTCAAACCCAAAGATCTCTGTTAATGTCCACCCGCGATCCCTTGGGCTTTTTTGGCTCCTATCACTCTCGACAAGAGCAGACAGTCAGCGACTTGTTGGCCCAAGCCGGCGGCCGGAACGGACGGGTCATTGGTACAATAATTCTTAATCATAACCGATTTCGCCTGTGGTATGGAAAACTTATTGGCGAAGATTCCATCTATCCGATAGGAGATATGCTCTCTCGAGTGGAAGCAAACGGCGACCAGGCGGCCTTATGCATCCGCTTAATGGGGACAGAAAGGTGTCAAGATTCTCGCATGGAGAATGGGCTTTATTATTTTGGCAGAATGCGGCAAAGGGCAGCCAGACTGCTTGATTGCGAAATACGGTATCGGGGGGTGCCGGATTTCTTAAGTCGTTATAATTTGCTAAATTTGCCATTTAATATTGATGGGGCAATAGATCTGACAACCCTAGTGTTTCTGCAACGATATTTTTATTTACGAAACTTGGATATTTCATCCCGGTTATCAAGGCAACAATTTAACGACCAGCTGACTATACATATTTCCAGTCAGAATGTCGATCTGGCCGGCTTTATTTATGATTGGGAGCAATCATTACCCGGACCAGGTTACGTTAACTATAGTTGGCCAGAATCCCCTTCTTCTCTTTTTGGAATTTATAGCGAAGCTTCTTCTCTGATGGCTAAGCGTTTGCTTCGCTTGGCCATTAATCGTTTGCATGATCTTCCAGCGGAATGGCTCAAGCCGCCGGGTTGTCTATCTCTTTGAGGTTGATTCCCAGAAGATACATGACTGCTTCTTTCTTTATAAACGCAGTTTGCAAGAAAGAAGCGAAATCCCAGGTTATTTTTATTTTTGAACCAGAATACCCCGTCAGCTTGCTGCGGGGATGAATGGTTCGAAAAGAACTTGCCCGAAGGGATACTCCGTAGCTTGCTACGGAGTAGTTCATTGAGTGACTACATTAATTTTGGGAGTTATACCCAGTAAGTAGAGTACAGCCTCTTTTTTTAGGAGTGAAACGACGCAAAAAAGAGGCGAGATTGGATTTTTAATCACTGTGTTGCGATAGCAGCTTTTGGAGTAATACCTAACAAATAGAGCACAGCTTCTTTTTTATACCGCCTGTCTCCCCGGGAATTAATTCTAATGGCTGGCAGTTTGCCTCTTTTACCCCAGCGTTTGATAGTCAAAGGGGAAACTCTTAAAACTTCTGCCACTTCTCTGACTGTTAATAAATCGGGCAAGTCTTCAATTTTAAGTATCTTTTTCCCTGCCATACTAGCTAATTCTATAATGTAACGTATCACACGATGTCAAACGTGTCAAGAAGCAATCAAAAGAGATAAGAGGGGTTCAACCCCTATTAGGGGTTGAACCCCTAAAAAATATGACTGATCATTTATTATTTCAACTCAACTGTCGCTCCGGCGCCAGTCAGCTTGGTTTTGGCTTCTTCGGCAGTAGTTTTATTAACTCCTGTCATTATTTCGCGGGGAGCGCCATCAACCAGGTCTTTGGCCTCTTTTAAGCCCAAGGTTGGGACCAGTTCCCGGATGGTTTTGATAACACTAATTTTATTAGTACCGGCTTGAGATAGTATGACGTTGAAAGTAGTTTGCTCTTCTTTAGGCTCACCTTCGTCTGACGGGGCTGTACCGGCGCTGGCTTGAGCAGCAGCCATCACAGGAGCAGCAGTCACACCAAATTTTTCCTCCAGAGCTTTGACCAGATCAGCCAGATCAGAAACAGACATCTCTCCGATGGCTTCAATTAAGTTTTCTTTGCTTAGTTTTTTGTCAATCATAATTCACCTCCTTTTCAAGGGGTAAGGGTAAAAGGGGTAAGGGTGAAGAAAATTAAAGTTCTTTACCCTTAACGCTTCACGCTTTCCGCTTTGAGATTGCTTGTAAAGTTAATACTAATTGTCTTTGGTTCCATTGCAAGGCGGCAAGCAGTCTATATAGGGGAGCGGCCATAGTTTGGACAACTTGGGCTTGCAAAACTTCTCGGGAAGGCAGAAGAGCCAATTCTATAATTTTTTGAGCCCCGCGCAAGACTTGGTTGAAAAATCCGCCTTTTATGATAGGAAGTCCGCTCACCTTGGCAAAATTAGCCAGCGCTTTCAAGGGAGTAATTTCATCTTGATAGGCCAAGAGAACAGCTGTTGGGCCTTCCAGGGAAAAAGGTAAATGTTCTTTACCCTTGACGCCCAACACCCTTGAAAGCGCTTTTTTCAGTAGAGTATTTTTGATAACGGTAAATTCGGCATCCGTGTCTTTGAGCTTTTTTCTAAGCCCTGTTAACTGGACAGTATTTAAGCCTTTATAGTCGGCAAAAACTAAACTCTTGGCTCGGGAGAGTTTTGCTTCGATAGACTCTACTATCTGTTGTTTTTGAGCTTTAGTTCTTGGCATTTACAACTCCTTATACCAAGGAGTTATTAGGGGAAAGGGGAAAGCGACAAGGGTGAAGAAAACTAACCTGGCCCTTTTATGCTTTTCGCCAAACACTGCTAAAACGCCTCGGTAGGATATTTGAGCTCTCATCCTTTGCTTTCGCTTAGGACGGAACACCTACTGTCTTAGGAACAAAATCATTTTATACTAGTAACCAAACCCATGTCAAGGCGAAGACGTGGTTTTGCTAGCTTTCAAAAAAGCCGTTATTTGATCTTTATGCTGCTCGATGGCTTGGATCAACCTGTCGACATCTTCTTCTCTAACGTAGAAATCATGAACACTGCTGATAGGATGGGCAAATGGGATATTGCCAAATATGGGCAGGACCTGCTCTTGCAAATATTTAGGCACATCCAGCCCTTGTTGCCTAAAACGAACACTCACCAGGTGGAATCTTCTTTATATCTGGGAACAGGTAAATCGTGGTCATTCAGACGAAGTGTATTATATACTCATTTAACTCGATTTGGCAACAGTTGTCATGAAACGATTATGTAGCATAAAAACTTGAAAAGTTGTCAAGCGAGAGTGTTTTGGATATGGTCTATTTGGCCATTTGTAATTTGGCAGGTCAGAAGACTATACTTATCCCATAATTACCAACAGGAGGCTTTATTGAACGTCAACCAGTAGTTTCTCCAGAGAACAGGCATGCTCCAGGCTTTGATCCTACCCCCAGGCCGGCCTTAACAGCACCCGCTCAAGGCCAAACTAGCTATGAAGGAGAAGGGATCAACACGCTATATGAGATGATGCTTGCTAAAAGACATCCTTGGCCTGTCGAAGCATTTGGCCAAAATATCCATCGATTGGTTGGTTTATACGAAGCTGGTCTGGCTCAATTTACCAGTGAGCCGGATATGGCAGCTTTAGGCGAATCTATTGCCCAAGGCAGGCTGGGATTAAGTTTGCTGGAGGAGGGCTACCGGCAAAACCTGGGTGAACTTGAACAACAAAAAAGACCGGTGGTGGAGGCTCTGCAACAACTGGAGCAAGAGGGGCATGATTGGCAAATCAGGATTGAGTCAATTGGCCGTAGCACTTCCATTAAAACAGGCGATGCGGGCTTGCTCCTTGACAGATTGCGAGTTGAACTTTATCGCTTAAAACAAAAACAGCAGTTGTCTTGGTTGGGTCAGGTGCTGACTAGACTAATTGGAACCAAGCCGGTTCACCCCAAGCTGGCTGCCTTGAGCGCGATGCAGGCAGATCAAGAACAACTCAAAACAGCTCTGGATGACAGGCAGAAACAGTTGGCAGATAAATTTGTGGTCGACAGGATAGAAAAAAGGCGATTTTTGGATCAAAGGGAAGGCAAATTTTGGCAGCAACTTCACCAGTGGAGCATACAGGATCCAGAACGGTTGGTGGTTCATTTGGCTTTCTACAGGCAACCTGCGATTGAGATTTTTTGGAGAGCCAATGCCGCAAATGCAGCTGCCAGAAGTCAATTTCTAGAGTTGGCCCTGTCCTGCAGAGTCATTTCTGCTGGCGAATACCAGAAATGGCTGCAATCTACAGAACATGTTCGAGAAAATACGGCAAAAGCCAGAGAAATGCTTGCCCAAGAAATTGCCAGGGTAGAGGGTGAGCTAGAATTGCCCATGCCGGTGATAGTTGGAGTTGATACAATGACCACCCGAGGTCAATTGACAGCTAGCATTAAACATCTCAAAAAAGATCTATCTGGGGAAAATGTCAAAAGATTAACTGATAAGATATATCATGCTTTGTCTGCTCTGGCGCTTGATTTACCATATCGTGATTTAACTCGATTATTTGCCCAAGACATGATTGACAGATTGGGCGGGAATTACAGGTTAAGAGTCGGAACTTTGAGAGTAATATTAAACCGGGTTAGTTATGATGGTAAACAGGCAATTGAAATCATCAGTGTATTAAATAGGAATAATCCCAACTATTATTAACAAAGCGAGGCTTTTCTTGGTTTTTACTGGAACGCATCAATAATAACTGCAGTTCCCCCATTGGCTATCGTTGTGCTGTTCCTATTTTTTTTGCCAGCCAGCTTTGGTTGACTGCCATAACCCGAATCAAATAAGGCAACTGGCCGGTTTGAAATTGATGTTTATATTGGGAAAATAAAGTGTTGAGTTGTTCTGAAGCAGAGTTACTGGTAAGCATTAGAATAGTTGGCTCAACACCGTATATGGCTGTCAATTCCAGAGTTGCCGCCACCGAAGCTGACAAGTAAGCTGACATGCTAGAATACAGCTCTTCTTTAGTGGAACCACTGGCGTGATTGATCCAGCCGCTTTCTAAGTCTATCCACCAGTTGCCAGCTCCCTGCACACCTCGATTGCCAATTTGCGGATCAATGAAGATAAATGCCATAGTTTGCTGGGGCTTGCCGTTTTTAGCCAGCCATTCTACCAAGGCTGGTTGGTTGACCAATAGGCGCATTTGGTCTGACGGTTGATAAAAAAAGATGTTTTCTATAATCCGTAATCGGTTGAAATTATCTGTGATAATGTCGGAATTGGCCTCAAATACCGGATTGGGCTGGGTAGCAGGAGCTGAAGCAGATTCTCTGGCTTGAGCGGTGTTGAGGAATTGGTATAGGCGGGTACCACCAATACCAATCAAGCCGAGCAAGAGAGTCAATTCACCAGCTCTTAGCATGGTCTTGAGCCTAGCGTTGGGTGGCGAAGCCGGTTTTTGCTCAAGCTGCCTCGACAGGTCCAGTAGTATTCTGACTACTGCCTGCTCCAAAAAACTAGCATCAGTTGTAGGGCTTTCTTTCAACATGCTCCTCCTTGCCTGTGATGATTCAACTTGGGGTTTTAGGCTCGAATATCAACTTTAATGCCTGGCCCCATGGTGCAGTTGACAACTAGTTTCCTGATCGAGCTGGGACCTAAGGCCCTGATCAAAGCTTTCAGATTGTCTGATAAATTAGCTTCAGGTGAAGATACCCGGCCAATAATGGTATGGACCAGCGGGGCTTTTTCTTCTGTTTTGATCTCCATTTGACCGGCAGCAAAATCAGCCAGGGTTTTATCTAGGTTGGTGGTGACTGTGCCAGATTTAGGGTTGGGCATCAATCCTTTTGGTCCCAGGATTTTGGCAACTTTAGCCAGTTTTGGCATCCATTCTGGAGTGGCAATAACTACCTGGAAGTCTTTTTGCGGTTGCAGTTGGCCACTGATGATGTTTTCAAGAGTTTGATCAGTACCGACGATCAATTGCTGACCGTTAGCTTGTGGCTGCCCTTTGATGTGAGAGCTCAAGGTGGCAGACTGACTGTCAGGGAAGATCAGTATTTTTCTTACCTTTCCGGTGGGGTGGGGGAGAACGAGAGTTGCCCTAAAACCAGAGTTAGCGACAACCGCGTGTACTTCAATAGTCCCGTCAAATTTAACAAAAGCAGTCTCGCAAGCCAGCGTAATTGCTTCATCTATAGGATATAATTTCTCTCGATCTACTTTAGATATCGAGTTTTGGTAATTTTTGCCACGGACGTGCTCTTTTTGAAACTTTTTTTTACTCTTCTTTTCTTTTTTATGGCTTTCTTGAGCAGTTTTTTGCTCACCAGTTTTTTCTAGTTTTTTTGGTTTTTTACTAATTTTTTGATCTTTTGCCGATTCAACAGGCGTAGTTTCCTGTTTTACTACAGGTTTCTCCTTACTGTCTATTCTGGTTCTTTTCTTGGAGACTTTTTTGACAGTAGATGCTACCGTTGAGTCGTCAATTATTTTAACTCGTGGTCTTCCCATAAATATGTGGTATTGGCGTCTTTTATGACTCCCACGTCAGATATATTACAATATTGGGCAATGGAAAATCAAGTAAGTGTATTAAAGACATTGCCATTGCCTCGCAAGGCAGGCCTTACGAGGCTAAATAACCACACAAGGTAGCCACACAAGGTAGCCACACAAGGCGTCCCCTTGCGTGGCTAACCTTGCGTAGCAACATCTTTAAACATCTTGGACGGACTAAGATTAAAAACACCTGACAATTTTTAGAAGAACTGTTGGATTTTTAAGGAAGTATACCAGGAAGTATACCGTGATGGGAAAATAAAAAAAGTTGACCCTTTAACCTATAGTGGGTATAATGATTTGGTTATGACAGAAAAAGAAGACCGATATCAACGGAAAAACTGGACAGAAGTAAAGGTTGATAATTTGGGCTCAAGATTTGTCAGGATGGGGGGTTTAGAAAAAGACAGATTTGAACTTTCCACTCCTGTTACTAGATTTTTAACCAAAGCTTTGGAGCTTGGAGTGCATCTTAAGACTCCCCAGGTAAAGCAATTAACTCCATCGGTTTGGGAAAGGATGGTGGATATGGTGGTTTTATACGCTTTTGGAAAAAATGATCGACAAAATGAGCCCTTGGAAAGAAAGTTCAGTATGGCAGAGATAGGGAAAATTCTGCCCGCTAGAGAAGGTTACTTAACCCGTGAACGCGTTAACCAGTTGATCAAAAAGGGGCTGATTTATTTATACCAAAATTCTCCAGATGACCTAAAGCAACAATACCCGGATTTATTAGATCAAGTGGAGAGAGAACATGATTTTATGGTAAGGCCAAGAGGGGCAACCAGGGCTGTTGCAGGAGTAGTTTTGACAGGAACAACCCATCAGAATCTTATCAGTCGGGGGTTTTCTGGACAATATCTGGAAATTGCTCGCAAAATCCTGGCGGAGTATGATTTATCTGTGCCGTACAAGGAAGGAACGAACAAATATAAAAAGCTGGTTGAAGACCTTAAAGCTTTGACGGGTCAGGAAGAAAAAGAGCAGATTAAGCAAATTTTGGACAGCATAAATCGTTACTTTTATCAAAGGTATAGAGAGGAATTTGAAACCTATTGTCTAACTATTGCAGATCTTTGCCAAAAAGCAGGATTACATCGTAGTTTGAAAAAAGGCCACCATGGTCTGGTACTGGCGGTTTTAGATGATTTAGGTATTGCTTACGGTGAGATAGCGATTAGAATGAAATCACGTAAACAAAAAGGATCAGGTCGTATCAACTTTATACTGGCTGTTTGTGAGCAACAGGCCATAGCCCGATTAACAGAGGATGAAAGATTGAAACCTTTGATGGAAAGCCCAATCAGCCAAATTAGCGGTCAAAAGCGAGACCAGCTTCCCACTACCGAGCAATTAGAAGGTAAAAAAGGATATGAGAGTGTGGGAGTATTCTTAAAAGAGTTGGGTCTGCCGGCAATTGGAGGAAGAAACAGAATAACAGCTCAACAGTGGTTGGATGGTTGTCCTGTAGCTGTTTTTATTAGAAGAAGTGGTAGGAATAGGAACCACTATTATCCTACAGATCAAAAGGGGCAGCTTGAATCTTTTTTCAAGAGCAGATATCAACAATTAAGAGGTGACCTTAACCCCCATTGATCTGGCTGTACCTTCCACAATCTTCATGGCAGCTTCAACATTTTGGGTATTGAAATCCGGCAGTTTGCGCTCGGCAATTTGACGAACCTGATTTTGAGTGAGCGTTCCGACACTTTCCCGGCCAGCCTTGCCAGATCCTTTGTCGATGCCTAGAGTTTTTTTAATTAGCTCTGCCACCGGCGGCTGTTTAACAATAAAAGAAAAAGTCCGATCTTCATAAGCCGTGATCACCACCGGCAGAATAATGCCTTTTTGGTCAGTGGTTTTATCGTTGAAAGCCCGCACAAAATCCATAATGGGCAAGCCGTGCTGTCCCAGGGCCGGGCCAACCGGCGGAGCTGGAGTAGCCTCGCCTGCCGGCACATTCAGTTTTATTATTGTTTTTACCTTCTTAATTGCCATAAAATAAATAGAAAACAATCCATATCATCAACCTACCTTAAATTTTTAAATTTAATTATAATAGATATGGTTTTCTTAAAAATTATAATTTTGTCACTTGCAAAAAATCCAGCTCTACCGGTGTCTCGCGCCCAAAAATTGATACCAATACTACCACTTTACCGCGTTCATCGTTAATTTTATCAATGGTGCCCAAAAAATCGGCAAACGGCCCATCAGCGATTTTGACTGCTTCGCCAACAGAAAAGGAAGTTTTATATCGGGGAGCTTCCATATTCATAAATTTCTGGATGGCAACCACTTCGCGCTCTTCCAGGGGGGTGGGCTTGTTTCCGGCGCCGACAAACGAGGTTACCCCTTGGGTGGAACGGACCGTGAGCCAGGTGGTATCATCCAGGATCATCTTGACCAGGATGTAACCGGGGAAAATTTTTTCTTTGACAGTGGCTTTTTTACCTTCTCTGATCTCAATTTTATCTTGGGTGGGAACTAAAATCTCGACAATTTTATTTTCCAGTCCGGCAGAAGCTGCTCTTTGCTTGAGAGTTTGGGCTACTTTGGCCTCATGTCCGGAGTAGGTGTGGACTACATACCATTTGGCGCCAGTGCTATCATCCCCGACTAGCCGGCGCTTTGGCTTATCTGGTGTCTCATCTGATGTCGGTTGGCCGCCTTCATTGCTTGTTTCTGATTGGATTTCGCTTGGAACATCTGTCTGGCTGGACTGTCTGACAACAACATCAGCCGCAGGCTGGCTATCAGTCTGGTTCGTTGATTGCTGATTTTGATTTGTCAGATCGCTGGTTTGGTCATCCATAGCCATCTCACTTCCTGATGATTACTTCTAATATTTTGGTCAACCCAAAGTCAAGAATGCCAATAAAAAAGCCTAATAATAGGCTTACAGATATGACAAGCATTGTCAAATTGATGGCTGTTTGGCGGTTGGGCCAGACAACCTTGGATAATTCTACGCTAACTTCCTTCAAAAAATCAAGTGGACTTGCCATAAACTTACTTTTTGGCTCAAAAGATGTCTTTACTTGCTCTTGCAAGTGGTGTTATCATAACATACAGCAGGCACACAAGACAAGAAAGCCAAACCTTGTCTTTAGTGCCTTTAATTGGGGTTTTAACCAGTTTATGAGTAGAATTAGAAAAGCTGTTATTCTAGCTGCAGGATATGGCACGCGCTTTTTGCCAGCCACTAAAGCCATGCCCAAAGAAATGCTGCCGATTGTTGATAAGCCGGCTATCCAATATGTGGTGGAGGAGGCGGTAGCGGCAGGATGTGGCGATATTATTATTGTGACCGGCTGGCACAAAAGAGCTATTGAAGACCACTTTGACTATCCATATGAATTGGAACATCGCCTCCTGCAATCCGGCAAAAAGGGCGAATTTGAGCTAATGCGGAAAATCTCTGACATGGCTAATTTTATCTATGTCAGGCAAAAAGAAACCTTGGGAGATGGCCATGCAGTGCTATCGGCTGCCCACCTGGTGGCAGGAGAGCCGTTTTTAGTTTTAGCAGCAGATGAGCTGTTTGACAATCCAGTTTTACCAGCACAACAACTAGTGGAGACATTTAATAAGTTCAAAGAACCGGTAGTAGGAGTTTTTCAGGTAGATAAGCAGAATATTTCCCGATATGGTGTGGTTGATGGCAAACCGATTGGCGATAGGATGTATAGTGTTTCTTCAATGGTAGAAAAACCGCCGGCAGACCAGGCGCCTTCCAATCTGGCAGTGCTACTCAAATACATTGTGACGCCAAAAATGATGGACAGCCTCAAAAAGGCCAAGCCATCAATAGGTGGAGAAATTAGGCTGATTGACGGAGCAATTGATTATCTGTTGTCGGGAGGTAGAATTTACGCCAGGGAAGTGGAGGGCACATTTTATGACATCGGATCAAAATTAGGCTTCTTGAAAGCAACTATTAATTTTGGCTTAAAACACGAAGAGCTGGCTGATGATTTTAGGCGGTATTTGAAAGAAAAAAGCACTGAACTGTAGCTGTTTGTCTGCCCCGTTCGTTTTATCCTTGATTACTCATCATTAATTTTTTAAGAAGACATGGTTTCTAAAAAATTCAAAAGACATCTGGCTATTTTTACCGGCGATACCATTGATAAAATCTTATCCGGACAAAAAACTATTGAATCCCGCTTCTCCAGGCAAAAGATCGCCCCTTTTGGACAAGTTGCCAAGGGCGATTTGATTTTAATGAAACAATCTGGTGGAAAATTAAGAGGACAATTTTTGGTTGATAAGACAATCTTTTTTGATCATCCTAGCACTCAAGATGTACAATTGATAAAGAATAAATATGCCCAGGAAATTGCCGTTGACGAAAAATTTTGGCTGCGTCATGAGGGAGCTTGTTACATAACTTTGATATTTATTACCCACCCCACAGCTTTTTTGGTTGAGCCTTTTAAAATCCCCAAAAAAGACCTGCGGGGTTGGGTGGTGTTATAAGTTTGAAGAAGTTGACGCTGGCCTTTAATTTTTCTTTCTGGTTGCGGCATAGGCTATTCCAATAACCATCCAAAAGGTGACGGAATAGTCATTCTTAAAATACAAAGTATCAATAGTGGAATGAACCATAAAAGCAATTAGGGCGGCAGCTAAAACTAAGCTGACTGCTGACCCCGATTTGATCCCGATTGAATCGGGATTGATCGGGGCTGACTGCTGACTGCTGACTGCTTTTTGCCAGAATATCAATAAGATCAACAGAAATCCCACGAAGCCTAAAATACCCAACTGCAGCCACCAGTCCAGATAGGTGTTATGCGACAATAGGGGAGTTTGCTCCGGCACCCAGTCCGGTACATACTGCCCATAAACCGGGGTGAAATTAGCCAAGCCGACACCAAAAAACGGCTGGTCGCGGATTACATTTATGGCAGTTTGATACATGCCAATCCTGGTTACCAAGGAGCTATGTTGTGATACCAAGTTGGCAAAACGTGGTCCTTGCCAAAACAGGATGGCGCTGGCAGCAAGGCCAATTATTACAAAAGCGGATGTTAGCAGTCTTGTTGGCGGATTGATGATCTTAATCAGTAAGAATAATGCTGCGGCAGCCAAGCCCAACAGGGTGCCTAAGGATGAAGTTAGAATGATAGTGAGCATTAGGGCGCTAAACGAGCCAAACAGTAAAGCGTAAAGCGTAAAGCGTAAAGCGTAATTATCTTGACGCTTGAAAATTAAGTAACATAGCAGGCCGGCACAGAAGATTAAGCCGTATTGCAAATAGGAAGCCAAATAATTAGGGTTGCCGAAAAAAGACGGGGACAGAGTCAAAGTAAAGTCAACAAAGCCGTCACCGCCCAGGTATTGCCACAGAGACCAAATGGCAATTACGGTGGCGGATATGGTGTATGTGGCTAGCATTCTCCAGACCATTTTTGTTTTGTCTTGAACTTGATCGGAAGCTAGCAGCAGGGCGGCATAAAATAAAATGGGATCGATGACAAAAGCCTTGGCCCAACCCAGGGCTTCGGTTTTGTTAGGACTAGTCGATATTCCTATTATCGTTCCAGCTAAAATTAAAAAAATAGACAAATTCATGATCTTGTGTTGAAAGATACGGAAGCTGGAGAAATTAGTAGAAATTGACCGCCAGAAGACCAGGAGGATGGCTACTTCCAATAGGGTAGAAGGAATGCCAACAACATAAAATCGAACCAGAAAAGTGGGCAAAAAGAGTGGAATTAAAATGATGCTCCAAGTAAGATTGGTCAAACTAAGGTAGAAAAAGATGGCAATTAGTGTGGCCAAAATGGCCAGTTGGGCTGTGTCAAAGACATATTGTTGCGGCAGATAATTGGCAAATTGGGCAATCGGCACAATGCCGGAAACTTCCTGCTCATGGTCAGAAAACTGTTGGGTTCTGACCTGTCCCGGAGCAACTGTCAATTGGTGTTTTTCCAGCTCTGTCAACTGTTCTTGAGATAGATAGCCTTTCTTGCCCAAATTTTGCTTGTCCCAAAACAGTGTAGCGGGAATGTGGTATTTTTTAATAATAGGCAGGGCGCCAGTCGCGATTTCTTCGTAGCCGTCCCTAAAAGTAACAAGAACTGCACGGGCAGGGGCAGGTGATTCTCCAGCAGTAATTTTTTGATATGTTGCTATATCTATAATCTCATATTGATTGCTTTTGAGATAGTTAATTTGTTGGTCAAAATGAGCCGGCGCTACATGGCGATAACGGGTAGAAAAATCAGCATTTTGGTCAACGTCCCGGATCAATCCATAGGATAAGATTGTAATTTGACTGACATGGCGGACGTTCAATAGTTTTTTAATCGGCGGCAGTTGATTGGCCCAGCCTGATAATAGAAAAAAAAGTAATCCCACCAGGCCAGATAGAGCCAGCTTTTTTATCACTCACATATCATACAATTTAAATGTCAAATTTCAAAATCCATTGGTAGTTTTTTCGGTTTTGCCTCTTGTTATCTGCTGGGATCATGTTATATAAATTTTAACAAATGACACAAAAAGAAAATGGCAGGTCGCCCAGAAGTGCTCGGGGTATTGATAACGTAGCGTATGTTTTAGGCTATCAAGAAAATGACTCTACCAATTATATGGGCGCCAGAATCCCTCTGGAAGCAATTAATATTTTTCCCCAAGTCAGACAAACTTTTGAAGAGATTGAGGATCTGGCAGAAAATATTGCCGACCATGGTTTGTTTAACCCCTTGACAGTGGCCAAATTTGACCGGGAATCTTGCCAGCATTACATAGCCGTCATTAATTGGTTGTGGGGTAGAGATTTCAGTCTTGATCAAACAGTCTCTTGCGAAGAAGACGGACAGGAAGTTTTTTATGTACTCTTGGCCGGGGAGAGACGCCATCGGGCCTGTATGTATCTAAAAACCGCAGGTTGTCCATCCTGCCAACAGCAATTTGGTGCCGGCCCATGTCACACTCGCCACCCTGCCTCTGCCGACGGACAGGTTGATGTCAGGTTGTGTGTGAATATTTCACCGCTGGAGGCGCTATTCAGGCAGATTGCGGAAAATGTCCATATGAGAGTACCGGCTCATGAAGAAGCTAAAGTTTTTTATGAGCTGTATAGCTTGGTCAAGCAAGCTGATCCTAAATATAGTTTGGCCCAGTTTAGCCGCGATGTGTCCCGCGGTCCGGATACTATTAAGAATGCCATCCGTTTTTGCGAGCTGCCGGCAGAAATTCAGGGTTTTGTTAAAAATCGGGTCTTTAGCTATGGTATTGCCTGCGAAATATCCCGGCTGCATGAGGCCGGATTTAGTGAAGATGACCTGTCATGGTGGGCCAGACAAGCGGCAGTTTCTTCTCCTAAAGTTGATGAATTCAGGGAAACTATCAGCAAGGTTATAACTGATAGGAATAATGGCCAGACCATGCTGGATTTGTTTACCCAGGAACAGGAAAGCGAAATGAGACGGCTGGCGCACAGGCGGGTAGTGGCCAGGGAACTGATTCAAATTCTCTGGAGAGATCAGTATTATCTGAAGAAAGTACAAGAGTTGCTTAAGGATGGTAAATTAGGCAGAGATGATTCGCCGTTTTCGATTTTATCACCGGTGAGATATTTTAGGGCGTCAATAGCACTGCGCCAAGAGCTCCTGCCACTCTTAAAAGATCATCTACCGAAAGCATTTCTAGCTGAAGCAGAACAAATATTGTCAGACAACGAACAGGTGCTGGCAGTTTTGGAGGTGGGGTTGGCCCCGACTGAATCGGGGTTGGCAGATGATCCTTTTGTTCAAGACGGATCACTGATCCGTTAGTTTACCATCTCCTAGATTCCACCTTCGAGGTGGAATACGTTTACACCTACACTTTTTACTTACTCTAAGATTAGATGTTTAATCTGTTCAAGCTTCCTGGCATGATCTACTTGATCCAAAACAAACTGTTTGTACTTCTCCTTAGAAGGAAGTAAATCTAATACCAGCTTGGGACTTGCGATGTTTTTATTGGATGATCCCATATATTCAGGAAATGATGACCACTGATAGCTTTCAAGTTCGTCCGGTTCAATTAAAAGTGAAGATACTGGATTTAAGTGGATATATCTGGAGACATGGATAAGCTGTTCGTCTGATTCAATAAGGACGGCTTTAAATAATCCTTGAAATAATGGCCCAATTCGCTCATGCCTGGTATTAAAATACCGGGTGTAACTATTTGTAAAATTTGCAACAAATGTAGAGATGCCCCCTTCTAGTTTTTGTTTAAGCAGCAAATGAAAATGGTTGGGCATTAAACAATAACAGATTATTTCAACTAATTTTTCAAAAGTATTTAAGTCCTGCCTGAATTTAGCTCTTTCAGCTTCTGCTAAATTTAAAAATCTGGACAATTTAAGTGGTAACTTTGCAAGTCTATAAAAGTCAAGGGTTATAAGACCCCTGCCTAACTCTCTTTTATCTGTAAATGTGGGTCTTTTTTCAACTCCACGGTTAAAGACATGGTAAATCTCATCATTTGCAAAAATAACCTTTCTATTAGTAGGCATACACTAATAAAATAATCTAAAAAAGAAGATGTGTCAAGCTATTCCACCTTCGAGGTGGAATGCTGGGGGGCATGTAGCTATAAATTTTACAAGGATGTGGTTAGTTTGGTTGAAGATAGCTGATGCAGGCGCCTCTGACGTACCATAAAATCATCATTTCGAACAGAACCAAACTGGGCCAGTTCTTCTCCCAGCAATCTCAACCATCCCAAAGCCTGTCTCTCTCTTATCCCGAATGCGTCGTTCAATTCCAAGTTCATCTTTCTCACAATAGGCTCATCTTGCTGTACAACTCTGGTTAATAATTCGAAAACCTCACGTACAAATTTTTTTCGCCACTCCATATCTCCTCTTGGATCTTCTGGCCAATTTTTACCCCACCCCTCCCATATTAAACCTGTATCCGGGTCAAATCCGACCAGCTCCCATCTTAGCTTATCCGGATAGAAATCTTTGCCTTCCCCTAGAATAACCAGATTAGATGGATGGGTGTGCCTATCATACGTCTGCTCGGGCAACTCCCGAATTACCAAGATTGGTTGCATTATCTCATGAGGTAAGAGCGGGTGGGGTAATGCAACTATTCCGAGTTTAAAAGAAACGTCGGCATCCCTATCTGGATTAATTGAAAGGATGGCTGTGAAACTATCTCCTCTGACGCGATTTATTAAATTGAAAAAGACTTTCTGTTCTGTATTTTTTGCCCCAACGCCATTCCTGTGTCTTTCAGAGAAGCAAAATGGAATATAAATCGAATTCCTAGAGTTTGGTTTTTTGTCAGGAGAGACAAGACGCCACAACGTTAACGCATCATCATAGAGAGAAAGAGGCGATTCTTCCTTAGGCTGGTTTTCTGGTTCTTGCAGTTTTTTCCCTAATTGTTCTAATCTCGCTCCTAATTGTTCTCTAAGTTCCGCAATAGCAGGCATATAACCAGCAGATTAAAGCACTTCATAGTTACTTGTCAATAAGACCGGTATCTGTCATTGCAAATGTGACGAATACTGTATATGGTTTTTTGTAGTAGTATATGCAGGTCCTTAGTGAACCACAATCATGTTAATTGATTTGTGACTTTGCAGACCAGGAGTGCAGGTTCAGGTTGGAACTTACTTTTGATGGATAAAAACTTAGAATTTAGCTTCAAAAAGCCCTTCGATATACTGCTTCAACCCGAAGCCCGTTCTGATTTGCACGGGCGCCAGGACTTGAACCTGGAACCTGCGGTTTTGGAGACCGCTGCTCTACCAGTTGAGCTACGCCCGTATGTAATCAGCAAGGCAGGCGGGGAGACCCGTGGTTTGCCAATTAACCGACACCCCTAAGAAAGCTAGCAAATACATTATAAATCGCCTCCAACTCCTTTACAACTTGAGTGTCTGTAAGTAGGCAATTACTGATAACTGTAATCTAATTACTTTTTGTTTCCTTGTGCTCGGTTTGCTTTCTGCATTTTGAGCAGAATTTTTTCAAGGTTATTTTATCCTTAGTATTAGTTGGATTTTTGCTGGTCACGTAATTGCGCGACTTGCATACTGTACATTCTAAATTAATTATTACTCTGGCTGATTTAGCCATAATCTCCTCCTTTTCTTAAAGTCTCTCGGAGCCTGGGGCGGGGATCGAACCCGCGCTCTAGCCCTTACCAAGGGCTTGTTTTACCACTAAACTACCCAGGCGCTTTGGCTGTGCGTTGCCAAAGGCTATGCCGGCGGCACGCGGGCAGGCCAAGAATGTGCTCGGACTTTATCCGCCTTTGGCGGAACTGAGCTACTTCGGCGCGTTTAATACTAGGGCACCGTTGAGCGTGGTGCTAGGGGAGGGATTCGAACCCCCGAAGGCATAAAGCCGCCTGGTTTACAGCCAGGTGCGTTTGGCCACTTCGCTACCCTAGCTCAATGAATCTTATAACTAATTTCTCAATGTCGCTTCTTATTAGTGTCAGTAGTTTTTTATCATTATATCTAATATGAATAAGCCCATGGGGCATTTTGTTTTTCTTTTCCTCCAAAAAGTCTTGTCGTACGTAGGGTTTACTGAATTGTTTTTGAGAAATTCCAGTGATTTTAACCCAATAACTTATTAATCTTTGAACATTCTGATTAGCATAGCAATAAAGCAGGACTCTTAATCGTTCTTCACTAATGTTATAGATTTCTCTCAACATCTTTACAAACAGCTTAATTATCAAAGGATTGCTATTGGCAAGATCAACAGTGTACTGGCCAGTTTTAGCTCCTTCACCCCAATAAAGCATCAACCCCGCTATTTGTAATTTTTCTTCCTTGTTTGTTAAGGCGCTTTTTAGGTTAAAAGATGGTTTTTGTCTAAGAAATTTAAGTAAATTGCTTTCTTCAGATTTTCTCCTGGCCAGGCCATTTTTTTCCATAAACCTGATGACCTGCCGAACTGAAGCATCAAGCATTTCGCCAACTTCTCTTGTACTTAAACCCTTCTTGTAATATAAATTACTGACTTTTCCTATAGGTAGATTCATATTTGAGCCGATGGTCGGACTCGAACCGACAGCCTTCACTTTACAAAAGTGTTGCTCCACCAATTGAGCTACATCGGCGCATGCCTTAACTAAACTCATTTAGGGGTTCAACCCCTAAAATTTACCAAATCAGCTTTTGGCCGTGAGCTGTCAGCCATAAGCCGTTTACTTACGATAAATTATACCATAAAATTTGACATAGTAGGCAAAGGCTAGCTGTTTTGCTATCATAGTATTAATGCCCATCCGGCTATGGCTAGTTTTAACAATAGTGATTTTGGCTTTGGCTTACGTTGCCGGCCAACTAATTTACTCCAATGTTCAACTGCAAAACTCCAAACTAAAAGATATTATCAACCAGCCGCAGGTCAGGTCTTCATCAGTACAACCCTATAAATGGCTGCGGGTGCCGATATTAAACTATCACCATATATCGCCAAATCCCGCGCCGGATGTGAACACTGCTCAAATTACCACTTTACTGGCTGATTTTGAAAAACAAATGCAATATTTGGCTGAAAATAATTACACCACCATCACCCTGGGTCAATTAAAAAACTCGCTGGATGGAAAAAATAATTTGCCCGCCAGGCCGATTATATTGACTTTTGACGACGGTTATGTTGATTTCTATACTGATGCCTATCCCATCTTGCAGAAGTACCAGCACAAGGCTTATATGGCTCTCATCTCTGATTTTGTCGGTAAGACTGCCAACTATCTAACATGGGACCAAGTTAGGCAAATGAAGGCTTCCGGCCTGGTGGATTTTATGGCGCATTCCCGACATCACAAAAAACTAACAGAGCTATCACCAGGGGAGATGGATTATGAAATTGCCGGCTCCAAACAAGTGATTGAATCACAGCTATCTGGGCAGGTTGATTGGTTTGTTTATCCATATGGCAGTTTAAACAATCAAACCATAGACTTGGTTAAAAAAGCCGGTTTTGTGGGAGCTTTAGGAACAAATCACAGCAATTGGCAATCAATGGGGATTGTGTATAATCTTCGTAGAGTCCATGTGGGGGATAGAGGTTGGGAAGAATTCACAGCATTACTTACTAGATAACCCCACTTCCCCCGATTTAATCGGGGTTCGCGGGGTTATCAGTCAACAGACTGATAATAATTCCACCCTGTTGTGCCGTCTTTTGGAAGGAACTTTCCCCGGAATATCCAGGTGGGATGTCGGTTGCCAAAACCACGGTCTTGGCAAACCCGTGCTTCCCGTATTGTCCGCAACATTGAGGAGGAAAATAATCCTTACCCAAGTCGCACACACCAGGGTTTTGCAAGTTGGTCACTTGAAAGAAGTAACCTCCTTACCAGCCCAAACTTTTTATAAAAAAGCCTGGAGCCAATAATAGTTTAGCACTCTGGGAATTGTTGTCAAGGGCTAGGGTGTAATTCTTGTTTCCATCTGGCAGCCCATGCCTCAAATTGGTCTGGTGTTAAATTAAATTTTGTCGGATCATCACTGGTGCCTTTTGCGATTAGCATATTAATTGCCAATTGTAATGTACGAGTTTTTTGACGGTCTGCAGGGTAAGGATAGTTAGTTTGAATAAATTGAGCAGTTTCTTCTTCCACTGTAGCAAATAGCTGCTGGTGCTCTTCGGCCATCGATTCAAGCCGACGTATCAAATAGCCAATGATGTGGACTTTAACTGATGCTTGCACTTCTGGATTTGATAATATTGCTGAATCGCTGTAGATACTGCCTTTTAAGAGCCCCCTCATTAGATATAGTAATATTAACTGTCGTTCTTGAGGGTCAATATCCAAACTTTCGCACACTTGGTATTTTCGCTCCAGGAATTCAGCTTGCAGCAGAAATGCCACATAACTCTTCCCTTTTTCTCTTAATACCAAGATGTGAGATTTTATGGCTTCTAGCATGGGGTAATTATAGCAAATAGTAGCAGTTTACGCCGGAAGGAAACTTAATTAGAACTTAGAGTCGAGGAGCCAATCTTTTCTTATATTGCTAAACATATGCAACTTTTCTTCTTTCAAAGATACGATTCAATATTAATGCAAGTTCAAACATAATTATAATAGGTAAAGCGAGTAAGAAGTCGGTTAGGATTGAATCCGCTGGAAGGAGGATGGTAAAGAATAAGGAACCCAAATAAACCCACATACGGTACTTACTTAAGCTGCTGGGCTTGATAATTCCTAGGCGTGTAATAAGAAATAAGATTACCGGGAATTGGAAGGCAATCCCCATCAGCACAGAAACCATCAGTACTGTGCTCATAAGGTGGCTAATATCTAGGATGTTACCTATACCAAGCGATTCAGACTTGGTCAAAAATAATTCAATTTGCCATTTCATAATCAGAACTCCAAATGAAAATCCGCTTAAAAAAAGAATTATGGAAAATGGCAAAAACCCAACTAACTTCTTGAATTCATTTTGTCTTAAGGCCGGTCTTAAAAAAGACAAAATTTGATAAATCAAGAGAGGAAAGGTAAACACCAGTCCGGTAGCGACGCCACAACTAATTGCGAGATTGATGAACTGGAAGGGTGAAGTAAAGACGATATTAATTCCGCGAAGAGCAAGAATGTCAATCAGGAATTTGATTATTCTTTCATAAAAAACAAAGCCAGAAAGAGACGCAACCGCGAAAACAGATATCGTAAAGAGAATTCTTTTTCTAATCTCGGCCAAGTATGGAGAGTATTTGTTTATCAATTCATTCAGTCCAGAAGTTTCGGAAGACTTGATATTTTCCACAGCAGCAATATAAGAGTATGCCTAATTTTTACCCCTCCTTTTGCTCAGAGTCGCGAGAAGCCTTCTTAAATTCTCTAATGGCTTCACCTAAGCCTTTGAAAAGTTCCGGGATTTTCTTGCCTCCGAAAAGCAAAATTACTATTAAGGCAATGATCAGCCCTTCAGTTAACCCAATTGATTGAAACATATTTTATTGCGCAAGCATCAAACTTGCTTATTTTAACACCCCCTTCCATTAGTCCCGACTTTACCCCGATTGGATCGGGGTTATCGGGATTAGTTTTTGCTAGGTTCGTTATCACCATCTTCCATGGCTTTGGTAAATTCCTTTTTGATTTTTTTGATCTCTTTGACAGTTTCTCCGCTGGTTTTAGCCAGCCGCCCCGCAATTGCTTTGCCGCCGAAAAGAACTATTAAAATTAAAACTATAATAATCAGCTCTGTCGGACTGATATTTTTTATGAAATCAAACATTTTGGTTTATATTATCACTATATAACTCAAATCATCAAAAAACAAGAGGCAAAAAGCCAAAAAGCCAAAGCTAATTTTAGCTCAAGGGTGCTGCCAACCAGACAGATCCATTCCAATATTCCAAATTCTTTGTTTCAGAGTTAAAACCAAACGTTCCCTTCTTGGCTTTTTTGGGTCTGCCGGCGGTGTTCCAGGAGGGGATCCTTTGATGGCTGGCCATGCCAGAGATATCTGGCCCAGTTGTAGTTGATGTAAAGAGCAAGGAATTTCTAGATATCACAGGGACTTCTTTAACCGGTGTTAACTGCGCAGCCGACCCCGATTCAATCGGGGCCGAAGGGCTTGGTGAGGCAGATACTGATGCTGAAACACTTGCTTTGGCTGATGGGGAAGGTGATGCCGAAGGTGATGCCGAAGGGCCACTTGCACCGGCCGAAGGACTGGGTGAAGCCGAAGGCGACAGTGATGGTGACAAACTTTCACTCGCCGAAGGACTGGGTGAAGCCGAAGGCGACAGTGATGGTGATGCTGAAGGGCCACTTGCACCGGCCGAAGGACTGGGTGAAGCCGAAGGCGACAGTGAAACTGATGCGCTTGGTGACACCGAAGGTGACAGTGAAATCGAGGCGGAAGGGCTTGGACTTGCGCTCGGACTCAAACTAACGGAGGCACTTGGTGACACCGACGGACTCAAACTAATAGATGCGCTCGGACTGGGTGAAGCCGAAGGAGAGGCTGATTCAGAAACTGATGGAGAAACTGATGGCGACGCGGACACCGAAACTGATGGCGACGCGGATATAGATACCGAAGGTGATACTGACGGGGAAGCGGACACTGATATAGACGGGGAGGCTGATATTGAAACAGATGGTGACACTGAAGGAGAGGCAGAGATTGATACAGAAGGCGATGCTGATATAGAGGCTGATTCAGATACTGAAGGTGAAGCAGATATTGATGCTGATACCGAGACTGAAGGTGAAGCTGAAGGCGAAGGAGAGGCGGATGGTGAAGCAGATATTGATGCACTGGGAGAAATACTCGGAGAAGCTGACACCGAAACCGAGGGAGATGCCGAAATTGACGCTGATTCAGACACTGAAGGAGAAGCAGAAACTGATACAGATGGTGACACTGAAGGAGAAGCAGAAACTGAAACCGATGGGGATGCCGAGATGGAGGCAGAAGGTGATACAGATGGTGAAGCTGATACCGAGACTGATGGTGAAGCACTTACCGAAGCACTAGGAGAGACGGAAGGTGAGGCTGATACCGAAACAGAAGGTGATACAGATGGTGAAGCTGACACCGAAACTGAGGGAGATGCCGAAATTGACGCTGATTCAGACACCGACGGCGATGCACTTAGCGATACCGAAGGACTTGCACTGGGAGAGACCGACGGCGATGCACTCGGAGACGGTGAGGCTGATGGTGATGCTGAAACAGAGACACTGGGAGATATCGACGGTGATGCGCTTATCGATACTGACGGTGATGCAGATACTGAAACTGAAGGTGATACTGATGGAGAGGCCGATTCAGAGACAGACGGAGAAGCGGAAACAGAAGCAGAGGGTGACACCGAAGGAGAGGCTGATTCAGAAACTGATGGTGAAACCGAAGGAGAGGCCGATTCAGAGACGGAAGGCGATGCGGAGACAGAAGCTGACGGTGAGATAGAAGGTGACGCTGATATAGATACAGAAGGAGAAGCAGATATAGATGCCGAAGGTGAGATAGATGGCGATGCGGAGACTGAAGCCGAAGGCGATACCGAAGGCGAGGCGGAGACGGAAACTGATGGTGAGGCGGATATCGAGGCTGATTCCGAGACCGAAGGACTCGCGCTTATCGATACACTGGGAGAAACACTCGGAGACGCGCTTACGGAAACCGAGGGAGAAGCAGAAACTGATACGCTTGGTGAGACCGAAGGTGAAGCAGAAATCGAAACCGAGGGAGAGACCGACGGCGAAGCGGAGACGGAAACTGACGGAGAAGCCGAGACTGAAACTGAAGGTGAAGCAGAAATCGAAACCGAGGGTGAGGCTGATATCGAGGCAGACTCTGATACGGACGGAGAAGCCGAGATTGAAACTGAAGGTGAGACGCTTGGTGATGCACTTACACTAACCGAAGGTGAGGCGGATATCGAGGCCGATTCAGATATTGAAGGACTCGCGCTTATCGATACACTGGGAGAAACACTCGGAGACGCGCTTACGGAAACCGAAGGTGATGCGGAGACAGAGACTGATGGCGAAACCGAGGGAGAGGCGGAGATGGAAACTGAAGGGGATACCGACGGTGATGCAGAGACGGAAACCGAAGGTGAGGCGGATATCGAGGCCGATTCAGAGACAGACGGCGAAGCAGACACGGAAGCGGACGGTGATATAGATGGTGATGCTGATACCGAAACCGATGGTGAGGCTGATATAGAAGCTGAAGGAGAAACGGATGGAGAAGCCGAGACAGAAACTGACGGTGATACTGAAGGAGAGGCTGACACAGAAACAGATGGTGAGACAGAAGGAGAAGCCGAGACAGAAACTGACGGTGATATAGACGGAGAAGCGGATATTGATACAGACGGAGATGCTGATATTGAGGCAGATGGTGAAACCGAGGGAGAGGCTGACACAGAAACAGATGGTGAGACAGAAGGAGAGGCAGAGGCAGAGGCCACAGCAAGACCCTGCACGACCCACTTGCAAGACCCGGTTTCGGCAGCCGAGATAGTGCCCGTCACCTGCAGAGTGACTGTGGCGCCAGTTGTGACCAGGCGATGCCCGAGATCGCCAGACATATCATTCCCAGTTGTGGAGTTGAAATGTGTCGCCGGGCTCTCAACATAGTTGCCATTCCAGGTAATAGTGGCCTCTGAATCGCTGATAGCCGTAGTGGGACGAGTCATTGTGGTCGAGTCGTCTCTGATGCCGACGAGGGCCATAACCACACTATTACTTGGGACAACAGTTGTAGTGTCATCCGAGGTTGTCGTTGAAGAGGTGCCCCATGACAATCCCACCGTGGCATCTACCGGCGTTCCCCAGGTATCTCCACCCGCCTTCGTCCAGAGCATGACAACGGCATGGCCTTCCGTCGGCGCGGCAGACCAGTCAACGGACGGGTCGCTGTCGCCCGACTGCCAGTCGCGATACCACGCCATGACCTTGACGGAACCGGTGCCATTGCCAGCGGCCGTCGTACCATCGGCGAATTCCGTGCCGATGGGCGTCCAGCCGCTCGGGTTTGCAACCGTAATCGAGTATGTCTTCCATGACACAAACAGGAACATGCGGTCGCCGGCTGCCGGAGTGCCGGGGATGGTAACGCTGCTGGGGTCAGTGACTATGCGAGCCCAAGTTCCTGCTGTTTTTAATGAAATTGCCATATTAGGCTGCCCCCTCCTTCCTGAGATGAGAATCCGTGGTGTGAGATTTGGAAAATCCTACTGCCAAGTTTAAATCGGTAGAGTGGGCAAGAACGCCCTTAACCTTCTTCAAAGAGTCAGTTGAATAGTCTATGGAAAAATCTATATCAGCGACAGAAGCGTTGTCGCTCTTTTTGGCTACACAGCAGTATCTTTTTGTGGGCATTGTATTGCAGCACATACTAGCCGTAATGAATTATGGACACATAGTTATCTTACCTTAACTGAAAATCTTGCTCAAATCAACTTTGGTTTGTTGGATTGGCCGCCCGATAATGGTGGTTAAAAAAGAGAGCGTCAAGAAGGTTTAATTAAATTTCTCTACCCAGACTTTTGTTTTTCCCCATCCCGGGATTTCGTCATCTGATTCAACCCATCCTTTAGTGTCCTCTTGGTTTCTAAATTCTTCTTTTTTCCATCTGTTAGGCGAGAAATTGCTATCGTATCGTATCTCTATGTTTGGAAAATCGGATTTCCACCCAACGGATACCGAATCGTCGACTCTTTCGCGTCTGTGATGAGTTCCAGGCTCATAACCCATCCCGCTGCTAAATCCGTTTTTTTCTACCATCGCAACTCTCTTTTGGTAATGTTTAATTGCAGTTTTTCGCCAGACCGCTATTCCGCTTACCTGTCTGCAGTCATAGTGAAGTGCGTGTCCCGACCTGGCATCCAACTTCCAAACATTTTCGTTATAGTACCAGACTTTCTTTTTAGGAGGGGTAAAATCGAAATGTGAGGGGTGATAAAGAACATTTGCCTCGCAGAAGTAAACAATATCGGCGTCACTATTCTCAAGCGCTGCTAAAATTCGCTTGAACGTCGAGAGTGCTCCTTCTTTGATTGGCACTTGGACATTTTTGCCAAAATCCATGGGTTTATATGAGGCGCTCACTATTGGAAGACCAATTTTTGCCAGCTGTCTTTGTACTCTAACACCGATTTTGAGTTTTAATTGGTTGTCTGTATAGTAAACAATGCCTTTCATAAGTCTCGCCTTGGTAGATTTTTCCTTGACTGGTTCGCTTTTTGCGGTTCTCATACTTGCTATTCTATCATAAAATTCAAATTTGTCCCCCTTCGCGGAAAACCGCGAGCGTAAGCTTGCGAATGAACGCTAAGAATTTTCCGCTTCGGAGGGATTTCTCTCCCGACGAAGCGTGGGGAGAAGATACCCCGACCGTGAGGTCGGAGGAGATTCATCTATTGCCTAGTTCCCAAGAGGCCACACCGCTTGCAAGGTCTCTCCTCTAAAGAGCTTCCCTTACAGCCCCCCAATTAAGTTTTTTGTTTTTCCCCAATCGGGAATTTCGTCATCTGTTTCAATCCAGTTTATTAGGAGGTTTTGATTTCTAAATTGATCCTTTCGCCATCTTTGACCGGTAGAATTTTTTTCGTGGCGGATATCTATATTCGGATGTTCAGACTTCCATGTTCCCAGCTTAAATATATTTTTCCATTTGATTCTCCCATGAGTCATTGGCTCAAAGCCCATTTTTGTGCTATAGCCATCCTTTTCAACCAATTCGCACCTTTCTCTAAAATGTGTAAGTAGGGCGTCGCGGCACCCGCAAAGTCCTGACAGCTGATTAACATCATAATGGAGGGCGTGGCCGTCAGTTGATCTCAAAAACCAGACATTTTGGTTGTAATAGAAAGTATTTTTATCAGGCGGCACAAAGTCAAAGTGTGATGGGTGATATAAAACATCATGTTCACAGAAGAAGATAATGTCAGCATCGCTTGCCTCAAGCCCGGCCAGTATTTGTTTAAACATGGTCAAATAACCTCTTTTTAGGGGCAGGTAAATATTTTTACCAAAATCCATGGGTTTGAGTGAAACTGAAACAACTGGAACATTTTTTCTCTTACTTGTTTTTCTAAGCTGATTTTGAACTTTGTGGGCAATTTTTAACTTGAGTTGGTTGTCGGTATAAAAGAGAATTCCTTTTGTCCCGATTAAATCGGGATTTGTCGGCCCGTTCCCGGGGGGTTGAACAGATGTGCCGCTTTGGTAAATGATACCACTTTTCGGCAGTTCACCCGCCGCGGCGGGTTCATCCTCCAAAGGTTCACTTTCCGCGGGTTTGGTATCTGAACTCCAGTCTCTAAACTTAAATTTGTTTGCTTTCAGCCTCATTAAGTCTTCTTGACTCCAGCCCTTAACCGGCCAAAATTTCTCTACCAGCCAGCCGAGGGGGTGGATTTGTTTATCCCATTTGTTATTAAAAAAAAGATCTCGGGCAAAGTCTTTGGCTTTTTTCTGATCACTGACGGAGATGGGGTAGGGGAAACCAAAATCTCCACCCTGGGTTCTAAACATATGGGCATACCAGGTTTTTTTATTTACCATTACGCGGCCTCCTGATAGCCAAGTTTTTACAGCAACTTCAATTCCTTGAGAACCCCAACTGCCAAAGTTCTCGTCACAGACCCCGAGCTCCCAGTATTTCTGCCTAGTCATCATCCAACATGAGCCCTGGAGAGACATGGTTTCGGTGACGTCTCCCTTACCCTCGGGGCGCTTGGCGTATTCACCGAAATATTGGAAGTGGGGAGTTGAATCAAAACAGTATGAAACACTGTTGGGACTTGATTTGGCATGCCATAAAATGTCTCTTACTGTTTCTTTTCCACACTCCTGGCATGGCCCGCTTGGTCCCTGATACCTCCTGTGTCCATCCGGACAAACCCAATCGAATGCATGCAGATTTTTCATTAGGGGGGCCATTGTCCAATCATCATGCATCTCTTTCATCATTTTTATATCAAACCCTTTATCAAATGCACAATGTGCATCACATTTCATAATATATTTGGCATTGGAAATCTTTGCCGCTTCATTGGTTGCTGCCCGCTGCCCGATACTTTCGTTATGGTAGACAACAGTTACCCGTTCATGTTGAGGAATTGAAGGTTCTGCCCAAGCCCCATCTAAAACGGTAATTACCTCTGTGTTTCCCTCGATGTTTTTCAAAATATCATCAACCGTCTGTTTCAAAAACATTTCATTGCGAGCCGGAATGAGTATACTCAAATCATATGTAGTCATAGCATTGTTTTTATACCTTCTTCAAAACTAACTTTGGGTTTCCAACCCAGAAGTTTTTTGGCTTTAGCATTTGATGCCAATGTAGTTCTTGGCTCAACAACTGCTGGGCCGTGAATTGGTTTAATGTTTTTCCCCAAGAGCTTATTAAGTGACCTGACAACTTTATTTACGGATATATTTTCCCCATACCCGATGTTAAATATTTCCCCTGAAAGGCGTGACTCGGCGGCTAATAAGTTGGCTTCAACGATATCTGAAACAAAAGTAAAGTCACGGGATTGTTTACCGTCCCCATTAATGACTGGGGTTTTATCTTGGGAGATTAGTTTAATAAATTTGGGAAGCAGCAAGGCATAGGGGCTGTTGGGATTCATTCCCGGTCCATAGACACTGAAATATCTTAAGATAATTGTTTCCAATCCCCAAAGTTTAGAGAACATCTGGCAATACCCTTCAGCTGTAACTTTTTGTAGGGAATAGGGGACCAAGGGATCAGGTTTCATGCTCTCGCAAAAGGGAGTTTTATTTTTATTGCCATAGACAGATGAGCTTGAAGAGAAAATAAACTTTTTGATTTTATGTTTTTTTGCAGCGAGGAGAAGATTTAGAGTACCATCAACATTCACTCTATGCGTTTGCCAGGGATCATCGAGTGATCTTTTGAGGCGGGGGAGAGCAGCCAAGTGAAATATTATATCCTTTCCTTTTACGAGATTGCCTACGTCGTCGAGAATTGAACCCTCGTGTTTTATCAGATTCGGATGTTTCGGCAAATTTTCCCACCTGCCTTCGGAAAGGTCATCGATAACAGTCACCCGGCTTCCTTCTTTGAGAAGTCTCTCGGTAAGGTGAGAACCAATAAACCCCGCACCACCTGTTACAACCACGTTTTTTATTTTCATATCATTGTATTTTTCTGCAAATCCTCGTGCCGCGTCCCGAATAACGAAATTCATCGAAGGTGTAAATTTCCTCCGATGGATACTTAAAGTGTTCCATTCCGAACCCCAGATAGTTGTCTATAACCAGCCAACCGTTTAATTTGATTTTGGGTACGGCTTCATTTGCCAACAACAGTCTACGCGCGTGTTTAGGGTAGGAATCAACCAAAACTACATCATAATAGTTATCGGGTTCTTTTTTTATTGCATCCAGAATTCCTGTTTCATTGGCAAGATTAATTTCTACATTTTTGTATCCTTTTGTTCTTCTTACAACCTTCTCAAACCACTTAGGGTCCGTTTCAAAAGATTTAACATTTTTACATCTTTCTGCCCAAAAAACGGTGGACCCGCCGCTGCCAAACTCCAGTACTTTATAATCTTTGTTGACAATACTTTCAAGGGCGATGATTGATCCAAAGGAAAGCCAGGGATAGCCTACTTCAAGCGCTCCCTTTCCTTTGACAAAGGCTTCGCGACTTGGAATAGTAGTAACTATAGTTTTCATGCCTTGTGCAAAATTGAAACTACCATATCGTCAGTTTCATAATCTAATTCCTTTTTCTTAACAGTGTTAAATCCTTGAAAGTGGTCAGAAAGTAAAAATCTTTCATTTTGATTCCATATAACACAATCTTTGCCCCCACTCTTATCAATGTTCCACATATGCAAGCCCGAATATTTCTCGTTTTCTCCTACATTAACAAAATGACGAAGGTAAATATAGCCTCCGGGTTTTACTATCCGGTACATCTCGCAAATTGCTTTTAGTGGATTGGTTGTATGGTCCAGAGCATTACAGCAGTGTACTATGTCGAAAAAGTTGTCTGGATAGGTTAAGTTTTCCATATCTTGTTTCTCAACTGGTATCAGCGGTGTAACGTTATTATCTTCTAGTATTTTATTGAATTTATCGGCTAAGGCGTCTGACGGATAAACTTTGACTTTGGCCGTCTTCCACAAGGAGCCTATTGTGCAAAACATACCCGAACCTATTTCGGCTATTGTGACTTCTTTTTTGTCACCTATCATCTGGCCAAAATAATCGGGCAAAGTTAGTTCACGGTTAAATTGCTTCGCTTTCCACGGTAATTTTGCCCTATAAAAACGAAGAGTGTTGTTCGTACCTTGTGCCCATTTAGCCTTTAGTAAATCGTTCAGGTTTGTATCCATAACCAAAAAGTATACTTGTCTATAGGCTCTATTTTCAATAATCTAAACCCTATCTTTTTATATACCATCCCGATTGCTTCTTGACTATATTCAACACCACTCCACCAGCGATTCATGTCTTTTTGTTTGTCCGACCGTAGTAGGACCTTGAATATCCCTTTTTGTTTAAGAACCCTGCAGATCTCTTTATAGGAAAAAACCAAATCGACAGATGCATCTAGCAGTTGAACTCTTTTTCCGTCGGTTTCCAGGAATTCAACATTTTCCAATTCTTTAAGTCTTTGCCTTCCTGCAGCAATCATTGCCGCAGATATATCCACCCCGATTACTTTTTTAAAATCGCGAGCCATAAATTCGGTAAGTCTGCCTATCCCGCAGCCATAATCCAAAATAGTTTGTTTACCCCATATTAGCTTGTCGTTCGCAATATGCCGCTTATAGGTACTTTCGCTGCTTTCTCTGAACTCTTGTTCCGTAATTCCACGTCCCTTATCTGAGTTTATGTAGTATCTGGGGTTCTCTTTAGCCAGCTTCTCCCAAAGTGTTTTTTGGTTAATCATACTTTTCATTCGAACTCCTTTAAATCATGGAAATTACTAACAACACTAGTGTTCGGATTTAATTTAGTATAATCATAGCGATACTTGAATAAACCCCATATTTTTTCGTAGCCGTATTGCTTTACCCACGAAAGATTGCTATCATGGATAACAATATATTCTGCCCAATTTGCTAATCTTTTAATCTCAATCCATCTTCTTTCATCCGGGGAGTGATCGACGAGTGCCATTCCCCAATGTCTTTCAATTTTTGCTTCACTCCAATCACCACTAATCTTAATTAGCTTATGAAACGGAACCGGTTTTTCGACTGCTTTTTGATGCCAATAATTGCTTGATTCATAAGAATAAAGAGTTCTTCTTGCCATCTGACAAAGCCACCTTAAAAGTGTAGTAGAAAAATAACCTGTTCCTAATTCAAGCACATCTCCGCGAGATGCTTCAAAAGTTTTAACTAGCATTGGTATATGGGTTGCCTGTTTTACTCTGTTATCTACTAATTGACTCATGTTTTTATCCACCAATATGTTGGCTGTTCCCGACTCCCCCTATCCATAACCTTATCCGAATACGGATCTGTTAGATTAAACTTAATTTCGTGGGCTTTGGTGTAGGCATCAACGGCTTCAATTACCCCTGCTTTTCTGAAATGATAATAATCGTCTCCGGAAACAATGCCCCCGGCTCTGACTCTTTTGGACCACTCGATCAAATCCTGCATTACATAATCAAAAGAGTGATTTGCATCAATATATACAAAGTCCAATGAATCGTTTTTAAATCTTTTAACTGCATCCATGCTCATTTCCCGGATGATGGTTGCATTGTATTTGGCCAATCTTTTGGAAGCAACCTCGACATGGTGAACATTCCGTTCCACGCTTCCTGACCAGATATTTCCTCTATACGGCTTCCAAATATCAATGCAATAAAGTTTTAAGTTTGGAATTGCCCGAAACAGTGCTTCTGAAAAATAACCTTCTGCAACCCCAATTTCGGCACCTTTGGTAAATCCCAACTCCCCAAAATATTTAATTAAATCATATTTACTTTTCATACAACTTTAAAATATCTTCCGCCCTGCCCCAATAGGGAATTTCAATTGCTCTGATATCCCCGAGTCTCTTGCGGGTTCCGCGGCTTAAGTATCCAAAAGCCTCGGGGTGGCTAAATACAATGTTTGTTTCGGTGGTGTAAAACTCCTCAGTTTCCCGGACCGTTACGCCCAGGTGATTTTCATACCTTCCCGGGTCTCCCCAGTAGTGAATCGGAACTTTTTCGTCTGGCACTCCTTTAAATTTATTAAATCGTTCCTCTAGGGCCTCTACCAGCATATCCCTTTTGGCTATCAGGCTATTTACCACCTTTCTTTTGTTCCTAAACGAGAATATGGGAGGCTTTATCCAGCTAAATATCGACCATTTAGCCATATTGTAGGCAAACCTGTCTTTTTCGGGAAGAAAGTAATGAAAATGCTCGTGGGAATATAAAATGTCATCCTCGGCCATGGCTACATACTTGGTTTTGGCGGCTTTGGCTCCTATTAGGATCTGCCTGTAGACATTTAAATGGGATCTGCCGATTTCTCCCACGCAAATGTTGGTGCCAAAGACTATTGGCTTTTGCGAAACGCTAATAAGTGGCAAGTCTCCGATGGCCGTTAGAAGCTGTTTTTTGGTATTCTCCAAAAAGTAGGGATTATGTGTATCAAGATAGTTAGCTGTATAGTAGACAACTGTTAAGTCATTTTTGGTTATTTTGGCCATAATTCCTCCTCCAGTTTGCTGGCCGCGCCCCAATATGGCAATTCTTCCGTTTCCCCGCCTTCTGTTCCGGTAAACCAGCGCATTCCGTTCCTGGTTTTTATATTAATAACCGCTAGATCATTCTTAAAAGGTGTCCAACCCTGGTATTTATGGAAAAGCGGGTGAGGCTTACGGGTGCTCCATTGGGGAAGTTTTCCGAGAACTCTATACAAACGTGATAATAAATATTCTCGGTTTGAGAATAGAGCACATAAAGAAAAGGCCTTCTTTCTGAAAATGTTCGATCCCTCGTATAATACCCATACATTCGTGTAGTGATAAGCCGCATTCTCATCTGGAGGATTATAATCGAAATACCCCGTTGGGGGATATAAGCAGTCAGCTTCTGCGGTACAAACAAATTTTGTCGTTGCCTTTAGGCATCCGGTTTGAAGCTGGCGGTATATATTATGGTCTGATATACCCACGTCCCCGACGCAGATATTTGTACCAAAATCGATTGGTTTTTGGGAAACAGAAATAAGGGGAGTATCCCCAATAGTTTTAAGGAGTTTGTCTTTGATCTTATTCTCAAAGTCTCCTTCTTCTCTATTTGAGGTGTAGTATATTACGGTAATGTCTTTTGCCTTTATGGTGCCCATAGGCTTCTATCCTCCGGCCAGTCTGGAACCGGCCAGAACTTTTCAATGAGCCAGGAAAAGGGAAGTGTCTGTTTATGCCAGGCGGTGTTAGTTAGCCACCTGTTCGTATAAGCGGTTCCTTTTTCAAGTTGTTTACCGTCTAAGGTGTATCCTCTTCCCATCTGTTTATTTTTATGAAGATGAGCATACCAGGTTTTTTTATTAGTTACCACGCGCCCCCCCGACAACCAGCATTTAAGCCCTATCTCCTGAAACTCGTGGTTAAAAGTCCCATAATTTTCTTCATCCTCGAGTTCCAGCTCATGGAAGTAATCTTTATGCATAAACCAGCATGAACCCTGCGCAGACATATTGTCATCAACTAAAATTTTTGCCCGATCGCGTGCCCTGTCGTCCCAGACCCTGCCGTGCAACCCGCTTTCCCAGTTGCCATTTTTGCCCGGATAGGACAAATATTCATAATCAACATCGGGTTTGCCTACATCCTGTATGCGCCAGTTTGATGCGTCGAGTCTTTTGCGGCGGGGGACTACTACCCAATCGGGTTTGCAGTCGGAAGTGAGCTTCAAATCGAATCCCTCGTCAAATAGACAATGGGCATCGCTCTTCAAAATATATTTGCCTTTGGCTATGGCAACTCCGGAATTAATTGCGTTACGCATACCCCCCGGCCGACCCCGGTGAAGATAGATCACTTTTGGGTCGCTAATTGGGGTGTCTACCCAATATCCGTCTAAGACTGCGATAATTTCAATATCTCCTCTTGCCTTGAGCATTATATCGTCAATGGTTTTTTGAAGAAATTCCTCGTTTCGAGAGGGAATGATTACAGATACAGTAGGTGCAATCTTCATGATCGTAGTTTTACACCTTAGCCGTAAAAAATCAAGATACGGCGTCATTGACAAGAGACATGTTTAACTTTATGTTGTTTAATAAGGTATGTTTTGGCGGACGCTGCCGACTAACTATTTTACAAGCTAAGAGTTGATCCCGATTAAATCGGGATTGATAGAAAGAGGTAGATCTGGTTTAATATTGTTATGGGTATTTTCCGCAAAATATTGTTATCCGGGATATTCTGGTATAGCCTGTTTTCCGCAGTTTTGATAGGCGCTGCCTTTTATTTGGTTTTGGGTCCGCCAGCTGGCGGAGGGATTGAAGCTACAGTTACCCAGCAACTGTTGGACCGCAAACGCATCATTGCCAGGGCTGAAGTGGCTAACATCACCACCTTCTTTGAAAAATTTGGTAATTCAGTCGCATTTCTAGCACAGCTAAGAAGTATAGAAGCCCGTGATGTGGATACTACTTATGATTTGGATACGTTTGTAGAGCAACGGCGCGAGGCTGGCCTTATTGGAGGAGTTGTCTTAACAGATAAAAATGGAGTAGTCCGGTTTAATTCTAATGTGATGGGAACCAGGGATCTGGGAGCGTCTTTAGCTGACCGGGCCTATTTTGTCTGGGCTAAGAATCAGGGGGAGAGGGGTAAGTATTTCATCAGTCAGCCGGTTATGAGCCGGCTGGGAGCCACTAAAGGACAAACTATAGTGGTGGTGGCTTCTCCGGTATATCAAAATAATAAATTTAGCGGTGTGGTAGCCTCCTCGGTGAAACTGGAGCCCTTAGCAGAGCGTTTTTTGGGGTTAATGAAAATATCAGCTATGACAGAAGTTTATCTGGTTGATGGCAATGGAGACCTGCTATATAGTAACTCTGCCTCGGATGCGGTTGGCCCCGATTCAATCGGGGTTGGATCAAATATTTCCGAACTCTTTTCAGGCGATTCAGCTTTAAGCGATAAGATTAAAAATGCGCTGGGCGCAACTGTGGGAGACCAATTCCGAACCGAGAAGCACCTGATAGCTTATTCCCCGGTCATGTTGGGAACTCAAAGCTGGTTGTTGATCATCTCCTCTCCCATGCAGCAGGTAGTCAATCTCGCTATGCCTCTCTATATTCGGCAAGCAGCGATACTCATACTGACAGCAACCACTATTTTAGTATTAGGAGTAATAGCTAGCAGAAAAAATCAGGCTTAAGGGAAAACCTGGTGGAAGTAATCATAGTCGAGATTTTGGCGTTTTTTCCAAGTTTCAGGAAAGTTTGATCTACCCCTGACGTAACGGAAGGATCCATTGTTTGTGTCTCCTTTCATAATAAACCAGGCGCCTTCTTTATTGATAAATCCGTAATAAGCGATTATGTCGTCATCCACTTCAGATATATGATATCCGTCTGTGGTTGAAGCTGTGGCAGCGCTAGTTTTGTCCGCTGAAGGATTTCCGGTTAAAGCTCCTGTTTGTGCAAGGTTTTGGCGGCCAAAAAGCCAAGACTCGACATTGCGACCGAAAATCGATATCAGGAAGAATGAAATTCCGCTGGCCCCTATCAGCTTTAAGAAGGTCCGTTTGTCAATATCAGCAATCCCCCTGCTGTCTGTTTGGGTCTCTATTTTCTCAGCCACACTCTGAATAGGGATTGTAGTTGTCTGGCTTACCTGCTTTTTGCCCAGAAAGATCTGATATGCGAAAAAGGCCAGTAGGGGATAGAGTAAAACAGCTACGCCTAGCTGGGTGTAGGTGGTGGAGGTGATAAATACCACTGCCAGCAGCACGAAGGCAATCATAAAGCTGGGATATATCAGTAAAGTTCTATTCATAGTTTTCCTTCATAACATATTTGGCTGATATAAAACCGGTTGACCCCGACTCAGTCGGGGTTGACCCCGTATCCAATTTGACCTCAAACCAGTCTGAATCATAAGATAAAAATTCAAAGCTCTCGCCATCTTTAGCCTGGCCGATCTTAGTTGATTTAGTAGTTGGTTTTTGGCGGATGTTGACGGTTGATGACGAATCTTCAGCTTTGACTTTTACCAAACTTTTGGGTTTTGCTGCTGCTGTTGCCTCGGATTCGGCTGCGGGTAAAATTTCGGATTTCACTACATCAGCAGGAGCTGTGTCCTCTTTCACCGCTGAAAGGACTTCAGAGGAAGTAGGTAGAGATTGGGCTTTGAACTCGGCAGCCCAGATGTTTCTTATTCCCAGGGTAATAAGCAGAGCAAAGGTGATAGTAGATACTGTCATAAATTCATTTATCCTTAGAACGCGGGGCCGGGGTTTTAAATTAATGAGGTGGATTGCAGGTTCTCTACTTTTAGGATGTTCAGCTTCATTCTCAAGGGTAGTGCTGTCATTAAGTTCATGAATTTGTTCTTTTTTGAGGAAGTAGCCGCTATTTAGAAAGTTTTTTAGCAAATCTTCATCATAAACTCGCTCTCCCGCATTGTTCCGTTTTGGTTTGATTAAACCTCTTGCTTCTAATCTGCGTAAAGTGGTAGCGGAGATACCCAGTTTCCTGGCTACTTCCGATATTGGTAGCGGTTGACTAAGTTTATGCTTCTCAAGTTCATTTAGAGAGAAATAGCGGTTTTTACCATCCGGCCTCTCTGAATGTAATACGCCTGATTTATCCCATCTTCTGACTGTATCAATGGAAACACCGAGGACTTTGGCAGCTTCGGAGATTGGAATTAATTTTTTTTGATTGGGCAGACTATCATTCATATTGTCCTATGCATTGTCTATCCTCTGCTTAGGTAAGCCTTTTCCTTTTCCCGTCTCCATAATCAGTTTCCCTGTTCTATTATATAGTTGTCAACCGTTGACAAATCGTGTTATATAATGTATATTATTGTATATAATTACATAATAGTTATGGGTTCATTGTTGGTGGTTGATAGACCAGAAAAAATTACCATGAACCATCAACTCACAACTAATAACCTAATAAGATGTCTAATTTTAGTTTCGGAAAATTAGAGGTTTATCAGAAAGCAGTACTATTCACTAATAGAGTCTACTCTATTTCTAAAACCTGGCCTCGAGAGTATTTATTTGATCTTACTAACCAGATAAGGAGAGCTTCACTTTCAATCTCACTCAATATAGCAGAAGGAACCAGTAGAAGTAGTAAGGATTTCAGTGGGTTTATTGATATGGCTCGTGGATCTTGTTTAGAGTGCGTAGCACTCATCGAAATAGCCTCAAAACAGAATCTTGTATCGGAAAATACAAAGAATATTTTAATTCAAGAGTTAATTTCGCTATCAAAGATGCTCAGTGGCCTCAAAAGAACTCTTACTACGAACCACGAACTACCAGCGAAGCGTACTACCAACTAAAAATGGAAGAATTTTACACAGTCAATCAAGCAGCCATAGTCCTAAAAGTCCATCCGCTCACAATCAGGAGACACATCAAGGAAGGTAAATTGAAAGCTTTCCGCGTAGGAGGTAGTATTCGTATTGCTTTACCAGATTTAAAAGCTTTTACTCAAAGTTTTGTTCCTCGAACCACGAGTTTTGAAGAGCCTCATCCCTCAACTGAAGCTAGTTTCTCTTTAGACGATCCTTTTTTTAGACTTAAGGCAAGAGGGTTAAGCATGAGCAGATTAAAACAAAAGTAGGAATATGGCTACAACAAGTAGAAAAATATTTATAGATTTCTCAATCTTTATAGCTTTCATTGATAGGGGTGCTCCTAATCACCCAGTAGCCTCAAAAGCAATAGAGGATTTGGCCAGAATAGGATACCGTCTTTATACCAGCTCGTCAGCTGTAACAGATTCATACGCTCTACTCTCCCGTGAGGTTGGGGATACAATTGCATTAGAATTTCTTCAAACTATGCTTCAATCCGGTATTGAGATATTATTTCCTCAAAAAGCAGATTTAATTACTGCCCACAGAATACTTAGAGTCAACAGGGGCAGACAAATAACTTTAAGTGAAGCTCTGGATGCGACCTTAATGCAAAAAAGAGGTGTTGTTCAAATATTAACGTTCACGCATTGGCATAATCTATTCGGAACGTTTGTTAGCAATCTGACAGCAGTTTAGGGATATATACGCATATGTGATTAATCAATGCATAGGTGGTTAAGTAATGCATAGGTAATATAAGAACATCCGCCTGCGGCGGATAACCTTGAACCTAAAATCTTGATTAAATATTACAAATTGTAGTATTTTAGGTTTAAAATCCCGAAGGTGAGCCTGTCAGTCAATAGGGAAAGTAATTTTAGTCCAAAAATTCATTTTTTCACCCTTTTTTAACCCCTTTTTTCTTATAATCGTTTACGATTACATCGTAAACTTCTTGAACGTTTACGTTATAGGTTCCCTATTAAATAAATAGCAGTTATAAATTTTTGAGTACTTCTTTGAGTCTCTAAATCAGATGATTAATAAAAGTACTCAAAAAAAACCTATTGCAACAGCCTAATCGATAAGAATCTCATATTGATAAATTTTTGTAATTATTATCCAACTGTTGAGAAACTTTTTATTATCTCTATATATAGGTTATTTTGACTCTATATTTTTTAATACAAATTATTTTACAGTTAAAAATTATCTTTCATGTAGGATTAAATTAAATAAACTTTAAATAATCATCTACATTTAATTTATGAAATTAAGTAGCAGTTTTTTGATATTATCACATTAATAAAAAGTCGGGAATTAAATGGGGATCAGATCCGGTAATGTGTAATGATTTCCGGCTTTTTTTAAAAAAAATTATTTTTTTTGGCCCTTGACAACATTAATATCAATTTATACACTAATTTTATTACACAAATCCTACCATGGGCGTAAATGAACCAATTTTAACAATTTCAGTAGCAGCAAAACTTTTGAATATCCACCCCAGGACAATAATGCTCTACGAGAGGGCAAAACTGTTTACTCCCTACAGGACCAATACCCAAAGAAGGATGTTTTCTGGTAAAGATCTTGAAGATTTACAGTTTATCAGGTTTCTGACTCAACAGAGAAGAATAAACCTATCTGGGGTTAAGGTAGTATTGGAAGCTATATCTGCAGCAGAAAAAGGCGGGGTTAACCTTAAATCTCTGCTTTTCCCCGATTTCAAAGCTGAGAAATTGTTTTGATCAGGCATGAAGTACCCATGCATTGCCTAATCAAGGTATCTAGGCAATGCCTAATCAAAGTATATGCATTGCCTAATCAGTGTGCCTGCGCATCAGATGAAGTCTATAAATACCCCAAATATCAGAATTAGCCGGGCAGAGAACCCATTTCTTCTTAAGGTCTGAATAATTAATCTTGGTTTTGTTCTAGTGACACAAGTATGGTGTATTAAACTGCCATTATCTCGATCCTGGATCATACTTGGGCAGAATCCTTAAAAAGAGAAACCAAAAAGCAAAAGTTGGATGGTTTGAGCCAGCGGAATAATGGTGGAATAGAGCAGGCTGGGAAAAAGAAAAACCAGGGCCAGCAGGATGATAAATCCGTACTGTTCCATGGCGTCAATGACCGGAGCCAATCCCGGAAACACCCCGGCAAAGAATTTTGATCCGTCCAGCGGGGGAATGGGGATCAGGTTAAAAACCGCCAGGTTGATGTTAATAAGAGCTACGATAAACAAGGGAGTAAGCGGTAAGGGGAAAGGGGCAAGAGGAGCGGCCAGTCTCAATAAGACGGCAATAAGGGCTGCCGTGACTAGGTTGGCAGCTGGTCCGGCTATGGAAATCAGCGCCGAATCTTTTTGCGGTTCCCGCAGGTTATAGGGGTCAAACTGGACCGGCTTGCCCCAACCAAAGCGGGCCACCACAATCATCAGTGTACCAATCGGGTCAAGATGGGACAGCGGGTTTAAGGTCAGCCTGCCTTGCAAGCGGGGAGTGGGATCACCCAAGCGGTCGGCAACGAAAGCATGAGCGGCTTCATGAACAGTGATGGCCACCACTAAACCCAAGGCCAGAGCCAATATTTCTTCAATGCTGGAAAAAGGGAACATACGATAAAAATGTCAAATTTCAAAATCCGAATATTAAATCCAATTAGAAATTATTTATGGCCAGTGCCTAAAATTTACCAATGACAAGACTATATCATTATGTTATAATATCACAATATGCAAAAGTGTGACAGATGCGGCAAGGGTGTGACTATTGGCAAATCCGGTGCTCACCGTTATGGTGGAGGCTGGGCTATGCGCGCCCCCAAAAAAAGCCGGATCTGGAAACCCAACTTACATAATTTTAGAGTGGGGGATAGCGGCAGGTCTAAAGTAATGAAGTTCTGCACCAAGTGCTTGCGGAAAGTGAAAGAAGAAACCAAAAAGCTGCTAGCTAAGAAAACTGCCAGACCATCTGGTGGTGTGACAGTTGGTATTTCTGCCCAGTAGGGTTCCAGTGATATGCCCACCAAAGAAGGGCTCTTTTCCGAACATTTGCCACAGAGTTTTATAGAAAGGCTCTTTTCGAGACGGTTTGATACTGTTTTAATCTCTGAATATCTGTCTATTCCCCAAGTGGTGGCTGGTTTTATTTACCAAAAGGTGGGGATCTTAACCAAAGACTGTTATTTAGTGCCTCGTCAAGATCGGCAAGCTTCTTTAGACTTAAAACAAAGAAGTTTGCCTCTTATTCACCCTGATTATTTAAACCCACGACTCTTGGAGCAAGTCATAGACCACAGCCGGTTAAATGTTCACCAAAAAGGCAATTTGCGCCGGTTGGCCCTGTTTATCGAAGCATATCGGCCTTTTCCCGCCAAAGAATGGTGGAAAGCAGGAGAAATCCAACAAGACACCAAAAAAATTGCCCGAAAATCGCTGCATCAGTATTTGGCTACTATACTTTTGGCGGGGATAGGTGACCCTTTTTACGCTTATAAAACTTGTTTAAAGGCTCTGGACAGGTTAGTAGCCCAAAAAGGAAGTCGCTTTTCTCCTTTGGCTTTGGCCAAATCGTATAGATTAAGCCAGCAGGCGATCCGGTTGGCTCGGGAGAACTTGAGGCAAAAACCTCCATTGGCCACAGGCGAGGCGGATATTTGTCCTATAACCTTGACAGTGCCTTTTTTGAAAAGCGCTTATTACGAGCCAGATCGCATCGAATACGGCCAGGTGCAATTTGACTATGGCCGTCTCCGTTTATTAAAAGATCAGCATTGGGCTATTGCCGTGGGTGGGTCACCCCAAAGTGGTAAAAGCACCCTGTCTGTATCTTTGTGTCAAGCCATGGAGCACTTAGTTGGCGACTGTGTAGAGAGAGGGATTATTGACAAGGGGCAGGTGAGAATTGGTTTATGTGATTTGGACGTGTGGGCGCCGACTGCTTCCTATTTGGCCTCTGGCCAAGAGGTGCAAAGAGCAGACAGGGCCGAACGCCAAGCTCACGCCCTTTCCTTAATGGTTGGCTCAAACAAAGATTTTAGAGCCAGGAAAAAGCATGATAATGTGATTGTTGCTGATTTACCAGGAGGTAAACCCGATATATGGACGCAGTTTTTGGCTAATCCTTGCGATTTTTCCGTGATAGTGGACAAGGATTGGCAGCAGTCGGCCAAGGGGTGGCAAGATTTCTTATTAGGGTTTTATTTACCTCGACCAGTAGTGGGAATTCATACCAGATTCGGTGAAGAAGGTCGACAGAGCGGCATCCGTTTTTACCAGCACAGATCTCACAGTGGTAATTTTGTCCAAGGCCGGGTGGTCAATTTGGCAAGACAACCGGTGCCGGATGATCCGGTAGTTAATTTTGTGGCCCATGTTTTATTATTTGATTATCTGCCCCAAATGGTGACTGGCAAAGAGGTTTATCGTTATCAACTGGCCCAATCATTGGGATTGATCTAATTTATGATGGAAAGTTTTGGCAGAGATGCCCTTTTGGGTTTAGTGCCCTTGCCGGAAAAAGGAAAGCGGGACTATCTGATAGTGTCAGCCACTTTTGGTTTTGACGATCTAATCAGCAACCCCAAAATAGTGAAACTGCGCAGTTTGATGTGGGAGCATTTACGCCTCAAAGGCGAATCAAGACCAATGGGTCAGGGGGCCATGCTGGTTTTTTATGACCGCCAGACTAAAAAACTATTACATGTGTGTTTGGGCCGCGCCATCGGCGAGGATGACACTGGGCACCGGGCTTGGTTGGGTTTGCGCTACAGTCCGAAAGACAGCCCTTTGGTGCAGGTTGACTCTTGGCCAGTGGCTTATTCTGTGGTGAAAGAGCAAATTCCCGCTGATCATTTAGTGACTGGCCGGCCGGTGATGGCTGACGGACAAGAGTTCCTTCAGCAAATTCGCGAGCTGTTTCAGATTACTGATCAGTTGTTGGCGGGTGAGTAGAAGTTGACAAATAATTTACCAATCACTGCTGCCAAACGAGGATAGCCGTTGATCAATGCCCTATAATCCATCGGCTTTTTCCCTTCAATCTGGATCATTTTACCCGGCAAAAATTTAATAATTTTGCTGACAGCTTGCGGCTGACTGCTGACGGCTATTTTACTCCAAACTCCTGGCCAGGGATAATATGCCCGAATCATTCGCTCAAATCTATCCGATGATGGCAGATTAGCTAAATCAACAAAACCATCTTCGCGCGTCAGAATTTTTGTAAAAGTTGCTTGCTGGTGGTCTTGTTCATGGGGAGGCAAGAAAAGCTTAATGCTGACCCCGATTTGATCCCGATTCAATCGGGATTGATCGGGGCTGACCGCTAACTGCCGTTTGCCGTGAGCCATTTTTTGCCCATTTGATATATTTTGGTATTGTTTGAACTAGTAAATCTGTACCTAACTTGGCCATTTTTTGCGATAGTGATAAAAAAGTATCGTTAGGATCAATCGGTAGAGTAGCTTGAGAGAGTATTTGTCCATGGTCCATCTCCGCATCCATCAGCATAATAGTAACACCGGTTTCTTTTTCACCTTCCAATATGGCAGATTGGATAGGCGAGGCGCCGCGATACTTGGGCAAGAGCGACCCATGGACATTAATATTACCTAACTTGGGGATGTCCAAAATCACTTGGGGAATAATTTTGCCATAAGAAGCAACAACTGAAAGGGTAAAGGGTAAAGCGGAAAGTGTAGAAACAAACTCCGGGTCCTTTAATTTTGATGGCTTAAGTAGTGTTATGTTATATTTTGATGCTGTTCTGGCAACAGCTGATGGTTGGGGAAGAGAATTTTTGCCGATTGGTTTATCAGGTCTGGTGACAACTAGTTGGGGAGCGTCGCCGGCTTTGATCAAGCCTTCTAGGATTGTTGCTCCAAACTCGGGAGTGCCAAAAAAGACGATATTTAAGTCATTAGCTAGTTGGTCATTTGTCACCGATTGTTTATTTGAATCCGATTTAATCTGATTTGACATTTTGATTTTGGATTTAATTTAATATTAGGATTTTGACATTTGAAATTTATATTACAGGGTATTCAACTTTGGCCAGCTTATCTTTGCCGTCTTTGTCACGGCCAACAACTTTTAATAACTCTCCTTTTTGCTCAATCACCCTGTCCACAAACAGCTTAGCGTTAATATGATCAAGCTCATGTTGGAAAATACGAGCAGCCAAGCCTTTATAAGTCCTTTTAATAGTTTTCCCATGCCTGTTCTGGGCTCTGATGGAGACTTGGGCAGGGCGGGCCACCTGTCCATACATTGATGGTACTGACAAGCATCCTTCATAGGCGACTGCTAATTTATCTGAAGATGAAGTAATTTCCGGATTGACAAAGGCAGTCAGATGTTGGCCGAACTTAAGCAGAAAAATCCGATCGGTCTGGCCAATTTGGTTGGAAGCAATGCCGACACCGGGCACTTTGGATGTCTTGAGAGCCTTTTCCAAATCAACAATTTTTGCCAGGGTCTGCTGGTTAATTTTGCCAACCGGTTTAGCTACAGTGCGAATTGCCGGATGATGAAAGTCAACAATAGAAACTTTTTTGGCCATAGCTATTTCGAGCTGTAATATCCCGCTTCTGCGGGAATGCAAGCGAGAATCAAACTTTTCCGCTTGCGGAATACCTCGTAGCTTGCTACGAGGTAGTTTATTTGGCAATTATGACTCTTCCTTTCTCCAGTTTGATTTTTTTATGACCCAGGAGATTTAAGACTTCCGCGCCTAATTGGTCTTCCAACCGGTTCATTTTGGCCCGCAGGCTGTCCACGGTTTCTGCTGGTGCAATTTTAACCCATTGCCTGGTAATGACCGGCCCGATATCATAGCCATCGGCAGTAATAAAATGAATGGTGGCTCCAGTGTGAGAAACCCCGCTGGATAGAATTTCCGCAGCAATCTGGTCCCAGGCGCCGCGAAACACCGGTGATTTAGTGCCATCGGGGAGAGTGAGTTGGTTTTGGTCTTCATCCATATCTGGCAGATAAGCCGGGTGGACGTTGATAACCTGGCTGGGGAAAAATTGCAGGAACTCGCGGTGCAATACCAAATCCCAGCCGGTCATAAAGATAAAATCCGGATTGTATGTTTCCTGCTTCAGAAAAGACCCCAGAGCCAATTCCCAGTCTTTTTTATACTGTTCTTCATCCAAATTAGGTGAGGTTAGTTTGACTTGCTTGACCATTTGTACCCGGTTCCAATAAATAGCGCCAAAACCTAACTTTTTAGCAAGCTCCACGCCGACCACGTCAATTTTGCCTTCCGGCGGTTTGCGGTGGGAAACAACTAGCTTTAGATCTAAGTTAGAAGCACGGGCAGTGACGGCTTTGTACAGGGCCGGTGTACGTGAGCCGCGGCCAATTAGCAGTACCAGGCTGACTTTGCCAATTCCCCCCTTTTCTACTTTAGCATGTTTTGTTTCGGTCATGCTTCAAATTGTAGCAAAAAATAAAATTGATGGCAATTGGAGAATTTTGGTAGTCCAAAGATTATTTCGACCAGGCAGCCAGCTTTTCCCGAGCTAATTGGTCATTAGTATCAATATATGTCAAAATATATCGTAATTGATCAAGAGCGGCTGGGGTTTGGTCGGTTTCATACAAGTGGTCAGCCAGGCCCAGGCGGGCATCGCGCCAGTTAGGTTTTAAGGCTACAGTTTTTTTAAACAAGTCAATTGACTGTACTTTTTCTCCGGTAGTCCACAAGAATCGGGCATAGTTATAGTAAGTTTTAGCATCAGTCGGCGCCAGTTGGATGGTCTTTTTGTAGACTTGTCCGGCTTCTTGTAAATAAGCCGGATCAAGGTCTGACAAGTTGATATAGACGTTGATCAGATTTTTTTGATAGTTGAGGCTGTTAGGGCTGGTAGTGGTGGCTTTGTTTGCTTCTGATAAAGCCAAAATTTCCAGTTGCGCCGACAGAGAAGATTCTTTGACTTCGGAAGCTAAGGCCGAGGCAGTGTATGCCAGTTCCGAATGATAGAAAGGCTCCAGGGGATTGAGCTGGACTGCTTCCAGAAGATGCTCAAAACTTTTAGTTAAATCTCCCGCGCGGGAGGAGCTATAGCCGGTATTAAAGTTATTATCTGCCCACCATGCCCGCCATAAGGCGAAAAAAGATAAGAGATAAAAGATAAGGACAAGTAAGATAGCTGCTATCTGCCGGTAGCTTAAGGGTGAAGGGTCAAGGGTGAAGGATAAGGCATTTTTTTCCTGCCTTTCCCCTTGCTTGTCCCGCGAAGCCTTAGCGTAGTAGGAACCCTTACCGCTGACCCCGATCAATCCCGACTCAATCGGGATTGATCAGGGCTGACCGCCAACTCCCGCCTCCCGCAA
>CAZXEC010000002.1:74878-88978 GCA_964639595.1 uncultured Gammaproteobacteria bacterium
GCCTTAGCGTAGTGGGAACCCTTACTGCTGACCCAGATTTGATCGGGGCTGACCGCTAACTGCTGACCGCTAACTGCTGTCTGCTGTAAGCCGTTTGCCGTGAGCAAGATATAGGCCAGGGCCGGATAAAGCCAGAACAGCACAGAAATAGCTACCACAGAAAAACTGACAATGTTTTGGAAAAGATAGGCGACATAGCCAGCCAGCAGGCTAGTAATTAGTAATTGGTCATTGGTCAATGGTAATTTTGAATTCTTAGTTTTCAGTGCGCTCCAAATAAAGAAGGTAACAATTAAAAGTAAATAAGTGGAAAATCCCACCAATCCTGTTGTAGCTAGATAATTGAGGTATTCATTGTGGGCTTTATTATACAGAAAATCCCATTCGGTGGTTAAGTTATGTGCCTGTGGTCGGAACTGGTAATAGGCAAAAGCAAAAGTCTCCACTCCCGACCCCAAAATAGGGTAGTGGCGCCAAATATCCAGGGCACCCTGCCAAACAATCAGGCGGATGTTGGCGGTCTCGGCTGGCGAGGGTAAAGGGGTAAGGGGCAAGGGAGAAGAAGAGCTAGCAGTCGAACCCGGCTGGAACGTTTGACTTTCCGCTTCACCCTTGACGCTTATCATTTGATCTAGTCTATAAGCAGTAGGATTAGCAAACAGTATGGTAAGAGTGATAAAAATAAGGCTAAGACCGGCTTGCCAGCGCCATTCTTTAAAATTATTTAGAGTAACAGAGCAGGAGAGCAGGAGAAAAGAAGCAAGCGGTGCGTAGATAAATAAAGGATGAGTTTTGTAAAAGAACAGGCTGGTTATAAACAGAAGAAATAACACACCAGCAACAATAGTCATTTTGGAGAATTTGTGGCTGGATAGGGTAAAGCTGATTGCTCCGGCAAAAACTATCAAACCGGCTGACAATCCCAAAGCGCCGCCGCGGGAATAAGTAAAAATAAAGGCAGCGTAGATGGTGGCGCAGAGAAGTGCTAGAAAGATTTTCAGATAACGCGAGGATGAGTTAACAAAAAACGCCAGTGCCACTGGTAAAACCATGACCAAGTAGGCCGCCAGCCAATTTGGTTGTCCTAGAGTTGAGAAAACCCGGGCTTTCACATCCTGAATCCATTTGTCAGCATCAATTCCATAATGTTGCAGCACCCCCCAGAGAGCCACTAAGAAAGCCGACAGCACTGACAAGAATAAAAGCTGCCTGATGGTATCAGTTTTTTTAATGTTGGATGCTAAAACAAAATATAGAGAGATATAAGCAATAGTTGAGAGCAGTCCGCCGTTGGAACGGGAGTAATAGCCAAAAATTGAAACATGCCGGTCAATAGAGAAATAAGTTGATAAGAGATTGGCAATAAGAAAGAGGATGATTGGTAAAAATAAAAAAGTTTTGCTAAAAATTATTTTTTGCGCAGCGATCATCTTGATCACCCAAGCGCTGACGATCAGAGCTGTCAGAGCGTAGGTGAGCATCATTTTGTTGTATTCAAACAGTTCGTAGCTGCCTTCGAAATAGATTAAAGGGACCAGAACCAACAGTGCGGCAAAGCCCAATTCTATAACATAATCGGAAAGGGTAGAGAGAGTAGTTTTTGATATCACAGCCAGTAGTATACCACGAATTTATAATCGGCTTACGGCTTACGGCTTACGGCTTACGGCTTACGGCTTACGGCAAACCTGCAGACCAGGAGTGCAAATTCAACAAATTCAAAATTGTGTACCATTAGAAGTCGTTAATATGTTGCAGATGTCCTGATACTACAAGCCTTGTATCAAAAATATCACAATATTACTTTTCTATATCAAATTAGTCTCTTGCATCATCAAGCGCGGGCATGATATGCTCGGCTTGAAATTCAAAAATCAAAGATCAAAGATCAAAGGTCAGAAGTTAAGTTCAAGACTGAAAATTTTGAATTTTAAGTTGCAATTTTGAATCTTGCCTTTTGCATTTTGAGTTTTTATTTTGTGCGAGGATGAACGCACGAAAGAACTTGTCCCGCTTGCGGGATACCCCGCTGTTTGCAGCGGGGAGGGGTTCATTATGCTTGACTATTTTTTTGGCCTATTCTCACACGATATCGGCATTGATCTTGGCACTGCCAATACCTTAGTGCTGGTTCGAGGCAAAGGAATAGTTATTCGTGAGCCTTCAATTGTGGCCCAGCACAAAAAAACCAAACAAATTTTAGCCATCGGCAGTGAGGCCAAAAAAATGGTCGGTAAAACTCCGGCTACCATTGTTGCTATCAGGCCCTTAAGAGACGGAGTGATTTCTGATTTTGAAGTGACCGAGAAAATGTTGACTACGTTCATTCACAAAGTGCACGAGAGACCCGGCAGTATCCTTCCATCAATCCCCAAGCCTCGGGTGGCTGTTGGCATTCCTTCCGGAGTCACGGAGGTGGAAAGAAGAGCGGTACAGGATGCGGCTCTGTCTGCCGGTGCCAGGGTGGCCTATCTGGTGGAAGAACCAATGGCAGCAGCTATTGGAGTGGGATTGCCAATTACAGAGCCGATGGGCAATATGGTGGTAGATATGGGCGGGGGAACTACGGAAGTTGCCGTGATCTCTCTAGGCGGGATTGTGGTTAACCGCTCCATTCGCATTGCCGGTGACGAATTGGACCAGGACATTATTAATTATTTACGCTTAAGATATGGTTTGCTGATTGGAGAAAAGACGGCCGAAGAAGTCAAGATTGCCATTGGCAGCGCCTGGCCATTGACAGAGATTGAATCTGAACCTGGAAAAACTGGCAAAGAAAGAGACTATGTCGCAAGAGGACGCGATTTGGAAACGGGTTTGCCTAAGTCCATTAGAATTTCTTCTTCAGAGGTTCGCGAGGCTATTTCTGGCCCGATTTCAGTAATTGTCCAGTCTATTTCAGACACCATTGAGGAAACTCCGCCGGAGCTGGTATCGGATATTTTAGAGAGAGGCATTACTCTGTGTGGAGGCGGGGCGCTGCTGCCGGGCCTGGCTCACAGAATTGCCAAAGAAACCAAAATGCCGGTGTGGGTGGCTGATGATCCATTAACTTGTGTGGTTCGCGGCTGCGCTAGAGTACTGGAAGAAAAAGACTTACTGGAAAGAGTCAGGGTCATAGGGGGATTGAGATAGGCAAGTTTAGCCTCGCAAGGCCAGGCCTTGCGAGATCTTGCAAGATGACTCTAAAAATAAGATAATGTAATTTGACAAATATAATGTAGTTCGGTATACTTAATGTAGTATGGTTTATACAGTATCAATTACTTCCCAGGGGCAAATCAGTATCCCAGCTAAGCTGCGAAGAGAACTTGGTTTGGGTAGCGGTAAGAGAGCTTTAGTTTCTGTAGAGGGCGAAAGATTAATCATTGAACCAGTAGCAGATTTATTAGACTTGAAAGGCTCTCTTAAAACGAATATCAAAGCTACTCCCAGACAAATCCGTGAAGCTTTCGGGCAGTATCTGGCTGACGAGGCTGTTAAAGGCAGTAGATGAATGAGTTTATAGTTGATACAAACGTATTCTTGAGACTTATTTTAAACGATATTCCCAAACAGGCAGATGAAGCTGAAAAGTTATTAAAGCAGGCAAGGGTTGGGAAAATAAAATTATTGGTACCTCAAATTATTATTTTTGAGATAGAATTTGCTTTATCCAAATATTATAAATTTCCCAAAAGTAAAATCATTGATAAACTAAACGCTATAATATCTGCAAAGTATTTGTCAGTAGAAAATGAGGACATTTTTAAGAGGGCGGTTAAAGTTTATAAAAAGAGTAACCTTAGTTTGGTTGATTGTTTTTTATTAGTTAAGGCTGAACTTTCCGGGACAGCTCTTTTTACTTTTGACAAAGAATTAAAAAAGTTAAAGTAAAAAATTATCAGGCCATAACTGGCGGGAAAGGCAAGTTCCAGTTTACGGATTATAGATATAAGTAAACTTTTAATTTAAGAAAAGTTATGGCTTAAATGCCACTCCCTTAGGATTTTCTGGTAACCTCTCGGGTAAAGTTATTTGCCACTTATCCGCAATCCCTAGCTCGACAACTTCATTGGGCACAACTTTAATATATACTCCAGCTTGTTCGGCTGCATCTTGCAGCTGCCTTCGGTAATGGGCGATAATAAATCTTGAACCTGTAAGCGGAAAACCAGGATTCGCGTTTACTGCATTAATTGGTAACATAGTCACTCTTTGATTTGGTAAATTTTCTGTTGCTTTCTGGATCATAGCGTTTGTCAATACCCCGTTTATTACTTCAGAGGGCTTCGCCTGATCGATATCAGCAGGTAAGGCAAAATCCTGATCCGAAACCATTACTCTTATCTCATAAAGAGGGGATCTAAAATGCATATCATCTAGATCAAGGCGGCCATGTGTCGAATTTGCCTCTATTTGGTATGTGGCAGCGACTAGTCTGTGTGTTTGCTTTTCAATCCCGGTAATTAAAACAGCAGCTGGTAATAAGTGGTGATCCCATTTTTGGGTTGATCCACTAAACCCGAAGTCAGTTGATCTGCTAAGCACGATCACTGCTAAGGCGTGATCAACTGCTTGACTGGTATCTGTGGTTGATTTAACATAACCGGCAAAAAGAATCGGAGTTGCGTCCGGATGTGTAAATTCTATAAAATTCAGATCTGATAGGCCAAAAATATCAACTAACTGTTGTGCAAAAGTAAGGCCTTCTTGATCAAACTGTTGCCCAATATCAGCAAGAGTACGGGGTATATTTGTAGTTTTGCCACGATCAGCCCTGACCAATAAATCGCCTAGTGTTAATAATTGCCTATTAAATGGTATGCGTTCTCCTGAATGAAGAGTTGCAGTAATACCTTCCTGTTCCTTTGTCATATCCGTGCCAGACATTGTAGCCCAAGCATAGCAAACTATTGGGGTTAAGATCAATTACCAATAAACTATTTAAATTTCAAATCATACAAGCTGCCTTTTCCCTTAACGTTTGCCCGTTTTCACTAGTGGTATGTTACAATCGCCTCATGGCAAAACAAGAAGAGATTTTACCAATCCGCTGGCTGATTATTTTTATCCTGCTATCGCTAATTTTGATTTTTGCCGACCAACTGCAACTGCTCAATCTTCCCAAATATGCCCTCCAATCAGCAACTTTGCCTCTACAAACTATTATTTTCAATGCAGGGAAATCAGCCTTAGGAGAGCTAAATCAATTCAGATCGATCAAAAATTTGTATCAAGATAACCTGTCATTAAGATCCGAAAATAATTTACTTAAAGCAGAGATTGCCCAACTGCAAACAGTGGAAGAAGAAAACAAAATACTAAAAAACCAATTTGAAAAACTATCGCCTAAGACTTTTAACTTGTTACCGGTGCCAGTGGTGGGTTGGGGCGATACTCTGGTTATTGGGGCGGGACAAGATTCACAAGTAGAAATGGGACAAGTGGTGGTTCAGGGCGATTTATTGGTGGGGACAGTCTCATCAGTTTCTCCCAAATTAGCCCAAGTCAAAACAATCTTCCATCCGGATTCCCAAATCCCAGTAGTGGTCAGGCATAGGCAAGACGGCAGGCAAAGTTTCGGCCAATTGTTGAGCCGTTTTGGCTACAATTTAGAATTGCAAGAAATATCACAGCAAGCTCCCTTACAGGTGGGTGATATAGTCGTCACTGCCGGATCGGCTAATTTACCCAGGGGATTGGTGATTGGCGAGGTGAAAGAAGTGGTTCGTGATGAAGCGGCTATTTTCCAAAAAGGCAGGGTGAGGGCTTATTTTGATGTGCTGGCTGCTTCTTTAGTTTTTGTCAGTCTAGATAAATGAATATGGTGGATAATAAAATTACTTTTGCCATAGTTTTGGTTTTATTAGTTCTGTTCCAATCCAGCGGGTTTTTGGTGGCTAATATGCTTTTGGCTATTGTTTGTGCCCTGGCTTTTGCCAAAGAAGAGAAAATAGCCATCCAAGCTGGCTTTGGCTGCGGCATCTTACTGGACCTGGTGAGCGGATCGCGCCTCGGCTCTTCCAGTTTGGCATTTCTGTTAGTGCTGGCATTGATTTTTTGGGGTCAGAGATTTGTTTTTAGCAGAGCCCAGGCCCTGATAGTGCCATTTTTTGCCCTGGGTTTGGTAATTTTTGATGCAGTTTTTAGTTTTTTAAACAGGCAAACTTTTGTGCCCAGTTTTGATGGGTGGTTTGTTTTAGAAAGTTTACTGGTTGTGCCGGTAAGCTTAGTGATGTATGAGGTGGTCAATAGATGGAATAGGCAGAAGAATATACAAACTGAACTGAAGGTGTAAGTTTTATGCGCCGCAAAAAAAACCTCGGTCATTCTTTTTCCGATATGATTGACCAATCCAGATCAAGAGAATTTGTGGTTGGTCGTAAATCCGGCTACTTTGACCCCTTGTCTGATAATTTTAGGCCTGCCACCGAGCAAATTCCGGCTAATCATTTTTCCATTTGGCAGGCATCGGTTGTTGCTTTAGTAATAATAGTATTCTTGGCAATAATATCCAGCCGACTGTTTTGGCTGCAGGTAATCGAGGGAGCAAAAAATCGCCAGTATGCTGACAGTAATCGCCTTCAGACTATCAGGCAAGGCACGCCTCGCGGCTTAATTTATGACCGTAACCAACAGATTTTGGCTCGTAATGGCCCTGGCTATAGGTTGACCCCGATTGAACCGGGGTTGACGGAGTTTGTTAAGGATGAGCCAAAAGTGCGGTTTTTGACCGAAGATCAAGCCAACCGACTGCGGGCTACTGATCCTGCCACAGCCGCCAAACTAACAGTTGACCAAATTAGACAATATCCAGATGGGGAAATTTTTGCCCATGTGTTGGGCTATTTGGGGGAGATTTCCCCAACAGAACTGGCAACCTATAATTTACAAGGGTGTTCTTCCACCACTTTTGCCGGACAGATTGATCAGAGTCGGAATTGTGATTACAGATTAGGGGATTTGGTTGGCCGTGAAGGAGTGGAATCGGTTTATGAAACTGTTTTGCGGGGAGTATCCGGTAAAAAACTGGTGGAAGTTGATGCTGACGGAAGAACTGTTGCCAATATTTCCATCCAAGATCCAAAACCCGGCTTGAATTTAGTGCTATCCTTGGATGCCGGATTACAAAAAGCCTCATACGAGGCGCTCAAGGAGGCCATTACCAAAGTCGGGTCAATCCCGATTAAATCGGGATCAACAGCCGGCCCCGATCAATCCCGATTAAATCGGGATCAAATCGGAGCCGGTGCAGTAGTGGCTGCCAATCCATCCAGTGGAGAGATTTATGCCTTAGTATCATATCCGAGCTATGATCCCGGCATTTTTGTTGACCCGGCTCATTCAGGGAAGCTGGCTGACATTCTGAATAACCGTAATCACGTTTTATTGAACCGGGCTATTGCCGGGACCTACCCGCCAGGTTCGACTTTCAAAATAGTGTCAGCTGTGGCCGGATTGGAAAGCGGCAAAGTCAAAGCAGATACCAAAGTGGAAGACACCGGTGTGATTTATCTGGGCAGTTTTGCTTTTCCTAATTGGTACTGGATCCAATATGGCAAAACCGAAGGGCTTGTTGATATTGTTAAGGCTATTGCCCGCTCAAATGACATTTTTTTCTACCGGGTAGGTGAGTGGGTAGGCAATGAAATTATGGCCCAGTTTGCCCGTATTTTTGGCATGGGACAGAAATTGGGAATTGACCTGCTGGGAGAAACAGGCGGATTGGTGCCGACTGATACCTGGAAAAAGCAGACCCAGGGTGAGCCATGGTATCCCGGAGACACTCTGCATATGGCCATTGGTCAGGGTTATGTTTTGGCAACCCCTTTGCAAATTATGTCAGCAACTGCAGTTATTGCCAACGGCGGCACTCTATATCAACCGCATCTTTTGCAAAAAATTATCAGTCGCGAAGGCCAAGTCTTATGGCAGGCCAAACCAAAAGTTATCCGCTCCCAAATAATCAAAGAAGCCAATTTGAAATTGGTAAAAGAGGGGCTGACAGGAGCATGTGCCACTGGCGGCACCGGCTGGCCATTATTCGAATTTAGAATTAAGAATTCAGAATTGAGAAACAGGATAGACAATAAAAATTTTTTCTCCGTAGCGGGGATGCCGGATGATGTAGTGCATATTCCTGTTGCTTGCAAGACGGGGACGGCGGAGTTTGGTGACGTGCAAAATCGGACCCATGCCTGGTTTACCACTTATGCGCCACTGGATCAGCCGGAAATAGTTATCACAGTGCTTATAGAAGGTGGGGGAGAAGGATCGTCAATTGCCGGACCAGTGGCCCGGAAAATTTATGAATATTGGTTTGGCAACTGATCTGCTTACTAAATCCAGGATTATCTGACCTTTTTAACTCTCTGCAGGCAATGCGCTGGGACGAGTACCCACCAGGGGTATTATCAAAATAGGAGAGGATTCACCATCTGGTATTAATCTAGCAAAGACGATAAGTTGATTACCATCCTGCAAAATTTGAGGGCTAGTAGTCGTTTCTGGCAGGATTGACGCTTGCTCAATTCCTCCAGTTCCTGAAACTTCTTTGCGACCCATGGTGTTACCAGTAGATCACAATTATGCAAGTTTTGCCCGATGAGTCAAGATATTGGCCCAAGTTAAGGCTATTTCTGCCCATTCATTGTCGTATCGCTGATTCTCTTTAAGCTGCTGAAATTGCATTTTGAAATTAACAAAAGTAGACTCAAACTGTTTATTTCGAGGTGTGGCCTCCAGTGTTTGTAAATATTGATCAGTTTCGCCCAAAAACTGTTCGATCCTGTTAGTGTTACCTTGTGATGCCCAGCGCGACAGCCGGCCTAGATTAACGGCAATATTTAAGATAATTTCTTGAGCTGTCATGGGATTAGCTTTTTCATAATTTGCGCCATTTGGTCGCGGATTTGACCATCTAACACCTCTCGACTGGGATTATTTTGGTTGGGCCGGATATTGATCATGGAGTCAAAATCTATTTCACCTGTGGCCAAATCCAAGCCCCCTCCCCAAAGATTTGTCTGACTGCTGCCGTTCTGCAGTAGCAGTTGTTCTCCTTCGAGATGTCTTAAGCCTCCGATGGTGGCAATCCCCAATTTTATGTCAACCACGAATTTGACATAACCAGGGATATCCTGGGCGGTTTGCTCCAGAGTAGCCCGATCTATCGGGGAACGGATTAAAGTTATCATCCTTAATAGTATTATACTATAATCAAGTGAGAGCTAAATCAGATGACAAAGTACGAATTGGCATATTTGGCGGTATTGGCAACTGTGGAGCAACTGGGGCCCATCAGACTGAAACTGCTGCTTGATTATTTTGGCAGACCATCCAAAATTTGGCAGGCCAAAGAACAGGAACTTGTGGGAATTGGCCTATCACAAAAGGCAATTTCTAAGTTTTTTCATGTTAAGGAAAGTCTTGACCCGGAGAGCTTTTTAGCAAACTTGCATAAACAAAGTGTTCAAATCTTAACCGTCTTTGATAAAAGCTATCCAGCATCTCTCAAGCAAATTTCCGATCCGCCAGTTGTGCTTTTTGTCAAAGGAAAAATAGCGCTGGATGACCAAAACGCCCTGGCAGTAGTGGGGTCAAGAAAAATGACTTATTACGGACGCGAAGTTACAGAGCGTTTAACCAGAGCGCTGGTTGGTCGGGGTGTCACTATTGTGTCGGGACTGGCAAGAGGAGTGGATATTTGCGCCCACCAAGCGGCTATTGCGGCAGGCGGCCGCACCATCGCGGTGTTGGGCAGCGGTATCAATAATATCTATCCGCCAGAGCATTTAGTTTGGGTGGAAAAAATTATTGACGGCCATGGAGCGGTTATTTCCGAATTTGCCCCGGACTACCCGCCGCTGCCTAATAACTTTCCGGCCAGAAATAGAATTATTTCCGGCTTGTCCCTGGGAGTATTAGTAACAGAAGCTAGCCTTGATTCCGGGTCTTTGATCACGGCCCGGTTGGCGCTGGACCAGGGTCGGGAAGTGTTTGCCATCCCTGGGCCGATTACCTCACCGCAATCTCACGGGCCGGCATCTCTGATTAAACATGGCGCCAAATTAGTAACAGAAGCTGCCGACATATTAGAAGAACTGCATTTGGCAAAAGGGGTAAGCGGAAGTAAGGCAAGGAAGGTGAAAGGGATAAGAGAGAAAAAAGAAGCAATAAGTGATTCAAAACATTCCCAACAGGAGCAGATTGTGCTGGTACTGTTGGAAAATGAGGCCAAGCATATTGATATGTTGGTGCGGGAAAGCGGTTTAGCAACATCGCAAATGGTTAGTTTGTTGTCGGTAATGGAGATAAAAGGCTTGGTGAAAAATCTGGACGGCGGACAATATCAAAAATCTAGCTGACCTTTGGTATATACTCATTTAACTCGAGTTTGTAACTCTCATTAAACGATTATATAATCAAAATACTCTTAATAAGTTGCAAATTGAAGTATTTTGATTATAATGTAATTCAAAACTATGGCGCTTAGGGAATCGCATCCTGATTACGGTCATTTGGATGAAAACGGGAAAAATGCTGTCTTTCGGCAAATCTGCGGCCATTTGCGTCGACTAGGCGAAATGCCAGATAAGGAATCCGCTCAATTTACCGAAGATGAGCCCAAAAGAGCCAGATCAGAATATTTTCGCCGATTAACCGTCAATCTCAACGAACTGTTAAAAACTGCTCACATCACCAGAACATTTCGTGGTTTGATTGTTGATGAATTTAAAAAGGCGTATCTTGCCGGGATAGACGAGTGGTCAAACACCACTGATCTCAATCTATTTTTGGATGGACAGTTTTCTTGGATTTTTACCTGGAGCTTGGCAGATAATCTTTGCCTTTTTGACCCCGAATCGGCTTACAAGTTTGAAAGAATCGCTTTTTGCCAGGCGCTGGACAACTACCAAGCCCTGATGGAGCATTTGGAGGAAGTGCTGGGTAAAGATGTTCATAAACGACTGGAAATGTTAATCGGTGACCGGGGGACTAAGCGGGGCAGAATGCTTGACCAATGGATAGAAGAATTTAAAGAGTTACATGGAGTTGATCCATCTGTTTATGAAGAAACAGCTAGAAATCAGGTTGGCGCAGATCCAGACGATATTACCAGTGATTATGGAAGATTTTGAGCTGGTTTGACTTAATAAAGCTTGAGTTTTGGAGCTGAATACTTACCGCTGGGAGCGATTAGTTTATGATACAATAAATCCATATGCCCGGTCTATCTTTCTTGCAGGTGAGAAATCCCAAAGATGACGAAACTCCGATTGAGTCGGCCACCCAAATTTTTGCCTCGCTCCTGCCTTACCCCTATGTGCCCTTGTGGAAACGGCTGTTTGTCAAGCCTAAAACTTACGCCTTTGAATTTTATCTGGTTGGCCAAACGATTTCACTTTACGTGGCTTGTCCGGTCCAAAGCGAGCCATTTATCTCCAGTTTGATTTCCTCGTCATTCCCGCATTCTGTCATAATAAAGACCGACGATCCGCTGAAATCGGTTCTGGCTGCCAAATATCTCACCTTTGGCGAGGTGGCCTTAAACTCCTCTTATTATTACCCGATCAAGACTTATCAGGATTTTCGTGATATTGATACGATGTCTTCGCTGATCGGTTTTTTGTCCAAACAAGATTCGGATGTGACGATGGCTGTGCAAATTCTCATTAGTCCTGCCACAGTCAATTGGCAGGAGAAAATCGCCCAAGCTACCAAGAGGCTGGTGTTGGATGAGACAGCGGAAAAATATTCCCAAAACCCCCAGCGGATTTTAATGCAAAAAAAAGCCGCATTCCAGGGTGGCAAAGCAGTAGTCAGGTTGGTGGTAGGGAGTAATACTGCCGGTGTGGCAGAACACCATTTGCGGAATTTGGCTGGTACATTCGGCAGTTTTTCCCAAGGCGAAGGCAACCAGTTTGTTTTCAAAAAACCGCTGTTTCGCAAAAAACAGTTTTTGAAAAGATTACAAGAGAGAGAAATGGGCTATTTTGAAAGACGCTATCAGATTCTCAATGCCCAAGAGTTGGCCACTATTTGGCATCCGCCGGGTTTGCTGATTGCCGGCGTCAAAAACCTGGCTTGGGGTAAAACTTTATCAGGCGAGCCGCCGGAGAATTTGCCTATTTCCCAGGATATGGCGGAAGAGGTGAAAAAAGACGTCAATTTCTTTGCCAAAACAGAATTTAGAAACCAGGAGACAATTTTTGGCATCAAGGGGATTGACCGGCGCAAGCATGCCTATATTATTGGCAAGACCGGCTCTGGCAAATCGACTTTGATTGCCAATATGGCCATTGACGATATCCGCAAAGATCGGGGAGTGGGCATTATTGATCCGCATGGTGATTTGTCGGAAACTATTTTGAATTATATTCCCCGCCGCCGCCTCAATGATGTGGTTTATTTGGAGCCATTTGACCTAGATCGGGTGTTTGCCTTAAACGTGCTGGAAGTTAAAAACCAGGAGCAGAGAGACCTGGTTACTTCCGGCATTGTGGCGATATTTTATAAATTATACCGCGACAGTTGGGGACCGCGCCTTGAGTATATTCTGCGAAACGTGATTATGACTCTTTTGGAGGTGGAAGGGGCCACCCTGGTTGATGTGTTGAGACTGTTAACCGATACAGAATGGAGAAGCAGAGTGGTTGACCGACTGCAGGATGTAGTTTTGAAGAATTTCTGGATTCATGAATTTGATCGAATGCCGGAAAAATTGCGGCTTGAAGCAGTATCGCCAATCCAAAATAAAGTTGGACAATTTGTATCATCAAGAATGATTAGAAATATTATCGGGGCAAGTAAATCAACCATTGATTTGCAACAGATAATGGACGAAGGTAAGATCCTGATCTTGAATTTATCGCAAGGAAAGTTGGGCGAGGATAACGCCTCATTGCTTGGGGCCATGGTGATTACCCAAATGCAGTTGGCAGTAATGAACCGGTCGTTTGTTTCCGAAGAGGAAAGGCGCGACTTTTTTCTTTATGTTGACGAGTTCCAGAATTTTGCCACCTCGTCATTTATTAAAATTTTGTCCGAAGCCAGAAAATATCGCTTGTGCCTGACTCTGGCTAACCAATACATTGGCCAATTAGAGGAAGATATCGAAAAGGCCATTTTTGGCAATGTGGGAACTTTAATCTCGTTTGTGGTGGGCGCTAGCGATGCCGAATTATTATCGGGCGAATTTGGCGAGATTTACTCGGAGAATGATTTGGTGTCGTTGGGTAAATACGAAATTGTCTTAAAATTATCTATCGACGGCCTGTCTTCAGCCCCGTTTCCGGCCCGCACCCTGCCTTTGCCGGCTGTTAAAAATGAGAATAAGACTGATATTATCCGGCTTTCCAAAGAACGCTACGGCCGGAAAGTCAGCAGCCGCTAGTTACCACCACCGGCGCTTTTTTCTTGTTGAAACCCATAGTGTTTTGTGATATACTGACAGTTAAGAATTTCAATTAAGGAGGTTACCAAAAGCTGGTATCTGTTTCTTAATCGGAAAGTACTTTAACAAGCATTTAGTTGTAAAGGGAGGAAGTGCGATGAGTAGGCAATGGGATGGCGACGATGAGGAGAGCCTGAATCTCTTTCCGGCAATTATGGCGGCAGTGCTGACCGTCTTTTCTTTGGCAGGAGAGATTTTCCATTGGTTTTAGAAAAAGGAGGTAGAGTTGTGCAAACTATTTCCCGGCTGTCCGCTTTAGTGCGGAAGAATTTACCTACAGCGCTGGCTGTTACTCTACTGGCCATGGCAATGTTTCTTCTTATCGCCAACCTCTCGGGTGGTTTCTTGGGGTTTGTGATGAGCGGGGCGCAATTTTGGCTTATCGTTCTCTGTTTTTTTATCGCGGTGTTGGCTATGCTTACGACCGACGATTATATTCACCAGAATTCTTAGAACGTTCCATCACCCCAAGAACAATTTGCAGCTTAACAACTGTACAACTGAATATCGCAAATCGCACCACCTCCAAGCTTAGCTTGATTCTACTTTTTTGTAGAAGGTTGCAAAACCGGTGGTGCTTTTTCTTGACTTGCCTTCGTCCTGATTCTGATTCCACCTTCGAGGTGGAATGGGTTTGCACCTATACTTTTTGTTGTTTGTTG
>CAZXEC010000003.1:0-13667 GCA_964639595.1 uncultured Gammaproteobacteria bacterium
AGTGAAAGGGGATTGCAGATCGTGACTCTGCTCAAACGCTTTTGAATATTCAATTGTAAAATAAGTATAGCGTACTACAGGTATTATGTCAAGTTGACGGTTTTTATGGTTTTGTTGCTCCCGGAACTGTGGCTTCCTTATCAAATTCTGCCATTTGAGGGATAGCTGTTATGAGGTTGACTGTGATGGTGTCATTGGAGCCGACAATACCGACCGCAATTATTTTGTCGCCCTCTTTGATGTCGGCAAAGGTGCCATCCTTCTTACCTTTGATGGTAATTTTGGCGCCTCTGGCAATAGTTAAATCTTCTTCGATGCGATTTCTGGGATTTTGGACTGTCAAGACGCGGCCGCCAATATCGGCAACGACACCAAAAATTATCCGTTTGGTAACCTCTGGCTTTTTGGCAACTTGCAAAACTACTCTGGCTGTCATGGCACCATCAGTTTCCACAGCGCCGATAGTTACCACCTGATCTCCAACTTTAATTTTGGTAAAATCAGCACTTTGTCTTGACCTGGCGGTTAAATTAACAAAAGTAGTCCCTTCAGTAGTCAAAATAATTTTATCGCCGGTTTGAGTTTTAATAACTAGTGTGTCTTTGGTTTTTTGAATTACTTGTCCGGCATAAGCCTGTCTTTTTAAAGGGGCTGCTTTTTGTTCCAACTGTTTTCTTAACTCGGCGCTTCTGGTGGCTTGAGAGGCGGAGGATTTATTATCAGTTGAGTTTTGGGCAAAAACCGGACTTACCAAAAAAATAATAAAAATAATTGATAAGATAAGTTTTCTAAACATTATTCCAGGTTCTCCTTAGCGTAAAAGACCACTTTTTCAATACTAGTTTCTTGCCCGGCATCGTCAAGCGCGGTAATGGCTAGTTTGTTCTCTCCCTCTATCATATCAACCGCAATTTCAAATACACCGTTTTTATCTGCTTGAGTCATGTAATCGCTTGTTGCCAAAATAATTACTGTAGCGCTAGGGCGGGTAGTACCGCTAACTTTAACTGTATTTTCTGTGATGATAACCCCGTCTTCAGGGGAGGCAACTTTGAGAATTTCCTGACTTTTAGGTTTTGCCGGTGTGGGCGTTGGGCTTTGGGACAGGATCACGGTTTGCTGCTCGGTCTCACTGGAGAGGCTGATGCTGTAGGCGATGAGTAAAACTGAAGCAACAATAACGGCAGATACTATAATCCAAAAAATTTGCGGCGGTACTGTCCGGTTCATAACGTGCCCACTATAATAACCGGCAAAGATGGTATTGTCAAGTGAATTTCCCGGTGGTATAGTTGTTCACACGACAATTAGAATCCGATTTAATCGGATTAGAAATTAAGATTATGGATCTTACTTGGTACGGACAAGCCTGTTTCAAAATTAAAGGTAAGAGCGCAACCGTGGTGTGTGACCCATATGATCCTGCCGCGGTGGGCCTGAAGCTTACTAAATTAACTGCCGATATTGTGACAGTTTCACACCAACACCCAGATCATAATTATGTGGCCGGGGTGACAAAAGCAGGGGAGAGCGGCCTGTTTATTATTTCCGGACCTGGCGAGTATGGAATTGGCGGGGTCAGTATTTTGGGAATAACAACTTACCATGACAAGCAATCTGGTAGCCAAAGAGGTGTAAATACTATTTACCAAATAGAGATGGACGGGATGACCATATTGCATTGCGGCGATTTGGGCCATAAGCTGACTGATAAGCAACTGGAAGAGCTGTCAGATATCGATATCCTGCTAATTCCAGTCGGAGGAGTTTACACTATTTCTTATGATGATGCCGCTGAAGTTATTTCAGAAATTGAACCAGCGCTGGCGATCCCTATGCATTATAAAGTGGATGGTCTCAAATATAACCTTGATCCGGTGGATAAATTTTTGAAAGAAATGGGTGCAGAAAAAATAACTCCGGTTGCAAAATTAACGGTTTCCCGAGATAAACTGCCCAAAGAGACCGAAGTAGTGGTTTTAGAAAGGCAATAGTAATTGATTTCTAATCCGATTTGATCGGATTAGAAATCAAATTAAGGTATGGCCACAGCCAAACGTAAAGTACAATCTAGTCTGCCTCATCAGCCTATCAGTACTCCATCTGTCAAAGTGCCTCCGCAAAATCTTGAGGCAGAACAGTCGGTGTTAGGTTCCTTACTGTTGGATCGAGACGCAGTGGTGACGGTGGCAGAGTTTCTCAAACCGGAACATTTTTACAGACAGGAACATCATGGTGAAATTTACGCAGCGATTCTTGATTTGTTTGAACAACGGGAGCCGATTGATCTAGTCACCGTATCGGCAGAGCTAAAAAAACGTGGCTCATATGAAGCGGTTGGCGGCACTTCTTACCTGTCAAGCCTGGTCAATGTGGTGCCGACAGCAGCGCATGTTGAACACTATGCCAGAATTGTTGCCGAAAACGCCACCCGCCGGAATTTAATTACCACGGCTACTAAAATTGCCCAAAGTTCGTATGATGACACAGCAGACGTTAAAGAGCTTTTGGACCAGGCTGAATCGCAAATTTTTGCTATTTCCCAGCATCACGCCAGAGGAGATTTTATTTCGATCAAAGATGCCTTGGCAGAAAGTTTTGATCGGCTGGATGAGCTGCATAAAAAGTCCGGCAGTCTGCGAGGTGTGCCGACCGGATTTCGCGATTTGGATGGTAAACTGGCTGGTCTGCAAGATTCTAATTTGATAATTTTGGCTTCCCGTCCGGGGATGGGTAAGACCTCCTTGGCCTTAAATATTGCCCAGCATGTCGCAGTTAAAGAACAGATCCCAATTGGGATTTTTTCTCTGGAGATGTCTTCAGAGGAGTTGGTTGATCGGCTGTTGGTGGGCCAAGCAGATGTTGACGCCTGGAAGCTAAAAACCGGCAAGTTGGATGAGGATGATTTTGAGAGGCTGTCTGAAGCCATGGGAGAACTGGCAGAAGCCCCTCTTTTTATTGATGATACACCTGGCATTTCTATTATGGAGATGCGCACTAAAGCACGCAGACTGCAGGTAGAAAAAGGGTTAAGGCTACTGGTCGTTGACTATCTGCAGCTGGCTCGGGGCAGGAATTTAGAAAACAGAGTCCAGGAAGTTTCGGAAATTTCCCAGTCGCTCAAAAACCTGGCTCGGGAGTTAAAAATTCCGGTGCTGGCCCTGTCACAGCTCTCCAGGGCTATTGAGAGCAGGGGATCAAGAAGACCACAACTGGCAGATCTGCGGGAATCCGGCGCTATTGAACAAGATGCCGATGTGGTGATGTTTATCTGGAAGGAAGATCCGGAAAAACCAGAACAAATTAAATTATCTATTGAGAAACATCGTAACGGACCGATGGGGGAAATTGATTTGATATTTAGAGGAGATAGGGTCAGATTTTTTGGCATGGAGCATCGCAGAGGAAGGCAAACTACTGCCGAACCGGTTGTCAAAGCCACCTAACGAGTGGTCAATTAGTAATTGCCAGTGGATAGAGAGAAGTTATAAATTCTGAATTCGTCTTTAGTCCATCAGTAACTTTTGCCGCAGTTTATCAAAAGCGGCTTCTGCCAGAGGCGCTGGTTGTTTTCCCCGCCAATGAAGCTGGTCGTAGCCGCTGACATCCAGAAATGCTTCCAATGAGGCGCGATCATAGATTTGCGGTGGCAGATTGAACGTTAAAATCGCTTCTCTCAAAAAGACAGGGTTGGCTCTAAATCTGCGGGCAATATACTCAATCAATATTTCAGGTACGATATAGCCAATATCAAATTCTTCAAAATGTATTGCCTTAAGTAAGACGTGTGTCAGCTCATGGCAAACCACCTTATCTCTTTTGTAGGCGTTTTTGGTTTTATTAATTATTATCTCCTTGTCGCTGGAAAACGTAAATCCCATCTGGGAGGTGAGATTAAAAGTTTCTATTACGCCGTCAAAAATACGTTCTAATTTAACCTGATCTTTTGCGACAATCTTCCACCCGTCTTGTTTAAGTTTGGCAAGACCGGCGACGGCTTGTTGGGGATCAAACATAAGACCAAGATTCAAAATTTGCAGTTGTGCCAATACTCTTTCCAAATCAGAGTATCTGGCTTGGGCATAATCAAAGTTATCAACAAGCATTCCGTAAAGGCTTGCGGGAACCGCCAGTTCAGCTTTCTCTTTTTGCATAAGTGCTAATATATAGTGAATAGATCAACCGGTTGAATAACAGTAAAAAATCCGGGGTTTTCAGGATCCCATTCACCCACTGTGACTTCCAACTTTGGTTGGCCGTGTTGTTCGATAATTTTTGGGAATTGACACCTATTAGTTTCTGGCAAAATCCAATAACCTCCCACTTGGCTGCGGATCTGCTGGTATAGATCTGCCGGATTGTTGGATTGAAGTATCTCAACACCGGCAGAATTTTGATCTTCGAAATTGACCGGACTCACTGCAAACAATCTTCCTTGTTGGTCTTCTCCAACAACCACATAATGATCCTGGAATCTACCAGCCACCGGTTCATCTAAGAACTTAGATCCATGAAGCAGGAGCAAAGACCTAAAAAGATGAGCCTGATCTCTTTCAATCAACAAATAAATTAAACCTATGCATCCGTCTAAGCATTTTCCGACACTGCTATCACCCCGCCGTATAAAAGTTTGTCTAATCTTTTCAATAGCATCGTTTACGGCCATTAAGGCGTCTTGGCCAGTTATTCTTTCAGTATTCAAAGTCATAAGTGTCAACGGTCGGAGTTACGGAAGAACACAGCGAACCGACCGGCTTTAGTGCCGCGGGTGGGGATCGAACCCACACGCCATTTTATAGGCACGGGTTTTTGAGACCCGCTTGTCTGCCAATTCCAACACCGCGGCGCGTCGCAACGAGCCTCGCTCATCTATTTATTAGTTCTTCTTACCAAAGAAGCTAAACCTAACCACTGCGCTCCGATCTTGAATTTAGAACCCATTTATTATATGATTTTTCCAGGCCGAAAGGCAAACTATGACTATACAAGAAATTTTTGACCTGGCTATCAAGATGGGTATTGAGGCTGACCCCAGAGGCAAAAAGGGAGTAGAGAGAGCCCTATCCCGTGCCCAGGAGGAATATAAAAACCTACCAGAGTCCAAAAAGGACGAAGTTGATCCGGAATCGCTCAAACACCCCTATGCCGATACCAGAGTTTTATACGGTGATGCTTCAAGCCAGGTAGATAAAGTTTTAGCTGGTATTGACGTAGATGCGGCAGAGCTGGTTTTATGTGATCGCCTGCGTGAAAAGGGAGAAGGGATTGATTTGGTGATTGCCCATCATCCGGCCGGGCCCGGCTTGTCGCTTTTGGATGAAGTGATGGATCTGCAGATAGATACTCTGGCTTCCTACGGTATTCCGGTCAATGTCGCAGAATCGCTGATGCGAACCAAATCTCAAGAAGTGCGCCGCCGCTTTGGGCCGATTAACCACTACCGGTCGGTTGATGCTGCTCGGCTTTTGGGCATCCCTTTGATCTGCTTGCATACTGTTTGGGACAACATGGGTTGGAAATATGTGTCAGATCAGGTGGCCAAAGCTGACATAGAGACAGTGGGGGATGTTATGAAAGTGCTTAAAGCCATTCCCGAGTTTACCCAGGCTGTCAAATATCAGGCAGGACCGGCAATTTATGTGGGGTTGGAAAAAAACCGGGCCGGTCGCGTGGCGGTGGCCGGATTCACCGGCGGTACTAATTTCGGCAAAGAAGTTTATGAAAGACTATCGCAGGCCGGAGTGGGAACTATTATTGACATGCATGCTCCAGAAGAGCATGTAGAAGAGGCCAAAAAATATCACATTAACTTAATAGTTTCTGGTCACATGGCTTCTGATTCGATTGGCGCCAATTTATTTTTGGATGAATTGGAAAAGCAAGGAGTGCAGGTTTTGCCGTGTTCCGGATTGATTAGGGTGAAAAGAAAAATCTCAAATGTCAAAACTCAAATGTCGCGCCGCCGGCAAAGCCTATAGCGACGCTCGGCAAAACTACAACGCAAAACTAAACAGCTTTAAAGATTTAAGTTTGATTTATGGTAAATGTTAATGACTTGCGTCCTGGCATGGCCTTTGTGCAGGATGGTCAGATACTGCAAGTTTTAACCTACGACCATATCAAAATGGGCCGCGGCTCCGGCAATGTTAAAGTTAAGGTAAGAAACTTAAAAACCGGATCAATCGTCGAAAAATCGTTTATCACCGGCGCCAGGGTTGAGGAAATTGAACTGGATAAAAGAGAGCTGCAATACCTCTATCGTGACGCATCTTCGTATTATTTTATGGATCCGGACAATTTTGACCAAATATCAATTGGTGAGGGGCTTCTTGGTGATCAAGGTGTGTACCTGAAAGAGGGTATAATAATCCAGGTGCTTTTTGGGGAAGATCAACCACTATCGGTTATTTTGCCAATTAGCATAGAATATCAAGTGGCTGAAACCGGCCCAGGAGAAAGAGGCAATTCTGTGACCAATATTTATAAACCGGCGACGCTGGAAAACGGCTTGGCTGTGTCAGTGCCGCTTTTTATCAAAAATGGCGATATTGTCAAAATTGATACCAGATCCGGTAAGTACATGGAGCGGGTCACAAGATAATGATTAAGGATAAAAGATTAATGATGAAAGATAAATTAAATTAAATTACTAAACCGGTAGCAGTTGAAGAGCGTAGAAGATGATAGCTAGTGTTAACACTTGAGTAATAAACCCTTCCGGGAATTGTAACCTTCTGTGGATATTATGCTGGATTTGATATGCCCAAGAAAATGGTGGAAAGTTCCAATTAAAGAACAGATAGGGTGATTCCAGCCAATCTCCCAGTTGGGCAACCAGCACCATTGCCAATAAATATTCAGCAGGCACCAGCCCACCAAACAGCCAAAAAGTTAAAGCAAAACTGACCAGTACATCAACACAGCTGGTACAAAAAGTAATCCAGCGGGGGCGGGTTCGCCAGCCGGTGCCTGTGTCCCAGTGGGGGATAGCATCCATGATGGGATGGCTTATAAAAGCCAAAGAAAGGCCAGTGACCGGATTAGTGAATTGAGTCGCCAGCATAGCAGCAACCAGGGCATGTGAAGTAGCCAACATAAGGATTAAGTTTAAGTATATACCCGTTGAACCCGAGCTTGCAACTCTTTTGGTCAACTGATTAAAATATGATACAATCCATGAAGAATAATTACCAATTTCCAATGAACACCAGTATTTACTGATTGGATATTTGACATTGGTATTTATTATTAAAATTATGGCCCCTGTTCTATTACAGTTTGGACCAATGGTCATTTATTCTTACGGACTTTTCATCGTCATAGCTTTTTTCGTGGGATTATTTTCCATCTGGAGAGTAGCGAGGGACTATTTCAACAGTGAACAAATTGTTGATGCTGTTATTTTTTCCACTGTACTGGCAATTGTTTTTGGACGCCTCGGGTATATTTTGGTTAATTTAGGCAGTTTTGAACCCAGCTTGACCAGGATAGTTGGTTTTGTCTGGTATGGCGGTTTTGATGGTTGGGCAACAATCATAGGGTGGGGCATAGGTTTATGGCTATGGGCCAGAAGGCATAATTGGGACTTTTTCCGGTTTGCCGATTTAGCAATATCCGGTGGCTTGGTGTCTTATATGCTGGTTTTGATAGGTGACTTTTTAGGTGGTGTATCAACAGGACGCAATACTGATCTAATCTGGGCGCAAAAACCGGTTTTTGCCATTTATCCGCAACACCCGGTAGCACTTTATCAGTTACTATCAGTGCTGGTGGTTTTTTATATCACCAAAAAGCTGGCAGGTTTTAGGCCATATGCTGAAAAGCCCTTTAGTGGTTTTGTCTTTTTGGTTGGCGTTTTCGTCCTATGTCTGGTTAGCTTTGCGGTTGAATTTACTAAAAGCGATCGGTTATACTTTGGTTGGCTGACCGAGGGGCAGATAGTGAATTTGGGACTAGTTGGCTTTGCGGCAGTATTATTTTGGGTCAGGTCAGAGAAGTTGAGGAAAAGACGTGATTGGGCTAGTGTGCTGTTGAGGTTATTTAAAGAGCAAGCCTCAAAAGATTTTTCTTTATTAAATAAAATAACTAAAATCAAAAAAACATAAACTTATGCCAAGTATTTCAAAACAAACACTGAATAACTTTAAGCTGTATTTAGAAAAAGAAAAAAAAGCTCTGGAAAAAAGGCTTAATGCTATAAGGAGAGAAGATCCCTATTCACAAGTCAGGGTGACCACCAATGCCAGCCCGGACGCTGATGCTCAAGAAGAAACCGGACATGAAAGGGCTTTGGCACTGCGCCAAGAGGCCACCCGGCTGTTATCTAAAGTCAAAATGGCCCTATCAAAAATTGGCGTAGGTACATATGGTAAGTGTGACCGCTGTGGTAATGACATAGATCCAGCCAGGCTTGCCAGGATGCCCATGGCTACTTTGTGCATGTCATGTGAACAAAAGCTTGAAAGATAAAAAAACAGCTCGCCTCTGACCCCATTTTCCCATATAATAATGATTGTTAGGTGATTATGCGGATAGTTTTTGAAGATGGTCAGATACTGGTAATAGACAAACCTGCCGGTTGGGTGGTTAATCTGGCAGAAACCAGTCAGGGTCAGCCCACTATTCAACAGTGGCTGGCTGAAAATTTTCAATATCCAATTGCCCATGACCAAAATTTCAGGTCGGGGATTGTCCATCGCTTGGATAAGGACACCAGTGGTCTTTTATTAGTGGCCAAAACTAAAGCCGCCTTTGACAATTTACAAAGTCAATTCAAGGAAAGACGGGTTAAGAAAGTTTACGTGAGCCTAGTCCACGGGAAAATATCAAGCGACGGAAAAATTAACACGACTTTGGGCAGAAACCCCAGAAACAGGTTTAAATTTATGGCTGACGTTGGGGAGAAGGCATCGGTGACAGAGTATAAGGTTACCAGTCATTGGTTGCTGGTTATGGAAAAATTACTACCTCAACTAGGGCATCTTACACGCCATCAGCAGGCCTACTTTTCGCTTCACGCTTCACAATATACCCTTGTTGATGTTTTTCCATTGACTGGACGAACCCACCAGATAAGAGTACATTTAAAATATATGGGTCATCCGGTGGTGGCAGATCAACTTTATGCTCCACGAAAATTGTTAAGGTTAGATCATTTATGGTGCCACAGACAATTTTTGCATGCCAAAAAAATTGGTTTTTTCCACCCCACAGATGGTAATTTTAGAGAATTTGAGTCGGATTTGCCGGAAGATTTGTCAAACGCTTTATCAAACCTGAAAAAGCAATAGGCAACGATGGAAGATTTATTTATTCAGTTTAGCTTGGTTCTAGGCCTGGCAACCGTAGCTGCTATTATCCTACGCTTCCTAAAACAGCCGTTAATTATAGCTTACATCCTGACCGGACTATTAATTTCAGCATTGGGGGTGACTGATGTTGGCTCTTCGGAAACTTTGAGATTTTTGCCGGAGGTAGGAATCGCCCTGCTGTTGTTTTTAGTGGGGATGGAATTGGATTTGAGGGAAATAAGAAACATCGGTAGGCAAATTCTGGCTGTAGCCGCTCTACAAATTGCCGCGACATTTTTAATTGGGTTTGGTTTGGTATCTCTGTTGGGTTTTGGACCTGTCGGTAGCCTGTATCTGGCTCTGGGGTTGTCTTTTTCTTCAACTATTCTAGTAGTTAAGCTGTTGATTGAAAAGGAAATGCTATCCTCACTGTCCGGAAAACTGGCAGTAGGCATCCTGCTTTTGGAGGATCTAGTTGCCATATTTGCCCTGATGGCGCTGTCCGCATTTGCCTCCGGTAACCATCTGCCGGGAATTGGAGAATTTTTGGTAATTTTTGCCAAAGGACTGGGGTTATTTATTATCACTTTAGTTTTATCCAAAAGGCTGTTGCCAATTATTTTTGAGTTAGTGGCATCATCTTCAGAGTTGTTATTTATTTCAACAGTATCATGGGTGCTTTTATTCGTGTCCTTTTCTTTGTGGGTGGGATTTTCTCCTAATATTGGTGCTTTTTTGGCAGGTCTGGCTCTGGCCTCGTCTCCGTACCGTTTCCAGATGGCCGGCAGGCTCAAGCTGCTAAGGGATTTGTTTATCGCTTTGTTTTTTATCAATATTGGCTCCGGCATCAATATGCAAGTTGTACCAGAGGTTCTGGGGATAATTTTGATATTGGTGGTATTTGTCCTGGTATGGAAGCCGCTACTGTTCTTATTTTTATTGGGCCGTTCAGGTTTTCGCCGGCACACCATTTACCTAACCAGTATTGGTCTGACCCAAACATCGGAGTTTTCGTTGATAATTGCCAGCATTGGTTTGGGATTGGGGCATTTAACAGATTTGGAAGTCACGGTGATTGCAATGGTAACTATTATTACCATGACCATTTCCTCATATATATTCTTATCCTCGGGTAATCTCTATAAATTAATATCATCTTGGCTGCTGATTTTTGAAAAGGAGAGCGCCAGTAACAAGGGTCAATCTCCAGATGAAAAAATACTGAAAGACCATATAATTTTGGCAGGTTGTGACAGCATGGGACGGATGATTGTCGAGGCCCTACAAAAGGGAGAAAAAGCAGTGGTGGTCTTGGACTTTAACCCGGATGTGATCAAAGAGCTGCAAAATCAGGGCTTTTTGGCCCTTTACGGTGATATGACTGATCCGGAAATTTTGGAATCGGCTCAAGCTGATACCGCTGGAGTAATCATCTCCACAATCCCTGACAGGCAAGATAGCATAGAAATGCTCAAGGAGCTGGCTAATTTAAAAGTGAAAGCACCGGTAATTGTGACTGCCAGTCATGCCAATGAGGCCTTAGAACTTTACGAGCAAGGCGCCGCATATGTTATTATGCCCAGGATATTGGGGGGGAAATATGTGGGGCAGATGATCCTGTCGAATTTTGATAACTGGCAAAATTTGGACCAGTTGAGGCAAGATCATATTGCCCAGTTGACCAAAGAACATGAACAGAGCCGTTATATTTTTGATAAAGCGTGATGGCAAATGATTAATGATCAATGATGAAAGATGAATTACAATCCCAAATTATTTAAACTATGGATGACCAAGGCAAGGAAGCAGATCAACCAGTAGAGAATTTTGAAGAAAAAACCACCAAGCTGACTAATAAGGCCTTGGCGGCTTATATTCAGGCTGTTCTGCCAAAGCTATCGTACCAGCAGTCTCCAGAAGAAAAGTATAGGAAGAGTGATTGGGTATCTTTAGAGGATCATCCCTTTGTCTCTGGTGTAATTTTTAGCAATGCCGAAGAACCAGGCTCTTACCTCATTGTATATTATAAATTTTCAGCCCCAGAAAATTTTTTAAAACAAGAAGATGAACCAATTTATCATAAAGTAGCAGATGGCTTTACTTTTCTCTTAATAGGCCAGGCACGAGTTAAGCATACCAGAGGACACTTCTCGCCAAAAACACTGGCAGTGGTAGAAAAGTGGCTACAAAACCAGGATTTTCAGGAACGTATGGCACCAGTCAACACTGGATATGAAAACGAGCAAAAGGTTGACTATGAACTGATATTTGACATCCTAGATCACCTTCACCGTCAAGACCCGGACAAATTTCCCAATTTCCACCAGTTTTACCAAGATTTTAAAAAGCAACAAGAAGAACTAGAAAACGAGGAGGGTTAACAGAAGTAATCATTAATGACAAATGATTTCTCTTTCAAAATTGAAGCTTGCGATAAGTCAACTGCTGCCAGAGCAGGCAGTCTGCAAACTCCTCATGGCACCATCAATACTCCCACTTTGATGCCGGTGGGTACCAGAGCTGCAGTCAAAGCCTTGTCGCCTGATGATTTGCAGACAGCGGGAGTGCAGGCAGTAATGGCCAACACCTACCATTTATTTTTGCGTCCCGGACACGATTTAATTTATCAGTTGGGCGGTTTGCATAAGTTTATGAACTGGCAGAAGCCGCTGATGACTGATTCCGGCGGTTTTCAGGTCTTTTCCTTAGGAATTGCCCTGGAGCATGGGGTAGGCAAGACTGCCAGCATCTTCGGGGAAGAAGTTAATAATAAACCAAAAAGTAAACCAGTCAAATCTCGTATGAACAAAATTGATGAGGGCGGAGTGACGTTTTATTCACATATTGACGGCCAGAAAATGCGGTTGACTCCTGAATTATCCATTCAAATACAGCAGGAATTAGGCGCTGATTTAATCCTGGCTTTTGATGATTTGGAGTCTCCCAGGTATTCCTATGAACAGACTCAAAAATCGCTGGAGTTGAGCAACAGGTGGGAGGAAAGGTCACGCATGGAGTTTCTCAAAATTCAAAAGCGCCAGCTGTTGTTTGGCATTACCCATGGCGGCCAGTTTGAAGATTTAAGACGTGACAGCGCCAAATTTGTTGATCACAATTTTGACGCTATTGCCCTGGGCGGAGCACATGTGTCAAAAAAGAGTTTATATCAATGTATCAAATGGACAGTGGAAGAAGTTGATGATCAAAAACCCCGTCATTTGTTAGGGATAGGAGAAGTTGATGATCTATTTGAAGCAGTAGAAAGAGGCATAGACCTGTTTGATTGCGTTTCACCTACCAGACGCGCCAGGAATGGGTCTTTATATATTTCGCCGCAGTCAGGCGGTAACAAAAAGAACTCCTTCTGCCTAGCTGTCACCAATGCCCAATTTGCCCGCTCTTCAGACCCGATCGATAAAAACTGCGCCTGTCCGGTTTGCCTGGGGTTTTCCAGAGCTTATTTGAAGCACTTGTTTAATGTGGGCGAGCTTTTGGCGTACCACCTGGCCAGTCTGCATAATTTATTCTTTATAGAAAACTTAACTGTTCAAATCAGGCTGGCGATTATGGAGGGTAGATTTGACCAATTAAAGAAAGCATGGATACAATAGTAATTAAGGATTAAGGATTAAGGATTGCAGTGGGACGGGGTGGTGATGAAATTGAATAAATATTTTGCCAAGCATCCCATGTACAATGCAATAGTCCATCTGGTTGCCGGTATTGGCATTGGTCTACTTTTGACTTATCCTCTTGCCGGTGCTCACCCTGTTAGATGGGGGATGACATTTCTGGCAGTAGCGATAGTGGGTCACCTGATGGCTTGGAGAAAGTAGCTATACTCATTTTAAGAAAAGCAAATTGCAGATTTACTTCTAGCTTGCCCCTTTTTGCTTATGGCTACTTTTTGTGCTAGACTATTTTCCTAGATGACTGCCCGCACTACCATCGTTGCTCCAGACCCAGCCAATGTGGCATCTTTGGCTCCAAAATTAAAAAAAACGATCCGGCCCAGACTGCCCAAAAACCCCAAATGGAAAAAAACTAAAAGCAGCCAAAACTGGCTTTTCCCATCTTTGGTAGTTTTAGTGTTATTAATACTGGTTTTTTTATTACGTTTCTTGACTAATTTTTCTACTAACATCACCAAACCCATCACTAAATCATCAAGTGATTTAATCAGCCTTTCTACCAGGGTCAGCGACCAGACAAGAATTATGGCAAAGCTAGCCAGTCAAGACGGCAGTTATCGGTATTTTGTCATGATAGTTGATGATATTAAAAAACAACTAATAGCTGTTCAAGTGCCGGATTATGTAGAAGTGGAAGCTCCCTTCGGATTGGGCAGAGTAAGGCTGGATGGTGTTTTTCCATTAT
>CAZXEC010000003.1:13677-57832 GCA_964639595.1 uncultured Gammaproteobacteria bacterium
GCGCTGTCGATCTGATTGTAACAGACCTCTATATTGGTGAATTGAATGCTCCTGGTAAGCGTGACCCGACATTTCTTAATCATCTTAAACGTACCGTCACTACGCAAGGGATTATTTTATGCAATTTCCATTATCAAAAACAGTCACCAGGGGATCTGCCAATGAGAAAATTTTTGGATGGCAATTGGAAGCTGCTACTTTATCCGAACTTTTTGGCATACCGCTCGATGGCTATGTTGTCATCGAGTCTGACTGCGGTGAAGAAGCTGCCAAGTGTTTGTCCGACGTTTTGGGCATGGGTGTATTTTTAAAAACTTTACCGTTTTCCAATAATCATGATTTGAGTTCTAATTTCTCCCCGATTGATCTTTTCGGCTTGTCCCAGAAAATAGGGGGCATCAGATTTGATAGGATGAAACAGGTCAACATTGTTACCATTGGCGCTATTGACCGAAAGGAAGCTAGTGCGCGGCATGAAGTTAATTTAGCTAGACTGGATTCATTTGTCCAGAAAAATTTCGCAGACGCTGATATTGAAGATTCCAGACTGGCCATCGAGGTTGTCAATGGCACCAAACATCCGGGACTAGCTAACAATATGGCCAGGTACGCTACTAACCTAGGAGGCAGGGTGGTTTCGATCGGTAATTTTGAAAGTGATAATGTGCAGAGTAGTGTTATAATTGGCGCCAGGAATAGAATTAATAGGAAAATCGCTCAAATCTGCAATTGTGATATTGTCGAGCAAGACCTATCCAACCATCGAGGAGACGTAATGGTGGTGGTGGGGGAGGATTATTATCAGAAACTATATGGCGAATAGGAATAACATCTTCCCTGGACTAAAGTCCAGGGTACTTGCCCCTAAGGAAAGATGTTTTACAGCTTCAATTCATCCCCTCGACTACGCTCTGGGTTTTCTTGAAGCTTTTAATAATTAAATTCCAACGCAATAAGTTAGCTATGTTAGTCTGGATATTATTGATTGCCATCATTATAGTAGTATCTCTAGTATTGTCTATCAGATCATTACAGTCACAGGGAGATATTATTTTCCCAGACGGCAATTATGCAATCAAGAAGCTAAAAGACGATCGCTTTACCGAGCAATTTATAGAGAAAGTTTATGAAAGCACCCTGACGAGACAAGAATTAGTTGCTTTCGAGATGGTTTTTAAAAATGGGCACCCGGAATATTATTTTTTTTCATCTTCAGCAATGGTGATTTCTCTCACAGATTGGTTGTCGGACGATGCTACAGATTATACTGAAAACTTGGGTAAAAAATCATTTGCCGCCACCCAATTTTTGCCGCAGTACGACTTTTTGTTGCCGATTATCACCAAAAGCGATTTGGTAACAATTTGTGATCAGCTTACTAAAGATGATGAAATTTGGTGGCAAATTGTGGTGTATCCTGTTGATGATTCTTGGAAGAGGCGGGCAGAAAAGGAAATCTCAAAATCAACTTTTGGCAAAATAGGCTACAAGAGGCACGTAGCAACTTTACTGTTAGATGTTATCAAACAAGTAGTTTCTATTTTTACGCCAGGGCCAATCTACCAAGGGAAAATACCAGAGCCAATTGTAGCGCCGTTGTCTCCGGTTGAGAAAGAAGAGCTTGAAGAGATTAATCAGAAGCTGTCAAGCCATGGCTTTATTGGTCAAATCAGGCTGGCGGCAGTGGCCGGTAGTCTGTACAGAAGCAAAGAGCTGGTGTCTAATTTAGAAAGTGATATCAGCCAGGCAACATCAGGAGGGGTCAACAGATTAATCAAAAGACCTCTGATGGCGCTGGCAGATGAAATGCTGGATCTATATGGCAGCAGATCGCTTAATATCATCAAAGGCCGATTTGGAGGTTTGTCAACTCAAGCATCAGAAGACTCTTTTGTCATTACTACCAGAGAAATAGCTGATTTAATGTTCTGGTCAGAGCCAAACAACAAAGACACTAGTTTAATCGGTGAGATAGAATTAGCCAGTTAAGCCTTATTCGGGTTCAGTTGCGTCAGCTTCTTCAGTTTCTTGGTCGTCGTCATCGCTAGCTGTTGCTAGATTGCTGGCGATGTATCTTTGCGGTGAGATATAGCCGGTTGAGGCCGGGAATGAAGGAGTTCCGGCGAATCTGGCCGAACGGGATTTCTCCCTGATTAAAATGGTTAAGCTTTTGGGGTTGACACTTTTGATATAACATTCATACGTGTTTCCGCCTTTAATTAACTGTCCCAAGTGGTGAGCTAATTCATCAGGTAAAATGCCTAAGTATGTGTCATTGGCGTCGACCACGTCGATAGTGCGGTTTTTAACATGTAGTGATACAGCTTCTGCGGGTTTTTTCAGCATTAATTGTTGGGGAATAGCTACTTTTAAACAACTGACGACTTTCGTCAAACCCGGTTCTTCCAGGAAGATAGTAGGGGATAGGCTACTGTTAGATTCAGTATTTTTACCAGCGAGTTTATTTTTAGACGTGAGTTTAATTTTATCAAGCATTTTCAGAGCGATGGCGTTATAAGGATCGATCTTGAGAACCTGGGAAAGGGTTTTTTTAGCGTCTTTAATGTTAGCACTTTCTAAATATGCTTTAGATAATCTATTCAAGGCTCCTACATCACGGGGGTTGTTTTTGAGAAGTATCAGATTAGCCTCAATTGCCTGTTGCCAGTTTCCTGATAAAGCAGCTTTGATGGCCAGGTCTAGGGTAGGATCGACAAGGCTCATGTTGCCAATTATAAAGACAGGGGATTGTTTGTCAAGACCCTGAGTGCTATCGAAGGGTCACAAAACCTTAAGTTGCAAGTATCACCGAGTTGCGACTTGCGCATTTCCAATCTAAAAAGCATCGGATATGCTATAATTACCCAAGTTTGTATGTCAGGTCACTCGAAGTGGAGCACAATAAAGAGGCAAAAAGGGGTGGCTGATGCCAAGAAGGGACAGCTGTTTACCAAACTGGCCAATGCCATTACTGTGGCGGTCAAATCCGGTGGAGGGTCTGACCCTGACTCTAACTTCAAGTTGAGGCTGGTTGTTGACCAGGCGCGGGCTGCCAATATGCCCAAAGATAACATTGAAAGGGCAATTGAAAGGGGCAAGGGGCAAGGGGCCAGCGAAAAGTTGGAATCAGTACTATATGAAGGTTTTGGCCCGCAGGGCGTGGCCTTTATGATAGAAGCAGTGACTGATAATAAAAACCGCACCAGCTCGGAGGTGAAGAGTGTTCTGGAGCGGAGCGGTGGTTCTTTAGGTGCGCCCGGGTCAGTCTCCCACATTTTTATCCCGACAGGGCTGATTGTCTGTAATAGGCAGGCCAAATCGATTGATGATGTAACTTTAGATGCTGCTGACTGTGGCGCCGAAGATGTGCAAGACGCAGGGGAATCGGCAGACCCCGATTCAATCGGGGTAGAAATTTATACGAAATCAGATAGCCTACATTCAGTTAAGCATTGTCTGGAAGAAAAAGGATACCAGGTAGAAAGCGCTGATTTGGTGATGCAGCCAACAAACACGATTGCAATTGGCGATGCGGAAACTGCCAGAAAAGTCTTGTCGCTGCTAGAAAAACTGGAAGAATTAGAAGACGTCCAGAAAGTCTCTGCTAATTTTGACATTCCCGACAACTTGCTGGTGGTTTAATGGAGGTTAATATGAGGTTTTTGAATAATGGGTAGGGAAGTTTTACTATTGCTGTCAGAACGGCCAAATTTCACAGCACAAGCCACTCAAAGTTGGCCAGATCAACTGCCGAAGCCTCCTTATATTGCTTGGCTTGAAGAAACTTATGGTCCAATATTTCGACCAGCAGATCAACTTGAAAGATTGGATTTGTATGCTGAATACGATGCAGCCAGACAAGAGATCAAGCAGGTTTTTAGGCATTTCGTTGACCAGCAAGAACTAGATTTTTTTTGGATTGCTAGTAAGAATTGCCTGTTTATCACCTATCCACACGATGGTGGAGGCCGTTTAGCTGATACTCATCAATTGTATAATGCAGCAGCCCGTAGCAAAGGGGATATAGTCAGGGTTGCCAACAGCCAGATGGTGGGAGAGGTATTTATATATCTGATTTTTCTTAATTTACAAGAGATAGACCAAGAACGTGAAACTGGCAATTCACAACTATCTATTAAGCATTCCATTTTTCATGAACTCATCCACATATTAGTAACAAATGTAATTAGTGGTAGAGTGAGTGAGAAAATAATAGAAAAGATATCCGGGAAACTGGCCAGAGGCCAACAACCAGATATTGCCGATATTGCCAAGCTGTTGAGAAAACCGGTTAATCCAGGAGAAAAACAATGATAATTCTTGGGATTGATCCTGGTACTGCCACTACCGGCTACGGAGCAGTCAGAGTAATTGATAAATCAGGCCAACCATCTTTTGAACTGATTGAATATGGCTGCATTGTGACAGCTAAAGATCAACCCATGCCAATGAGGCTTTTTAGTATTCAAAAGGAGTTGAATAGATTGATACAAAAGCTCAAACCTGATTGTGTTGTGGTAGAACAGCTATTTTTTGGTATCAATTCCCGGACTGCCATGACAGTGGGGCAGGCCAGAGGTGTGGTTCTATCAACAATTGCTTCTTTTGATACTCCTATTTTTGAATATCAAGGCCTGCATGTTAAACATACCATGACCGGTAATGGCAGGGCAGACAAGAAAGAGGTGCAAAAGTCTGTCATGAAGCATTTGGGCAAGAGAAAGCTTATTAAACCTAAAAATGGCTATATTGATGATGCGGCTGATGCTCTGGCTGTGGCGATCTGCCATGTACTAAGAGGTCAGCACCAACAAAAAACAGCTAGAAATCCGCTTAGATCGGATTCAAAAGGTAAAAAATCATGAACGGACGCAATAAACGGTTTTGGTGGCAAGCCACAATTGCCAATCTTCAAGATATTGACCGGTTGTGGGTATTCAAATTTACCAAAAGGCAAAGATTTATTTTTGCCACCATGCTAGTCTCATTAGGGGTACTTGCGACCCAGCTCGTTCCTGATACCTGGCGGTTTGTAGCCATTGTTGTTTTAGGAATTTTTACTTACCTAGCTTCTGCTTGGGCATTAAGAGAGGATCTGGCTGGGGTAGAGTATTTCACATTATTATTTTTACCAACAGCCTTTACCATTGGCTGGGCCATGGCCTACTTCTTGCTGCCGGTTAGGTGGCTGACCAGGATTCCCATGACTCTCCTTTTTGCCGTCTGCCTTTATGGCCTTTTGCTGACTGAAAATATCTTTAACGTGGCAGCTATCAGAACCATCCAGCTATTGCGAGCTGCCCACACAGTCGGATACTTTTTTACCTTGCTGGTGGCTTTTCTATTTTTTGAAGTGCTGTTTGCCTTTCACCTGTCTGCCTGGCTAATTGCGCTGATTGTGGCCTTGCTGCTTTTCCCGCTAACTTTATCGTATTTATGGTCATTGAAACTATCGCCGGATCTGGAAGTTAAGTATTTCTTGTATAGCGCTGTCATGTCTCTGGCAATAGGGGAGATATCCTGGGCAATTTCTTTCTGGCCGTTGGCAGCTAATGTTGCCTCCTTGTTTTTAGTGGCCTGCCTGTATGCATTCTTGGGGATTTTGCAACACTATTTTCAACTTCGCCTCAACCGCAGGACAGCGGTGGAGTATGTGTTGGTTGGCGTAGCAGTATTTTTAATCATGGTGGCTACCACCAGGTGGGGAGCGAGTTAAGTTTCATTTGCGTCTTTGACCACAGAGGACACATCCCAGGTTAGTCCCTAAATTCCTGCCACCATATTCACCTACTGATAGTTTTCAACTGGTTCCTACCTAAAAAGCGTGTAGGTAGCCCCGTATAATTTTAGTAAGCGTGTGTAAAAGGGAGAGTAGAGGAGCGTGAAAAGAGTAGTGTTGTCAGAATTATAGGCCGTCTGCTAAAAACGTTGTGGATAACTCCTAACAAAACCCAAAATCCGAAGCTAAATGATGTAGTTTGTACTAGTCCACCGGTTGATGGACTAGTATCCCCGGTAGTCCTGAGCTCTGCCGAAGGACGAAGTGGGAATCAACAATTCTTGAAGCTAAAAGTGTACGATTTGGCTGTTGGAGGGCTATATAATCTACTGTATATATGCTTATGCATTGCGACACATGATTCTCCCTTGGGGAATTCAATAACTACCAATAATTCAATTCCCAGTGATCGCAAGATTAATTGGTCATTTGATATTTGACATTAGCATTTATTGATAGTTATTTCCCATGTTATCCCCTTAAATTTGCCGCAGTAAACAAAGCCTGGGTACCATGTCGCACAATGATACTTTTACGACTCAATCCAAAGCCAGCCAGCTGCTACATTGGTTTTATATTGCCCTATTTTTAGAATTTTTTGGTAATTTTTTTCTTTTCTCATTTTCCTATTCCCCCAAAATTTCCACCAAATTGTTATTTATTTTGCACAGGTTTCTCCAATTGCCTTCTTGCCCTTGAAGTGGTCTCTTGCTCCCCCAGCTGGTTTCTCCCTGTAGCTCATCAGCAAAACTCTTTAATGCAAAAATATAGTTGAAGGCCAGGATAAGAAATTCGAGGCTTTATATTACGTTTTACGGGCTGGCAAAATGATTGGGAGTATATTGAGTCATTGATAGGCAGGTTACTTCTTGCCATCGGCTGGGTTTCTCATCATATCAAACTTAATTCGCCAGGCATCTACGATGATCTTTGTTGACCCCGATTAAATCGGGGTTGATGGCCGCCTTTGTCCGAATAATGCTGTTCTTTCAAGAGAGTTTCATTCCTTTTTCCAGATTTATTTTTCATTCTAAGGAACATATTGATTACTGTCAAGCTTTTTGCTAAATTACGTCGCACAATGTTGACAGTTCGACAAGCGAAATGTAAACTAGTTGTAAGTTCGTTATAAAGCCCCATCTATGAATACAATAAAAAAATTAATTTTAGACTTTCTTGAGTATTTAGAAATTGAGAAAAACGCCTCTCCTTTGACTATTCGTAATTATTCCCATTATTTAGGTCGTTTTATGGGCTGGCTTACTGGCAACTACCCTACTATCCCAATTGAAGATATCAATCTTGAGGTTGTTAAAAAATATCGGCTCTATTTGGCGCATTTTACCGACGAACACAACTTGCCCTTGATGCGAGTCACCCAAAATTATCACATTATTGCCTTGCGGGCTTTTTTGAGGTTTTTGGCCAAACAAGATATATCAACCTTATCCCCTGATAAAATCGAACTGCCAAAAACTGAAAGCCGGTCTGTGAAGTTCTTGGATCGTGAACAACTGCAAAGATTACTGCAACAGGCAGATGTGACGACGATTGAAGGTTTGAGAGACCGGGCCCTTATTGAAATGCTGTTTTCCACCGGACTGCGTATTTCCGAGCTGGTTCGCTTAAACCGCGATCAAATTAATCTGGACAGACGGGAGTTTGGAGTTATTGGCAAAGGTGGACGGGCCCGGGTGGTATTTTTGTCAGATGCGGCGGTGTTGTGGCTGGGAAGATACTTTACCAAAAGGACCGATTCTTACAAGCCGCTTTTTATCAGATATTCGGGAGCGCCTGACCAGGTACCTGGTGGTGAAAAAATGAGACTAACTGCTAGAAGCGTCCAGCGGTCAATTGCCAAATACGCCAAGATGGCAATGTTGCCGTTTACAGTTTCACCACATGTTTTGAGGCATTCTTATGCCACTGACCTGCTGGTAAATGGGGCGGATTTACGTTCAGTGCAGGAAATGTTGGGACATAAAAACATTTCCACTACCCAAATTTATACCCATGTAACCAACAGACAATTAAAAGAAGTGCATCAGGCCTTTCATTCCGGAAATAAATGAATATTGATATAAAAAATATGGAAAATCAAGGCGAATTTAAAGTTAATTTCTCCAGTAACCAAAAACAAGTCCTGGTAAAAGTCAAACGCTGGTCTCAAGATTTTTATAATAAAGAAGAACGGCGCGGCGGTCCGCTTTTAGGAGGGCATGGGTTTGACCATACCATGCGGGTTTGCGGCATGAGTGTAGTCTTATCAGTTCTGGAAAAAGTTGATCCGTTTCTGCCGGTCGTGTCAGCACTACTTCATGATGTGGGGCGAGCAGTCGATGAACCTCGTGCACTCACCTATCTTCATGGCCAACTCTCACGAGAACTGTCGGAAAATTTTCTGGATTCTTTAGAAATTTTAACAAATCGGGATAAACAAATTGTCAAAAATGCGGTTGAGGATCACCCATTCTTGAATGAAAAAGTCAGACCATCGGTGGTAGTTAAAATTTTGATGGATGCCGATCGTCTGGACGGTCTGGGCGCCATTGGCCCGGTCAGATCCGGGGCAGTTCGTTGGAGACTGCCTATTTTTACTTCCCAAACTGATCAAGGCGGTCAAGAGTGGCAATTAACATCGGTTTTTCAGGATTTTTCCGTCAGAGTGCCGGAGTGGCAAAAAATGCTCTGGACCAAATCAGCCCAAGAAATGGCTGTGACCCGGGCAGAATTTTTGAGAAGTTTTATTGATGAGTTTTATCATGAGGCCTCTTTTATGCAGAAGAGTTTTGACCAGTTGGACCTTTAGTTTTTTGCTGATGGTTTATTGCCTGTTCTAAAAGTTGTTCATGATAAACTTTTGGCACACCACCTATTCTGCCTAATTTTTGCTGAACCAACCGTCTTGCTGCTTTTGGCCCGTGTATAGCTTGATAGGCTTGATAAAGCTGATTTATTTGTTCTGGAGTTAAATCAGTAAATAGGGCTGACATTGGGTCTTGATCGGTTTGATCAGCTGAAGTTGGCTCTGCTTCCATCCCGCTTGTCATGATTAGTTAAGATAGATTATATACGGGCTGGCTAATTTTTGCAAGACTATTTGGCGGCCTGTTCTTTGTCAGGTTCTTTGAGGATGCAGGTGGCGGCAGCTACCGAATCGTTGGTTTTGGTAAAGCGCATCAGAATCACTCCTTGGGTTTGGCGACCCAATTGCGGTACCGAGTTGATGGGCAGTTTAATGGCTTGTCCATGATGGGATGTTAAAATCAACATTTCACAACTGTCATCAATTTTTTGGGCAGAGACAATCTTACCGGTCCGGCTGGTTAGTTGCGCAGCTTTGACTCCTTGGCCGCCTCGGCCTTGTTTAGGCCAGGATTTCATAGCAGTTTTTTTGCCCAACCCTTTTTCTGCCACCACCAACAAGTCAGCTTTGGCATCAAACACTTCCATACCTACTACCTGGTCGTCTTTTTTAATATTAATACCTCTTACTCCCGTGGTATCACGCGAAGTGGGTCTGACCTGCCCTTCTCCAAACCTGATAGATTGACCATTTCTGGTCACAATAATGACCTCGTCCTGGCCAGTGGTTAATTTAGTCCAAGTTAATTGATCTCCAGATTCCAGTTTAATGGCAATCAGGCCATTGCGGCGGATATTCTCATAAGCTTTCAGTTCAGTCTTTTTAACAGTTCCGTTCCTGGTCACCATAAAAGCGAACTTGTAGTCACCTTTGGTGCCGATAGTTTTGGGATTGTATGCCAAAAGCGAGGTGATAATCTCTCCCTGGTCAACATTTATTAAATTGACAACGGCTTGGCCTTTAGAAGACCTGGAGCCTTCAGCAATGTCGTAGGCCTTAACCGAAAAAACTTTACCTTTATTGGAGACAAACAAAACCGTATCATGAGTGCTGGCAGCGATCATCTGGGAAATTTCATCTTCTTCTTTAGTGCCCATGCCCAACACTCCTTTACCGCCGCGCTGCTGCATACGGAAAGCAGACAAGGATTGTCTTTTAATATAGCCGGTTTTGGTTAAGGCAATAATTGTTGCTTCATTGGCAATCAGGTCTTCTTCTGAAAACTCCCCCACTTTAGATTTAAAAACCCGAGTTTTCCTGTCATCGGCATATTTTCCTTTAATTTTTAAAAGTTCACCTTTGGCGACATGCAGGATTTTGGCTGGCTGTGACAGTAAATCTTCCAAGTAGGCAATAGTTTCATGGACCATAGCCAGTTCATCTTCAATTTTCTGGCGCTCCAGCGCTGCCAGGCGCTTAAGTTGCATATCTAAGATGGCTTGGGCCTGAATCTGTGACAGTTTAAATTTTCGCATCAGGTTTTCTCGGGCAGTGTCCGCATCCTGGGATTTTTTAATGGTTTCTATGACCTCGTCAATATTATCAACGGCGATTTTTAAGCCCAATAAGATATGTTCACGATCGCGGGCCACTTTTAATTCAAATTCAGATCGGCGGGTAATTATTATCACCCGGTGTTTGATGTATTCTTCTAAAATATGTTTTAAGGTTAACAACTGTGGTGTGCCGTCAACCAGGGCTACGGTGTTAACGTTGAAGACTGATTGCATGGCTGTGTGTTTGTAAAGGTTATTGAGCACTGATTTGGGTTTGGCGTCACGCTTGAGTTCAACTACCACTCTCATGCCGCGTCGGTCAGACTCATCCCGCAAATCAGAAATACCATCCAGTTTCTTATTTTTGACTAGATCGGCGATTCTTTCTATTAAGTTGGCTTTATTAACCTGGTAAGGAAGTTCTGTGACGACAATATCGTACCTGTTACCGCGGGATTCCTCAATGTCGGCTTTGGCTCTCATCACAATTCTCCCCCGACCCACAGCATATGCCTGGGCTATTTCGGAAATATCATAAATTTGAGCGCCGGTTGGGAAATCCGGCCCTTTGATAAATTGCATTAATTCCTCCACTGTGGCTTCTGAAGAGAAAGTTGTATCAGCAGCGGCCTTTTTTCTGGAGGTTTTTTTGTCAATCATGTAAACTATAGCGTCAATAACCTCCCCCAAATTATGAGGAGGGATTTGGGTAGCCATGCCCACCGCAATACCGGAGACGCCATTAAGTAGCAAATTGGGCAGGGACGCTGGCAAGACCACTGGTTCTTTCAATGACCCATCAAAGTTATCAATCCAGGCAACAGTATCTTTTTCTAAGTCAACTAGCATTTCATCGGCAATTCTAGTCAGTTTAACTTCGGTATAGCGCATGGCGGCTGCTGAATCGCCATCCACCGAGCCGAAGTTGCCTTGTCCATCAACCAGCAGGTAGCGCATGGAGAAATCTTGAGCCATTCTCACCAGAGCCTCGTACACCGGAGCATCACCGTGCGGGTGATATTTGCCCAACACCTCACCAACAACTTTGGCTGATTTGGAATATTTACCAGTGGCTTTGAGACCTAAATCGTGCATGGCATAAAGAATTCGTCTTTGTACTGGTTTTAATCCGTCGCGCACATCGGGCAGGGCGCGGGACACAATCACTGACATAGCATAGTCCAGATAGGACTTTTGCATTTCCTGGATAATATCGACCGGCTGTATGCGTCCAATATCCATGAGTCAATTAAGAATTTGTAATTAGATTTCCCATATTAGGTATCTAATGTTGCGAGTTTCGTCCTTCGTCCGCCAGTTGGCGGATTATAACTTCGTTGGCAATATCAGATGTCTAAGGTTGCTAACTTAGCGTGCGTCTGGATAAATCTTTTTCTGGGCGGGACTTCGTCTCCCATTAACATGGTAAATACTTCATCAGCTCGAGCTGCGTCTGCAATGTCGACACGTTTTAATATCCTATTTTGCGGATTCATGGTGGTTTCCCATAATTGTTCCGGATTCATTTCCCCTAAGCCTTTATATCTTTGAATGACTGCTGTCGACCGCCTACCGACTGCGGTTGCTGTCTCATGGTTGTTTTCCGGCAGCAGGCGGTTGTTGGTAATCTGTAGTTCTTGCCCGTCTTTCTTGGCTTCCATTCTTTTTAGTATCTGCTCTTTCTCTTCATCCGAATAAGCATAAGCCACATCCCGTCCGCTGATGATTTTATAAAGCGGCGGTTGAGCAATATACAGATGCCCATTTTCAATAATTTTGGGCAGGTAGCGGAAGAAAAATGTTAACAGTAATGTTCTGATGTGCTCCCCGTCCACATCAGCATCAGTCATGGTAATAATCCGGTGATAACGCAGCTTATTGATATTAAAAGTATCGCTAATACCAGTACCCAAGGCGATAACCAACGCTTTAATCTCCTCAAATTCCAGAATTTTATCAAGCCGGGCGCGTTCGGTGTTGAGGATCTTGCCTCTCAATGGCAGGATGGCTTGGAATTTACGGTCACGTCCTTGTTTGGCGCTGCCGCCGGCAGAATCACCTTCCACTATATATAACTCGCACTCCGAGGCATCTTTTTCCTGGCAGTCGGCCAGTTTCCCTGGTAAAGTAGCACCATCCAGAGCCCCTTTTCTCAATACTGCATCTTTGGCGGCCCGAGCAGCCAGCCTGGCTTTGGCAGCCAGCAGGGCCTTTTCCACGATTTTTTTGCCGTCTTGGGGATTTTCTTCAAAATAGGTATCTAGGCCCTCTTTGACAACTTGATTGACGATCGGTTGGATATTGGCATTGCCTAATTTACCTTTGGTTTGTCCCTCAAACTGCAGCTTATCTGAAGGATATTTAACGTATACGACGGCTGCTTGGCCTTCGCGGACATCATCTCCAGTCAGGTTATCTTCGTCTTTGGCAATTGCTTCAATTTTTCTGGCGTAATCATTAATGGCGCGGGTCAGAGCCATTCGAAAACCGGTTAAATGTGTTCCCCCATCACGAGTGTTGATGACGTTAACGAAACTTTCTACTGTTTCAGTAAAACCATCGTTATATTGGATGGCTGCTTCAATCCCCAAGTCTTCCACCTGCTTGGTAATGTAAATCGGTTTAGTAATAGTGGTTTTATTTTTGTTAAGATGCTCAACTAATAACTTAATTCCCCCGTCAAAATAATAATTGGCCTCTTCTTGAGTGGTCTGGTCTTCAAAATGAAACCGTAAACCCTTAACCAGATAAGCCCTTTCCCGCAGAGAAGTCTTGATGATTTCAGTATTGGGCGAAACTGTAGAAAAAATTTCCGGATCCGGTTGGAAAATACTGGTTGTCCCTGTGGGCGAATGATACCAGAGTGCTTGGTCTTTTTTGATAGTTTTAACCTCACCTGTGGCCTTGCCTCTTTTGTACTCCTGGACGTAAATTTTACCCTCCCTCCTGACTTCCACTCTCATCCAGGCTGACAAGGCATTCACAACAGAGGCTCCTACACCATGCAGTCCTCCGGAAACTTTGTAGGCGCCTTGGCCGAATTTGCCGCCGGCGTGCAGGTAAGTCATAGCCACTTCCAAGGCGGACTTACCGGTTTTATGCTTCTCTACCGGGATACCTCGCCCATCATCTGCCACCAGAATTTTATTATCAGGCAACATGATAACACTGATATTTTTAGCAAAGCCAGCCAGTGACTCATCAACAGAGTTATCTATTATTTCAGTAATTAGATGATGCAGACCAGTCAAATCAGTCGAACCGATATACATTCCCGGACGTTTCCTGACCGGTTCTAGGCCTTCGAGGACTTGGATATCTTGGGCAGTGTAAGTTTGTTTAGCCATTTAGCAATAATTCCTCAATACAAAAAAAATTTACCCAGCTGGTGGTAATTTAATTTTATCATAGCAGGTGGCAGATCACAAGTCTAGCGTGTTAGATTTAGGCTTTGTAACAAGCAAATCACCCAGTTTTTTTAAGCTAGCCTTTGATATGCGGCATTCTTAAGAGTACTTGCTCTATGGTCATCTTGATGGCGATATGCCTATCAAGCAATCTTAGAGATAAAAGTAAAAATCTTAAAAATTTACTCACCGTACGCTCATCAATTTGAGAAAAAGCTAAAAATTTTAATAATGGACGTCCTGTCTTGGGTAAAATCAGCACCTGTCTCCACAGGATCAGCTGTTCTTCCAGCCAAATTTTGGCATCATGGCTAGTTTTGGCAATATTGGTTGCCATGGGTAGCCGCTCCAGTGGTTTGGTTTGTACGATTTGCTCAACTTGGCTGATGATTTGGCTTTGGGACTGCCATTGCTTTGATGCTCTCAAATTAATGACTTGGCACCGTGATTCGATAGTATTGGGCAGTAGCTGCTGGCGTGGTGCGGTTAAAATAATGATAGTTTTCCCAGGAGGCTCTTCTAAAGTTTTTAATAAGGCGTTTTGGGCTTCTGGTGACAATAAGTGTGAATCGTAAATGATGGCTACTTGATAAAGAGCCTGGTATGGTTTCAGGTTGATTTGGCGTTCCAGGTTTCTGATGGCGGCAATGCCAAAGTTTTTTAAGTCTCCTGTCTCGGCTGCCAGGATTAGTAAATCAGGATGAGGAAACTGCTTAGTTTCCAAGAATTCAAGAGCTAAATTTCTAGCATGAACCCTGGTTTGTTCTGTGTCACCCAAAATTAAATAGGAAGTCATCATACCTGTCGAATTTTAACAGGTTGATAAAATTTTATGCAAGATGAGAGCTTTACATTACCTGGAATTTGAGTATATGATTTAATAGATATTGCAAAACATATGATGAAGGAGAGTGGTTGCTGATATGCCGCAGAGCACTGCCCTGCCAGCAGGTATTGAACAGGTACTTTTGAAAAACGGTTCTATCAACCAAGACCAGCTCAACGTAGTCAAGCTGGAGACCATCAATACCGGGAAAAGCATTGAGCAAATTCTGCTGGACCATAATTTTGTCAATGAAGATCAGCTGGCTTCTGCCAAAGCCGCCTTATTGGGGATTGCCTACGTGTCATTAAAGGATAAAGTTGTTGCTCCGGAGATTCTAAATTTAATTCCCGAATCAATCGCCAAACGCTATGTGCTAATCCCCTTTGACAAAAAAGACAAGAGCCTCTTTGTTGCCATGGTTGACCCGCTGGATTTGCAAGTGGTGGAATTTTTAGAGAAAAAAACTTCCTTGTTGATACGGCCATATCTGGGTTTATCAAGCGATATTAATCGGGCCATTGACTCTCAATATTCCCAAAGCTTATCCAGTGAAGTCTCGGCAGTATTAAAAGAAGCCGGTACAGAGGTTTTGCCCAGAGACAGAATTAATGTTAGCAAAATCGGTGAAGTGATAAGAGAAGCTCCGGTAGCCAAAATTGTGGCAACACTCCTAGAATACGGTATTAAGATGAGAGCTTCTGATATTCATATTGAGCCCCAAGAAGATAAAACTAGAGTTAGATACAGAATCGACGGTATCCTGCATGAGAAATTAGTATTGCCAATCAAGGTTCACGATGCAGTTGTGTCTCGAATTAAAATACTATCAGAGATGAAGATTGATGAAAAAAGAGTCCCCCAGGATGGACGTTTTAATTTCAAATATGTTGATGAAGAGATCGATCTACGTGTCTCTACCCTACCGACCGTGAATGGAGAAAAAGTGGTGATGAGGCTGCTCAAAAAATCAGGAGGCATTCCTACTTTGGGAGATTTGGGATTACGCGGCACAGCCCTAAAAAATTTTGAGGTGCAATTGTTAAGGCCGCATGGCATCATCCTGGTAACTGGCCCAACTGGTTCAGGTAAAACGACCACTCTTTATGCAGTTTTGTCAAAACTTAATTCTTCCAAGGTGAACATTGTGACTCTGGAAGATCCAGTTGAATACCAGATTGCCGGCATTAACCAGGTTCAGGTTAACCCCCAGGCAGGGCTTACTTTTGCTTCAGGATTAAGGTCTTTTTTAAGGCAGGACCCCAATATTATCTTTGTGGGAGAAATCAGAGACACCGAAACCGCGGATCTAGCCATCCAAGCAGCGTTGACCGGGCACTTGGTCTTTTCTACTTTACACACCAATACTTCATCAGGCGCCCTACCCAGGCTGTTGGATATGCAGGCAGAACCGTTTTTAATCGCTTCTTCCTGCAACGCCATAGTCGGGCAAAGGGTGGTCAGGAAAATCTGCCCATCCTGTAAAGAAGCTTATGATCCAAGCCAGGAAGTAGTTGGCGATATTAAAGGCGTTCTGGGAAAACTTTATCATGAGCCAGAGGGTAAGGGGACAAAGCTCTATCGTGGTAGAGGTTGCCAATCTTGTAATAACACTGGGTATTTAGGCAGGATTGGTATCTTTGAAGTTTTGGTAGTATCGGAAAAAATTGGCCGGCTGGTTTTGGAAAGGGCTTCTTCTCAAACAGTTGAAAAGCAGTCGATAGAAGAAGGCATGATTACCATGAAGCAAGATGGCTATTTGAAAGTTACGGAAGGAGTAACTACGATAGAAGAAGTGTTAAGAGTGGCACAAGATTAATGATTAATGATGAATGATAAAATTGTGACGATACTAACTATACACTGCGAGCTATAAGCTAATTTTATGGAAATAGAGCAACTTTTAGAAACAACTATTGCCAACAGTGCATCAGACCTACATTTGGTAGTAGGATCGCCACCCATTCTACGCATAGATGGCTCCCTGTCCCCGATTGCCGGTGCAGCGCCCCTTTTACCTGAAGATACAGAAAAGTTAGTTTTTAAGCTAGTTTCATCTGATCAAAAAGACTTACTGCTGGCCAACAAAGAGCTTGATTTCTCCTTTGCCTTATCAGATCTAGCACGCTTTCGAGTTAACGCTTATTACCAGAAAGGTTACCTGTCAGCTGCCTTGAGGCTGATTCCAGTCAAAATTAGAACCATTGAAGAGCTATCTTTACCCAAAACTCTTCATCAGTTTGCCCAGCTAGTCCAAGGACTAATATTAGTGACTGGACCAACCGGACATGGTAAATCAACAACGTTGGCAGCAATTATCAATGAAATAAATCAACAGCGACCAGTCCACGTATTAACTATCGAAGACCCCATAGAATACATTTATCCCAAAGGTAAAGGGGTAGTTTCACAAAGAGAGCTGCATCTTGATACCCATGCTTGGCCAGTGGCACTTAGATCTGCCTTGAGACAAGATCCTGATGTGGTGCTAATCGGAGAAATGAGAGATTATGAAACTATTGCTTCTGCCATGACTATTGCTGAAACCGGACATCTGGTATTTGCTACCTTGCATACTAATTCTGCGGCGCAAACAGTTGACAGAATTGTTGATGTGTTCCCAGAAGAACAGCAGGGACAGATCAGGCTACAGCTCTCTTCGGCTTTAGCGGCCATCATATCACAAAGACTGATTCCAGCCATTGGCGGGGGCAGAGTCCCCGTTGTGGAATTGATGCTTGCTTCAAGTGCTATCAGGACTGTGATTAGGGAGGGTAAAACGCATATGGTTGATAACATCATCCAAACTTCACAAGATCTGGGTATGGAAACCTTGGAGGTTTCTCTGGCCCGTTTTGTTAAAGCAGGAAAGATCCCCCAGTCAGTTGCTCAAAGTTATGCACTTCGCCCTCAGGAATTAGCCAGGCTATTACGTAGCTAGCAACCATGATTATCTACACTTGGAGAGCCAAAGACCTGCAAGGACAAACCAGATCAGGTCGTATTGAAGCAACTGACATGCGGCAAGCAGCCAGAATTTTACGTGACCGAGGTTTGGTAGTTGTTGCTCTTATTCCTAAAAATGCCCTGTTTGATATCCAAGGCTTAATAAACAAAATCCACCCCGCTGGCTTGGGCGAGGTAGTAGCTTTTACCCGTCAACTCTCTACCATGATTAACGCCGGGCTGCCGCTGACAGACTCCCTGGTCGTCTTGAGGGATCAAACCGCCAATACTCAAGTTCATGAAGTGGTAGCTGATGTTTTACTTAATGTTGAAGGCGGGTCAACTTTAGCAAGTGCTTTGGCAAAGCATCCCCGCATGTTTTCCAAAATTTATGTCTCGCTGGTCAAAGCCGGAGAAACTGCCGGAGTACTGGATAAAGTTTTGCTAAGGCTGTCTGATAATCTAGAAAAAGAGCGAGAATTTAAAGGAAAAGTTAAAGGGGCTTTGATCTACCCAGCCATGATAATTTTGGCAATGTTGGGAGTGGGATTTGTCATGATGGTATTTGTTATACCAAAACTCACCTCTTTATATAAAGACCTTGGTTCGCAGCTGCCTCTTCCAACACAAATTTTAATTTTTACCTCCGGACTATTTGTTAATTTTTGGTGGTTGATCATTGGCTTGATTTTCGGTTTTGCCTTTGGTTTTATAAAATGGAAGCAAACTTATTCCGGCCAGCGCAGATGGGATAGATTGGTCTTTAGGATACCGATTATTGGCAATCTAGTCAAACAAATTGTCTTAACGGAATTTGCCAGGACTTTATCACTGCTGATTGGAGCCGGTGTTCCCATCATAGAAGCATTAAATATTGTAGGCGAAGCAGTTGACAATAGTATTTACCAGGATGCCATTATCCAATCTGCCAAAATGGTAGAGCGGGGCTTCCCACTAGCACTGCCGATTACTCAAAATAAAGATTTCCCACCAATTTTGGGACAAATGATCAAAACCGGTGAACAAACCGGAAAACTTGATGAAATCCTAATGCGAATGGCCAGTTTTTTTGAAACAGAATCAGAACAGGCTGTCAAGGGCTTGACTACTGCCATTGAACCTATTATCATGATTATATTAGGCATAGCGGTGGCTTTTATGATCCTTTCCATCATAATGCCCATCTATCAGTTAACATCAAGTTTTTAAAATGCATCAACTGCCCAACATGCAAGAATTTTCCAGCACCAGGCTTTTTGGTTAATGGTGGTGCTTTTTTGTGGTCATCGCCATGAAGATGAAAGGAGGTGGAATTAAGAATTATGGATGTACGATTGAGAATTAAAAAAATTTACCGTTTACCGTTTACCGTTTACCGCTTGAGGGGTGGTTTCACCACGTCTAGTTTACATGAACGTGGCTTTACTTTAATAGAATTGCTGGTAGTGATTGCGGTCTTGTCAGTTTTGTCAGTGGCCCTGCTTTCTGCCATCAATCCGATAGAGCAGATCAATAAAGGCAATGATACTTCAAAAAAATCAGACGCCGCGGAATTACTTAATGCTGATGAGAGATATTACACGACTTTTGGGACCTATCCTTGGGATCCTACTAAAATTGGGGTAACCCTTAATAAAAAACAGGCCTCTGATACGGCCGGTGTAGGTATTGATGAGTTGATTGCCAAAAATGAAATGAAATCCCAGTTTAAAACTCGGCAGAATCTAAATTCGCTCTATATCACACAGGATGCTAGTACTAATTTGGTATCTGTTTGTTTTGCGCCGACATCAACCACGTTTAAGTCCCAAGCCAATAAGAATCAAGATGGTTCATCAGGGTGTACGACGGGAACATGTTATATTTGCGTGCCGGAGTAAACAGATTGGACCTGGCAGGGCAAGGCAGTTGATCCGGCACCAAATTAATTTATGGTCAGACAAACCAGCAAGGGGTTTACATTAATTGAATTAGTTGTAGTAATAGCCATAATAATCATTACTGCAACAGTGGTATTTTTCGCTGTAAATCCGGTTGAGATTCAGAGAAAAACCAGGGACAATACTAGAATCGAAAATTTACAGGTGATTGCCAAGGCCATCGCCATGGCCTTGGCTGACTCATCTTATGCTGCACGCCTGTCTGCCACTGGACCACAAGCCATCTCCTCTACCAATAATAGCCGGAATAGTGACGGCACTGGTTGGGTTCGCGGCATGGATATTTCTAAATACTTGCCCACACTGATGGTTGACCCCAGAGATGGCCAAACAGCCAGAGATGCTAAAAATAATGCCGTGGTTTTCCAGTATACCTATTCATCGGATGGCCGTGCCTATAAGTTAACCAGCTATCTAGAGTCTAGCGCTAATGCCGGCAGGTATGACCAAGATGGAGGCTCCAGTTCTGCCAAATATGAAGTCTTTTCCTCTGGAGGAAAAGACTTACCATAAGCTTTTTCCTCGATAATTTATGTACGGTTTATATTTCTTGGCTTTTTTACCAGGTACTTTGGTGGGTAGTTTTATCAACTCGTTCATATTTAGAATTGCCAATAGCCTGCCTTTGTCAGGGAGGTCTTTTTGCCCCGGATGTAGAAGAACGATTGCCTGGTATGACTTAATTCCGGTAATTTCATTTTTAATGCTGCGTGCCAGGTGTCGTTTATGCCAGGAAAAAATTTCTCCGCATTATCCCATGGTGGAAATTGTTTGCGGACTGTTGTTTGTAGTAGTTTTTGCCAAGATTAGCCAGCTGTATCTGCTAAACGAGGATTTTTTTATAAAACTGCTATTTTTTTGGGCCTTTACAGCACTGCTTTTGACGATTTTTCTTTATGACTGGAAAACTTTAATTATTCCTGATTCAGTTGTTTGGCCCCTGATTTTTTTGGCCTTGGTCTACCAGATTCTTTCCTCATCCAATCTGATTGAGACTATTTTGGCGAGTTTAGGGATAGCCTTATTTTTTTTGGCGCTGATTATTATCACAGCTGGTCGTGGCATGGGTGGCGGTGATGTTAAATTGGGGTTGGCTCAAGGCTTGGTGTGCGGATGGCCCAATCTGCTGTCTGCCTTATTTCTGTCCTTCCTAACTGGCGCCATAGTATCGGTTTTTTTAATTTTTGCCGGCAAAAAGAAAATAGGACAGGTTATTCCATTCGGCCCCTTCTTGACAACATCAACTTTTATTGTAATGCTATATGGAGAGAATATCCTCGATTGGTATTTAGGGGGAATATTAAAGATCAATTTTTGAAAGGAGGTGGAATTAAGAATTATGAATTTAGAATTAAGAATTAAAAAAACCTACCGCCTAAAGAGTGGTTTCACCACGTCTAGTTTACATGAACGTGGCTTTACTTTAATAGAATTGCTGGTAGTGATTGCTATTATTGGTATACTGGCAGCTTTTGTAGTGGCTAATTTTACCGGAGCGCAAGCGCGCGCCCGTGATGCCCAGCGGAAGAACGACCTGGCGCAACTTGGTAAAGCCCTGGAGCTTTTCCGTAATGATTCAACCGGAGCCGCATTTTATCCCAAAGATACAACAGAATATGGCTTAGTTACCACGAGAGGATATATTAAAACTTTACCCAAAGATCCTAAGGCAACTGTCGACTATTGCTATACCATAGGCAGCGGCAATACCAGTTATACTTTGACCGTGGCCCTGGAGAACACCAATGATCCGGCAGCCACCGTTACCAGTAACGTCGGTTGTACTTATCCCTCGGGAGCGTCAGCAACGTGCACTGCTACTGCTAAATGTTATCAGGTAACTAGCCCATAACAATATTATTGCCAGTGTTTGACATGCAGCACAAAAAATTAGCAACAGGCTTCACGCTCGTTGAACTGTTAGTGGTAATTACCATCATTGCCATCATATCCAGTTTTGTGCTGGTAAATTTAGGTAAAGTTCGGCAGACTGCCAGAGATAGCCAGAGGAAAACAGACTTAAAAACCATTCAATCAGCGCTGGAGCTTTATTATAATTCTCCTTCGTCCGGGCAAGCACCATCCTATCCTGGCGGCAATGGGAGTACTCTAAAAAATAGTTTGACCTCGCCAATTGCCTACATACAGCCTACTAATTGGCCGGCTGATCCTTCTGACAAAACTAATTATTCCTATACCCCGGCACCCAGTGGTTGTGCTCCCGGAGCTAATTCTTGTCAGAGTTATATTTTATGGAGTTGCTTGGAAAACTCCAACGACCAACTGGCTGACCAAAATCGTTCTGGTTTCACTATCCAACCTTGCCCGGCTCAACGCTATAGCCATACAGCGACTTCTCCTTAAATTCAGCTTGATTAAAAAGCTTCATTGCTGATAAAGTTAAATCATGCGTATTCCTGTCAGACGTCAAATGGCTTGTGGAGTATTGCTTGGGCCAATCTGCCATAAGTGGAAAAAAATTCATCATTCATCATTCATCATTCATCATTCCATAGCAGGCTTTACCTTAATTGAATTGCTAATAGTGTTGTCGATTATCGGATTGCTGGCTGCTTTCGGGCTAGTGGGCTTTGCTAATTTTAATAGAGGCCAATCTCTCAAACTTGCTGCTCAAGAAATGAAGGCCAATCTGCGGCTGGCACAGAATAGCGCTTTATCCGGAGCGGCAGTCAGTGTTGGCTGCAGCGATGTTGCCAGACAAGGCGGCCTGTTCAAGGGTTACCAGGCAGTGTTTGATCAAAATAGTAAAAGTTATAGTGTTATAGAGAAATGCGGCAGTCAAACAGGTAGTGGTATTATTGATGGAGTGATAAGAACCTATACCCTGCCCAATGTTGATGATATTGCTATTGCCCAACTCTCACCCAGCGCTCCTGCCTCGCAGACCTGCTCTGCTAACTTGTGCATCTTATTTAAGCCGGTGAATCAAGGAATGGATTTTGTCCCAGCTCTACCTGATGGTTCTGATGCCGCCACCATTACCTTAAAAGGCAAAACTAGCGGTGATTATAGGGTGCTGATTACTAAAAACGGCGATATTTATGAGACGAAATAGATTAATGATTAAGGATCAAAGATGAAAGATATTAATTTGCCATCTCCCATTAAAAAACTTTTCATCATTCATCATTCACCTGCCCCGCGACTCGGCCTTCGTAGCCACTTCGGCGAAGGAGGCAGTCTTGGCGCAGTGGGGTCATTCATCATTGGCCATCAAGGCCAATCTCTGATAGAAATTATTATTGCTATGGCGGTGGCTGTTGTTATAGTTATATCGCTGGTTGGCCTAACCATTGTTTCTTTGAGGAATTCTCAATTTGCCAGATCACAGACTGCTGCCACTAAACTAACTCAAGAAGCGATGGAAAAAATCAGGCTATGGAGAGATACCAGCTGGACCGATTTTTCCTCGAAGGTTGGCAATACTTACCTGCTTGGTAATAATTGTCAGCTGTCTCCTAGTTTTTCTTGCGCAACGATTTTGTCCGCCTGTCCAATAACTGGCAATGAAACGAGCTTAATCAACGACCAATTTTTGCGATGTGCCACTTTGGCTGCCGCAGGAACAGACCGGATTAATGTCACTGTTGCTACAGTATGGCGAGATTCGAAAGGAGTTCACCAGTCAAGCGCCAGTAGTATTTTCTCCAATCCTAGCGCATGGGCAAAATGAATTAAGGATTATGAATTTACAATTTACAATTAAAAAGTTACATAAAACTCCCTCCCCCCTCCCCCCTCCCCCCGCATCAAGGGGTTTTACCTTGTTTGAGATTTTAGTAGCAACGTCTTTAATGATTTTGATTGGGCTGATAGGATCCGGAATATTATTTGGCGTGCTAAAAGGTGCTAACAAAGTGGAAATAACCAATAAGATTAAACAAAATGGTAATTTTGCCCTAGACTTGATGGAGAGAAAAATCCGCAATGCGCAAGCGGTTTACGCCGGCGTTGACGCACAAGGACGAGGTATCCCAATTTCCAGTTCATCAGGATGCTTAAATAATATTATCATACATGATCCTGGGCCGCCGGCAGTGTATGCCAGGTTTTACTTAGTGACGGAAGGGCAAGAGAATGGATTTATTGCCTTAGCTGAAGACAGCAGTATTACTAATTTACCGGAACCAACTGCCACCAATGTTTCATCAAAAACTGTGACCAACCGTGATTTAGTGACTGGGGTATCATTATCGCCCAATAATGCCTGTTTTGTCGCCACCCATACCCAGGGTGCGCCTTTATTGATAACAATCTCATTTACCTTAAGCCAGGGCCGACAAGCCCCATCCAGAAATGATTTTACGATCGAGGTGCCGTTTTCAACCAGTGTTTCGCAAAGGATTTATTAAAAGCTTCAAGAAAACCCCGAGCGTAGTCGAGGGGATGAATTGAAGCTGTAAAACATCTTTCCTTAGGGGCAAGTACCCTGGACTTTAGTCCAGGGAAGATGTTATTAAATGGATTTGTTTGACACGAAAATTTCGAGCTAATACAATAAAATTAATCAGATGACTAAAAACAACAAGTGGCTAAATCAAGCAGGACAGACGACTGTTATCATTTTGTTGATCATGGTGGTAGTATTGACAATCGGGTTATCAATTACCGCCAGGTCAATTACCGACTTGCGGATCTCTTCTCAAACCGAATCATCGAATCGGGCGTTTTCAGCTGCGGAAGCTGGTATTGAGGAAGCACTGACAAGCGGTTTACAAAACTTGGTTGGCTCAGGACCATCTGGTCAAAAAACGATTGGCAGTGCCACCTATCAATATACTGTTGACTCAATTGGCGGTGCCAGTTACGCTCCTGATAGACCAGTGGTGCAGGATGATGTGGTCCAGTTAAAACTGGATCAAACCGGGCTTACCAATGCCTATGATGGGGTCAATATCTATTGGATTGCTGCTGGCGAGGATTGCAACACCACTGGTGGTAACCCCGCTGCTATAGAAGTGTCTGTTATTTATGGTAACGGTCCCTATCAGATGTATAAGCAAACTTACACCCCTAAAAACAGGGGCGACAACTTTTTACAAGTCACTGCAGGTAATTTTACGCTCGGGTCAAAAACATATTGCGCCAAGACTCCTCCCTCTGGCGGCAGCTCCTTGACTGACTTTAAGAAGATCGGTATTACCAATCCCCAACTTTTAAGGATCAGGCCTTTTTACAATACAGCTTCTTTGGCAGTTGAGGCTCAACCGTCAGGGAAACAATTACCAATACAATCATACCGGGTCAGATCAGAAGGAGAATCCGGAGGTATTAAAAGAACTATAGAGGTGACCCAGTCAGTACCGGTTCTACCAGCGATTTTTGATTATGTGTTGTTTTCTGCTGCTGAACTGAAAAAATAGCTTATGGCTGATAAATCTTTTTTTGGATTAGACATTGGAACTTACTCAATTAAAATGATTGAGCTTTCGCATGTTGGTCACGACCGGCAACTGACAAATGTGGGTCTAGCCCCTACTCCGCCCGGCGCCACCATATCAGAGTCAAAATTCGATAGGCAAGCCTTGGCTGCCTCTATTAAAAAATTGTCACATGAGGCACAAATTAATACACCGTATGCTGTAGTGAGCTTGCCAGAATCGCAGGTTTTTACTAGGATTATTGAAATGCCATATCTGACTGATAAAGAACTGGCTTCAGCCATCTCTTTCGAAGCTGAACAATATATTCCGGCCGCCCTTAACGAGGTATCTTTAGTCTGGCATGTTATTTCCAAGCCACAGACAACGACTGCTGATGCTAAGATGGAAATTCTGCTGGTGGCTGCTCCCTTGACTCTAGTTAATAGGTATACCGAAATTTTAGAAGATATAGGTGTAACGCCTTTAGCGCTGGAAACAGAATCTTTGGCCACTGCCAGATCATTAGTTGGGACTAACCCCTACTCCCCTACTACTCTGATTGCCAACATAGGAGCATCTACTACCGATGTGTCAATTATCAGGGGTGGATCTTTAGTTTTTACCAGGTCAGTGGCAACAGGCGGCATGGCATTTACTCGTGCCATTTCAGTTGAACTAGGCTTTCCCCTTCCCCAAGCTGAAGAATATAAAAAAACATATGGTTTGGCAGAGGGGCAGCTTGATGGCAAAATTGCCCAAGCTCTTAAGCCTATTGTTGACGTGATTTCTGCTGAAATAAAAAGGGCCCTCTTATCATACAGAGAAAAAGGACCCGATGATATTGTTAAAAGAGTAGTATTATGCGGCGGCAGTGCTAAACTGCCTGGTTTAGTAGTGTACCTGGCACAAATTTTGGGTCTAGAAGTCCAAATCGGCGATCCCTGGTTTAATATTAAAAAAGACCAGCAACGTTTACGGGTTTTGGTTGAAGATGCGCCAATCTATGCTGTGGCAGCTGGGCTGGCTCTGAGAGAAGTTTAAAAATGATGCCTGTTAATATCAATCTTTTACCTACTTCTTATAATCTGCAGGAATTGCGGGTTAAGAAAAATAAGCAGCTGGAAAAGGTCAGCATCATAGTCTTGTTGGTGACGATTTTTTTGGTAGCAGGAGTTTTTCTAGTTTGGAATATCCAAAACCGCCGCCTGGAACAGATTAAAGCTACGGTAGGGTCTCTGGAAGAGCAGGTAAATCGCTACAAAGACATAGACGGTAAAGTGCAAATTCTCAAAGCAAAAATATCTACCATTGCCTCCATTATCAATCGTGATCCCAAGTTTGAAGAAAGTCTGGCGGTTTTATCCAGATTGCTTTCATCAAGTCAGGTGTCCTTGAATGATTTGTCAATTTCAGAAAATCAAAAAATTACTTTTGGCGCTGTTGCTCCATCTTCCAGTGAAGCCAGTGTGTTTTTTGACCTGTTGGCATCAGATAGCCAGTCAAAACAGTTGTTTGCCAATTCCATGCTTGATGCTATCGACGGCGCCAAAGACGGCAGTTATAAATTTACTATTTCTGCCGACATTAAAAAATAGACCGTATAAAATCTATGTTTATATCACAAATCAATTTACTTTATCGACAATATCGAGGATACATGGCGTTATTCGTGGTGGTTTTGGTGTGTCTGGTTATTAGTTGGCTGTTCATAGTGCCTAAACTCGGTCAGATTTTGTCTATTCAGGAAGCCGTTGGTAAAGGCCAGCAAAGAAAGATGGCCCTAGAGTCTAAATTAAAAGAACTGGTTGGCTATTTGCAAGATGAGTCTAGCTTAGATGAAAACCTGCGGCAAGTAGACCTAGCACTGCCCTACGATAAACAAATTGGTGGTTTAGTTTTTGGGCTAGAGTCATTGGCTCAAGAAGCTAGCCTGTCTGTTAAAGCTATCCAAATGACACCTGGTGTTATTAGTTCGTCCACCAAATCTACTATTGGCAAAGCTGGACAAATTGATGTGAAAGTCACATTTGAGGGGTCGATTACCGATATTCAACTGTTGGTATCAAAAATTAAAAACGCCAGAAGAATTTTGTCACCAAAGTCCATTTCTCTGGTGGCCAATCCCCGGACTGGAGGGTTAACAGAAAGTACCATTCCTATGGTTGCCTATTTCCAGTCTGCTCCAACAAATTTAGGAGATGCTGCTGCGCCATTGCCTAAACTATCAGGCCGGGATTTAGATTTGATTGATACCTTATCAAGATTTAGAGTGTACACCGCGATCGGTCAGATCAGTATCTCTGGTAGAGCTAATCCCTTTGCGCAGTAAGAGTTGTAGTTGTTTAAAGAGGATGATAAGTCTGCGCCAGCAGCTAGTAGTTCATTACAAAAGATCGGGGCGCATTTTTTTGGTCTTTTGGATGGCCTGATTTTTTCTCCATTGCTGAATTTTTTTATGGTCACCGGATTTTAGAATTTTCGGAACCGTCCAGCCTTTATATTCTTCCGGGTGGGTATATTGCGGGTAATCAAGCAAGCGAACTTTTTTACTGCCAACTTCCATCTTGTTAAATGACTCTAAAGCTGCTGATTGTTCATCTCCCAGAACTTCTGGTATGAGCCGAGTAATACTATCGACAACTACCATGGCTGCTAATTCCCCGCCAGACAGAATGTAATCTCCAATAGAAATCATTTCATCCACCAGATGATCTTTGATCCTTTCATCCACCCCCTCGTATCTGCCGCAGATGAGAATAATTTGGTCAAGTTGTGACAATTTTTTAGCCTGATCTTGGTTAAATCTTGGTCCTGTAGGATCAAGTAAAATAGTTCTCGTCTTTCTCGTTGGCCTGCCCCCCCTAATTATATTTAAGGCCCTATCAACTATGTCGACTCGCATAACCATGCCAGGGCCTCCGCCATAAGGCCTGTCATCAACGCTGTTGTGCTTATCTTGCGTAAAATCTCTTAAATTATGCAGATTAATGGTGATTAGCTTTCTATCTTGGGCGCGTTTGATAATGCTAAATGCCAGCGGGGATACAAACATCTCTGGGAAAAGAGTCAAAATCTCAAATGCTAGACTATGCTCAATCTGCATTTTCTGCCAGTCTTATATTAATGCGGATTCCCTTTTTGATGGCGATAATTTTAGCAAGCTGTCTGATGGCATTGATGACTTTGCCTTCTTTGCCAATTATTTTACCCATTTCTGATTTGGGTACTGAAATTGTTATGATGGTTTCTTCACTGGTTTGTTCTTCAGTTATTTTAACAGTTTCAATGTTGTCAATGATTGATGTAACTAGGAAATGAATAAAATCCTTCATGGCTATTCTTACCTCAAACCCCTGTCTGGATTTCTGGCATTTGGTTTTGTTGGTCTGTTGGCGGTGCATTATCGCCACTACTTTCAGTCAATGACACTGCTGCTTTTAACCCTGTTTTGTCATCAGTCTGATCTGCTGGAGTGCTTTGAGTTTTTTTGGCAGGCCGCCTACTCCTTAGCCTTGGCACTCCCTCCACTAATCTTCTGACAATGTCGGAAGGCTGGGCACCTTTTTGTTTCCATTGGTCATATTTTTTACGGTCGATGTTTATCTCTGAAGGGTTGGGTAAAGGGTTATAAGTGCCGATTGACTCCACGTACTCCCCTTCTCTTTTGGACCGGGCTTCTTTAACCACGATCCGATAAAAGGGTTGTTTTTTAGCGCCAATTCTGGATAGTCGGATCCGTAAAGCCATATTAGAAAATTATATCACCTACGAGGTGATATATAGACTATTATAAATTATAGCAGATGTGGTAATTTTTGTCCACGACAGAACGATTTACAGGTTTGCGAGGGCCTGCCTGGCACAGCTTTGTTGAGCTTCTTGTTTGCTTTTGCCATTGCCTTGAGCTAGTAGTTGACCATTGGCCCAAACTCCCACCATGAAGGTCTTTTTGTGATCCGGCCCTTGCGTTTTGATAGTCTTGTAGATGGGCGATTTTTTGTAAATGGCCTGTATTTTTTCCTGTAGCTGGCTTTTATAGTCTCTCACTGCACCTTTTTTTATCAACAGATCGAGCTTGGGGATAAAATATCGGTTGATAAATCTTTTAACAATATCTACTCCTTGATCAAGGAACAGCGCCCCGATAAAAGCTTCACAGGAATCTGCCAGTATTGAGCTATTTTGTCTGCCTCCGGATTCATCCTCGCCTTTGGATAAAAATAAATAATTGCCTAGCCCCAAAGATCTGGAAATTTGTGATAGGGGTTTTTTAGCAACGATGCTGGAGCGATAATTAGTTAGTTGTCCTTCGTCGATATTCGGGTATTGTCTATATAGATGTTCAGAGATCACAAGTGATAAGACGCTGTCCCCTAAAAACTCCAGCCTTTCATTGCTTTCCTGTTTTTCTTGATTGGATTCGTTAAGGTATGATCTGTGGGTAAAAGCTTTGGTGAGCAGTTTTTTATTTTTAAAGTAAATGCCCAGTTGCTGTTCTAATTGTGATAGGGTCTGCTGTGACATAGTCTAGCTTAGATTCTCCTCTTTGCGACTTATTAAGTAGTATTTTGATTATAGTAACACATTTTATACTAGTTATGTGGCGTATTTTTTAAGATCGCCCCCAGTACAGCATTAACAAAGCCAGGTGATGAGTCAGAACTAAATTCTTTGGCCAGTTCAATAGCCTCGTCAATAATAACTTTAGTTGGCTCTTTTTTGTCAACAGCTATCTCAAAAGTAGCCAGCCGTAAAATAGCCAAATCTATTTTGGATATTTGTGCCAAAGGCCATTCTGGTGCGGCTTTTTGAATTTTTTGATCAAGTAGCGATAGGCTGTCAATAATTGGTTGGATTGCAGGATTATCTGATTCTTTTTGAAAATCCCAAGTAAAAAGCAACTTAACTAATTTCTGCCTTCTGATATGCCTCGGGTCAAGTCTGGTCCTCATTTAAGAAGTGTTAGTTGATGTTTGGTTACTTTTGGCTTTGGTCGTGACCTGACGACCCCTGTAGAATCCACAGCTGGTACATGCCGTATGTGGCCTGATGGGCTCTTGACAACTAGGGCAAGTCCTCAACTGCGGGAGAGTGAGATTTATTTGGAGCCTTCTTTTGCCTTGCCTTTGTCTAGAATGGCGGCGTTTTGGTTCTGACATACGGCTTGTAGTATAGCATAATACTATTGGTTCTGACAACCACGGGCTTGAAAATATTATGGCTACAGCTGTGGTGTTTACTTGTTAATTGGGCTGGATATATATGGAAGCGGCATTGGCTTTTTGTTCAAGTAAAGGATATCGCAAGAGTAGTTGGTTTTTTAGAATATTTTTAGCCTCTGCTTGAGTGTTGGCTACCAGAGTGTAATCTGATAAATCAGCAATTTTTAAGTTTGTAAAGCCAGACTGCTTTAAGCCAAATACTTCTCCTGGACCGCGATTTTTAAGATCAATTTCAGCCAGCTTGAGGCCTAGATGAACTTTCTCCATGCTTTTGAGCCGCTTGATGGAATTCTCGGCTTTGCTGGTTGTAAAGAGTAAGCAATACGATTTCTGTTCCCCCCTGCCTACCCTGCCTCTTAGCTGGTGTAATTGGGCCAGGCCAAATCTTTCTGCCGATTCAATCATCATCACTGTGGCGTTGGCAACATCAATACCAACTTCTACCACCGGGGTTGAAACCAAAATATTAATCTGGTTGTTTTTAAATTTATTAATTTGCCGCTCCTTTTCCTTTGATGATAGACGGCCGTGTAACAGGCCTAATTTAACACCACTGGAGAATTTACTTTTGAGTTTAGCAAATTCCTCAATGGCGGCTTTGACAGAGGTCATTGTTTCTGATGGCTCGACAAATGGAGTAATAATAAATGCTTGGCGGCCAGCTCTGATCTGCTTTTCTATAAATTGATAAGCTGCCTCCCTTTTGCCACCTGGTACAACATATGTGGCCACCCTTTGCCTGCCCGGGGGCATCTCGTCAATCACTGATAAGTCTAAATCCCCGTAAAGGGTTAAGGCGGTGGTTCTGGGTATCGGAGTAGCTGTCATGGTTAAAAAGTGGGGCGTTTGATTTTGTTGATGGCCGATTGATAGTTTGCCTCTTTGGGCAACGCCAAAACGGTGTTGCTCATCAACAATTACCAGTCCAATCGGTTTATCAGCCTGGTAATTATGCAGCAGAGCATGAGTGCCGCAAATGATGTCACCCTGCTGCTTTTTGCTGCCTGTCCAAATTCCTATCTTAATTCCGTATTGACCGAGCACTTCCTCTAATGTTTGCTGATGCTGAAAAGTCAAAATCTCGGTTGGCGCTACCAGCAGTGTGGCAAATCCGTTCAGAAAAGATACATAACTGGCTACAGCTGCCACGACTGTTTTGCCAGATCCGACGTCACCTTGTAAGAGCCGATTGGCTGGTGTAGATTTTTTCAAATCAGTCAGGATTTCTTTGATAACTGTATTTTGAGCATCAGTGAGCCTGAAAGGTAATGATTGGATCAGCCTACTTATTTTATTGCTGTCCACTTGCATTGGTGGTGCAGTTTTATTCGCTTTCCAACTCAGCTTTCTTCTCAAGGTGATCAGTTGTGTCAGCAGCAGTTCATCAAAGGACAGCCGCTGCCGGGCCTTGGAGATCTCCTCTAAATTATTGGGAAAATGAATCTGTTTTAAGGCGTCAGCCAGGTTGATTAGTGAGTGCCTTTTTTTGACCTCTTCCGGCAGAAAATCGCTTTCAGCCCCAAGGTATGCCGGCAACAAGATAGCAATCTTTGACCTAAGCCACTTGGAGGAGACATGTTCAGTTTCCGGATAAATTGCCACTAACCTGCCGGTATGCAAAGACTGCTGTCTAAAGTTTTTTAACTGATCCTGCTGCTGGCGGATTAGTTCATATGAGGGAGAAATCATTTTTAGCCTCCTGCCTTCAACTTCCGCTTTGCCAGACAAGGAGATAGGTGTACCGGCTTTAATAATTTTGGTAAGATATGGTTGGTTAAACCAAATGACCTCAACGGTTGATGTTTGGTCAGCCACCAGCGCCCGGGTGATGAATTTTCCCGACCTGGTTCTGATATTTTTGATCTGCCAAACGTTACCAATAATACTTAACTTCTCTCCCGGGATGATATTGGCAATCTGCTCTATTTTAGAAAAATCATCGTAGCGAAATGGGAAATGATAAATAAGATCTTCAACAGTATAAATGTCCAGTTTTTTAAGCCTGGCAGCAGATGCTGGACCTATTGAATAGACCTCGGAAACAGGAGTCTTGCCCAAAACCATTTCTTTTAATAGATGAACAAAGGCAGGACAGAACTGGCAACCAAAGCCAAAGATGCGATGGCTACAATAATTGTCCAGATGATGCGATACTTAGAAAACATTTCCATAATTAGGTCCTAACTTCAACAGCTAAAAATTTCCTCTTGCCAAATTGTATCACTATTTGTCCATTCTGTAGATAATTGACAATTGGCGTATCAGAATTTTCTATTGTCTGGTTTGCTACTTGCAGTCCGCCTTGTTGGGTGATTCGCCTGGCTTCTGATTTGGATGGTGCCAGACCCGCTTCTACCAACACATCGGTGATGGTGGTGTTTTGTGCCTTGTTTTTCTCTAGGACGTATGTAGGTATGTTGGCAGGCAACTCTTTTTTTTGAAAAACCATTTCAAAATTTTCCTGGGCACTGCTTGCTTTATCTGGTCCATAAAATTCCATAACAATCTGGTAGGCTAATTGTTTCTTGGCCTGCATCGGGTTTTGACCCAGGTCCAGCTCTTTTTTGATTTGGTCAATGTCAGAGAGCGGCAGAGAAGTTGCCAGCATAAAGTATTGGACGATCAAGCTATCTTTTAAAGACATGACCTTTCCATATATATCGTCCGGTTTGTCATCAAGCCAGATAGCATTACCCCAGGTTTTGCTCATTTTTCGGCCATCAGTTCCTTCCAGGAAATCACAAGCTAAAACATATGACTCCTTGCCTTTTAATTGTTTTTGCAATGTACGCCCGGCTTGCATGTTGAAGGTTTGGTCAGTGCCGCCTATTTGCAAGTCACAATCCAAAAAATAACTATCATATCCCTGCATGACCGGATAGAGCGCTTCATGCAAACCGACCCGCTTGCCAGAATCAAGCCTTTTTCTGACTAACTCCCGGCTGGCAAAATCACCAAAGGAAAAGTACTGGCATAATTTAACAGTGTCGGAAAATGTCAAATTTTTCAGCCAGCTGCTGTTATACACAATTTTAATTTTGGAAAAATCGAGCAAGCTCTCTGCCTGCTTTTTATAAGTTTTAAAATTCTCCTGGATTTGGTCTGGCGTCAGTTGTGGCCTTTCCGACTCCTTATCAGAGCTATCGCCAATCAGAGCCGTAAAATCACCAATCAGAAATGTTACCTTATGCCCCAGTTCTGATAAGGCCTGCAGTTTTCTCAATGGGACAGCATGGCCCAAATGGATTTTGACGGAAGTGGGATCAATTCCCATATAAATATTTAATTTTTTGCCGGAGCGGAGGAGTTTGGCTAACTCCTGATGGGACGGAATGATGTTGGCAACCCCCCGGCTTAAAATATCATCTAACTGGTCCATTGACCATTATTGTAAGCTGTTTTTGCTTCAAGCGCAATGTTTTTGTTAAAATAGGGATCAGTGTTCAGACAAGACAGAGTTCGTAGATCCGGTTTTGGTTCCTTTTTGCCGCCATCAGGCAGAGTTTCCCGACGGCGTTGGAAGCTTTACTTGGTGGCTCTTTTTTCAACAGGCTTTTTGTTCAGCATATTAATTCTTATGGGGCTGACCGTGATCGCGTTTATAGTGGTGGCTCGCGATCTTCCTTCGCCTACTAAACTAACCAATCGCCAGGTGGTTGAGTCGACTAAAATTTATGACCGGAATGGAGAGCTTTTATATGATGTTTACGGCGACCAAAACAGAACCACAGTTTCCCTAAATGACCTGCCTCCCTACGTCATTCAAGCCACAGTTGCTATAGAAGATAAAGATTTTTATAAACACGGCGGGTTTGATATGTTTGGCATCCTGCGGGCAGTCAGAGATATTATTTTCAAAGGACAGCTGGCCGGCGGCTCAACCATCACCCAGCAAGCGGTCAAAAATACTCTGCTTTCTTCAGAAAGAACCATCACTCGCAAAATCAAAGAGTTCATTTTAGCAATTCAAGTTGACCAAAGATATTCCAAAGATGAAATTATGCAGATTTATCTGAATGAGGTGCCTTATGGTGGAACAGCTTGGGGAATTGAAACAGCCGCCCAGACTTATTTTGGGAAGAAAGCCAAAGAGCTGACCTTAACAGAAGCTGCTATTTTGGCGGGATTGCCACAGCGCCCAACTGCTTACTCCCCCTTTGGCTCTAACCCCAAGGCGTATATTACCCGGGCTTCTGAAGTATTGCGTAGGATGAAGGAGGAGGGTTATATCACCAAAGAACAGGAAGATAAATCAAAAGCTGAACTGGCTGATGTTAAATTTGTTACCCAAGGCGGGTCAATTAAAGCCCCCCATTTCGTCCTTTGGGTTAAAGAACAATTGGTCGATCAATTTGGCGAAAAAATGGTAGAACAAGGCGGACTGCAAGTTAGCACGACCTTGAACTATAAGCTTCAAGAAGAAACTCAAAAAATTGTGTCTGAAGAAATCGCCAAGCTCAAGATGGCCAAAGTTGGCAATGGCGCAGCAGTGGTTCTAGACCCCAAAACCGGCCAAATTCTATCCATGGTCGGGTCCAAGGATTATTTTGCCAAAGATTATGATGGTAATGTCAATGTGGCTTTGTCATATCGTCAGCCAGGGTCTTCCACCAAACCTATCAACTATGCTCAAGCTTTCAGAAAGGGTTATACAGCGGTGACTATGCTGATTGACCAAAAAACAGAGTTTGATAATGGTCCAGACAAACCAAAATATGTTCCGGTTAACTACGACGACCGCTTCCATGGGCCGGTTCAAGTTAGATATGCTTTAGGAAACTCATATAATATTCCGGCAGTCAAAATGCTGGCGGTCAACGGTATTAAATCGGTCATGCAGCTTGCCTATGACATGGGAATTGCCAGTTGGGAGCCAACTGGCGAAAACTTAGCCAGTGTCGGATTATCTTTGACATTGGGAGGCCGTGAAGTGAGACTGCTTGATTTGACTGGCGCTTTTGGGGTTTTTGCCAATAACGGCATCAGGCAGGATACAGTGGCGATCTTGAAAGTAACAGATGCAAAAAGGACTGTGCTTTACGAAAATAGGCCTACCTCTGGCAAAAGAGTGTTGGAGCCAGAAATTGCTTTTTTGATATCAGATATACTGGCTGATAACGGCGCCAGGACTCCGGCTTTTGGGCCAAACAGTGCTTTGCTGATATCAGGAAAGACCGTGGCGGTAAAAACTGGAACTACAGATGAAAAAAGAGATAATTGGACCTTTGGTTATACCCCGTCAATTGTTGCCGGTGTTTGGGTGGGCAATAATGACAATACTCCCATGTCACAATCAGTGGCATCAGGCGTGACAGGTGCCTCACCTATTTGGAACAAAATCATGAGGGCGGCCTTAAAAGATAAGAAAAACGAAGAATTTGGCAAGCCGGATAATATTATCAGAGCTGATGTAGACGCGGTTTCAGGTCTTTTGCCAGGTGCCAATACTCAATCAACCAGAACTGAATATTTTATTAACGGTACCCAGCCGTCAAAAACAGATGATATGCACCAAATTGTAGATGGCCAGCTGGTTTTAAAGCTGTACGATCCTTACACTAGACAGTTTTGCGGTGGCGGCGATTGCCAGGTAACTATGGCTTCAGACCAGGCAACTGGCGGTGGACCGCAAGTTAAAATAGAGAATATTCCTGATGGGGCCAATGTGCCTTTGGAATTTGATGTGCTGGCAAAAGTTACGTCAGCTAAGCCGATCATCAATGTTACTTTCTATTGGGATGATAACCAGCAAAAACAGGCGTCTCAAGAACCGTATGCTGCTCATTTTAAATTCAAAAGTGACCAACAAGGCACGCACCTACTGCGGGTTGACGCTGTCGATTCCGAGGGCAACATTGGCTCAATTACCCTAAGGCTTAATGTTAAAGCCAATTTTTAACCACAATTTTACAGCTAAATAGATAATCTTTAAACTTTCTCCAGAAGTTGCAGTATAACCCATAGTGTGATAGAATATCAGTCAACAGGTACTATCGGGTACCTGTTTTTATATGATTCAAGAGTTAATTTTAACCGTAGCTGTGGCCTCAATTGTTGAGGCTAATGCCCAGCTAGTATTATACCAGCAGCCCATCAGTCAGCCATTGGCGAGCCAGGCTATTTCTCTGGCTGACAGACAGCCTGACAAGTATGTTAATGGCGTGTTCAGAGACAATATATTGCTGAATATGGCCTATCTGGTAGGTACTGTGACTGACAAGCAGGACATTGACTGGGGTCAGGTCAGAAAGCCGTTTACCTACCAGTTTGAGCTTAAACCTGGCCAGGTGTTTGCCTTTCATGAGGATGTCTTGCCTCAATATCAAGGTCAGATTGCCAAAACCACCAATGCCCATTTTAATAGCCAAGAGGGGTTTGTTTCAGATGGCTATCTGGTGGGAGATGGTGTCTGTCATCTGGCCTCCCTTATTTATTGGGTAGCCAAAGAAGCCGGCCTTAAGGCAGAGGCGCCAACCAACCATAATTTCGCCTCCATTGCCGGTATTGACCGCAAATATGGAGTTGCAGTCTATAGCTATCCAGGCCGTGCTGCTGCCAACGCCAGACAAAATTTGTATGTCACTAATAACCTGCTGGTGCCGGTCATATTTAAATTTAATTATAGTGGCGATAATTTAACACTTGGCATTTTTGAGAAGCGGCAGTAACACCCTACGGAAAGCATTCGGGAAGGCAAAAAAGCACCCAGGATGGGTGCTTTTTTAGGCACAATATTCAGTTGTTGGCACTATCATCTGTTCTTAGGCCACGTTGCTTGCCGATAGCGGCAGTCGCAATGCCCTTAAGCTTTCGGATGAATGTTTAGGAACTCAATAGACCCCCTCGTTATAGACCACCTCGTTCCTTGCTGGTAGCGACAGTCACAGTAGACTTTGTTCAGACCCTCGTCCATGTAGCCGCCGCTGCCGCCGCAACGCCTGCAGCTTGGGTTAGGGTGGTGATTAGGTCTACCGCGGCCGGCCCTGATTGATTCCTCCAGTTCGTTGCCCCCCTTTGCATTTCTTGTGGAATCCAGTCTTTTATCCATGACAAACCTCCTATAGAAGCTGTATGGCTGTGGTCAAAGGGTCAAATAGTTGAAATACTGCTGGTGGCAGTAGTTCACGTCCTAACGGTGTCCAAGAGACCACATAAGGTCTGTTGGGGTCAGAACTGTGACAGACCACATGTAACTGGTCTATAACCCACTGGCCTGCTGCCCTTTGGGAGTAACCCCAGTGGGTCTGGATGTCGTAGAATTCACAAGCCCTCCAGTCCAAGTCTGCCGCCCGACAGATGGCTTGAATAATGCTCTCTGCGGCATTGATGGTGGAGGTGGACTGTTGAGGTGGGGTCAAACCGGAAAAGTAGACCTGGTTACCGACCACCACATAGGCCACTCTCCCACCAGAGGCTGGAGTGAAGCCGGGATAATCGACTTCTTTCAACGACAACCCGTTCATGATCACCCTCCTTGATTTTATGGATTTTGTTGAACGGCTGGGAATTTGTGTTATAAAAAACACCACTATGGTTCCCAAGACTAGGCTAGCAAAAGCAAGAAAGTCATAATTGCCAGCGAAAGAGGCAATTACCACCATTGCTGCCACCAAGACTCCCCAGGCCCATTTTTCCCGAACAGTCATGTTTACCTCCTATTTAACTGCAGGTGGAACCAGCGGCATAAGCCAGCATGGCCAAAAGTAGCACGACCCCCAAAACTTTAAGCCAAACAGTAAGAATAACCACGGATCTCCTCCTTTTGTCGCGACTTATTTTCCAACAACTGTTAAGGTGCATTCCTTCTATATCTAACCTGGCTGCTCTACCACAAGCTTGTTTGATAGCTGGCAAGGTTGTCAAAAAAGGGATTTTGATCTATTAAAAAGCCTCTGGGCCCAAGCAATTTGAACCTAAGGCTATTTAATTGATGATCATTATAGTCTTGGCAGGATCAGATGTCAAACTACTATCGGTTTTTTAACAATAGAGGTTCTAATTCAAATTCCAACACCGCTACTCTGCTGTTCGTTCCCAGTTTATCCATCACCCGGGGATGGATTTCGGAAATTTGGCCAATCTGACTATTGCCAATTTTGGCAGATAAATGTCTGGTGGGATGAAATAAGATCTTGTCAGTAGTAGATAGTTGGTTTGGTTCTTGGGTGATTGGTATTTTTGATTTGGCGATTAAGGTAATTAATTCTTCTATGGGGTTGTCTGTATTATTAGCTAGGGCAATGGCCAGACAGTAGGTTTCCTGAACCTGACCTTCTTTATTATAGTCGTAGGCCTTGCCAATCTCAAAAATGGCGATATCTTTTTGACCCCGCCTGATATTTTTTGCCGCTACTTCTGCCAGATTCGGCCACAAATTTTGTCTCAAGTATTCAGTCTCTGCCGAAATTGGGTTAGCCACTTTAATAAGACTACGTCGGCTTTTATCATTAAATCCCAGGGCATTTTGCACGACTGTTGAATAAAAAGAATAAGTTTGCACTTCTGTTAGTCCAAGATTTACCAGCGCCCCGGTTACTTTATCAATCAAATCAAAAATAGGATTTGATACCTGCTGGGGAATTTTCCCTGCCAGAGCGCGGGCGGAAATTTTTTCATATCCATACATTCTGGCCACTTCCTCAATCATGTCTTCCTCAATTGTTACATCGAGCCTCCAATATGGAACTATTACTTCCCACCCACGCAAGGCCAGGCCTTGCGTGGCTAAAGTAAAGCCTAACTTCTGTAGATATTCCTCTACCTGTTTATCTTCAAACTCAATACCTACCAACTCTTCTAGTTTTTTCTTCGTCAAGATGATTTTTCTTACCTTATCTTCCAAATTCCCCACTAATGAAATAGCAGTAAGTTTTCCACCCAAACCCTGATACATTTTTATTGCAGCATTCATCGCTCTTAAAAGATTTGTTTTTGTTAGTCCATGTTGAACTCTCCTGCTGGCTTCTGAAAAGAGTCCATATCTTTGGCTAGTTTTTCTAATTGATATAGGATCAAAAATTGTTACTTCCAGTAAAATATTTGTTGTCTGTTCTGATATTTCAGTATCTTTCCCCCCCATAACTCCGGCCAGACCGATAACTTTTTGCAAGTCACTAATTATAAGATCTTTTTGAGAAAGAGTCCTCTTTTTCCCATCTAAAGTGATTAACTCTTCACCTTTTTTTGCTAAGCGTACAATTAAAGTTTGACCAGAAACTTTATCGGCATCAAAAGCGTGCATGTCTTGGCCGTATTCCAGCATCATTAAATTAGTAACATCGACCACATTATTAACTGACCTGACATCACAGTCAGCCAGCTTTTTTATCCATTCTTTATTGGACGGTTCAACCTTTAGATCTTCGATTTTTGCCACATAGTAAATAGGAACTAGCTGGGGATTTTCCACTTTGACACGAGCTGCTGGTAAATTCCGGCTCCCCCATACAAAATCAGCTGGTTTAGTTTCTTCAAAGGTGACGTTTGAGTTAGTGATTGCGGCCACTTCATATGCCACTCCTCGCATAGATAAAAGATCGGCTCTGTTGTAGCCTTTCATGTCCAGCTCAATAAAATCTTCCGTGACTTCTTTGGTGCCAATCGTTCTGATTGGCAGAAGCTCTACTAGTTTTTCAACTGGTATTTTTAGATCAACTAGTTCTTTTAGCCAACTAATGCTTACTTTCATATTGATTGCTTCCTTTACCCTTACCCCTTAAACCTTTCCCTTTGTAAGAATTTTAGGTCGCCGCTTCTGAACAAGCGTAAATCGTTGATGTTGTGTTTTAACATTAAAATTCGTTCCAATCCCGGTCCCCAGGCAATTCCGGAGTAAACCTTAGGGTCAATACCGCCGTTTTTTAAAACTTGAGGATGAATCATTCCGGCCCCGCCCAGTTCCAGCCAGCCAACTCCTCCGCAGACCTTGCAGCCGCGACCGTTACAAAACAAACAGGTCCCGTCAATTCCAACTCCCGGTTCCACGAAAGGATAATACTTTGGCCGGAGTCTGACCTTGGTGTCCTGGCCCAAAACTGTTTTTAAGAAATATTCAGACAGATATTGCAAATTAGCCATGCTCAAATTTTTATCGACATATACTAATTCAAACTGGTCAAAAGTATGCTCATGTCTGGCATCAACGTTCTCATACCTGAAGCATCTTCCCAAGTTCATCATTCTGATCGGAGGTTTATACTTTTCCATTATTCTGATTTGTGAGTTGGAAGTATGGGTTCTTAAGAGTAATTTGGTTCTTGGTGCTTGGTTCTTGGAATCTATATAGAATGTATCCCAGAGATCGCGGGCCGGGTGGTCTGCCGGTATATTCAACACCTCAAAATTATTAAAATCACTATCTATATGCGGCGCATCAAACCTGACAAAACCCAATTGGCTAAAAATTTTGACAATGTCTTGTCCAAATTGAGTAAGGGGATGAATATGCCCTTGGCGCTTTTCGATTGACGCTGACCCGGAAAGCTTAAATGTTTCCCCGTCAAGCAGTTTATACCCCTCTTCCCTGACTTGATAACGTTTGCTTTCGATCTCTTGTTCCAGCTCTGTTTTGACTTTATTAAATGACGGACCAACGGTTAATAACTGTTCCCGGGTTAGTTTAGAAAATTCTTTGGGTAGAGCGGTTATGATGCCGCTTTTACCAAACAGCGACAAAAAAATTTCATCAAGTTCTCCTAGGGAAACCGCTGCTTTTATTTTAGCCAAGTATTCCTGGTGTATTTGCGAAATTTGGTCCTGCATTAGGAGAATTTTACCACTTTTGACTTATTTTTGGGGAGCTATGCTGTTTTGGTATGTTCAATAATTTTTTGGAATGTTTCCGGATCAACCAAAGCGAGCTCTGATAGCATTTTTCTGTTCAGCAGGATATCTTTATACTTTAAGTTATTGATAAATCTACTGTATGAAATTCCCTGCTCCTCTAGGATGCCGGAAATTCTGGTAATCCACAAAGACCGCATATCTCTTTTGCGGAGCTTTCTGCCAGCATAAGCGTATTGGCCGGCATGCAAGACCGCTTCTTGGGCGGTCCTGAATAGTCGATGCCTGGCTCCCCGATAGCCCTTGGCTAGTTTCAAAACTTTCTTATGTCTGTGTCTGGTTACAACTCCACCTTTAACTCTCATGAGACCCTCTTACCCTACTTCGCTCCAATTCGATCGGAGCTATGCGGGGTTAAATATACGGCAGAAGCCTTCTAATTTTTTTCTGATCAGGCTTGCTGACTTGAACATAGCCATGTTGGCGGCGAATTCCTGATGCCGACTTGGCAATTTTTAGATGTGACCCAGAAGAATGACGGCGTAAAATTTTACCGCTGCCGGTTATCTTAAGTCTCTTGATAGCTGCTTTTTTAGTTTTCATCTTTGGCATATGTTGTTTAGGGTTAAGGGGAAAGCGTTAAGGGTAAAGTTCACGAACTTCCTTACCTCTTCACCCCTTACCCCTTTTAACTGGCGAAATAGTCATTGTCAATGACCGGCCCTCCATCCTTGCTTCTCTATCAATCTGACATTTTCCTTCCAAAGTGGCAACTATTTTCTGTAGCAGTTCATGGCCAAATTTAATTTTGCCCATTTGTCTGCCGCCAAACCTGACTGTTAGCTTGACCCGATTGCCTTCTTCTAAAAACTCTCTGGTCCTTTTAATTCTTACTTCTAAATCATGGCCTGAAATAAAAGGCCCCATCCGAACTTCTTTAACATGAACTTCTTGGGTTTTCCGTCTGGCTTCCTGTTCCTTTTTTGATTGTTCGTATCTAAATTTTTTAAAATCTATAATTCTGGCAACAGGAGGTTTGGCATCTGGAGCAATTTCTACCAAATCTGCCTCTGCATCTCGGGCCATCTGCAGGGCCTGGCCAATAGGTACTACCCCAACCTGCTTACCATCCTCACCAATAAGTCTTACCGTACTTGCTGCGATATTGTTATTGGTTCTATAGTACCGCTGGATAGGATTTGCCCCCTAATAACATCTTCCCTGGACTAAAGTCCAGAGCATCTACCCCTGGGGGAAGATGTTTTACAGCTTCAATTCATCCCCTCGACTACGCTCGGGGTTTCTTGAAGCTTTTAATAAGACTGGCTCAAGTTTAGCATAAAGCAGTATTTTTGCGCAAGACCATCAGTTCCTGTCACCTATTTGGCGAGTTGTTGAGGTGATAAACTTGGTGAGTGTGGAAGTTATATTTTCCCCGTCTCTTGATCTGACAGCCAGGTTATTCTGGCTTTGTTCCTGATCCCCCACCACTATCATATAAGGTACTTTTGCCAATTGGGCATCCCTGATTTTAGCCTGCATGGTTTCTGATCGCAGGTCTTGCTCTGCCCGAATGCCGGCATCTTTAAGAGCTTGGTGAACTTTTTGGGCATAATCATGATGTCTGTCGGCAATAGGAATTACCATCACCTGCACCGGCGATAACCAAAGTGGAAAGGCTCCTTGGAAGTGCTCTGTTAAAATAGCAATAAACCTTTCAAATGATCCAAAAATGGCTCGGTGAATCATAACCGGCTGTCTCTCTTTGCCATCGCTGTCAATATATTTCAAATCAAACGCTTGCGGTTGATGAAAATCAAGCTGTACTGTTGCCAATTGCCATTCACGGTCTTGGGCGTCTTTGATATGCATGTCAATTTTGGGGCCGTAAAAAGCCCCGTCTTGCTCTTTGACGGAATACTTGAGTTTTTTATTCTTCAATACCTGTTCCAATATTGCTTCTGCTCGATCCCAATTGGCTTTTTCTCCGGCATAAACTTCTGGTCTGGTGGCCAGTTTAAATTCATATTCAAAGTCAAAGGCCCGATAGAAGATGACCATGGTATCAAGAATTTGGGAAATTTCTTGTTCCATTTGTTTTTCTGTTGCATAAATATGGGCATCATCCATGGTGAGCTGTCTAACCCGCAAGAGACCATTGACTTCGCCTGATTTTTCCCGCCGGTGCAGTCTGCCAATTTCTGAAAATCTCAACGGCAATTCCCGATAGCTTCTGGGGCGAAAACGATAAAGGATGGTCGATTCAGGGCAGTTCATGGGTTTGAGGGTATATAGCACTGATTTGTCTTCATCAGCCTCATCTGAAAGCTGTAGATTGTACATATTATGTTTGCCGAATTTTTCCCAATGGCCGGATTGTCTAAATAATTCGCTTTTGACCATAATGGGAGTAGAGGTTTCCAGGTAGCCTGCCTTAAGCGTCAGTTCTCTGATATATTTTTCTAACTCTTTGAAAATTACCATGCCTTTGGGCAGCCAAAATGGAGCTCCGGGGGCAATAGGGTCGGTAAAAAATAATTCCTGTTCTTGGCCAATTTGCCGATGGTCTTTCAATTGTGCTTTTGTCATAGATAAATTATCTAAAGTGGTGGTTGAATGTTTTTCTGGGCCTCCCCGACAATTTGCGAAAGCCACTCCCCTATTATTGGTACCAGATTTATCCGGGAAAGGAAATAGCCAAGAATCGCCAGGATAACGGAGGCGCCGATTAAAGTTCCCAGGCTCCAGGAAATTCCACCCAGGAAATTATTGATAATAATATCTTTTTTTGACCTGTAAACTTTTTCTGCCGGTTCCATAAATCAATTTTGGTGGCTGTGTCACGCGTAGCTCCGATCCGCCAGCTGGCGGACGAAGAGCAAAGTGTGATCTATTCTTGAAATAGTTCGGACGGTTTTCGCCCAACCCAGCGCGGCTCCGCCGCGCCGATGACAATTTCAAGTTTTTCTTTGGCGGCAAATTCTTAAAACAATTTTGTAACTACTCTACATGCTTTCTTATATCTTTAGCAAATTTAGAACGAGTGTCGGTTCCCGGATCGTCTTCGCGATTCCATTCAATTACCACCTTATCATTTTTAAACCTTGGAATAATATGAAATTTATAATGTTCCACCAAATTTATACCAATTTTAGATATATCATCATCGGAAATATGTTCAATTGCGTCTGGACTGCAAGCCTTTCGAACCGCAGACGACATTTTTTTGGCAACCAAAAAAATGTGGCCGGCAAGTTCATCAGGCAACTCTATAAAATCTTTATAGTGTTCTTTGGGAATAACCAAAACATGATGCTTATTTATAGGTTTTTTGCTAATTATCGAATAGCAAAATTTGTCATCATAAATAATGACCTCCTTATCTTGAAAATCACAAAATGCGCAATCGGTCTTTTTCATAAAAGATTTTCTTTTTCCAAAAGCAGAATCGCCAACTGATTTTTTCGCCCAAAATTCAATACAAACTGGCCGCCGAGCGAAGCGAGGCGG
>CAZXEC010000004.1:0-16785 GCA_964639595.1 uncultured Gammaproteobacteria bacterium
CCAGCCTCGCCTCCGCTCGGCATAGATTAACTAAACTAAGATTACTACACCCCCATCCCCCTGTCAAGTCAACTATGGGCTTCCCCACCAAGTAGAAAATAAACAACATTTAGGGGTTGAACCCCTAAATGACTTTATCCCCCTCTTGCCAAAAGGCTGGAGAAAGATTTATGGTAGTAAGAGATGATGAAGGAACAGGTAGATAATCCTGTCAGAAGAAGATTCATCCAAGCTACGCCATTTTTGTTAGGGGCGCTTTGGATGTCCTGCGCCGGCTCTAGCTCAGAACCAGAACCTGCATCAACTCCATCCGGGCGTCCGGAACCCACTCCAAAACTACCAGAAAAACCAACTTCCACTCGGCCAGACAGAAAAGAAGCTTCCGTTGCTGATATAAAAATTGTCCGAGAAGTATCTGGTCGCTGTAAGCCAGACGAGCTGTGGGGAGGCTGGACTGTCAGACTGGATAATCCCAACTTCTTCTTGAAAAAAGGAACCTTTCAGTTCGAAGCACGAACCCCTAGCGGTTTATTGATCAAAACTCATGAAATTACTACCATTATACTCACCCCCGGCGTCAACGATTATATTCCGGCATTTATAATTCAACCGCCACCAGTCAAGATCTCCGCTCAAAAACCCAGCCTATTTTCTGTTTCCGGCGAAGGATCACAACTTGGTCACCTGACTTTGAAGATGACCGGGCCAATGGAATGGGCGCCGGTGGATAATTCGCCAAAAGAATATCATTGGGAAACCTATCCGCCCGCCACTGGTTTTACCGATGCTTACGCCTCACCTTTTGCCAGCAGATACCAATATCCCCGAGGGGCCCGTCCCAGAAGTTTCAGTATTTTATTTGAAAATAAAGGTGAGCGAGCAGTCAAAGAACTCAATTTATTTGGATTTTTGCTGGATGACAACGGCGAGTTAATTGATATACTCCAGTCAGGGAAATATGAAGTCGGTTACGGACAATTCAAAGAACTCACCGCTAATTCTCTGAGTGACAACGGCCAGTGTTCCAGAATAACATCTAAACCAAGCAGTTATGAACTTTTATATTGGGTCTGGTTTAGAACTCACACCGGCATGCCGGTGTTGAAACATGAATCGATCAAACTAGCATCTTGGTAAACATGATATCTTATGCCCAGGGAAACTTGGCGCCAAAAATTAGGGAACACGCTAAGAATCGGCGGCGCGGCTTCAGTGGGCTTTATGCCAGCTGTTCCCCTATTGTCTCCACAAGAATTTGATGAGCAGGCACAAGCGGCTGGCCATCACCTGATCCTGCCGCAATTGCCATCACCACAATTATCATTCCAGCTGCAGGATCGGCAAATAGCTGCCAGCGCAGAACAGGAAGCAGTTTCTCAACCATTAACTTTCGGACGGGTGGCTTTTGTTGATAATCGCGGCGGTCTTTCGGTATATGATTTTCAAACTCAAAAAATTCGCGAATTACCTATTACTGCAGAATTAGCCAGCGGCAAACTGATCGATTATACGCTGTCTTCTTCTCCCCTTGGTGATAAATTAGCCATCTGGTGGTCATCACCAGATTCTAATAAATCTGTTTTATTTGACTTGAATGACGGGAACATCACTATTTTGTCGCAAGAGCAAACACCATATTCTACCCATAGCCAATTTGACTGGTCTGTTAATGGTGAATATCTATCTATCCAAGGCTTTGACCAAGGTTCTAACTGGACCAAGCTTTTCAATGTGACAACCGGCCAAGTGATATTAGAATTGCCAAGCTACGGTTACGTCAGATTTACCCAAAACCAATTTTGGGCTTACACTACCAATACTGATTTAATATTGGTTGATCTTGCAAACGGTCAATTACAAACTCATCTTCTGGCAATCCCACAAACTGGAGAAGTTAAATTAGATGTGGCTCCTGATAGAAAAACCATCGCCGCTTCTACCTGTGTCGTAAGATTCCCCGATCACCAATTCACTGCTTGTTTAGTTGGCGAATTATGGCTTTATGATGGCAATTTCAACAAACCGATACGTTCACTCGGACAGGTTGACCCTAACCAGCCCATGCGCTTTTCGCCGGATGGCAAAAAATTATTTTTCTTTTTACGATCATGGAATGAGAATCCACCCTATGATTATAAATTCGCACCGGTGATTTTTGACCTGGTTAGTAACCGGATTAATGCTGTTGGGCTTGACCGGGTGCAATTGGGGATACCAAAAGGCGGATGGAGCAGAATAGCAGAAGATGACGTAATTTTTCGTCAAAATGGAGATCTAATAATAGTAGGAAGCGATTTAAATAGATTCATGATTAATTTTGTCAACACTAGAGACGGTTCTGTTATCACCAAAACTATCAGAGGTAATATCTTCTGGTACCATCTGACAGAAGACAGCATTTTCTTTAACCGTGAGGGAGAAAACGGTTATTTAAGACTACCCCTAGATGCGACTGGTCGCCTGACAGAACAACTGATTGGCCATGTTCCTTTTATGGGAGACCGGTGGGGGTGGTTTTGGGGGCCCAGTTTTGCAACTGTCCCAGATAATAGCTTAATTGCTTCACAAGGTGCAGGATTTTTTGTGCATGAAGGGAAAAGGTATTGGTTAGGAGGAGATGATACCGCTCAAATCTTAAATGCCGGTAAACCTCAAGCAGTCGGCAGATGGGTAAAAGATAGCATCGCGGAAGGACAAGCATTGCAATTTGTTTCAGGTGATGTGGTAACCGGTCCTGATTGGGCACCCTGGTATTTGAGAAACGGCAAGCGGTATAAGATTGACAACTGGAACGAGTTTGCCAAAAACACCAGATTTAATCGCAGTGTTCACAAAGAATTGCCTCAATGGGTGTTAGATAGAATACCAGTCGGTCAAGATCCAAGGGTAGACCAAGCCAGGCGTTATGGAGGAGTGATTGACTGGGATGGAGCGCTCAAGGAACATCAGCCGGACGGAGGCAGGATGATTATATTTGTCGGAGGATATAGCGGTTCATCCGAGGGCCAAAAAGAAGCTTTTGAGAAAATTAAAAGTAAGCTGAAAGAGAAGGGCTGGAATGACAGACAATTTTTAGAGGCAACGTATGATTTAGAAATTCTTGCAAAAGATAGGGTAAGACGAGTAGCTTATGACTCTGATGATACTAAAGATCACCCACTGGTCAGTGCTGCCAAGATGAGAATCCAGCTTGAATTATACAAACAAATGTTCCCCAAAACTAAATTCATTCTGATTGGTCATAGTCTAGGCGGATTTTTAGCTTTTAATGCTGCACTGGGTCATTCAGAAGCGATAGAATCTGTGGTCACATTAGATAGCCCATTGCTAGGCATTGATAACCTAATAACAGATGCTGCCTATGGTACATCAGTTAGGAGATTTATAGGGGATGACTGTGGTGAATTCCTAACACAACTCTACAACGATTCTTCAACAAAAAACAAAGTTGAAGCACTTGCTAAGCAATTAAAATCAAAGGGTGTTAGGTTATATACATTTGCATCTGTTGATGATTGGTTTGTCAAAAGCGATGTTGCCAATCTTAATGAATCAAATTTTGAATTTGATAACGAACCTATTCGATTACTATGGAGATTAGGCTATACTCCAGCTGAATCATGGCAAGATTTAGTATTTGGACATGGACAAATTTTAATAGATCCAGAATTTTTAAATGAACTAATCAAGGTGTTGCCATCATCTTGATCCATCAAGGTTAGCTAGTATTAATTGATCTATAAATATAAAATGCAATGGCCATACCAATAACATTTAATAAAAAACTCCCCATAAAAGTAAAAAACGGATACTTCACATTAAATTTAAACTTGAGCAGCAGTTTTCTTGCCAGCAGTGATGGCAAACCTACCAAAGTTAGAAAAACGATTGGTACAGAGTATTCATTAAAAATACTCTCTGGACCTAGATAAATACCTACGGAATATACAAGCAATAGTGGCATCGAAAATACTATTGATAAAACCATGGGTATCAAAAACGCGATGCTAATTTTTATAATTTTTTCTCTTGAAGACATAATCATTTCTTAACTATACCCAAAAACCCCCTCATTTGACAACACCTGTGCATCATGGTATACCCCATAGTAGACATGGCTTCCAGATTAGCCCATATAATAATGAAGGTCCTCTTGCCTGTGGTAGTGCTAGTTATTGGCACTTCTTCGGTCCAGGCTGCCTATAGCGTGGCTGGATACGTGGTCGACGCCAAAACCGGCCAAAATATCCCCGGCAGCGCCAACTCATCCATCTATGTCTATGCCGACAACTCCGCCACTGTCTATAAATCCTATCCAGATAACAACGGCTACTGGCAGATTGCCAACCTGGCCGATGGTCCCCATTCCATTGAAATTGCCAACGCCGGCAGTCTAGGTTGGGCTCCTGCTTCGGCCGAGAAAATCCAAACCAATTCCGCCAGATCAGATCTGACCTTCCGCCTGATGCGTGGCGGTTATGACGTGGTGGGCAGGGTCATAGACACCAATGGCAGTGGTATTGGTAATCTGACCGTATATGCCGACTTCCCCAATAGGGCCAGCACGCAGACCGACTATTCAGGAAATTATCGCCTGACTAATCTGTCATTCGGCGGTGCCGGGCATAACATCTACGTTGAGACTTCACCCACAGGCTGGGAAGTAGTTTCTAACCCAGCGGGTAGGCTCGTCAACCCGACAGCACCAACCAGCGAAGTCAGAGTCGACTTCACCCTGCGGAATATATCAGACCAACCAGTCCAGCCATTTGCCAATTGCTCTGTTGCCATCCAAAGCACTTCCGGCAACACCTCTCCGGTCTATGTCACACTATCAGGTAACTTTACCAGCAACAATCCCGGTTTATACTACCCCACCCGCTATGAATGGGACTTCAACGGCGACAGAACAACGGATGTACAAACTCCCACTAACGCTTTTGCTATGACTTCTCCCCAAGGCACCATCTATAACACTGCAAGCTCGGCTGTCTCTTACCAGCCAAAACTCAAAGTCTACTATAACGGATCGGCCTCCCCGGTAGAGTGCGCCAGTCCCACAACTATTTTTGTCAATCCTCCTCCTTATGCCGGCGGCAGCACCGCTATGCCGTATTGCACAGTCAGCGCCAGTCCAACTTATGGAAACGCTCCGTTTTATTCCACGATTAGCGGTAACTTTTATAACTCCGGCTCTGTTTACTACCAGCCCACCCAATATCGTTTCTTTGTTGGTTATCTTAATCAAACAGTCTTATCCAACCAATTCCAACATAGCTATTCGCAATATCTACCCAGCAGTGGATCTTATCCTGTCAGACTGGAAGTTACCCATAGCAGTGGTTCGACTGTCACCTGCTACGGCCCTACTCTCACGGTCAATGTCAACCAAAATACTCCGGTTATCTTGAGCAGACAAACCACGACTTTATCTTCTGCCAAAGCAGAAAATAGCCAAGCTCCGATCAGCAACGCTGCTACCGCCGCACCATCACCAGCCAACAGCACTGCCTACTTAGCGTCACAGCCGGCAGTCGCTAGCACCAATCACACCAATTTTTCAACAATTATGGCCTACCAATCACCGACTACTCTGTCTGCTGCCGCTATCAATACCAATCCGGCCAATAACCCAACAACAGCAAACCAAGCCGGTTTTGGCGCAATTATTGCCCAAACCAACCCCATGCCCCACTACACAACACCGAGTGCCGGCAATCAAAACATCAGCCTGGCACCGCAAACAGGCAGCGGTGAACCGTCCGTCCTGGAAACATTTGCTCACTTCTTGTCAGGAGCAATCTCTATCTTTGTTGGCAACTAAACTCTTGTAGAAGACTTATTCATTGGCCGATAATTACTACTACTTTTCCTACAAACGGCCGCCCATAAATATAGCTGGAGGTTACCTCTACCAACTGGCCTTCTTCTAATTTGATGTCTTTCTCCAGACTGGCGCCTTGCCTTTTGACCACTTCTACTGATGGATCAAGCTCAATGGCCACTTCATCAGACCCGGCAACTAGAGTCAAAGAATCTCTTGAAATGGATTTAATAGTGCCTCGTGCTCTCTGCAAGATGGTAGTTTCAGCTACATAAGCCTTGGCTGGATCAAGGGACAAAACTTTACTGCCGCCAGAGGTTGGATTGGGAAAGAAAAAATTAATGATGCCGTAGACCACTGCTGCTGTTGCTATGATAGTAACGATGACTACTGCTGATGTTTTGACTCCAAAAGAGTTCATTACGGTTTAATCGTAAGCTGTCAAACTAAGTTTGTCAAACTTAGTTTAATGATTAAGGATGAATGATTAAGTAAATTTCCTTGTATTAGTTTTCTTAACGATAGCTGTAAGTATTTTTATAATTTCTTCGTTTTCCCCAATAAGTGGCTTAATGATCGTAACTAAACTCTGGTTCATTTTGTCTATGATCCTTAGTCATTTATCATTACTCCGTCGCAGTTCTTGTACTTTCCACATAAATAATCTGGCTTTGTTGCGAGCCCTGGGATAGTCTTTAACATATAATCGTGCTTCTTCTAAAATTCTCCTGTTAATTTCTTTGGCCATTTTAATATAAAGCGCCTTGTGTACTAAATCTCCCAACTCATCTGCCAATCCATAACCATAATGCTGAAATTCCCGGCTGACATACTTGCCGGAATCATCACTTGCCTTTGACATCAATACGTCTCTGACCGATTTCATATTTTATCTTTATCCCTTAACGCTTTATGCTTATCCCTTCCTTTAGTGATTATACCGGTTCATCGCCGCCTCCACCCCCTGCTCTACCCCGAACAAAATAGCATCAACCGCTTGCTGGACCAGATGTTTTACTTTTGATTTTTCATTGGGCAAAAAAGATTCCAGCACAAAATGATTGGCATCAACATGGACCTTCTTGTGTTCTGCGCTTTGCGTCTGCTTGTTGCCAATCCCCAAACGGACTCGGATAAAATTATCATTTCCCAAGACATTTATGATCGACTCTACCCCATGATGACCGGCGGCTGATCCTCCCACTCTAATTTTTAATTTGCCCAAGGGCAAGTCCAACTCATCATGAATAATCCACAGATCGCCAGCCGGGTCAATTTGAGCAGCATATTGATCCACTATCCTCCTAACCGCCATGCCGGAATTATTCATGTAAGTTTGGGGCTTAGCCAAAATTAGGTTATGGGTTTCAGTTTTTAGGTGACAGATTTCTGATTTTAATTTTTCATTATATTCCCAACTGCCACCTGTGGCCTGTACCCTTTTTGCTAACTCATCCACCACCATAAAGCCCAGATTATGTCGGACTTCTTGGTACTTTTCTCCCGGATTACCTAAACCAATAACTAATTTCATATGTTTGATCCTCCAAATAAATTCATCTGGGGAATTATATCATCTTTACTGGTTTGGTCTTCCTGCCAAATTTTCACCACACCGTAAACGCCGTCATATCCCGGCTCGATACGCAGTTTACCAGCCCTGACATTTAAGATTCCTTCCACAATTTTACTATCCGTAACTTTTAACAATTCCTCTTTGGCAATCTCCAATAAAATTTTGAGTTCATCACCAAATTTTACCACTAGTCTTTGATACTCGTCTTGTACTTTTTTGGATCCTACTCCAGCACCTTGCGCTTCTGATAATATTTCCTGTAAAGGCACCAGGTTAGCAAACGGCGGTCGAGAATTTTGATGGTAGACCCACCTGACTCCATGATCATCGTTTTTGGTGACCGGTTCCAAATTCTGAATTCGTCGCGCTAGCTCATCGACCCGATGCATTACTCCCACTGTTAGTGATCGCCTACACTTTGGACAAATTGTACCTTTGGCTTCTGTATCTTTAGGAGAATAAACTACTTGGCAATTCCTGTGGCCTGTAAAATGATACTTGCCTTCTTCGGGATAGAATTCGATGGTATACGCCACTCGCGGCTTGTCTATGGTCGACTGTAGACTCTGGCCCATTACTGCCCTCCTTACCCCTTCATAACTTATCTCCGGTGATTCAAACACCGTCAGTTCCCGGCCCAGTTTGGGCAGGGAATGGGCATCGGAAAACGACAAAATTGACCGTTTGTTAAGATCATCAATCCGCCAATTCATAGCCGGGTCAGAAGACAGTCCTGTTTCAACACCATATATGTAGGCGGACAGCTCTCCAAAACATTCTTCTATTGAGTCAAAACCGGACATTGATCCATAAAGGGAAAACCACGGCGTCCAGGCATGAGCCGGAATAACCAGAGCGCTCTTGTCTATGGTCAAGATCAAATCTGCCAAAGCCTTGGCAGACAGGCCGATAATGGGCCGGCCGTCACTGGATAAATTGGCGCCTTTTTTGATCAGGGCCTGCCGGATTTTATCAGCAGTCGCCAGACTGGGCACTATCACAATCAGATGTATCCGTCTGGTTTTGCCGTCTTGGCTGTAAATACAAGAGATCTCACATGAGAGGACGAAGGGAATATTATTTTCGGATGGTTCTTTTAACCTTAAAAAACCTGTCCCATCTTCATATAGTTTGGCCCTTAATTCGCCAAACCAGATCGGATGAGTCCAATCACCGGTTGCCAGCAGATTTATGCCCTTCCAACTAGCCCATTGAGATAAATTCTCCAGTGTTAAATCCGGCGAGCAGGCCCGGGAATATTTGGAATGTAAATGTAAGTCAGCCGCCCATTTCATTTTTTGCTCTGCAGTTTATACATGGCTGCAATTTCACCAACCCCGGTGGCATCTTCCGGCCGTTTATCATTTCTAAAACGTACTAAGCGCGGAAATCGCAAAGAAAAGCCCCGACCGGCTTTGGCTCCTGCCGTATGATGGGGAGATAAAGTAATCTCGTCAGCTAAAATTTCTACTACCAAGTCTGGTTTTAGCCAAATATCAGGAGCTCCTTCTTTGACCACTTCATATTCTTGAGGCTTATTATCTACTTTAATTTCGCCTATCCTTTGGTGGGCTTCCTTAAACTGATCATCAGACAAACCGGTTCCCAGTCTGGTAATACTATAATATTTTTGACCAGCGCCTTTGACACCTAACAAAAATCCCCCTACCCCAAATTCAGCCCTTTTGCCTCGGCCGCGATAGGCTCCCATCACCACACAGTCAACTGTGTCCAAAAGCCCTGATTGTTTTGCTAATTTCCGACCGCCCCTTAAATGTTCCAGAGCCCGCGATGCGGCCTTGAGCTTGATCCAGTGAAATCCTCTCCCGCCTGCCCGATATGGTGCATCCGGTTTTTTAGCTACCAACCCCTCCAGGCCGTTATTTAAATTATTTACCAGCTCTCTCTCAATGACTGCATCATCGTCAGTTATTTTTTGGACTGTTAACCCTACTCCATCTTTGCCTCGCCCAATAATTTTTTCCAAAATCTCTCTTCTTTTAGTAAATGGCTCGGCCAAAAGTGACTTGCCATCAAGATATAGCACATCGAAAACAAAGATTTTCAAGGGCAGCTTTTTGGCCATCTCCTCAATATCATATTTTCTCTTCCTTTGAATAGTTTCCTGAAATGGCACAAATTTTCCGGTTTTAGGATGATAACCGATTGCCTCTCCATCCAAAATTATCTCATCAACAGCTAATTTCTTAACAGCCCGGACGATTTCCGGAAACATCGCGGTAGTATTTTCTAAATTTCTGGAAAACAGAGCTACTTTTTTCTCTCCGCCAACTGACGGGTCTTTCCAAACATGTACCTGTACTCTAAACCCATCCAGTTTTGGTTCAATGATAACTTTTCCGCCAATCTTTTCCAGAATTTTTTTACCCGAAGGTAGTCTTTCCGCCAAAGACGGCCTGATGGGAACTCCCGGTTCTGATAAAAGATGCGACAGGGAGCCGATACCGCCTTTTTTGACATGATAAGCAATCTTACCAATGTCTGCTGTCACATTATATGCTCTTTCAATCGCCACCCTGGCAGATTTGTCACCTTTCTCCATCACCGATAACGCATCCAAAATAGTGGCGTTGGAAAACCCTAAACGCAGTTTACTAACCGGAATTCTGGCGACAAATTTGGCAGATTGCGGATCCAGTTGTGCCAGCAGCTGGGCTGTTTTGACAATTTTTGTTTCCTGACTGCCTTCTCCTTTTTCCTGGGCAATATCCATGAGCCGATTATAAACTTCGCTAACCGACAATTTTGAATTCTTAACTCTTAAATCCGGTCCCGATAATATCGGGACCGATTTAATCCCCAATTTAATTGGGGTAATCGGATTTAATTTTGAATTAGCTGCTAACGCGGCCGCCACATCCCCTAAATCACCCCGTGTTTTATAAAACTTTTGCACCTGCTGACGAGAACGCCCATAGGCTCGGGCAATAATCTGTACCATCATCCGCTCGGCTAAATTAAATTCTACCCCCCGATACGCCGGCACCAGCTCCCCCAAGATTAAATAGCAAATTTTGTCAATTTCGTAAAGCCGTGCTTGATCAAATAATTGAGACAGGATTTTGGTTATCTCATTACGCGAAGCTGTGTCTTCTAATTTTTGCAAATATCCGGAAAGCTTGTAAAAAGTCATACTAAATATAAACTTGCCAACAATTGGTCAAATTCTACCACATTCATCTTAAAATATAGACAGCTGCCTTAGTTTTACCTTTTTTACGAATCAGCTTCTTCTTTTTAAGGTCTTTTAAGTCCCGTAAAATAGTATCATCGGATATATTGGGAAATAAATTTCTCCACTCTTGGTTGGTGATTTTGCCATAATCTTGAACATATTCCATGATTTTGGCTTGTCTGGCAGAAAGCGCAATTTGTCCTACTTTATTCTTAAGTTTTATATCGGAAGAAAGCTTCTGCACTTTTTCTTTAACTCTTGCCAATTCTTCCGCCAAACCTCTAGTAAAATACTCCAGCCAAGCCGTCAGATCCCTATCCGATTCACTCTCAACCTGCTGATTGGATACTTGTTGTAATGCCAAGTAATAGGCTGGGGCGTCATGGTCAAAAAATTCTTCCAAAGAAAAAAACTTTTTTATATCATATTGATCAAGAAAAAGCGACAGGGTTGCCACCGACCGAGCCACTCTGCCATTGCCGTCAACAAAAGGATGAATTCTAGCCAGTTGATAATGGACAACTCCGGCTCTTAAGACCGGATGTACTTCGTAAGCCAACTGGCTGCCAAGCCACAAAAGAAAATCTTTGATCTGCTGCTCTATTTGGTCAGCAGCAGGCGGGGTAAAACTAATTTGACCGGTTTTACTATTTTTAACTACTACCTGCACTTGACGATATTTGCCTACTTGTTCTGGCGGTAAAACTTTTTCCGTGGTTAAGCGATGGATGTTGAGAATAATTTGCTCGTCTATCGACTGCTGAACTTGATCAATGTATTTTATAACATTGCGATAATTAATAACTTCCTGCACGTCTCTATCTCTGGCTGGAATTTTTCTGCCCTGCAAGATTTCTTTGGCTTGGGTAAAATTGAGCTGATTGCCTTCAATGTGGGTACCGTGGTGGACTGTCCGGTAAAGAGCCTCTTGCCTGAATTGTTGCTCCCAAGCCGGCACTAAAGGAGCATTTTCTATCAGCTCTTTTGCCGCTTCAATCCTGGCTATATTGGTAAGGATAGAGTTAGTGATGGAAAATTTTGGAGAATACACGCAAGAGAATTATCTCATAATTCCCGCAGTCAGGCAAGTCTTGATCTTTAAGCAGAAAGCGTAGCTTGATGGATGTGCGAAGGGGCTTTTTTGTAAGGTCTCCAAAATCTCATCCCTCTTCTGATAACTTGCAGCTCTACCTCCTGCAAATCAAAAGCTTTTTTGAAATATTGTACGGTTTTTTCTATATCAAAAACTCGGCAAGAATAAACATCAGCTGTCAAAAATCCTTTATCCGGGAAAGTGTGGATGGAAATATGTGATTCGGCAATCATGACAAAACCGGAAATGCCGCCTTGGTCTTTGGGAGTTGTAGCAGGTGCATCAATCACATAAGGGGTAATAATCTTATGCATCCCTAAATGAGCTGGAAGTTCATCAAGTACTGCAAAAACATGACGCATGTCATAAAGTTTTTCTTCCGAGCCCCCATATGCATCAATTGTTAAATGAAGACCAAACGGTTCTTCTGATTTAACGCTGTGATTTTTTTTCATTTCGGACAGTTTCACCTTTTTAGATAATTCCCAACAATTTTTTTCTTGCTTCACTTTGAATAGAAAAAAATTGTGATTAGATTTATCATGAACATTTTAAAACTATTTGTCAAGACCCAGTTTGATCCTGTTTGTATCTGGTTAATTTTTAATTTTTGAATGTAATCAAAAAATGATCCACATCTATTCCAAATTTTGAATTAATTTTTAATTTCAGATGACTTTAAACATTAAAAATATCATATTAATCGGATTCGAAATTTAAAATACATGGGAAATTTGCCAGATGATAATTAAGACAACATTCTTAATATTCACTGCCTTTAATAATCACATTAAACGTGATTTAGCACTCTTGACAAACGTCTGCTAAATTGCTAGCCTATCCGTATGGATGGACAGAATCAGCAGGATATCTTAAGCCAATACCAGGAAGCACTCAAAGATGCCTTGAACAAATATGGGCGCGACCTGACCGCCCTGGCCAGAGCCGGCCGGCTTGATCCGGTGATTGGCCGTGACGAGGAAATCCGTCAAGTAATCCAGGTCTTGGCTCGGCGTACCAAAAATAACCCGGTTTTAATTGGCGAACCAGGCGTGGGTAAAACTGCCATTGTCGAAGGACTAGCCCAGCGGATTGTGGCTGGCGATGTTCCGGAAACCCTCAAAAACAGACGGCTCATCCAGCTTGATATCGGCCAGCTGCTGGCAGGTGCCAAATTCAGGGGAGAATTTGAAGATCGACTCAAAGCTATTTTGAAAGAAATCCAGGAATCTGGTGATGTTATCCTATTTTTGGACGAATTGCACACCTTGGTGGGGGCCGGTGCTCAAGAAGGAGCAGTTGATGCTGCTAATATGTTGAAGCCAATGCTCTCACGCGGCGAATTACACACTGTCGGCGCCACTACCCTTAACGAATACCGGCAATATATCGAAAAAGACAAAGCTCTGGAGCGGCGCTTCCAACCAATTTATGTGCAAGAGCCATCAATTGAAAATAGTATTGCTATATTGAGAGGTCTAAAAGAGCGCTATGAATTGCATCATGGTATTAGAATTACCGACAATGCTATCATTGCCGCGGTAGTACAATCTGCTCGTTTTCTTCCCCAAAGATTTTTACCGGATAAGGCTGTTGATCTGGTTGATGAGGCAGCATCCAGCTTAAAAATAGAAGTTGAGTCAGAACCAACAGAACTTGACCAACTGAAAAGAAAAATCACCCAACTGGAAATAGAAAAACAAGCCCTATCAAAAGAAAAAGATCAGGATGCCAAAGACCGGATTAAAAAATTGGAGGATGAGCTTAATCTGTCCAAGCAAAAAAGGTCTAACATGGAAATCAGGTGGAAAACAGAAAAGGAATTGATTGCCAAATTTAGGTCAATTTCAGAAAAGTTAGAACGGGCCCGTTTAGAACTTGATCAAGCCGAAAGATCAGTGGATTTGGAAAAAGCCGCCCGACTTAAATATGGCGATATCCCTCAACTGCAAAAAGAACTGCAGCAACAAGAAGACACTTTGAGAAAAATTGACCATCGGACTTTAAGAGAAGAGGTCACCGAAGAAGACATCGCCAAAGTAGTCTCACGCTGGACAAATATTCCTGTCACTAAATTAATTGAGCAGGAAGCCAAGAAGCTTTCCCAAATGGAGGATGAAATTCACAAAAGATTAGTCGGCCAACCAAAGGCAGTTGGCGCTGTGGCTAATGCCATCAGGAGGCATCGAGCCGGAATTGCCGAAGAAAACAAGCCCATGGGAGTATTTTTATTTTTGGGCCCCACCGGTGTTGGTAAAACAGAACTGGCCAAAGCCTTGGCGGAATTTTTATTCAATGATGAGCATGCCCTGTTGCGTATCGACATGTCGGAATATCAGGAAGCGCACTCCAGTGCCAGACTGATTGGCGCCCCGCCCGGATATGTTGGCTACGAACAAGGTGGGCAATTAACAGAACAGGTCAGGCGCCGACCCTACGCTGTTATTCTTTTGGATGAAATAGAAAAAGCTCACCCGGATATTTATAATTTATTACTGCAAGTTTTTGATGACGGCAGATTAACTGACGGACAAGGACGAACAGTGGATTTTAAAAATACTGTTATTATCATGACCTCGAATTTGGGTGGAGAGGCTGTTGCCGATCCTAAAAACAAAAGCGATGCCACCGGCGCAATTATGAGTCTTGTCAGAAGGAATTTTAGGCCGGAATTTATCAACCGGATTGATGAAATTGTCATATTCAAGCGTCTGTCAGAGATGGATATTGCCCAAATAATTGAACTGCAAATTGCCAAACTCAAAAACCGCCTGGCTGATAAAAAAATAACTTTGGCAATTACTCAAAAAGCTAAAGTGTTTTTGGCCAAAATGGGTTATGATCCCCTGTATGGGGCCAGACCGCTCAAACGTGTTTTGCAAGACTATGTGCTTGACAAACTATCATTGGCTATAATTGAAGGCAGGGTTAAGGAAGGCTCTGCTATCAGAGTTGATAGCAATGGGGAAAAGATGGTAATTGACTACCAGGAAGAAAAATGAAAAAATGAATCTTTGAATCCTGGTAAAAAAGATTAGTCAGTGATCTTTCCCTGGATAATTTTTATCACCTGAACCTCCCTTAAGAGTTTTTGATCAACAAAGCCAACATCCGTGGCAGTAATAATCGTCTGTTGTTGATCTATAATCTCCAAAACGTGATGTCTATGGGATCTATCCAGTTCTGAAAAAATATCATCCAATAATAGTACCGGCCTGATGCCGCTTGTCTGCTCTATGTATTCCAACTCTGCCAATTTAAGTAATAATACTCCTAATCTTTGCTCGCCTCTGGATCCAAAAAATGCCAAGTCGAGGCCATTGATCAAAAACCTGAACTCATCGCGATGCGGACCAGACAGCGTTGCCCCAGCAGCAACATCCCGTGATCTATCGGAAAATATTTTGGCTTGATTTAAGTGGCTTGGCTGATATTTCCAGCTACAATCTTCAAAAACCGGTATTGTCCACCCATGCAGAAATTCGAAAAATTCCCTTCTTTTTTTAACCAAATAAAGTCCTGCCTCAATCAACTTCTCATCCCAAAACTCCAATTGGCTTTCTCGCGCTTTTTTCTCCCTAATTTGCTCCAGCAAGCGATTCCTTTGTTTGATAACTCTGTCATATTCAACCAGCTTCTTGTGGTATTGCCTATCAACCTGGGATAATAAACTATCCAAATGCCTGCGTCTTAAAGAAGGCGAGTCTATCACCAGTTCCAAGTCTTCCGGCCAGAACTGCACTACCAGAAAATTACCCAAGAACGAGTGACTGTTTCTAGTAGCGCCGTCAACTGTCAGTCTTTTTATGGGAGTCAAGTTGCTACTTATCTGTCCTCTGGTCAATGTCACCTCCAATTTGGAAATATTCCCCTCATGTGCCACTACTCCTTTGATATGCGCAACTTCGTGATTAAACTGGATCATATCTTTTTCCTGCCCCCGGCGAAAAGAATGAGTGGTAGCTAAAAAATAAATGGCTTCCAGAAGATTGGTTTTGCCTTGAGAATTATCCCCTGTCACCAACACCTTATTGCCAAAGGAAAGCTCTAGTTTGGCAAAATTGCGAAAATGCGACAAAGATAAAGATTGCAGATTCATGAACCGTACAGTAGATTATCAATCTGGCCTGGTAAGTATGACCTGTCAATCAAATACAGACTAAATAAGACGGTAGTCAGGCAAATTATGATCACTCCCACCGCTACCATTACAGGCACAATGCCAAAAACATCTGCCGCACCTCCAGCCAACAGCGCCGGCACAGCACTAGCTAAAGCGTTCAGGATCGCCAGGATGGAAAATGCCCTGCCTCTCACATCAGAAGGAGTATTTTCTTGCAGTACTGTCTGGGCCGGAATGGCAATATGCACCACAGCCAATCCTAACAGGAAAGACCAGAAAGCCAAAATTGATACCAGCGGTATGTGAGCTGTAAAGGCCTGCGGCGCTTTTGTCAAAAATTCATTGGTGGCAATAAACCTATTTATCACAGGAGAAAGTGCCAATAATAAGATAAAAATTCCAGAGCATAACATGCCTCCCCCAATTAAAGTCCGTTTGGGGATTTTCCTACCCCATCTACCGACTCCAATGGCCCCTATCAAAAGTCCCAGGCCTAAAGGCGCCATCAACACATAAGAATCGGTGGCCGATACCTTGACTACTTTTTCAAAAAAACCAGGTGTCAACGTGGCAACAATCGCAATCATTCCTTGCAAAAGCGCCAGAATAATAATAGTTACCCAGACACGAACAGTGGTAAAAACAAAACTGAAGCCATGCCCGATCCGAGAAAAAGTTGCTTCTAGTATTCGTTTGATAGAGAAAATGATATTGCTTCCCAAATAATAATCATAATCAATCTCTGAATCAGCAGCTTTTAACGAAGGCAGGTTTTTTATGATAAAGAAAGCGCTGATGCAGCTGGCTGCTGATAAGATAAAAAGACCATCTTGCCCTATTAAATTAACGATTGGTCCTGCCAAAGAATAACCCACTAAAATCGCCCCATACATAGTAAAGAAAAGCAGGGAATTGGCCATCAGCAGTTCCTGTTTCTTCACCAACATGGGAATAGCTGATGCTTCTGTGGGAA
>CAZXEC010000004.1:16795-57264 GCA_964639595.1 uncultured Gammaproteobacteria bacterium
TAATCAGGCTCAGGCCCTATAAAGCGAAACGAGCAAAATCAACCCCAGTTGTTCTTTAATCAAAAAAAATGCCAAAATAGCCAAGGCCATCCCCAGATCAGTCATCATAATAATTTTTTTACGATCCAGGATATCAGCCACCACTCCGGCAAAAACTCCAAAAATCAGAGCCGGGATAACCACCGATAAAACGAATAAAGATACGGCGGCATTGGAGCCAGTTAACCTAAACACCCAGATAAGCAGGGAAAAGTTGAGCATATTCATGGATAACTGCAGCAGCACCTGATTAAGCCAGAGGGTTAAGAATTTTCTGTTGGCAAGAACAGTGGCAAAACTGGCATGGTCAACCATAAATATCAGCCTGCATTAAACAGGCTTTCCAAATTATGCCATAATAGCAAGCCTCATTCAACTTGAGATGTGTTGCCAAAAAGCTTGAGGCGAGTGCAACATCCAATCATGATCCATATCTTTTAAAACTATCAAGCGAAAACCCCTGATCAACTCGTGCAGCTTTTGACCTTGCCAAAGAGGTGTTAAGACATCTTTTTCTCCCCAGAAAATGGTAGTCGGTATTACCAGCCTGTGAGCTTGGTTGGAAAAATCAGCCTTAACAGCATAGCGGCCCAACTTGGTATACATCCTCATTCTCCTAAGAAAATCGGGTAGATTCTTGATGGAATTGGCAGCCTTTGTTTTTCCCCTAGAAATAAAATTTCTGGCCCAATTGCCAATAAGTTCCTTGGCAGTTTCTTGGCCATAGATTCCTGCAGAATCTATCAAAAACAATTGTTCAATTCGCTGTGGATGGTGTAAACAGAATTCTAGAGCCAGTGCACCTCCTAAGGAATGTCCCACCAAATTAATTCTCCCCAAATGCCGATCGTCTAGAAATTTTAGGAAATTGGAGACAAACTCATCCACCTTACCGTTTTTTATAACCTGATAGTAAGGTACTACTACCAAGCTCATCTCTTTGGGAGTGATAGCCGCTAGTTTTTTATATGATCTCTCCGTTTGAGTCCAACCCGGCAGCAAAACAAAGTTATTGGTCATCTTTGACATTTGGGCCTGCCCGCAAACCCTGCGCCTTAGCGCTGGCAGGCGGGGCAAAAGTAGGTACCGCGACCTCCTAATTTAATCTTTTCTATTATTGTGCCGCAAACTTTACAGGGATGCTTATCTTTCCAGTAGACATAGGCATAATCCAGAAAATAGCCTTTGTGGCCTTCCGGATCCACAAAATGGACTCGGGTGGAGCCACCATATTTAATCCCGTCTTTTAAGCATTTAATAATCCCCAGGTGCAATCTTTTAAACTCTTTATTTCTAAGCTCTGAAACCTTAGCTCTGGGATCTAATCTAGCATCAAAACAGGCCTCATTGGCATAAATATTGCCCACTCCGGCAACTACACTTTGATCCATAATAGCTACCTTTACCGGCATGGATTTATGTCGCAGTAAATTAGTTTTTAAAACTTGCCAGCTAAAACCTTTCCCCAACGGTTCCGGCCCCAGATTTTTAAGGCTACTATCCCCTGTCACCTGACCACTATCAACTATTTTTACCCAGCCAAATTTTCTCTGATCATTAAAATATAGTTTTGATCCATTACTAAAGGTAAAAATTACTCTGGTATGTGAGTTCGGAAGCTTGCCCAACATATCAGAAGTAGGGTGACCCCCTATGAATCTACTGTCACCTGTACCCTGCAACCTGTACCCTTCCCATATTAACTGTCCACTCATCTTCAGATGGAATAAGAGAGTATACAGGTTACTGGTTACAGGTTTCAGTTTTGAATTTTTCTTTACTGTACCCTGTCCACTGTTCCCTGTTCCCGCTGCGAGGTCTATACCGAGCAGCTTGGCTCGGCGCCAAACTTTGACTATCTTTTTGTCTTTGACCTTTTTCTCATCACCCAAAAAAGTCCTTTTGGACCTGACCTCCACCTCTTTGATAGTCAACCCTACTATTTTCTTCTCCAAACCAAGCTTAATAGTTTCCACTTCCGGTAATTCAGGCATAATATGAGCTAGTATAGCACAGGTCGTTGAAACAGCAGTGTTTATCAGGTATATTATAAATATGGCTAATATCACTCAAACTTGTAATAAATGCGGTAAACAATTCCTAATCATAGACACAGAACAGCAATTCTTGCAGGGGAAAAACCTTCCCATGCCTACACAATGTCCCAACTGTCGTCAAGAAAGGCGGTTGGCACTAAGAGGTGAACGGAAATTATACCGGACCACTTGCCAAAAATGCGGTAAAGAAATAATCATTTCCTATGATCCTAAATCTGTTACCAGCACTATTCTCTGTAAAGAAGACTACGAAAAACATTTTCTTGAAAATGACCAGATTATAAAAGATCCTCTTCCTGAATAATCTATGACCGCTAATCAATTCTTTCAAGAACTAAGAAAAATCGTCACAACTAGCCCCAAACGCCCGACTGATGTTTTAAATTCAGAGGATTGTGAGTATGCATCAAGCGTTTATTATTCAAAAGGACTTTACTGGGCATTTGATGTCCTGAAGTCCAAGGATTGTGCTTATATTCAAGATTCCGGACTTTGCGTTAATTGTTATGATTGCGACTTTGCATCAGAATCAGAGCTTTGTTATGAAAGTGTAGATATTAACAAATGTTACAACTGCAGCTACTTGGAAGATTGCATCAACATGCGTGATGCTCACTTTTGCGCCAGATGCAGCAACTGTCAGGATGTATTTGGCTGTGTTCGACTGAAAAATAAATCCTTTTGTATCTTCAATAGGCAGTTAACTGAACAGGAGTATAGGGAACAGGTCAAGAAATATCAGAGTTGGCCGGCAGAAAAAGTCCTGCAAATAGTAGAAGATCTTAAAAAATGCCTGCCAATTACCCAAACCCATGAAGAACATAATGAGAATTCCAACTTTGGTAACTATATCTATTACAATAAAAATTGTTATCTCTGCTTTGATGCTGCATACAACGAATACTCCGGCTATTTGTTTGACTGTTTGAGAAATAAAACTTGTTATGACTTAACCTTATCCGGTGATAATCAATTGTCTTATGAGGTAGTAGACTCGGCTCAACTGTTTAATTCCAACTATATAGTTTGGTCCAGCCATTGTCAGGATAGCTCATATTTGTTTGATTGTTTCGATGTTAAAAACTCTATCGGCTGCGCGCACTTGGGACACAAGCAATATTGCATACTAAATAGACAACTTTCCCGAGAAGATTACGAAAGGATTGCTCCGCTACTTTTATCAGAATTGCAAGATAAGAATTTAGGGTGGGATGATTTAGTCTACTAACGGTTCTGGGAAAGAGTTTTCATCTTTGACACTTGCACTCTCGGTACCTTGCGTCCACTTTTCTATTTCTCTTTCTACTTCCACTCTATTGCGGCCATACTTCATCCGTGAATGATTGGCAATTTCTACAGAATAATCAAACTGGGGCTTGGGAAGGTCAATAGTTTTGGCCGAAAAAGGAGGAGTCAACTTGCCGTCAATTGACATTTTGACATACATTTCTCTAGCATTAAGATTTATTAAATCTTCTGATTGGAAAACAGGTAACAATTCGCGAGTCAAATAAGCTGCATCGTCACCACCCACGGCAAAAACAATTAAAGAACCTACATTACCAAAAGCTGTAGCTTTGACATCATCCGGTAATTGGGCAATGTACTGATGGGCAATAGTCAAATCAAGGTGATATTTCCTGGCTTCTGATAAGATACTGGAAAAGGCATCGGTGGCAAAATTCTGAAACTCATCAATATACAAATAAAAATCTTTTCTCTCATCCTCGCGCATCCGGGCTCTGGCTAGAGCGGCTTGCTGAATTTTGGTGATAAACATCGACCCCAAAAGTTGAATATTCTCTTCTCCTAAAATACCCTTGGGGATACTTATGATTACAATTTTCCCATCATTCATAAATTTTTCAAAATCTAGCACATTTCTGGTCTGGCCGACCATGTTACGCATAATCGGGTTAGAGATAAATTGCCCCACTTTATTCAAGATGGGCACAACCGCATCATTGGCAAACCTCTCATTCCAAGAAGCAAATTCATTAGTCCAGAAACCTTTAACCACCGGGTCTTGAATTTGCTTGATAACTCTTTGCCGGAAGTTGGTGTCTGACAAGATTCTGGCTATACCCAACACACTCGAATCTGAAGTCTCCAATAAGGCTAAGGTGATATACCTGATTAAATGTTCCATCCTGGGATTCCAGGTGGCTTCAAATAGTTTTCTAAATATAGAAATAAAAAAATCGGATAAGCGATGTCTGGTTTCATAATCGCCAACCGGCTCCAGTGGATTAAAACCAATCGGAAAATCTCGATCTGTGGGATTTATATAGACTACATCTTCTATCCTATCTTTGGGAACAAATTTAAGAATTTCATTGGCAGAATCACCGTGCGGATCCAAAAAACAACAACCATATCCATCTAAGATATCACTTCTAATTAATAGCTCCAACAACTTACTTTTGCCTGATCCGGTTTTCCCTACCACATAAAGGTGCTTTCGTCTATCTACCCTTTTGATACCAAACTTTCTTATTTCATTATGATAAGTCGTCTCGCCAAAAAATGATACTTCTTTCTCATTCACTAAACCTTCTCTGGGCAGGATGTCCGGGGCAGGAGCCCGTTTAGAGGTGGTATGCACCACACTGGCTGTCATAGTTCCTTTATAAGGGACAAAATGATAAATAGTAGCCAGTTCTGCCAGGCTCCAAAAATCTCCATTGTCAAAAACCCTAGCGCCAAAAGCATCCGCTGAAAAATTGACCAGGAAATTGAATTTTTTTCTGCGAAGCTTATTTACTCCGTCAACTTGCTTAAAAAGACTCAAAAATGTATCTAAATTTTTCTGAGCAATATTTTTATCCTTGCCCACATAGGCAATGCGCAATTTACCCCTAAATAGCTCATGGGACATCTTAGAGAATGCTAACGTTGGCTCTTGCTCTGATGAATATTTTTGTCCAAATAAATTAAAAAATACTACCATCGGCGTCATTCTCTGCCAAAATCTTGACCCGGCCTTTTTAAGAACAAACTGTATATACACCTCCTCATCTGATGTAGTTTTGGATAACAATGAAGCCAGATTCTTTAACACATCTCCATCTAATTCGTTATAGGTAGCCAGGGGATAAATACTTGACTTACTAAAATTTAGCTCCACTATTTGTGTATCATTAGTAAATTCAGGTAAATAATCATTTACCTCATCAATCTCAGCATCAGGATAGTAAGCAAAAATTTGGGATTCTGTTACTTTTTTGTATTCTTTTGGAATAACTATATAAAAACTCAAAAACTGATTACGCGAAGCCAGTTCTAAAGAAATCGTAGCATGACGTGACAAAATCTTATGCCATGTCCGCAAGAATTCCTCCATCGTCTCAACAGCTTTTTCATTAGTAGCTGGTATCTTGATGTGTAAAATAGAATTCTTGTCTTTTTCCTTCAGGCCTCGCTGGACTGCTTTTTCAAACAAAAGATTAGAAATTAAAAACTTTAAAACCAGACCAGACACCAAAAATACCAACAACAAGGCAAGGGAGAAAATCACAGTATTTATAATATAATCAACAGAGCCACTAAGGCTATCCATAAGTATATTTTACCAAAAAATTAACTTCTTATCACCCTACTTGCAAATTCTTCAATTTCTCTCTTAAACCTATCTTTAGAAAATTTGGCGGCCTGGGCTTGGCAGTCTTCGGCTTTGAATTTTTTGGGATCAAAATTTTGCAAAACTTGCACTAAACTGTCCACTACAGACTGTCCCCTGTCACCCTTAAAAAATACTCCGGTTTTGCCATCCACCACTGTTTCTTTCACCCCGCCTGATTTGAGGGCAATCACCGGCTTGCCACAAGCCATGGCCTCCACCGGCACAATACCAAAATCTTCATCAGATGAGGCAAAAATTAAAGCCTGGCAACCGGCCAGATAGTGCCATTTGTCCTGCTCATCAACAAAACCCAGAAATTCTATAGTAGAACCGGCTATTTTTTTTAATCTGGCCTCTTCCCTGCCAGTCCCAATAATTTTCAAAGGCAACTTTAACCGGTTACAAGCCTCAATTGCCACGTCAATATTTTTATAAGCCGACAGGCGGGAAACGACTAAGAAAAATGATGAAGGATGAAGGATGAAGGATGACCCCGATTTGATCGGGGCTGACTGCTTTGCTGTAAGCTGTAAGCTGTAAGCTGTCAAGCTATTAGCTTCCACTGGCGGATAGATCACGGTTGCGTCGCGGCGATAGAATTTCTCAATTCTTCTTTTGACTGTTTGGGAGTTGGCGATAAAAAAATCTACTTTCTGGGCGGTATTAAAATCCCACACTCGCAAAAAAGTATCAAAGATCGCCAGAATCGGTCGCAAAAACCACACTTTGCGCCGATTAGTTTCTGATGGTAAATGATATAAAAACCGCGGTGGGGTATGACAATAGTTAATATGGATAGTCGGCTTTGGCACCTTGACACCTTTAGCAAAGCCGGATGAAGAAGAAATCACCACATCATAGCCTGATAAATCAAACGACTCAAAAATAGCTGGATAAAAAAAAGTAAACAATTTAGACAGCTGCCTCAAGAGGGGAAGGTTACTTAGCCAACTAGTACGTACATCCCAAGTCTTAAAGTGCTCTGGTAATTTATCCGGCAAAAAAATAGTGGTAAAAATGGGTGCCTCCGGCCAAATCTCATGCAATGACTCCAACACTTTTTCCGCCCCACCATACTCACGTAAATAATCATGCACCAATGCTACTTTCATAAATCATTTTCAACCTCCCCCTGGAGCTCATAAGGTTTTTCTCCGACTTTCATGAACAGTTTGGACAGACCAATTGACAGGCCATTGACCAAGCAATTGTTTGACTTTGGTCTTGACTTGAGCTTGAGGCAATGTCATATTAATATCCACTCTTAGCTGGTTTTCTTTCTCTGCCACATTCGCCACATAAGAGGTATTCTCAAATACCATTCGGGCTAATTTGTCGCTTTTTGCAACAGTGGGCAAGACGTCTGCAAAATATGCTGATTGATGCCTACCAGCTAACCTGCTAAGTCCGTAACGCCTGGTGTAGACGCACAAATGTTGGGGTAAAACGGGAGCAAAGATCCTCACTGGCACAGCACTGTTTTTGCCTAAAAGCAAAATAAATTCGTCAACATTCATCATGTGAACCTTGAAACCCAACAGTTCTTCCCCGAAAGAAAAGAAATCTTCCAAGTCTTTTACATTGATTGCAGTCAGTTGTTCGCTCATAGCTCTATCCCAACTATTCCCAAAAATGATTCCACTTGTGGCTGATCTCTTCTGGCCGAGAAAAAATCTTTACTCTCATAGGTGCATATTCTACAATCTTCAACATGCTCCGGTAAAATACCTAAACCACTCAATTGTCTAATTAAACTGCCTTGCAGATCCAAAAAAGTTTGCCCGTTTTTTCTAGCTAATACCTGCTCACTAAATTCTTTAGCAAATAACCCGGCCACGTCATCCTGCACTTGGTAGTGGCAACCCCTGATCGATGGCCCCAGGACCACCAGAATCTGTTGGGGTTTTTCTCCTAACCGATTTAATCTCTCTACTACACTTTGAGCCACGCCAGCCAGAATTCCCCGCCAGCCGGCATGGATTACTGCTACTGCTGCCAGTGTGGGAGCATAAAAAAAGGCCAAAATACAATCGGCTGATTTGCCAGCCAAAAAAATATTCTTCTTGTAAGTTATTAAACCATCCACATTCTTCAGACTCCGACCACCTGCCCCCTCAACTACCTCGGCAATATTATGGGAATGGATTTGGCCGGCCATCACCACTTGTTGTGCCGGTATATTTACTTTATTAAAAAAGTTTTTTCTGTTTTTTATAAAACCCCTGGTACTGCTGGACATTCCGCCATCCTGCTTTTGGGAAAAGGTATAAAACAGTTGCGGATACGGCTCAAAGATCTTAAATCTTATCATAATAATTTATCCTTCATCCTTCATCATTAATCTCTGCATCTCTCCCCAATTCTTTCCGACTTTGACATCAACTACGATGGGCACTGACAATTTAAGGGCATGCTCCATCTTATCTTTGATAATCGGCACCCAGCGATCAACTTCTCCTTCTCTAATCTCAAACAGCAATTCGTCATGAATCTGCAGGACTAATTTGACTTCCGACCACTGACTACCGACTACTGACCACAAATCGACCATGGCTTTTTTAATAATATCTGCCGCTGTTCCCTGAATTGGCATATTAATGGCCATCCTTTCTCCGGCTGATCTGATAGTGGCTTTGGTGACTGCTAACTCCGGGATAAATCTTTTTCTGCCCAAAAGCGTCTGGACATAGCCTGTCTGGCGTGCCTGACTAATCGTCTCATCCATATAACTTCTGACTCTGGGGAATTCGGCAAAATAATCTTCAATAAACCTGGCAGCTCGGCCATGTTCAATCCCCAAGGTTTGAGACAGACCATAAACCGACATGCCATACATCAAGCCAAAATTGACCGTTTTGGCCATGCGGCGGTCTTCAGTGGTCACCTGCTCCAATGATTTGTCCAAAACCCGGGCAGCAGTCACCGCGTGGATATCTTTTCCTTGAGCAAAAGCCTCAATCAGACCCGGATCTTGGGCAATATGCGCCAGAATCCGCAGTTCTATCTGGGAATAGTCAAAAGAAACTAACATAAATTTTGGCGGGGCTATAAAAGCTGAACGGATTTTGGCACCCCAATCTCCTCTAACAGGCACATTCTGCAAATTGGGATTTTGGGAGGTTAATCTGCCGGTCGACGCCACATCCAAACGAAACGTGGTATGGATCCGACCGTCTTCACCTTGTACTTTTGGCAAAGCGTCAATATAGGTAGTTTTTAATTTAAACAATTCCCGATAATCCAATAGCAGTCTGACTACCGGATGCAAATGTGCCAGGCTTTTCAAAACTGATTCATCGGTCGACCGACCGGTTTTGATTTTACGAACCACCGGCAGGCGCAATTCGTCAAACAAGATTGGCGCCAATTGTTTGGTGGAATTAATATTAAATTCATGTCCTACTTCTTGATAGATTTGCTTTTCCAGCTGATTTAGTTTGCTGATCATTTCTTTTTGCAGTTTGGCAAGCACCTCCACATCCACCAATATGCCAGCACGCCCCATATTCTCCAATATTGGCTGGAGCGCTTCATCTAAATTTTGGGAATCGAAAGCCTTTTTGCCATCAAAAAGATCAGTCTGGAGGCTGACTGCTAACTGTTGACTGCTAACTGCTTGGGTGGTAGGTGTTAGGTGGTGAGTGGCGAGCGACTTTGGCAGTCTGGACAATAACGACTTAAATCTCAATTTTTCAAACAAGCTGTAAACTTTGATTTTGTCATAATCATGCAGGCGGCATTTGGCCAGATTAAGCTTAATCGGCGCATCATCAACCAACTGTACCAGTTTCTTGGACAAAAAAGCTACTTGGCGATCTTTGACCAACTTCTGTCTAATTTTTTCAGGAACCTGGTCCAGATTTTTATAAAGATTCTCGATATTGCCAAACCTGCCAATCAAGTCAGTGGCAGTTTTTTCTCCCACCCCTAAAACTCCCGGAATATTATCCGATGGATCTCCCGCTAGCGCCTTATAATCAATCAGCTGTTTGGGTGACAAGCCAAATCGTTTTGTAACCGCCGCTTCGTCATAAAGCATGGTATCGCTAATCGACCGCCGGGGCATGTAAACTTTCACCCGATCAGACACCAGCTGCAGCATGTCTTTATCACCGGTAACAATTATTACTTCGTCTACTAGAGCTGGAGAGCTGGAGAGCTGGAGAGCTGGAGTAGACTTAGCCCTTTTACTCTCCTGCTCTTTGACTCCTCTACTCTGCTCGGCTTGCCGAGCCAGCGTCGCAATCAGATCGTCTGCTTCATACGACTCGATAGCAAATTGGGGAATATTGAAAGCGTCCACCACCTGCCCAACCAGTTCAAATTGTGGCGCCAAACCTTGATCCAACTGCGGCCTTTTGGCTTTATACTGGGCAAAGGCTGCCAGCCGGAATTTCGGTTTACCGCGGTCAAAACAGACAGCTACATATTCCGGGGTAAATTCGGCAAAGACTTTGAGGATGGTTGAGGTAAAACCAAATACGGCATTGACCAGCTGGCCATCGCCGGTTGTTAAGGGTGGCACGGCATGAAATGAGCGGTGAATCAGGGCATTGGCATCAATTAAAATTAGTCTTTTCTGCTTGCCTGGCATGGCCATATTTTACCAGTGCGGCACAAAGAAGCCAAACTTTAAGCTGCCGGCCGCATGCCAACAATTTTGACAAACTCGTCAGCATCTAGAGTCTCTTTCTCCAGTAATTCTTTGGCCACTGCATCCAGTTCTTTTTTGTGTTCTTTAAGTAAAGCTGTGGCCTGGTTGTAACCTGTGGTGATAATTCTATTAATTTCATTATCAATCCTGGCAGATAATTCTTCTGATACCTCGCCTCCCCCCTCCCTTGGCCAAAATCCGAAGGACGGCCTAAGCCGGGTCACAATTGGCCCAAGTTCTGACATGCCAAACTCTGTCACCATCTCCCGAGCCACAGCATTGGCGATCTCCAAATCATTGGCAGCACCAGTCGTCAGTTCATTAAATTCAAATTCTTCTCCGGCTCGACCACCCAGTAGTGTGGCAATCTGTTGTAACAACCTGGATTGAGTTTCAGTATAGCGGTCAATTTCCGGCGGAGTAAAAGTATGGCCGCCGGTGCGACCTCTGGCCACAATGGAAATTCGATGAACCGGATCTATCTTGGGAGAAAAATGAGCCACAATGGCATGCCCCGCTTCGTGATAAGCAGTCATTTTCCTTTCTTCTTCCGATTGCATTCTTTTGCGTTGCGGACCCAATTTAACCTTAGTGGCTGCTTCTTCCAGATCAACTGCATCAATAGCCTTTTTACCATTACGCGCAGCCAAAATTGCCGCTTCATTGAGCATATTAGCTAGATCTGCCCCGGAAAAACCGACTGTCCTTTTGGCTGTTCTTTCCAAATCCACCTCACTATCAAATGGTTTACCCTTCATATGAATTTTAAGAATAGCCTTTCTGCCTTCTATATCCGGCAGATCCAAAGCAACTTGCCTGTCAAACCGTCCTGGTCTGGTCAAGGCTGGATCCAAAAGATCCGGCCGGTTGGTAGCAGCCAACACTATCACCGCCTCGTTGGGCGTAAAACCATCCATCTCCACTAAAATCTGATTGAGGGTTTGCTCTCTCTCGTCGTGTCCACCGGCAAAACCAAAACCCCGCATCCGGCCGATTGATTCCACCTCATCAATAAAAATAATGGACGGGGCGCTCTTTTTGGCATTGGCAAACAGGTCACGAACCCTGCTGGCGCCTACTCCCACCAACATTTCCATAAATTCTGATCCAGCCACCGAGAAAAATGGCACTCCTGCTTCGCCGGCCACTGCTCGCGCCATTAGGGTTTTTCCGGTTCCGGCAGGACCAATCAGCAACACCCCTTTAGGAGTACGCGCTCCCAAAGCTTGATATTTTTCCGGATGTTTTAAGAAATCCACCACTTCTTGTAATTCCTGCTTGGCCTCATCAACTCCGGCCACATCGGCAAAAGTTATTTTAGGTAGATCTTTGGAAAACAACTTGGCTCGTGATTGGCCAAAAGAAAAAACCGAATTGCCAGCTTCCCTGGCTTGGCGAAAGATAAAAAAGAAAATCAAGATCATCACCGCGATTGGCGCTATAGTGCCAATAATGTTCAGCCACAACTGGGCATTGGCCTGGTCTTTTATCTGAATAGATATTGTCTTGGGATCAATTCCTGCTGCCTCAAAAGTCTTGACCAGTCCTTCATCCGGCTCTTTTCTGGACTGGGCTTGGTCTTTGTTTTTATAGAAAATCTCCAGTTGATCACCATTAACTTGAATACTGTCTACCTTGCCTTCCTTAACGTCATTCAAGACTTGGCTTAAAGGGATTTCTTTTACCTCTTTGAGGGGCTGTGATAAGCTGTAGAAAAACCCAAATATCAACAGCATTAAAAAGCCGTAAAGAATCGCGTTCTTGGCAATAGACGACAAATCGTTGGGAGTTTTTTTGGGCAACTTGGGTAGCAGTTTTGATCCTTTATGATTGTTAGCCATAGATGATATTCTATCACAGAGCGAGGCTAGACCACAATAACTTAAGACTAGGCCTTATTTGATTTTTCAGGAAGATCCCAATTATCAATTTTTAAGACATACAGGGTAAACAGCATCACTGCTAAAAGTTCAACGCCAAATAAAATAATATTAGCCACCCACCACTCTAATAAAGCATTGTCCCTACCTATTACAATCTGCGGCAATAAAACCAGTAAAGAGATGATAACTCCCCAATAATAATCAACCGGCAAGCCCAAAAACCACTTATGATGCCAAGTAATATGTTCTTGTTTGAACTGTTTGAGGGGATAATAGGGGTTTAGCACATACCACAAAAAGTCCCAAATCACCACAAACATAAAAAATAATGATAGGGTTCTGATCCAATGGTCGAACGCCAGTTGCACTCCTAAAACGTACGGCAAATGAAAAATCAGGAAAACGAAGCTAAACATTAATAAATGGTAGCCGGTCAATTCCTTGCCGCTCATCAATCTGGAATAAACTTGCACGTACCAGTTTCTGGCATGCGGCCGCCAGGTGGGCAGGTTTTTAGCCCAACCGTGTTGGCCCTCTACTTGAATTTCCAATAAGGCCAAAACTACTGCCAGAACAAAAATATAAATATTAGCAATTACTGTCTCCATCATCTGATTTGTATTTATAATTTGTTTTTTACTTGTTTTTTGTTATTTGGACACTTGGTACTTATGGATTCTTAAAATAAGAACCTCTCACTTCGCTCGAGAACCTTGAGATCTTCGGTCTTAAGAACCCTTCGCTTACGCTCAAGAACCTTGATTCTTCGCTTGAGCTCAGAAATAATCCATCTTCATGGCTTTTTTGACTTCAGTCAAAGTTTTCTGGGCCTCTGCGCGAGCTTTTTGGGTCCCTTCTTGTAGGATTCTTTCGACAAGCTCTGGATCTTTTTCATACTTTTCTCGCCTCTGGCGGATCGGATCCAAGAAATTATTTAGAACTTCAATTAAAAATTGCTTCACTTCCACATCACCCACTCGACCCTCTTGGTACTTTTTCTTATACTCTTCTACTCTCCTGCTCTCATGTTCTGGTGCAAACGCATCCAGATAGACAAACACCGGATTACCCTTCACATGACCCGGATCATTGGGATGGATTCTAGTCGGATCTGTATACATCTTCATTACCTTTTCTTCCACCATGGCTTTTGAATCGGAAAGATTAATCACATTGCCGACCGACTTGGACATTTTAACCTGTCCATCAGTCCCGGGCAAAGTTGGCACTTCGCCAATCAAAGTATCCGGTTCCGGAAACACAACTTGTCCCGAACCCGCTTGCGGTGAGCTTGTCGAACCCGTCAAAGGATAGGTATCATTAAATTTTCTAGCCAGCTCGCGGGTTACTTCCAGATGTGATGATTGATCGCGTCCCACTGGCACTAAATTGGCTCGTACCATTAAAATATCGGCAGCCTGCAAAACCGGGTACCCCAACAAACCGTAGGAAGCAGTTTCCAGTTTAGCGTCCCGCATCACTTCTTTGAGAGTAGGAATCCTTTGCAGTCTGGGTACTCCCACCAGCATGCCTAAAATCAAGGCAATCTCTGCCACCTCCGGTATTTGCGATTGAATATAGATCGCGGCTTTGGCAGGATCAATTCCCACTGACAAATAATCCACCACGATTTGATGGATATTTTCTTTGAGCTCTCCGGTTCTTTCCGGCCGGGTAGTTAAAGTATGCAAGTCGGCAATAATAAAAAAGCACTCGTATTCATCTTGCAGTTTCACCCGGTTAACAAGTGACCCCACATAATGTCCCAGGTGTAATTTCCCTGTCGGACGATCTCCGGTTAAAATGCGCTTTCTCATGTCATCTATCATATCAATTTAAACCTCCTCGGGGCAAAAAGTTTTATTTGAAAGCATTACTTCTCGAGAATTACCAATCCGACGAATATCATGTAATTCATCATCTGCAGGAAAGAGAACATCAAATTTTTATTAGAAACGAATACATCCATAGTACTTTTGTGGCTACGGCTGGATTCGAACCAGCGACCTATGCTTTATGAGGGCATTGCTCTACCACTGAGCTACGTAGCCTTGCTATTTTGAAAACCAGCATTTTATTAAAGTGTAGATCTTCCACTAGACCTACCACAGACCTTACTTCCCCCTATTATACTTGGCTTTGTGAATTTAAGGCAAACCTGCTATACTTTTAGCAAGCGGGTGGGAGGTGTAGAATCTCGTCAGGCTCATAATCTGACTTAACCGGGGGGCAGGTCCCCGGACCCGCAACCATTCGACGCGCCTTCGCTACGCTCGGGCTTGCTCATGGCAGGCACAGCGCGGCGAATGGCGGTGAGCCTGTCGAACCACATTTCGACTACGCGAAGCGGAGGAGAAATGTCCTGAGCGATGGTGAGCTTGTCGCACTTCGACCTTGCTCAGTGCGACCCTGAACAAGTTGTCCTTCGAATTCCTCAGGACAACCCTGAATTCTATTGAAGGGTTGAAGGGTCGAACTAGAGCCGAAGGACCGTTCTTAGTTTGTTTTATGCTTCGCTTGGCTCAATGCAGGCGCTTTGATTAACATTTTGTTAGAATAAATTCCATGTGGTTTGTCTACATCCTGTTGTGTGAAGATAGAAGTTTAAGAAAACCCGGCTTTCGCAAGCTCAGCTTATACACTGGATATTCAAATAATGTTAGGCAGCGCTTTCAAGATCATAAAAATGGTAAAGGTGGACATTACACACGATCACATAAGCCGCTAAAATTAATTTATTCAGAACAATTACTCACTCAATCAGAAGCCCTAAAGAGAGAAAAACAAATTAAAGGTTGGGGCAGGGAGAAAAAGATTAAAATTTTAGGTTTAGAGCTAAGCTGACTTGCCGACAACTGATTACTGTTCAAAAAACAGCCTCCACCATAGATACCAATTAGGCAAATCGCCAGTTGGTTCGAGTTTAGCTTTCCCTTGGTTTTTATGATTTTGGTCACTGGGAATAACCACTATTGTTTCACCGGGCTTTGCCAACCCCAACTGGTTTCTGGCTTGTTCCTCCACATACTGGTCTGAAGATAGCTTTTTAATCTCCTGGCCCAACCTGGCATTTTCATCATCTACTGCTTTGAGCCTGTCTTGAGCCGAGCTCAACCTCTGGCTATTTTGGATAGTCGTTAAAACCTGCCTGGCAAGACCAGCCACCAAATACACCCCAATTACCAGCACTATTAAGGTCATCAACTGCCTTTTCATAGTTAATTGTGAATTGTTAATTGTAAATTGTCATTATACGTATCCTATAATCTTCTTGACACGGCTCAAGCAAAGGTGTATATTCACCCTGCAGATGATTCCGCTTAAAGATGCCCATCAAAGATTCGTTGCGCACCTGTCCCAGAAGAAACGCTCTTCTGCCACTATTCTTGCATACGGCAAGGATATAGAGCAACTCGTGTCCTTCTTGGATGAGCTCAAACGTGCCCAAGTTCACGAAATCAGCACCGAAGACATTCAGGCCTTTATGGCTAAACTGGCCAAAGATGGCTACACTGCCAAATCCATATCCAGAAAAACCAATTCCACCAAAACCTTTTTCCGCTTCCTCAAATTAGAGGAATACATCACGGACGATCCGGCTGCCCTGGTACTGCACCCCAAATTTGAAACCAAACCACCCCGGATACTAACCGCCCAGGAATACCGGGCTTTGCGTGATTCTTGCCGGGGAGATGTCAGAACTTCGGCTATTGTGGAGCTGCTTTTGCAAACAGGTATCAGGATCGGAGAATTGGCTCAACTTCAGGTCGATGATGTGCAGCTTACCAATGGCAGCGGGCCGCAACTGACTATCAGGCCCATGCCGGGACATGGTGAAAGAACCATTCCTCTTAACAAAGCCGCTGCTGCGGCTGTAAAAAATTACATTGAGGCCAGACCAAAAAGCCGGAATAAAACTTTATTTATTACCAAAACCGGCCGTGCCTTGCTGGTCCGCAATATCAGAACTTCCATTGACCGCTACTTTAGGCTGGCCAGCGTCGAAAGTGCCAAAGTTAATGATCTGCGGCATACTTGGGTAGCCCATCATTTGCAAAAAGGCACTTCCCTAACCCTGATTTCCAAACTGGCCGGACATAAGAGAGTTTCTACCACTGAAAGGTATCTGCAATTTTTGGGTGAACGCGGCGAAAAAACGGTTAAATTAGAAGAATTATAGTATGCCTTTTGTAGAATACGCTTCAGGGAAAAATTTTCATTCAGAAGATGTTTCTGGAAAACAACGTATCACGGCCGCCTGGTGTGCAAGATATCCAACGGGCATATTGGTGCTGCTTTATGAAAAACAACCGGGTACATTAAACACAATATTACATATAGTTTTCTCCTCCGGTATTTCTTCCGAAGTCAACCATGGGGAACGATATATCCATGTAACTCGATCAGTAGTTAGCATTGGCAATAGCAGCTACATTCCTGAACTGGATGATGAAGGGGAATTTAAAAGAAGACTACCAACCCAAGATACTTCTGTATTAAGAGGTTTTTGGCCCTCTGTACGCAGGTCCCCTGTTTTACCACCCCTTGCAAAAGAATTTTACAAAAAAGCTGTTTATGGAGAAATTCCTGTTTTGAATCCTTAAAATATTTTGCGGACCTGGATTCTGTGGGCCTGCTTGGATTCGAACCAAGAACCCCTCTTTAACATCGCAAAGCGATGCATCGATTTTGATTGTGGAGCCGGATGGATTTGAACCATCAACCCCTACTTTATAAGAGTAGTGCTCTGCCATTGAGCTACGGCTCCAAGGTTCGATGTTAAGATTTGACCTCGATTGGATCGGGGTTGATCGGGGCTGAGCTATGAGCCCAAAACAAGGCTATTATACCAAAAAACGATGATACCATGATAGTCGTGAAGTTAATCCAAACTTTTTTACAGCCGCGCTCTCTGGGTAATTTCCGCATCTATGATATTGACATCCTTACCATATCTTAATCTGGATAGCTCTTTGATCATCTCTGCTATCCTGTCATCGCCTTTTTCGCGGGACAAATCACGATAAGTATCCATAGAAAACGGCGGGAACGGTTCACCGCCGACAATAGTTTTTATATAAGCATTAAACCGATCAATATTAATTAGATCCGCTTCGGAAAAAACCGGTTGGAACTCATGTTGCAGATAATTACCATCCGACACTCCCACCCGGAAAGCCACCAGTGTTCCGACATTGCCAAAGACCGCATTTTTAACATTTTCTTCCATTTGGCCGATAAATTGGTTAGCCACAATCAAATTCAGCCGAAACTTACGAGCTTCTGATAAAATATCGGCAAAGGTTTCAGTGGCAAAGTTTTGAAACTCGTCCACATACAGATAAAAATCAACTCTTTGCGTTTCGGGCATATCTTGTCTGGACATAGCCGCAATCAAAATCTTTGGCACCAACACCAGGCCTAAAAAGTTGGAATTTTCTTCACCGATTTTACCTTTGGACAAGTTAATCAGTAAAATTTTTCTCTCATCCATGACTTTACGCAGGTCAAAGGCGCTTTTTGATTGGCCAATGATGTTACGCATCAATCTGTTGGTCACAAACCTGCCAAATTTGGACACGATATAATCCAAAACCTCGCTTTTATGAAAGTCCGAAGTCTGGGCAATCTGATCTGTCCAATACCGGCGGACCACCGGATCTTGCACTTTGGGCAGCAACTCCTGCACAAATGAAGAATCGGTCAAGACTCTGACTACTTCCACAAAAGTATTACCCGCCTCAGACATCACCGTTAACATGGCATTTCTAATGGCGTGTTCAAAACGGGGACCGATAATACCGGTCTGGTGCGGGTCATACAGTTTGTACATCAGACCCACAATGGAAGTTACCACAAAATGTTTTTGTTGTTCTGTGTTCGCTTCCAACATATTCATCCCCATTGGCCGATCGGTATCTGATGGGTCAAATAAAATTACATCTTCCGATCTTTCTACGGGAATTTTCGTCAGGATATCGTCAACTGCATCTCCATGGGGGTCAATAAAAGCCACACCGCGGCCAGCTTTAATATCTTGTAAGATCATGCTTTTTAAGAATTCTGTTTTGCCGGTACCGGTTTTGCCAATCACATACATATGTCGGCGTCTGTCATCATCTCCCACATAAATTGGCCTTTCAATACCCCGGAAAACGCTTTTACCCAAATAAAGTCCGGCGGTGGCAATTTGCATCGGGGCAGGAGCCCTTTTGGCATTCAGCCAGAAAATATGAGGAGTTTCTACTGATTTGTTGGGTAAGTGAAACAGTGTCGCCAGTTCTTCAGCATTCAACACCGGCGGGCTGGAAAACATTGGCATGAATCGATAAATAAAATCAATCATAAAACTGTGATCAAACCAACTTTTTATAATAGGCAACTTAGTAAACCAACGCCGGGAACCTTTGAAACTATTATAAGATGAAGAAAACTGTTCAAATGCTCCCCTGATATTAGCCAAATGCATTTTGGCAGATGCGCCAGTATCAGAAGAGGTCACAATCCTAACCGATGTAAAAAAACCGGCTTTGGAGCATTTCTGCTCTATTGCTTCCAGCATTTTGGTATCTGATATGACCTTTCCCTCGCCTTTGGCTTCAGAACTTTTTTGCTTTTGGACGTAAGACCGGCCATGGGCTCGCCATTTATTGTCAGCAGGAGAAATCATAATTTGAATAGCCGCACCTTCGCCTGCTTGCATTTTGGCCATGGCTGAAGTTATAGAAGACAAGGGGTCGGTAGGTAATTCTTTATAGGTTTTAACCGGATAAAAGGGATTGGACCTTAATGACAGTGAGGTAAACGCCACCCGGCCTTGCGCTGCAAAAATATCATGTTCATCAACCTCTCTAATATCTGCTCCCGGGTAGGCACCATGAATTTGTTTTTCTACCATATCTTTCAAATTGTACGGACATGACACGTAAAAACGGATATCTTCCGGCATGGCTACTATTTCAAAAGAGATGTGCTCTTGCGGCCGCAAAAATGAAAACATTCCCCCTCTACGGATAGAATAAAAAGAAGCGAACATTTGTTCTGCCGCATCAATTTTGATTTCATTGTCGCGCGGGACAGCCACTTGCATTAGCACAAAATCTAATGAATGCTCTTCACGCTTGCGATATCTCCACCACTTAACAAAAAAATATCCTATCACCAAAAAAGCTACGGCAAAAAGCGCCAAGACAATGGCGATCACAATTACTAATTGCAAAAATGATACTAATTGTTGTAATGGATCCATAATAATTACGTTTTATCTCGTTGTTCCCCAAAAATAACTCTTCTGCCATGATGATGAGCTAGTTTAGCAATCCTGACACACCACTCCGCCAACCACAACATGGCTTGGCCAAATTTATCTTTAACCCTGATATGTAGGGCTCTGGTAATTTCTTCTGAAGTTAATGGCAAAACTACCGGTTTGTTATCATCCAATTGGGCTTGGCCAATTGGCTGTATCCCTAATTGCTGCAGGTCAGGTTCGGCCTGTATATTAGTTGGCACCACCTGAATTACAGAGGCCAACTCATCGGCAACATCACCGGGTTCAGGATGCTTGCCAACCTCTGTGATTGGAAATTGTTGTTCTTTTTCTTGAGAACCTGCCATTACTTTTTGATTGTAGCACAAAATTTGGCACGAGTGTGAGGTGCCCTAGCGGCTTTTGGGCTTACTGATTGGAAGTGGCAGCCGGAGCGACTTGAGGCATCAATGGTAATATTTGCTCTGCTTTTATTAGGCCATTTTTAGCCTCTTGTAGTGCTGTGTTTGCTACAGCAGTCGATTGGTAGGGAACTTTAATTCCGCTCACAAAGCTCCTTAATCTCCCACTCTGGGCTCGCAGCATTTCCGCATAACGTCCCACCTGTCTACCAGACTTGACTATTCTGTCAAAATAGGCCTGGGCTTGTTTTGAATATTGGGCGGCCAAACCAATCTGTTGAACAGCCAAATCTACATTACCTTTATTCAAAAGTGCTCTGGCTTCTGCTAATTTTTTGTCAGCCAGTTTCAAATACCAAGTAGTTTTAGCCTCATCACCCCAAATCAAAATTCCCTGGAGATTATGTCTGGCCTCTTTAATAAGATAAAAAGGGCTATCCGGCAGTATCCCCGGGTAGAGGAACTCAACGGGAGCTGGATTGATACCTTGGATATTGGTGCCAACTGTGGTAACTCTGGCAACACCGACAACTGCAATAATTGCCAAAGATAAAAACAAAGCAACAAAACGAATCATTTCTTTAATTATGGCATGATCGGCTAAATTGTCAACCCAAAAAGGTTATAATTTATCCTTCGCCAAAGCTAATGTTACTTCTGGTAATCAAAAACTATTTGAGAAATTTTAGCAATAGTCGATACAGTTTGGGCTTCATCGGAAATACCATGAGTAAAAACCCCTAAAATGTACGGTCTTTGGGCCAGGTTAATAATACCTACATCATGGATGCTGTTGACTTCTGTGCCAATCTTGTGATAAACCTTAACATCTTTTGGTAAAAGTGCCGGCAGCCTGTCTTCAAAATCAGAATCATCCATAAACCCCATCATCTCATCAGTTAAGGCCTGTCCAGCTATTTCAGCTCGATAAATTTTGGTAAGTAACTTGGCCATATCGTAAGGAGAAGTTTGATTATCCGCCATCACAGTCTGCCTCAATCCCCACTCATCAACTAATTTTTGAACATTATCCACCCCTAAATAAACTGCTAACAGATGGCCGGCAGTATTATCTGATTTTTCCATCATTAGCCTGGCTAGGGTTTTAACAGAATAGATCTGGCCGGATTGCAACATGCCAGTGCCTTCCTGAAGATCACCTGATTGCACTGTCACCAAATCATCCAAATCTGCTTGTTTTTTCTCTGCCTGATAATACAACGCCGCTAAAATCGGCAGTTTAGCAACTGAAGCTGCTGTAATGACAGTTTTTTCATTAATACCCCAGCTAGAATTAGTTGACAGGTCATAAAAATAAATAGCATAAGTCCCGCTTTGGGAATTAATAATTTTTTTAATTTGGTCAACAACGGCAAACTGTGTCTCAATCGGCTGGGTTGTCGGCCTGGTTGGTTGACCAGCATCATTAATGCGCGACTCAATTGGCCCTCTTAATATAAAAAGCGTCACTAAAGCCGCCAGCAAGATGAGGAAAAATAATTTGTTGTAACTGTGGGATCTCCGGCGGCGGGCATAGTAGATCATAGCCACTAGTCTAACCAAAAATTAAACAGCTATCAAGGTTATTTTGGTGGTGTGGAAATTGCCACGTCCGGCCAAACTTGATTACCATTCTCATCTTGAATGATAATGGCAGCCACTGGACAAGATTTGGCAGCATCCAAAATTGTCTGGTCATCATGCCCTTTGGCATCTAAAATAATGGCTTTGTTTTCCTCATCCAGAGCAAAAGTTTGAGGAGCAATCACCACACAAGAAGCAGCCCCGATGCATAAAGACCTGTCAACGATAATTTTGGAAATGACCATAACCAAACGCTTACAAACTTGCCAAATTATATCATCGACAATTTACCGAGAGCAAGTTGTATGGTTTTTAAGGAAAGCAGGGCACATTTTATGCGAGCCGGAGATAATTCAATTCCTAAAAGTGCCAGGTGTTCTTTGTTACCAATACTTTGAACCAGCTTGGTGCTTTTGCCGACTATCTCCTGCAAAAGCAGTGAAGCGGCTGCCTGGGAAATAGCACAGCCCTGTCCGGAAAAAGAGGCATCAACAATTCTGTTGTTTTTTACCTCCAGTTCTATTACCAATTCATCTCCGCAGATAGGGTTGGCACCCTCACCTTTGACTGTCGTATTAATCACTTTTTGAAAGTAGCGGGGGTTTTTATAATGATCCAGAATATGTTCACGATAAAAATCCATCTCTTAAACTCCAAAGATTTTCTTAACTTTTTGTAAGGCCTCAACTAAGGCATCAACTTCATCTTCCTTATTATATAGATAGAAACTGGCCCTGGCTGTTGCTGGAACTTGTAAAATGGCATGCAGCGGCATGGCGCAGTGGTGTCCTGAACGAATAGCAATACCCTCCTGATCCAAGATGGTAGCAATATCATGAGGATGAGCACCAGCCAAAGTAAAGCTTATCACTCCGCCTCGCTGGTTGGGATCTTTAGGACCGTAAACTACCAACCCGCTGATTTTAGCCAACTGCTCCTGGCAGTAAGCCGTAAGTTTCATCTCATGTTTTCTAATATTATCCATCCCAATGTCGCCAAGATAATCCAAGGCAGCACCAAAGCCGATCACTCCGGCTATATTAGGGGTGCCAGCCTCAAATTTCCAAGGCACATCATTCCAGGTAACGCCATCGAGAGATACTGTTTTGATCATGTCAGAACCTAAATTAAATGGTTCTGCCTTTTCCAATAAAACTTTCTTGGCCCACAACACCCCAACTCCGGTAGGTCCCAGCATTTTATGGGCAGAAAAGGCCAAAAAGTCACCACCAAGTTTTCCCACATTAACCGGTAGGTGGGGTACTGACTGGGCAGCATCAACTAATACGCAAATCCGGTTATTTTTTGATTTGGCTTGTTGGATAATTTCTGCTATTGGATTTATCGTTCCCAACACATTTGACATTTGACAAATGGTTAGCAATTTTGTTTGTTTATCAATCTTGCTGATGATCTTTGCAATATCTAAAGTTCCATCGCTTTCTACAGGAACAGTTTCCACTACCCATCCCTGTTGTTTAGCTAATACTACCCATGGCACCCAATTGGAATGGTGCTCCATTGGGGTCAGCAAAATTTTTTCACCCTTATCGATAAATTTTTTAGCCCAACCAAAAGCCGCAATATTAAGCGCCTCTGTGGTGGAACGGCAGAAAATAATCTCTTCACTATTTTTTGCGCCTATAAAATCAGCTACTTTTGCCCGAACATCTTCGTATTCTTTTGTGGCCGTCTCCCCTAAAGTATGGATGGCCCGATGAATGTTGGAATTATATTCCTGATAATATTGACTCATTTTGTCAATCACTTGCTGCGGTTTTTGGGAAGTGGAGGCATTATCCAAATAAATTACAGGGTGGCCATTGACCTGCTTTGACAAAATAGGAAAATCCTGGCGAATTTTGGCAATATCAAACATAAAGAGCTCTAGTTAATACTTTTAGCAACTTGTTGGGAAAAATCTTGCAGTTTAATGCCATCAGGTAAAAATCCAGCCACATCAATAAAAAATCCTTTCACTATTTGTTTGACTGCCAGTGATCTTGATAGTCCTCTGGACATCAAATAGAACAGTTGTTCCTGATCAATTTTCCCCACTGCCGCAGCATGTCCACAGACAACTTCATTCTCGTCAATTTCCAAAGACGGCACAGCACGAGCTTTGGCCTGGTCTGACAACAGCAAGAATTTAGCAGACATGTAAGCATTGGCGCCTGTGGCGCCTTTATCAATTTTGACCAAACCGTCAAAATTAATTTGGGAGTAATCTTTTAACACTCCTTTGAAAATAGTTTGGCTGACTGTATTGCTGGCGGCATGAACTATTTTAGTTTTGGTAGCAAATTGGGACTGTCCTAAACCAAATAACAATCCTAGCAAAATAATTTTGGCGCCAGGCGCGGCTAAAATAATTTCCTGCTCTTGCAACACATTTTTATCCCCCAGCCAAAAGATGGGAATAACTTTTTCCTGGTCTTTTCCAACAAAAATTTTTTGCATTTTTTATCCTACTGCTCCTTCCATCTCCATGGCCACTAATCTGTTTAGCTCCACCGCATATTCCATCGGCAGCTCTTTGACAATCGGCTCCACAAATCCGGCAACAATCATGTTAACGGCTTGGCTCTCTGATAGTCCCCGGGACATTAGATAAAATAACTGCTCCTGGCCAATTTTGGACACAGTCGCCTCATGGCCGACTGACACATCTTCCTCATCAATGACCATAGTCGGATAGGTATCAGACCTTGATAACTTGTCCAAAATCAGTGCATCACAGCGAACATAAGCGGCCGCGTCTTTGGCGCCTTTGACCACCTTAAGCAGTCCCCGATAACTGGTCCTGCCACCGCCTTTGGCAATTGATTTGGAGACAATAGTGGAAGTTGTTTCCGGTGCCAGATGAATAACCTTACCGCCAGCGTCTTGATGTTGGCCGGTGCCGGCCAGGGCCAAAGATAAAATCTCACCATGGGCCTTTCTGCCTTTGAGGAAAATCGAAGGGTACTTCATGGTCAACCGAGACCCCAAATTACAATCCACCCACTCCATTATCCCTGCCTCTTCCACAAAGGCTCGTTTGGTCACTAAGTTGTAAACATCACCGGACCAATTCTGAATGGTAGTATACCTGACTCGAGCGCCTTTTTTGACAATAATTTCCACTACCGCCGCATGCAGGGAATCGGTTGAATAAACCGGTGCAGTGCAACCCTCCACATAATTTATTGCCGATCCTGCTTCGGCAATAATCAAAGTCCTTTCAAATTGGCCCATGTTTTTGGCATTGATCCGAAAATAGGCCTGCAAGGGGATATCAACTTTAACCCCGGTGGGAATATACACAAAAGAACCGCCGCTCCAAACTGCCGAATTGAGAGCGGCAAATTTATTATCAGCAGGCGGAATGATGGTGCCAAAATACTGCTTGACTAATTGCGGATATTTAACTATCGCCGTATCCGTATCACAAAAAATTACTCCTTTTTGCTCCAAAGCTTTTTTCAGTGAATGATAAATCACTTCCGAATCGTATTGGGCGCCAACGCCGGCTAAAAACTTTCGTTCTGCTTCAGGGATCCCCAGTCTATCAAAAGTTTTTTTGATATCCTGCGGCACATCTGCCCAATTGCGACTTTTTTTCTGTGACGGTTGAACATAATAATAAATTTCATCGAAGTTAATCTTTGATAAATCTCCACCCCAGATCGGCCGCGTTTTTTTGTCAAAAATAGCTAGCGCCTTCAGGCGCAATTGCTTCATCCAATCAGGCTCTTTCTTATGATCAGAGATCCCCTTCACCACTCTCTTTGATAGTCCTTTCGGTGATTTAAACACTGACAGATCTCGGTCAAAAAACCCGAATTGATATGAATCAGGGGTGGCATTAATAACACTAGCCATATTATTTTTAAGTAAATTTACTTTTGAACCAATCGTAACCTTTATCCTCAACAGCGCTAACCAGTCTTTTACTACCAGAGGTGATAACTCTGCCCTTTAGGAAAATGTGCACAAAATCAGGTTTGATAAAATCCAATAGCCGCCGGTAATGGGTAATCAATAAAATCCCGGGGGCATCTGGTTTTTTCTGCCCATTTTTGCCATAGACCATGCGCGATATCCCGCCTGCTACCACCTTCAAGGCATCCACGTCCAAACCAGAATCGGTTTCATCCATAATGGCAATCTTCGGTTGCAACATGGTCATTTGCAAAACTTCTAATTTCTTTTTCTCTCCTCCGGAAAAACCATCGTTTAGAAATCGACTGGTAAAAGTTTCATCAATTGCCAAATCCTTCATCTGTTCTTTCAAATTCTGCAAAAATTCCTTTACCGACAACTTTTCCCTTAACGCTTGCCTGTCCCGCGAAGCTACTTGACCCTCGTGGTCTTTGCGAAGTGGGTTAGCGTAGTGGGAGCCCTTAATGCTTATTAAGGCGGTTTTCAAAAAACTTGCCACTGATACACCTGGCACAGCTGGCGGATATTGGAATGCTAAAAATAGCCCCATCTGGGCTCTTTTATCGCTAGACAACCTACCAATATCACAGTCGTCAAAGTAAATTTTCCCACCAGCCATCTGATACTCTGGATTTCCCATAACAACCTGTGCCAAAGTACTTTTGCCAGAACCGTTAGGTCCCATCAGGGCATGAATTTCGCCCGACTTGATAGTCATGTTGACACCAGCCAGGATTAGCTGATCACCTGTTTTGACTTGTAAATTTTCAATTTTAAGAACGTGTTTCATAAAATTAAAGAAACTGGGCTAGGGTTTTTTTATGCAAAACTTGGCGAATTTCTTGGTTTATTTTGGCCCAGGTTATTTGCGGATGGCAAAAAGCTTCTTTGTCGCAGACAAGACCCGCCCCATGCGCGCCGCAGATAGTCAAAGCAGTTGAACCTTCAAATGCTTCAATAACATCAGCCACAGAAATATCGGCCGGATCACGAATTAACTTATACCCTCCTTTTACCCCCTCTCGGCTTATCAACAATCCATGTTTTTTCAGGACAGAGGCAATCTGACGTAAGAACAATGGTGACAGTCTATATATTTTGGCCACTTCCGATAGCGGGACCATGCGCACTCCATAATCTTTGGCCAAGTGGGCCATTAAGATTACCGCATAATCCTGTTGACGGGTAATACGCATAACAGTGATTCTTAATCCCTCGACTTTGCTCGGGATCTTCATGCCTTATTTATAAAAAAATAATGTAGGCATTTCGAACTGTGAGTAGTTTAGTGTTAGTTTTGTAAAAAGTCAATCCTTTCATAAATTTAGGATTAACCTTAAGTTAACATCGGATTAATCGGGGATTAGTTCAGGACCCTGGTCTTTGTGAGCCACAATAAAAGCTCTAATCGCCCCATCTTCAAAACTATCCAAAGTTTGCAAATATCCCCAAGAAGAAAGAGCAACAGCAGAATCATTTTTTGCCCGTGGAGTTACGATCACTTTTGATTTATAGTTTTTGACTAGGCTTGTCAACTGCCCCACCAATTCATCACAGCCTTGACTCTTGGCTGGCTGTGCCGCAGAGGTGGCTTGATGAGATGAAGTGCTGGCAGAAGCAGATGAGTTGCTAGCCTCTACTAGTTCATCCTCATGGGCATAGACTGTACCAACCAATCCCCCTGACAGCTGTTTTAATTTACTACAATTGTAAGAAATCCATATCCCTCCATGTTCCAGGTTATGCACCAACTGTTCATCCGGTAATTCATGGTCATAAATTCCCCAGGGGGCAGGATTCCCATAATGCGGGCCGGAAGTGGGTGGACTGGAATTATAAGGCAAGTGAGACGCTCCAACTGATATGTGTTCTCTACCTTGAATTTGGTAAGCCGTTCCTGGTAAGGGAGCTGTCAGTTGTCTAATGACAAAAAACAACCCTCCCGCAATAATCAGTATAACCACTACAATAGTACCCCATTTCAAAAGCTGGTCTGGAGATTGTTTTTCTCTTCTATCTCTCCTGCTCATATGTTTATGTGTGCCTATCAGCTACTGAAGAAGCGGCAAATGAATCCGGTTTGATATGCACCCTAAAACCATTGCCCCTGATCATACCCACAATTTCCGAAATCATTTCCCGGGTCGGACCTTTGGTGCCGATATCCACATGAATCTCCAAATCACATTCCAAAACTCCGTTTTTATTAAACTCTTCCAGCAGCTCTTGCGCCAGTTCTAAAGAATCAAGAGCCTCTCGGTAAATTCTCTCCTTAAAACTGTAAATCCGACCGCCGTTATGTCTGGACCAGAAATAAATACCGCCATGTCCCACCCGGTGAACTACTACCGCCGATACAAAATCCACATGGTACCCGGGCTGGGAATCACTACCCACGATGATTTTATATTTACTGTCAGGATCAACATGGATAAATTCAATCACCCGCCTAACCATGTCTTCAAAGGTCAGTTCTCCCAAGCGGGCACTATGAAACCTGCGATCGGCAAATTTCTCTATTTTTTGCTTATTCATGGCCTTTTAGTATACATTTTTTGCCTATTGTTGGCAAATGGGCAAAAGAACCCCAATCATGATAATATAATTCTATGAAGCCGGCCTTTTTTATTGCCATTTTTATCCTGCTTGTTGTCCCTTTAATATTAATTAACCAGAACACTCCCATCTTAAGTTTTTTTGCCTATTCTAACCAAGAACAAGTTTTTTTCCTGCAACGGGCTACCGGCCTGTACGGCTTCACCCTAATCTTTTTACAAATTGTTCTGGGGTCTGGTCGGACTTGGCTATCACAATTTTTTCCCTCGTCAAAAGTTATTACCTGGCATAAAACCATTGGTAAAATAGCCTTGCTTGCAATCATCTCTCACCCATTCCTGGCTTTCTTCATCCCTTCCTTTTTGCCGGAATTTTTTCAAAACAATCCCCTGGGATTCCTGGCAGGTACTGCTGCTTTTGCTCTGATTATGGCGACTGTTTTTTCTGCTTTGCTGGCTGCCAAGATCGGGCCTGCCTGGATTAAAATTCATCGATTTAACTATCTGGTTTTTGTATTGATACTGTTTCATTCTTGGCAAATTGGGGCAGATACTCACAATAGTTTGGCAATTTTATGGCAGGCAACATTGGGACTTGTCGTTGGTTTTCTTTTTGCCAAGAAGCTGCTTGGTTGGATGAGAAAACCTCTTGTCCAATCAGTCTCAAAAGAATCCAATCCCACCCAAAATTAACCAGGCCTCTGTTAGAATTTTTTTCTCTCCTGGATCAAAAACTGGCCAATTTGTTTTTGACTAATAACTTTTGTAAAATAATCTTCTTCTTTGAAATAATCCTCAACTAAATAATAAGGAACGCCTCTAAGTGGCTCAACAATCAGATATCTTTTGGCCGGCAGGCCCTCTTGCCGCTCTTGATGAGGCAGTTTATTAGGAAATCCCAAAGCCTGCTTGCCATTCCAAATTGGCACATAGCCAAAGCGTGACCTGCCATACCAATCAAATAAATAACTCCAGGTAGTGCCAACAAAAAACGGCATGGTGATGGCCTTTATGGCAAATGGTTGGCGTCCCGCATCAGAGTAGATAAAATCTACGACTTGCTTCTGGTCTGATAGCAACATACCCCGCTGAACAGTTAACTCACTAATTGTACCTTTCGGGTTATTATAAGCGATTAATTGCAAATTATTTATCAAAATAAGTCCCAGCAAACCTATTCCCAAAACTGGAACTAATTTAAATATCTTGTATAAAATAAGTGCAGAAAATATCAGCAGAGCAGGTGAAATACCAATATTGGTATAATACAAAGGCACATTATTTTGTGGATCTGCAGTACTGCCGCCCAAAAGATACATAATAACCACTGAGAAAAACCAGACTACCAAAAATATTAATTGCTGTCGATACAAATTGCGCCAAAACAGTAAACCTCCTGCCATTATTAAAAAAATCCCTAACGGCAATGACAAGAAATTATCTCCAACTATGTTATACCGGGTCATTTTGGCTATGGTATAGATGGCAGTATTAAATACACCATCAAAGCTTTTATTGCCTGATGTTTGAGCAAAAGACGTCAGGGCCTGCCAACTGCCAAATCCAAACTTCACCTCTGCTACCAGATAACTAGACAGGGTCAAAAGTATCACCACTATTGCTACTAAAAAAATTCTTGCGGATATTCGCGGCATACTTTTGCTAAACAAAAAAATTAATAATAAAACCAGAATGGCCAGATACGCCAAAGCCAACTCAAATTGAATGGACAGCCCCAGTCCCAACGCGACAATTGGCAGACCGATTGGTTTTTTGGCAAAAAATAACAGCGCCAAGCCCCAAAACATCACCAGCATGCTGACGGTTGCCAGCGAGGGATTGTTGATATACATGGCAAATTGTGTTTGTTCAAAGGAGAAAGCAAAAAGCAATGCCGCAATATATCCAACTTGTGGTGAAAACGCCAGTGAAGCAATAGCAAAAATAATTATTACTCCCAAAGCATTGGCCACTCGCAAAAAAGCCGCCACCCAAGCAGGATCTGACTGCCCTAGCCAATAAAACGGAGCAGATAAATAATAATGTAAAATCCCGTGATGCAATCCTAAAAAAGACGTTGTCGGGCCAACAATTTTTAAGTCTCCCTGCAAAAGCTCCTGGACTGCATACGCATCCCTAGCTTGGTCAAAACCAAAGTAAATATCCTGCGGGAAAAACCAAAATCGGGTGAATAATGCTAAAACTGTGATGCTGCCTAAAATTACCCTGGTCGTCAAGATAAATCTCATTTTTCAAAATTCACCAACTATACTCCTGCTGGCAGTCTGAACACCAGCCCAATCAGATAACCTGCCAGCGCCGAAGTAATGCCAATCGTCATCATTTGCAAGCCGCTCTTCCATGGTTTACCAATGGTCACTCTAGCCTTATACAAACCAACCAAAAACAATACTAACGCAGAAATCGCCAATGCCAGCCACATGGCTTGCCAGCTTGCAAGAAAGAAGAATGGCACCAATGGTATTAGTGAACCCAAAATAGCCGATATGCCAACTACTAAGGCTGCCTGTATAGCTCCCTCTCTGGTCTTCTCCTCCAAACCCAATTCATCTCTCATCATGGTATCGAGCCATAACTTTTTATCACTGGTAATATGGCCAACTACCTGGGAAAGTAATGGCTCCACAAATCCTTTCCGGGTAAAAATTGCCCGAATCTCTTCTGTTTCCTGCTGGGGCATTTGGTTTATTTCTTGCGCCTCACGGGCTTTTTCAGCCAAATAATGTTCGTGTTCCGTCAGCCGAGAGGTATAAGCGACGCCAGCCATGGCAATGGACTCTGCAAAAGCCGCGGCAAAGCCGGCTGCTAAAATGATTCTACTGTCGGCAGTTGCTGCGGCCACACCCAAAACCAAGCCCAGTACATTAACCAAACCATCTTGACCGCCCAAAATTGTATCGCTCAGCCATAAAAACTGATGCTCTTCTTCAACAACACTACGTCTTTTGATCTTCATAATAATATACTAACAAATTCATCTCTGTTTTTGTTGGGGCTCATTATAAATGATGATTTTATCAGCATACTGGTAAACTGTCTGATAACTCTGTTGGTTCACGCCAGTTGCCGCAACATATTCAGGCTTAGTTACAATAAATCTCTTTCTGCCTCCTAAAATAATCTCCTTTAGTTTTTTGTTAGATTCGCTCTCGCTGGCTCCAGGTACTCTGATCCAGTCCAGTTGCCGTCTGCCATAAAACAAAGTCACCGGATAAGCATGGTCATCAAAAACTACCACATCAGCTGGTCTGGTTAGTTGGGATAACTGTTCTGCCACTTTAGCTTCAATTAAAGTTGTTTCAGGTACTATGTATAACTGTTGAAAATAAAAATTTTGTAACAAGGCTGCTATCAATGCTAGAACCACTAACAATTCTAATTTTGTCTTGATGAATTTTACCCACAACCAAACCAAAAAGACTGCCATTACCAAACTAATGGCCGGGTAAACGGGCAAAATATGCCATCCGTCTTTGTTGGCAGCCAGTGAAAACGGCACAAAAAATACTAAAAACCAGAACACTAACAGGATCAGTCGCCAATCTTTACCCTTTTTGCCAAAACCAGACATTCCTTCAATAAAGGCAAAAACTAAAGCAAAGGGCAAAACCACCGACCAAATCTTCAAACCGGATTTTAAAATCGGTAAAAACCACCAAATAGTCAAGTGGGAGGGGGCTGCTGCCTGGGTTAACCTTTGCAAACCAATAATCTTAAAGTGCTGTTTGACAAAAACATCTCCTAGATTGCCAACCATGTATAAATACCACGACCCGATAGCCAGAATAGTTGCCAGCGCTCCCAGCCAAAAATATTTACTTTTCAAAACCTGTAATCTATCTGCAAAAATCCAAAACAAACCAAGCAGGGACAAAGGCAAAAACCCTACAAAAGATTTTGTTAAAAAAGTCAACAAAAGCGCCAACCACATCACCCCTAGCCATTTATCTTGTTTCTCCAGCCTAAACCTGGCATAACAATAAAATGATAAAGCAATAAACAGCATAAACATGGCATCCAAATTCCCAGTTCTGGCTCTGTATAAAAATTGCATCGAGGAAGCCAAAATAGCAGCAGCGATCAAGCCTACTGGCCAGGAAAAAAGCCTTCTGCCCAAATCACAGGTGATAAGAACCAAGAAAAATCCCGATAAAGCGGCAGAAAATCTCGCCCAAAATTCGGCAACACCAAATAACTTAAACCAAACTGCGGTGGTGGCAAAAAACAAGGGCGGATGATCCATGTAGGGGTTTTGGTTAGAAATCAAATCCAGGATATTGCCAGTTTCCGCAATAGTCCTGGCAATATCTGCATACCAAGCCTCATCCCAATTAGTCAGCTTTGTCTTGCCCAAGTCGAAGAAGAAAATATACACCAAATATGCCAAGGCAAAAAACAACAAAACCAGCCGGGTTCTGGACATGGTTTGATTTTACCATTAAAATCAAAAAGCAGCATGGAAATCTGGCAATCACTAGTTTTGGCAGTTGTGGAAGGAATGACGGAATTCTTACCTATTTCTTCAACCGGACATCTGATTCTAACTGCCCAAGTTTTGCGCCTACCAGCCACCGAATTTATCAAAAGTTTTGAAATAGCCATCCAGCTGGGAGCCATATTGGCTATCATCCTGCTCTATTGGAAAACTCTGATTAATTTTTTAATTTGGCCCAAAATCATCATAGCTTTTTTGCCTTCAGCTTTTTTGGGTTTCATTTTTTACGACTTAATCAAGCAGTTTTTGCTTGGCAATTCTCTGGTAGTGGTAGTCAGCTTATTAATCGGAGGAGTGTTGTTAATATTTTTTGAGAAAAGATACCAAGAACAATCGTACCATCTGGAAAAAATTCAAGATCTTACTTATAAAAAAGCCTTTCTGGTCGGCCTCTTCCAAGCAGTATCTATGATCCCCGGAGTTTCCAGAGCAGCTGCGACTATTTTGGGCGGACTCTTTTTAGGTTTGAAGCGAAAGACAGCAGTAGAATTTTCTTTTTTTCTGGCTACACCCACTATGTTGGCGGCCACTACTCTTGATGCTGCCAAATCATATCAGCAATTCTCAAACGATCAAATGATAACTCTGGGAATTGGGCTGATTTTTTCGTTTATCACAGCTATCTTAGCGGTGCAATTTTTTGTCAAATATATTCAAAATCATACTTTTGTGGTTTTTGGGGTCTATAGAATTGTCATTGCTGTCTTATTCTGGTTATTGGCAATCTAAACAGCCAATCTGATCTCTAGAGTCACAGCCGGAATACATTCTTCTTCATGAATAATGACCGAAAAAATCAACCACCACAAAAGTGAAGGCAGTCTAGGCAAGTTCTGCAACGATTATTACATGGCGCTGCAAGTTTTGCAGTCGTTCTTATGGGTCAAAATCAAATACAACGCGGATAGGCCTACTGCAATATAGACCAGCTTCTCAACTCCTGGCCATGTACCAACTAAGTTGGCAACTAAATTAAAATCCCACAAGGCCACCAAACCCCAGTTGAGAGCACCAACTATCACCAGTGTGAATGCTAACATATGCAATGTTTTCATTTATCTATCACCTCCTTTCATATTAATGAAAAGAACAGACAAGTTAACGGTGCCGATTGAGAGCATGGCAAGGAGATTTAAATTTGACTTAATGATCCCACTGTCCAAAAAGCAGATCATTAGTAATATGATAAAGGGCCAGCTGACAAAAATCAAGCAGGATACGAAAAGCCCAATATTACTTCAAGCAACATCTTGCGCCAAACCTAAAATATTACCTTCACTATCAGTGATCCTGGCATAATAAATAATATCATCTATCCTAACTTTAGGATGGATGATCGTTCCTCCGGCAGCTGTCACCTTTTCTAAATATTCATCAATGTTAGATACATGTATTACTAGAATAGGCGCTTTGACCTGTTCGTCGCGCTTTTGTATCCCGCCATTGATAGCGCCAGGTTCTTGGGGCATCATTGCTTCATCTGTTACCACAGTAGTGCAAAGGTAATAATTTTTATCCCAGGGGTTGACTTTCCAACCAAAGATATCTTCATAAAACTTCTTGGCCCTGGCCATATCATCAGCCGGGATTTCAAAATGAACTACTTTATCCATGATATCTCCACAATTATAGTATAGCTTAAACTTATAAAAACCACCTGGTGAATTATTCGTCTCTTGACAAATGGATTTTCAGGTAGAATACTAAAGTTATGCATCAGCAATCTGCCCAAAAAGGAATTGTTGCCCATCCGGTCTTAATAGCCGCTGCCATAATAGGACTGCTGATCATATTTTTATATGCTATTGGGGCCTTAAAATTTGATCTCACTGTCAAAAAATCCAGCCAGGGTACCTCCTCATCAGCCACCACTAGCCAATCTAAAACATATCAGAATGACCAAGTCGGAATTAGCCTAAATTTCCCGGCGTCATGGCGATATCAAGAGAAGCCAAACAAAGATACTGTCGTCGGCTTTTTATCTCCTCTGGGGAAAGATGATCAGTTCGCTGAAAATGTCATCGTGAGAATAGTGGATCTATCATCAAACCCTAGCCTAACTTTGCAAGAAGGTGTCGATCTGTGGATCGAACAAACAAAGGGTTCCTATTCTACGGGAGATTTTGCAGTAGTTAGTCAAGCGCCCGCCACTGTAGCAAGCATGCCGGCACGTCGGGTTGTATTTCTACTTAAAGATCAAGGTATAGAAGGAAAGGGCATGGCCACTATTACCATTCAAAATAATACTGCTTACATTTTTGTCTATCTGGCTGAAACTAAATCATTTGATAAGTTTCTATCTGACGCCAACTCCATAGTTGCCTCTCTGAAAATTAAATAATGCATCATCATCTCTACCTAGTATCTGACGTTAGCACCTATTTTGCGAACAATTGACAAATTAATAATCCCAATCCTATACTAAGAATCAATCACATGCAGATTCCTCTGCTCAACCAAAAAGGCCATGTGAACCAGTCGAAAGGTTTTGTTCCAGCTATTCTTCTGGTTGTTCTAGCTGCATTAGGAGTAACTGGCGTTGGAACTGCAGCTGCCTCTAATAATAGTGTCCCCGGAGATCCGCTTTTTGGATTAGATAAGGCAATTGAGGAAATACAGGTGACATTGGCAGGTAATGATCAGGCTAGAGCTAGAATTAGGCTTGAGTTTGCTAAAGAACGACTTGTAGAGCTAGAAACATTGGCAAATACTAATAGATTGGTTGATCCAGCTGTAACTGAAGCCCAAAATGCTTTAAACAATGCTACTACAACCTTAAGCACTGTCGAAACTAAATTCAAGGAGAATCAAATCAGACTTGAATCAACAGATTTGCAGGCACTTTTAACACAGCTCCAGAATCTTTTGATTACTCATCAGGGTTTAATTAGAAAAGTCGAGATTAAGGTGAAGGGTGGAGAAGTAAAAGCTAAAATTAAATTGTTTGAACAAGAAGCTTCTGAATCAGCAGAAGCTTTGGAAGATGACTTAGACGATTTAGAAGACGACGGGCAATTAAATGCCTCTCTTGCAAGACAACTGAAGGCAGAGCTTAAAGGAATATTAGTAAAGTTTGGTGGCATATTCCAGCTTACATCAGGAGGAGTAACTTATACTTTAACTGCCTCATCCGGAGTAAACCTTGACCAGTTTATTGGAAAACTAGTAGAGCTGAAAGGTATTGCTCAAAATACCTCTCCTACCAGCATTACTGTCACTAAAGTAGAACTTGAGGACGAGGTGGAAGACGAGGAAGAAGAATTGCAGGTTGAAGCCTCCCCTAAGGTAGAAGCTAAGGGTTTTGTTAGAAGTTCAGGTAGTGGATTTGTTCTTACCTTTAATGGTGGTACAGCCCTTTATTCCATTTCAAGCTCAATCATTAACTTAAATACTTATATTGATAAATTTGTTAAGGTGGAAGGAAATCTTACAGGTAATACTCTTAATGTGTGGGAGATCAGGGTTAAACAAACCTCTTCAGGGAAACCAGTAACACCGGCTTTATCTACTGCAGGTCCTAGCAGGAAAAAGGATGAAACTAAAATAGAAGAAAAGAAAGAAGAAAGTAAAAAAGAGGAAGAAAAGAAATCTGAAGACAAATCTGGATCTTTGTCAAAGAGTGAGGATGAGAAAGAAGGTAAATCAGAGGATAAAGTTGAGGATTAGTTCCCTTGACCATAAGATTATCATAGCAACAATAGAGAAAATTTAAGGGCTACGGCGTCTGTGATTCTCTGCCGTATTGACTCTTTAATGCTGCACACGCAGGATCCTGGGAGTTTTGACAATACGCTCTGCATGATTCCATTGAATTACACCCTCCAGGTCCAGAGAATCCTCCATACTGTCCTGCATACTTTTGACACTCCGGATCTTGAGGGTTTGATTGACATTTCGCTTTACACTCATCAACCGATGTACACCCACCTGGCCCGGAAAATCCTCCGCCATACTGGTTTGAGTATTTTTGACATTCAGCATCTTGATAGTTTGACTTACAATACTCTGTACATGATGCCTCATCACTACAACCCCCTGGTCCTTTAGAACCTCCATATTGTCCGACATATTGCTTGCAAGCAGCATCATCTTTGTGTTCCATGCAATACTTAGTACAAGAATCTATATCAGAACATCCCCCAGGACCGCTAAAGGAAACCTTAATCTCGTGTTCTTTGGCATATTGAAGACAAGCGTTTTGATTGGAAGGATTATTACAATAGGTTTCACATTCATCCTTTGACTTGCAACCCCCCGGCCCTGAACCTCCATACTTTTTAATAGCCTCTGCATCTTCCTTAGATAAGAACCCTGCAGAAAGAGAAAAATCAGCACACTCTCCTTGGTGGGTATCATTGGCACAGTATTCTTCGCAGGCTTCTTTTGATTTACACCCCCCTGGCATAGCCCCGCGCGAAATCAGCGGTAAGAACCTCTCTACCTCGGCTGCCTGTTCACTAGAAAAATAGCCAACTTTCTTGGCATAAGTTGAACACTCATTTACATGAGAATAGTCAGCGCAGTAAACGTTGCATTCAGTGTAATCACGACAATGCCCTGGGGTTTCTGCTCCTTGTCTAAAGCCCTCTGCCACCTTACGGACCCTATTCAGCTCCTCAATTGGCAGTAAGTTCTTCTTGCCTACATAGTCAAGACATTCATTAGTATGCGAACTATCATCACAATAGCGTTCACACTGCTCAAGGCTCTTACAACCTCCTGGGCCTCCTCCAGAGCCGACTGCTTGAGTAAACTTCTGCGCCAGTTCAATATTACTGGTTGAAAGCAGGTCATATTTATCGGCAAAATCAATACATTGAGCAATGTTTTCATCCCGGTTACAAAAATTGCGACAATCAGACCCCATCTGGCAATTATCAAGCTCTGAAATAGTAAATGTTAATACATCATCTTTGGTAATTTGATATTTTTTCACAAATGCCATACAGGCTGGGAGATTACCATCTTTCTTACAATAATTTCCGCATTCAGCTATGGTTTGGCAGTTGCCAAGCTCGCCAATTGGGAATGTAAAACCATATTGTTTGGTGACTTCTTCTTCAGATAAGCTCTGAGCTGCACTAAAAACTGCTGAAGATGCATCAACTCCCATAAATAGCAATGTTAAAGTTACAGTAAGAAGGGTAAGATTCTTAAATTTCATAATTATTGAAACGGATTTTTATACACTCCCTTAAAAGGATTTACTTTAGTAAACGGATTAGTTTCTGGAATTTTGTCTTGGACTGGGTTTTGTGTTTTTTCAAAAATTTGACTACCCAAATTTGCATTAGAAGAACTATTTTGAAGTGGATTTTTAATTATGCCTTTGAAGACGAGGATAAATACTGCTCCTACTAATACTAACAGGAAAATTATCAAAGAAACCAAGACAATCTTGCCTGCCTCGTCGGCAGGCGGACCTTTTTGGCACATTAATCAATTATAGCCATAAACCACCCAGCTTTGTCAATTAAAAAATTAGGGTAAGATCGACTGTAATTCCTTAAAAACCTAGCCTTTCTTTGACTAAAATCAATTGAACTCTTCCTGGCTGGACTTCCTGATTGACTATTAGAACCTTACCAACTGCACTTCCCGGCACGTTATAAGCCTTTTTAGCTCTTTCACTCTCCAACAGCAGGCTGTGTTCATAAATACGTTTGATGCCCTCATTTGTATTTTTAACAATCTTTTGGGCTCCAACTACCCAAACAACATGCAATGCTCCATAAGCATGGGCCGGCAGTTGGCTACCTGTGTTTGAAGCGATCAGTACATGCCCATCTTCAGTAACAGCATGGACACTGCCAACTGCAAACTGGGGAGCTGCGCCTAAACGATTCATCTCTTGGACTTGAGTATTCCTATCCATTGCATAAAGTTTGTCTCTGACTGGCCTAAATCTACTATCCGCCCTGTTTATCTCCTCTGATAACCCAATGGTGTCTAAAGTTACAGAGGTCATGGTCATAACTTCACTACCAGCAGGAATAAGCTCTAAAACTTTTCTCTTGGCTTCTTGTCTGTTTTCTACTACTTGAGCGTCAATTCCGTTTGCTTTTAATGCTGCAATGGTATTTTCAATGGTTTTCTCGTCAGCTAATTTGTCCCATTTTTTCATAAATTTCCTCCTTTTTATGCACTTTGAGCAACTATCTTTTGGATATCAATTCCCAACTCCTTCAAATACTGATAGTTAATGCTGTAGATATGACTCACTCCCTCTTTTCGCTCATTTAATATATTTGCATCAATCAGTTTATTGAAGTGATGAGAGAGAGTGGGTTGAGAAAGAGAAAAATTGCTAAGTAACTCCTTACAAGCAATCTCCTTTTTCCCCAGAAGGTGACGAAGAATATCTATCCTGGTTTCATCGGAAAGCGCTTTGAAAACCCCAGCAACTTGTCTGCTCATATTTATTGAAACATTTGAATATATCTATATTAGGATGGAAATAGTTATTTGTCAAGTTGTTTCAGCCAACATCAATTTCCTAAACGCAGCAGCTTAGCTTGGTTATATCTGTAGTAAATGATAGAGCGGCAATTTTTATGCTTTCTGAAAGGGTTGGAAAGACAGGTAAACTGTCTATCACATCATCAACTGTCATTTCTCCTTTTAAGATGTAAATTCCTTGATTGATGATATCTGCTGCCTCTGGTGCTACCATATGAATACCTAAAATTTTTCTATTTTCAATGTTAATCACCATTTTAATTACTCCTCTGGTGTCTTTGATAGCACCTGCCTTAGGTACCTTTGAGAAATCAATAGTATTACAATTACACCTTCCACCGCTTTCAATAACCTCCGCATCAGTCATCCCTATTCCGGCAACAGCAGGATAAGTAAAAACAGCGTAAGGAACTTGCCAATAGTTAATGCCATCATGACTTCCTGTTAATGCGTTTTTAGCAGCTAATGTCCCCTCTCTACCTGCTATTGTCTCCAGCCTTAGTTTTTGATTAGTTACATCCCCAACTGCAAAAATATGGTCTTGCGAGGTCTTTTGGTATTCATTGACTTTTATCGCTTGTCTGTCGTCAATTTCTACCCCTGCTACTTGAAGGTTTAAGTCTTTAGTATTGGCAGTCTTACCTGACGCAAGAAGTACCTCCTCTGCTCTGAATTCCTGTTCTATTCCTTTTATTACGCTAGTAACAAACTTGTTTATCTTTGCTTTTACTACTTTTTCTACACCTTCTTTGCGAACCGACAATGTTTCAGCCTCTGTGTAAAGTTCAATTCCTTCATCGGATAAGTATTTTTGTAAGGCCGAGGCAATTTCTGGTTCAACTCTTGGGAGAATAGTACTTCCTCTTTGCAAAACTATAACTTTAGTACCAAAATGATGAAACATTTGGGCAAATTCAAGCCCTAAAGGCCCGGCTCCTATGATGATTAAAGATTTCGGCTGTTTCTGATTAGCCAAGGCCTCAATATGTGTCAGATATCCAACTTCCTTAATACCGGGAATTGCTGGAACATTGGCGGTTGAGCCAGTAGCAATGACAAACTTCTTACCTTGATATTTTTGCTTGCCCCTCGAATCCGCCAAATCGGCGGAGAAGTGGGGAGCATCTACTTCGATTTCAGTAGGCGATACAAATTCAGCCCTGCCGGAAATATTAGTCACATTCTGCAAATTCTTTAAGACATCTTCATATTTTTCTTTTCTCATTGCCGAAACAATATCTAATTCTTCTTGAATGGTTTTGCCAAAATCAAATTCATCTACTCGGAGCTTGATGCCATTGAAGTTATGCTGTTGGCTCAAGTACAGCACTTCGCCAGCTTTAAGTAAGTTCTTAGAAGGAATACAACCTACATTCACGCAAGTCCCACCCAAAGGTAAGCCATGATTTACCATTAAGATTTTAGCCCCCAACTCATTAGCCTTAATAGCCGCCGCAAACGCTCCTGCTCCACCGCCGATTATGATTAAATCAAAATTTTCCATA
>CAZXEC010000005.1:0-9785 GCA_964639595.1 uncultured Gammaproteobacteria bacterium
GAACACGCATTGTAATCCTTCATACATTGCGACATAGCACTGTCAAAAATTTTCCTGCACTCAGGTTCTGGTTGAGTATCAACTTTTGGAGGAGAAGGGCTTTTTGGCACCGAAGTGTCTTCCTTGTCTTTAGGTATCGGTGCCAAGCAAGTCCCGTAATCAGCATCAACCTGTTTATTGCATGCGTCTTCGGCCTGAGTGCAGGTATCTCCACATGCCTTCACATCTTTTGTCTGATCTACACAAGGGTAAAAACACCTATCCCATCCAATTAAACAATTATATGATGAACGGGCACGGGTCTTCGCACACTCCTCACTCGTTTGCGCATCAACTTTTGAGAACGGGAAAAACACAACAATTAAAAGAAGTATTATAGGCAGGATGAATTTTTTCACTCTAATACCAGATTAGCATTGAAAAACCTACCAAGTCAATGCTTTATCAGCAACTGCAAGTGGAGGAACGTTTTTATTGGGGAGATCATCCACCGGAGGAGTCTTCTTCATTTTATTCTTTCAAATGTAGTTCCTCTAGATAGTTTGGAATGCATTATCCTACTTACCTCAAAACCAAGTTTTAAACTAAAATCAGCTTTTGTGTTGAATTTGTAAGCTTGCTTCGCTTGATATTTCTCTCAAAATATTAAGAGCCTTTTCAAATTCATTAGAATAAATTGGCAGCATATCATGTTTGTCTGGATATCTAATTCCCCCATCTTCCATTAGATGTTCCCCAAGGATATCAGTCACAAATATTAAACTATCCTCTTTGAATCTCTGATCTCCATAGCTAAAACAAATCTCTCTTAAAGTTTTGAGGTTATGACCAATTTTCTTACCACGAAGCTTATCTGGTTCTTTACCTTTAAATATTAAATAACCCTTCATATAAAGCTCACTTGCTAAGCCAGTTAAATATGGAGTTGCGAGACTTGCATTAAAAATATATGGTTTTGCGTCAAGGGATTTGATTTTATCGAATTCCCCTTTTATAAATAAAACAGTTGAATGATAAGTAATGGCTTTCATAAACCAATATATCGGATCTTTTAATCTTTTTTTACCAACCCAATATTTTCTAGTCATAATTACATTACCTTCTAGCATAGACCTATCACACCCTTAGGGTGTGATAGGTTAAGGGTGTGATAGGTCTAAAATTATTGATAAAAACCCTTGTTTCTCACCCTTTTAGCATCAAGCATCAAAATGCCTCTGTCAAATTTGAGGCTAAACCACCAATGAGCTTTACTACCCAAATTTGTGCCTACGCCCAGCCACCACAAGCGGCACAAAAGCTATTGCTACTTGCTTTATCAAACAGCTTGTGGTATACTCTTTTTTAGTTGATTTAAGAACCCGAGCTATCAGGTCATTATTTCCTTCAAGGATCAGACTTTTCAAATAGCTCCTTATCCCGATTCAATCTGGATTTTCTTTTTTTCAATTTACCCGATCTTATCGGGATTTTAATTTAATTGTCTTCTTCGTCACAAATCCGCCAATTGGCGGAAACGACGAAGAAGAAGTCAAATTTATGCATTTTAGAAGTAACATTAAAAGAAGCCGTTCGCCGTTCCGTAATAGCGGACCAACTGGCGGATTTTCCCGACCACCGCATCGGGGTAGATTGTCACACCCCAGATTTTCTGCCGGCTCATCAAGGGGCCCCAGGAAAAGCCAGCTGGAAGGGGCAGATATAAATATCTTTATTAAGAAAGCCCTGCCAATTGCTCAAGACGCAAACAACATCACCCAAAGCAACTTTAAGGATTTTAATATCCATGAAATTTTAAAACAAAATATTGCCAAACATGGCTACACTCAAACCACACCAATACAGAATCAGGCCATCAATCATATTTTGGCCGGCCGCGATGTGATTGGTTTGGCAAGCACCGGTACCGGTAAAACTGCAGCCTTTTTAATTCCTTTAATAAATAAACTGCTAAAGGATGGCAGCCAAAAAGTTTTGATTATTGTTCCCACCCGGGAACTGGCCCTGCAAATCAATGAGGAATTCCGCAGTTTTGCTTATAATTTGAAACTCTATTCTACGCTGGTAATTGGCGGGGCCAATATGAACAGACAAATACAAGACATCAGACGCGGCGCGCAGGTAGTTATTGCCACACCTGGTCGACTAAGAGATCTCATTGAGCGCAGAATAATTAATCTGGCGGATTATTCCAACATTGTTTTGGACGAGGTGGATTTAATGGTCGACATCGGATTTATTCATGATGTCAAATATTTCATATCGCAAATGCCAAAGGTTCGCCAATCCTTATTTTTCTCCGCCACTATTCCCCCTAAAGTACAAGGCATTTTGCAGGCTTTTGTCACCAACCCCGTAACTGTGTCTGTTAAAAAGCGGGAGACTGCAGAGAATGTTGACCAAGATGTAGTCAGAATTACCAACCCGGCTGAAAAAATAAACCAGCTCCACGACCTGTTGATTCAAGATGGTTTTGATAAAGTTTTAATTTTTGGTCGGACCAAGCATGGCATTGAAAGACTAAACAGAGAACTGGGATTCAGAGGATTTAAAGTAGGGGCCATCCACGGCAACAAAAGACAAAGCCAAAGACAGCGGGTTTTGCAAAGTTTTAAACAAAGTGAAATTCAAATCCTTTTGGCAACTGATGTTGCCTCCCGCGGTTTGGATATTGAGAATGTCACCCATGTGATAAATTATGACCTGCCGGAAACTTATGAAGATTACATCCACAGAATTGGCAGAACCGGCCGGGCTAACAAAAAAGGGGTCGCTCTAACGTTTGTTTAACTTACCATCCCCTAGTGTAAATCGCTTGACAACAGCTTGTTGAAAGTAAGACACTTGAGTTATGTCTACCCCACTCGGCTTTACCCAAGGTAAACAAAAAGGCGCCATACCAATACTGGTAATCATCATCCTGGTTGCAGTAATAGGCCTTACAGGAGCAGTTGGAGCAGCCCTACTGGGTGAAGCTCCTAAGTGTTCAAACGAAGCAGGTATTGCCAGGCCTGAAAAACAAATCGGAGATACTCTAGAAAGAGGCTTTGTAACAATTACCGATGGTGAAGCCACAACTCTTGCTCGAGGCTATATCGGATCAAAAATCAATAATTTGCGGATTTGTTTTACCAGCGGTCTGGCTCATGCGTCAGGTAAATTGTCCTTGGGAAGCCTGACACCTTCTTTCTATGTTTCCATCGGGATTGATTCATCAGGAACAACACCAAAGGCAACTAACTTAAATATTAAAGTCGGTTCTTTGCCGGATGTGCCGGTTCTATCAGACCAGATGGGAAAAACTTTGACCGATTTAATTAATCAAAATCTAGCCAAATTTCAAATGAAGGAAAAATATTCGGTGGAGTTTATTCCCGGTTCTGTCACCATTAAAAAACTTTCTAAATAATTTTAAGACAACATCAATCTCGTGGATTTCTCTTATACATTTATCTTAGCAATCGTACTCATTTTATCACCCTTTGTCTTGGCCCTGGCCGTAAAACAGGACAAACAGTTCAAACAAAACCTAAAATACATTTCCCTGACCATTTTATCATCCCAGCTTATCTTGGGACTGTTAAATTGGGAAAACTTGGCATCGGGCAGAAGTGGATATGAACTAGCACTTACCTACCCCAACTCCTTATTGGGATTGTTTTTTATCATATCAATACTCCAAATTTTTCTTCTTGCAACCAATAAATTATACAATACGGCAGTTGTTATTTTAAATTTTATAAACTCTGTTTTAATCTTTGTTGGCCTGATCAGACTAAGCAGTTTACTGGGATTTCAGGCAGTCAGTTTCGCATCAATCGGCGCGGTATTTTTAGTACTTATTGGGAACGTGGTAGCTCTGGTCTTTGCCAACAAGGACAAAAAGCTGCTTAACAAATACCCATTCTTGAGATGAAAAATTTAATTTTACTATTAGTAACAGTTGTTGTCGCCGGCACCGGGTATTTTGCTCTCCAGACCAAATCCGCCAAAATTACCAGTGTGCAGGCTTTAGAAAAAGTTAGAAATCTACCGGAAGTACAAAATTATTTCAAAGCAGTACCTAATGCCAAAGTTAATCTTGACCATGAAGATACCCCAACAAATTCATATGTCATCCAGGTTTATGAAATAAAAAATGGCCACACCGCCACCTTTAACTGGTTTGAGGTTGACAAATCCAGCGGTGAAATAAAAAAGCAGTTTTAACTAATCATTCAACAGCGCTATGGATAAATTTAGGATGGAAACTGTAAAAACTGATCCCACTCCCGCCCCTAAATAAACTCCAATGGAAAAAATCAGTTTAGGAATATTTTGGGGCACTTGTGGTGAGCCCTTCGGCAGTGAGCTCGAGGTCGAACTGTGAAATCAAACTACCAACTTAACTCTACCACTTTTCTAAAAAATTCTACATCCTGAATTCTAAATCCCTCCCACCTCCAAAAACTCTAAATAACTTTTTGTGGGTAATTTCTAGATCCACCACTGGGGAATCTTTATTATGTTCTCGATCGAAAAGTTATTGAAGATAAACTTCCACCCTTGGGGTGGAATGAGCGGGCACCTGCGGATTTTTAAATCTTTTAGGCTCAAAAAGGGGGCAAATTTTAGGACTTTCCTTGTGGTGAGTCAACTATAGTACTGAGCGCAGTCGAAGTAATCGAACCATGGGGAATATTGTCTCTCTTTTGACTCATCTCGATTATAGTGATAGAATTATAGGCTATGACGCAAGAGAATAATTTAGGTGACACTCCTAAGGATCTTGTTGGGGAACCAGCTACTCCAGAAATAATGGCTAGGATCGCCAAGATATGGCTTGACCAAACTCCTGATAAACTTGTTGAAGCAGGTGAATTAGCATTAGTCACAAGTAACAATCACCTATTAGACGCATATTACAGGCAAAGAGCAGAGGCTTGCACACAGGAATACGGAAACATTCCAGGCAAGTGGTATAAGCGTGGTGTTTGTTTCGCAATCATGTATTTTAATGGTGTTGCTGAGGATATACAGGGAAGATCATTAACAGTAATTACCCAACAAGATATCGACCAATTTGTAACAAAAACGCAAGCCATTAATCGAGAGAAACTAATTGACTCTGAATTCTTATTAGGGGAAGAATTAGAAACCCGCCGCGAAGAAAGAGTTAAAAGGCTTTTTGATGAAGAAATGAATCGTCCATTAGTAAATAGCCTTATGAGAACCTTAGGAGAGCTAGATAAAAGTCTTGATATCCCTTCAAAAATTATGTTTCTAAATGGAGCGGTTATGGTTGACCAGATGTTCAAGCCTTATTTTTCTTCTTAGTAGATATCTGTACCTTAGGACTTTTTGGAAATATTGTCTACCTTAGTTTTTGATTTATCTCTTTATCCCACTCATCGAGTAGTACATAATATTTCCTCATTCTATCTAGCTGATCAGATAATTCTTGATCTTTGGCAATTCTTGCAAGATCCTCTGGAGTCAGACTGGCATATTTTCGATCTAAGACTTTTTTAAATGGACCGGATTCTTTTTGGGCTTTATCCAAAAGTGTTCCTTCTATAATAATGGTATTTTCGCCGAAAATCCCATCGCCCTCTTCATCAATAAAGGTCACCATATATAGAAAATCGTCAGAATCAGGAATTGATTTCCAAGGAAGTGACTCTTTTGGTCTTCCCACATTATATGCTGCGGCAAAAGTTGCAAGAATAAATTGCTGACCTGCATCACAAATATAAGAATACTTCATAAGAGCAGCCACTCTATCTAATATTATTCTTTTAGCTTCCGAACCATCTCTTCTTCTTTCAGCATCTAGTTGATTACCTACATAACTGGCTATTGCTGACTCTATCTGATTTCCTTCATTTGTAGCTTGTTCATCTGAGCTTTCAACTAAAAATTCTAAAAGACCCTCGAATGGAGGAATGGTTCCATATAATTTTTGAAGTTCAACATTACGCTCTCTGGGAGACATGTGTAGATATTGCTCTGAAAAATCACTTTGTTCAACCAAGCTCATATTTATTGCAAATTTTAGTCCCTTTGGGAGAAAATTACCAGAATTGCTTTTATTTTTTCTCTGTCCAAAATTCATGAATTTCAAAGGAAACTTCTTCCGGATGAATTTCTTCAGCATCTCTGATGCTCTCTAGTATCCAAAGACCTACTTCTAAATTTGTAGTCCAGTCTCTGCCAATCATCTCCATCAACACTCCCTCGGGTTTTGTTGGATCATACATAATCTCTTCTCCTGCTTTGAAAAAAGCTGGACGATCTGAATTAAAATAGCCATCTTCGGACAGAGCCCTAAATTGATCCAGGGTGAGCTCATTTTTGATTTGTGCACAGTATAAAGTCGCACATAAACCACCTAGATTTCTCTCACCAAAACAACTTGATCTTGACCTCCCTATTATGTTGATACCCGTCGGTGGTCGGATCTCCCAGATGTGGCAAGGTGGACAGTATCTATCATCGTCATCATCTTCCGCCATAGCATGGAAACTGACAAAAAAATCTCTACTTTGATTGGCTAGTTCCATCAGTTGAGGAGAAATATCATGCTCCATTAAAAATATCCCGGGAGATCTAAATCTAGGTTTTACAACGTGCCAAACAGGAGATATTTCTTCCGGGAAAAATCCACAAAGCAGATCAGAAGTTACAGCTAATTTGGTGGCAAGAGTTTTCTGATATTTAACATCACCTTCTACAAAAGCCATATCAGGCAGATTCTACCTCTTTTTGTGAATAATTTCCAGATTAAGATTGGCGGAATTCATCTAGCAAATCCTGTGGGATTGGATAAAGAAGAAATCAGACATCAGGTCTGTCCGGCCCGTCATGTAAAAAATCATCGTCACCTACAACTAAACGAATCGTGTCAGTGGTTGCCTGGATCGTGTTCAATCTTTAACCAACACGGACTGTGCGCAGGAATTATCTTGCGCACAGTCTAATTTTTTTATCATTGCCTATTGGGTTATTATTCCAATCTAAAGCTATCTAAAATTTGGGTCACTACATTTTTATAGTCTTTGCCGTCATCAAGCAAATAGCCCGACTGTTCCAGAACCACTTTTCCGTAAATATCAACCAGTCCCCGCTCCATCACCGCCCACTGCTTGCCATCAATGGTCTTTTCTCCCACCATTATCCAACCGGCTTTTTTATCTTCTGTCTGAAATTTAAAGTCACCGATTTTCAAACCGCTTTCACCTTGTTTAAACTGCTTTCTGGCATTAATAGCGCCCTCCATGCTGGCCTTATCTTTTAAGCTGTCATCTTTTCTGGCAGCAATCAAAGCATTGGCTAAATTCTTAGGCTGCATAATCAGCACTTCTCGCTTGCCTTCTCCGCTATTATCTTTGACTACCCAGCCCTTGGGATATTTAAGTGAATATCCATATTGATTATTTTTGTAATCCTGCCAGGAGATTTCAGGTGTTTGAAATTTTAATGATTGCAGGACATTTGTCATGCTGCTCAAATATTTGTCAAAAGATTTTTCTTCTGCAATATAGTGGATGATGTAGGCTTTATGGTTATGCAAAATAACAACCACCCTGCCCTTTAAGAAGTACTGATCTTGGGTGGCAGTATAGGTAATTTGCTCCCCATCTTTGCCGCCGTATGAAACAATCAGCCGCTCAAGAACACGAAGATCAGGAGCATCCTTTTTATTCTGGCTAATCCACAGATCCATTGCCTCCCTTAGGGTGATATTTGGCTGGGACGAGAAATCAGTGACAGCCAAGACAATATTTTCAACAAACCGATCTTCCTTGCCTTCTTTAGGAGACAAAAATGTGGTTAGGGTATCGCCGGAACCTTCTTTTCTGGTCCACTGGCTGTCGGGCAAAAAAGCGCTCACTCCCTCTTCTTTATTCTGATATTCGGTTTGGGAATAGCCAGTGGGAGCAGGTTTATTGTATTTTTGCGAGCCGACGTTAATTACTCCGGTGGAAACTGCCACTCCGCCAAAGAAAATCGCTGCCACAATAAAAATAATCGGGATCGGTAAAAAGCCTCTCCGGTTTAAGAGTTTTGACACTAATTTAACTGTATCGAGAAAAATCTAACCTGTCAAGCGCGCAGGTATACTCCGATGCCAAGCATCGGAGCTTGACAGATTTATATTTCGCGCGCCGACACTGAGCGACAAGCCATAACGGCTCGACTCTCCCCAATGCTAAACATTGGGGCTTGTCGTCGAATGTGTCAAGTTTTTGGCCGACAGCCCTTGACAACCAAATCTAAATCTAAGAGTTAAGCAAAACTATAGCTAAGTTTAAAATCGTGGCAAAGCTGACCCAGGCCAGATAAGGATATAAAAGATAGCTGGCTAATTTATTGATTTTGTAAAAAGATCTAATCGTTAAAACAATTGCTATCCACAAAGCTACAATATTTACTAAAGCCAGGGCTGGATTTCTCATCCCAAAAAAGATTATAGACCAAACAGCGTTTAGCACAAGCTGGATAGCAAAAATCCTTACTGCTTTTTGACTTTCCCCTCCTGTCCTGAGCGTACTTGTGGTGAGTGAACCTGTACTGAGCGAAGTCGAAGTAGTCGAACCAGTCGAAGGATTACGCTTTCCGCTTAACGCTAAATAAAGTGAAATTCCCATTAAAATATAAAGAATTGTCCAAACCGGCCCAAAAATCCAGTTTGGCGGAGAAAAGGCAGGTTTGTTTAAAGAGACGTACCAATTAGGAATTGAGGAGATGGTAAAAAATGAACCTACTATCCCTGCCCCCAAACAAACTCCAATGGATAAAATCAGTTTAGGAAAACTAATGACCATCAATTTAATAGTACCACTTTCCTCAAAAATTCTAAATTCTACATTCTGAATTCTTAATTCTGACTCCCTCACCTCCAAAAACTCCTTAAAATCTATTTTTATAGCTCAAAATACGCTCACTAATATTATCGTCTATTTTCTCTGGATATTTAAAGTTAAGCTTTTCTGCTACTGTTTTTGAAAGTCTTCTGAATAGAGTTACCGTAGCCAATAAATCGTGCCAACTTTCAGTAACATTAAATCGAGAGAATAATTGGCTAAGCTCATCTTTGATTTCCGGCTCAATCCAATCTTTCATGTAATTTCCAATATGCCAAACGTCCTTACTTGGATCTTTACTTAAGGTATACCATTCGAGCATTTTGAGAAGCATTTCTTTCATTGTCCAATCTCTAAGTTTTACAATCCACAAATCTTCTCTTATCAAATATTTAGGTATACGATCTGCTTCAAACCAAAATTCATTTACTACATCTAAATATTCTTTTTCTGTTGGAAGTTCTTTTTTGGGGAAACCAACAGGTTTGGGAAGACCATCCGCTATTCCTTGCTTATCAAGTAGTACCCTATAGCCTCTTTGGTATAAATTATTCAAACCATTTATTTTCATATTAGATAACCGCTTCTCATCAGCCAAAGTAAAATCAACTTTTAGTCCATCTTCATATATCACCAAACGTGTGGGGTATTCTTGGCCTTCATCAAATGCTTCGAAAACAATTACATTACCAAACTGGTGAAACCAATCATTATTATCTTTCAGTGACTGGGGGTCTTTTGCGATAAGTTCTACATCATAATCCGAAAATTCATCTACACTATTATCATCTCGGGAATGAGATCCAGTTATGATAACTGCAAGAATATTATTATTCTGTTTCGACCATTCGAGTATATCATCCAAAATCATAAATCTAGTATATCAAATTCCCTCATCTCCAAAAACTCTAAAATCACTATTCTGCAGTTTCACAAACT
>CAZXEC010000005.1:9795-56433 GCA_964639595.1 uncultured Gammaproteobacteria bacterium
ATCACTATACTGCCTTTATAAATTAAGAAAAACTCATCCTTCTGGTGTGTATGCCAATGAAATTCTCCTTTTACCGCAGCAGCTCTTAAAACCCAATCATTAATTCTAGCAACATCCACGGGAGACCAAAAGTTATCACCAAGTTTTTTATCTACATCTTCTAAATTATATTTGCTAAGAAAATCCTTCATAAAAGAATTATATCAAAATCCCCCCACCTCCAAAAACTCTAAAATCACTATTCTGCAGTTTCACAAACTGCACTCTGCACTGTAAAACATAATCTCGAAATTTCCACCCTTGGGGTGGAATGAGCGGACACCTGCGGATTTTTAAATCTTTTAGGCTCAAAAGGGGGGCAAATTTTATACTTTCGACAAATTAGAAACAATGAGCGAGGTCGAAGGGGAATTTGTGAGGAAGTCCCCAATTGATAACTATTTTTTTATCCAGGCGTTCTGGATTCTTTGCAAAGCGACTATATATGCCGCCTGCCTTAAAGAGGCATCATACTTTTTATGAAGTTGGAAAACCTCACCTGCTGCTTTCTCCATTTTTTCTTTTAGTTTGGTCAGCACCTCTTCTTTAGTCCATTTCTCATCATGCATATTTTGGTACCATTCAAAAAAACTCACCGCCACTCCGCCGGAGTTAGCCAAAATATCAGGGATCACCAAAATATGTTTTTCCTGGAGAATTTTATCTGCTTCGGCAGTGGTCGGCCCATTGGCCAGTTCTAAGATAATAGTGGCTTTAATATCATTGGCATTACTGCCTGTTATAACATTTTCCAAGGCAGCCGGAACAATAATGTCTACCGGCAGTGTTAGTATTTGGCCCGGAGTAATTTCCTGGCCGCCGATTTTTTCTTTATGGGCAAAATCGCAAACTGATCCCACACAGTAACAGCCGGCAATATAGCCTTTTTCAGCTTTGTACCGCACAATTTTTTCCACTGGCGGCAGACCGTCCGGAATATAAATCCCCCCTTTGGAATCGGCCACAGCCACCACCTTAAACCCTTCATTTTGCAGAGACGCGACAGCATGTTGGCCAACATTGCCAAACCCCTGGACAGCCACTGTTAAATCGCCAGGCTTTTTGCCCAAATATCTAAGGATGGCCAGCAGCGCATAGGTTCCGCCATAGCCGGTGGCTTCACTTCTGCCTTGAGAGCCTCCCTGCTCTATCGGTTTTCCTGTAACCGCTGCCGGGGAAGGCTTGCCAACGACTTTACTGTATTCATCAACTATCCAGGACATAATCTTGGGATTAGTATTTACATCCGGCGCCGGCACATCTCTGTTGGGGCCAATATACTCTGTCAGTTGCCTGGTAAACTCACGGGTTAATTCTTCCAGTTCTTGTTCAGAGAGCGACTTTGGGTCAACCTTCAGCCCCCCTTTGCCGCCGCCAAATGGCACATCGGCAACCGCATTCTTGATGGTCATCAACAGCGACAGAGCTTTCATTTCATCCAGAGTTACATCCGGGTGATATCTTAAGCCCCCTTTATAAGGGCCGAGGGTATTGTCATGCTGCAGCCGGTACCCTTTGATGATTTGTTTTGTGCCGTCTTGTTTTATAAACGCTACATTCAACTCTACAATATTGTCATGTTTTTGCAATTTGCCAACTAATCGATCTGATATGCCGGCTTTTTGGCTGGCTGATTTTAATTCTTTTTTGGTCCTGGCAAAAAAATTATCCATCTATCAACTCCCAACTTCCAACAACATGTAGAGATTATATCAAATTAGCATCTTAAAACGTCAGCAAAATGAATTTTACTTGACAGTATGATTGCCAACTCCTAACATATAACTAATGCCTCTTTTGTCAAACCCACGTTTTTCTGCCATTGCCATCTTATCAATTATAATCATAGCAGCAGCTATATTTATCTCAAAGGCCATCTTCTCCACTGCCAAGATTTCCGACAAAGCTTTTTTATACATACCCAAAAGCGGCGTTGGAGTAATTGACTCTGCAAAAGTTGATAAAAATGAGCCGGCTTTTGCCATTATTTTCCCCGAAGGGTGGACACGAATCGAAGTGAAACACGCGATAGAAAGAGCCACTGCTGTTTCAAAATCTAAACAAGCCGGTGATCAGGGATACAGTGTAGCAGGCATTGTCGTTTCAATGATATCTGGTATGAATGATCTGGAAAAAGCCTCTAATCTAGTTAAGAATGAATTCCTTAATCAGCCTGGAGCCAGCTTGATTGCAGACAAAAAAAGTGTTATCGGTCAACACCAGACTGCCAAAGAGTATCCTGCCAGGATCATAGAATATACAGCTCCACCGATCAATAAAGAGCAGGCTCAACAAATTGCCAAAGACTTCGGTCCCGAGAAAGTCATGCTGCACTATCAGGAGATTTTTGTGATTTTCGATAACTATCTGGTCTGGATCTCTGGCAGCGCGCCGGAATGGCTATGGGCAGATTATGGTCCAATCATTAAACAATCTATGACTACTTTTCAGTTTGTAAGTCAAGACAGGGGGAGGTGATCAGCTTTGAAGACCTTATTAACCATTGTTCTAAACATTGTCGGTGTTTTTCTAATACCAATTTTGGTAACCACACTATCGGGCGCCAGCACTGGCATTACAGCTGAAGGCAGCAGGATTAATGTTGACATCAAGCTGGATGGTGGCGGATTAATTGCTACAGCTGTTAGTGTCATCCTCTATTTTGTATTATCTAAAAAATTCTGGGGCAAGACCGTCGGCGGTAAAATCGTTAGCTTGCTGGCAGGTGGTAAATAATACTCGGGGAGATTTTTACTTTCAACTTGCAAGGTGAAAGGATTTTGGATATAAATTCTGTTGCATGAGCGATAACTTTGAGGGTCAGAGACAAGAATTAGTCAAAAAGCATATCCGGCCGCAAAAGGTCTCCCAAAAGGTTTCTGCAGCATTTTTGAAAATCCCCCGTCATGAATTTGTCCCCGGCGAGTATCAAAATCAAGCCTATGAAGATCACGCCCTGCCTATTGGTTACGGGCAAACTATCAGCCAACCGTCTCTGATGGCCCTTATGACTGATTACCTAAAGCTCAAAAGGGATAGTACTGTTCTGGAAATTGGCACCGGGTCAGGATATCAAGCAGCCATCTTGTCGCATCTTGCCAAACAAGTTTTTACTGTAGAGATTATCCCAGAGCTGGCCCAAAGCGCCAAACAAAAGCTTCTCAAGTTAGGAATTGATAATGTCCATGTAGCAATTGCCAACGGCACCTTAGGCCTGCCAGAACATGCACCCTATGATGCTCTTATTGTGACAGCCGGAGGCAAAAACATCCCCCATACACTGGTTGACCAATTGAAAGAAGGCGGCAGAATTGTGATGCCGGTGGGAGAAACACTGGCAAACCAGCAATTAGTTTGTGGAGTAAAAAAGCAGGGACAACTTAAAACTTGCGCTATCGAGAATGTAGCCTTCGTGCCTCTTATTGGGCAACTAGGCTGGGAAAAAAATTAAGATTTGGAGTTATTGTTAAGTTTTGCAAACAGCTGCATCAAGGCTGGATAAATTAAAGATCCCGCCACTCCTACCACTAAATCATTAATCGTATCAGCAGTTCCCCTGACATTGATGGTGCCAGCCAAAACATCAGTATAGTATTCTTGCGCCTCCAGTAGAATATGGATAATATTAGCCAGGCCAGCTGCTGCTAAAGTCACCCAGCCAAAAGCAAATTGCATCACCGCCGATAAAGCACCGCTGCCATGAAAGTGAGGAATCAAATCAAAAAAATAATAACTGTCGTATAAATCGAATGAATTGCCAGCCATATCTAAGGCAAAAATGGACAGATATAGATTATCTGCCCAAAATGGATATTTTGACCACCCTGATCCAATCGGGGCCCACCGTTTTTTCTTAAGATATAAGATTGGAAACAACAAGCTTAACGTCACTACAATAATCAAATTTCTCAAGGGGATGGCTTTCTGGGCAAAACGCGGGTCGTCTGGCAAAAGCAGTACTTCACCCAGGAAGTAGACAATCACCAACCTTAATATCAAGTTAAGCAAAAATGCCATCTTATTTGAGGGTTATCTTGATTCTGGCAAAATCCAAAATCGCCGGATACTGGTGAGTGGCATACATCTGTACCCTGTAAAGTTTGTTGCCGGCAGCAAGCGAAATCTTTTTTGATTCCAGGCGAATGGAAGTAACACTGGGGGTGGAAAGTTCCGAAAACCACACAGTTGGGCCGTCGGTAACATTACGCAGGCGGGCATGGGCAGTACCGGTGCCGGATGGCGACATATGCAAAGCGGTTTCAAAAACTACGCTGTCAATTTCCGGATATTTTGATGTGTCTATATAAGCTTCTGCTCCGCTAACGTCTTTCCATTCTTTGGCAGTAGATTCACCTTGCCCCAAGGGAATATAGATTTCCTTCACCAGACTAGTAGTTTGAGTGGCAGCAGCTTTAACATTTTCTTCGGTTTGGGGCAAGACAGCAGGAGTGACAACACCTACAGCCATCTGATCATCTGCTGGTTTTGGTGTAGTGCTTTGTGGGGCTGACGGCAATGGTCTCAACTGCCAGACAAACACCGCCATCACACCGATGACTAAACTTATCAAAATAGCCACATTAACAAAACCGGAATTTATCTTTTTCTTCTCCATTTTGGACCTGATTGAGTATCTTCTATTACCCACCCTATCTCCTCCAGTTTATCACGAATTTCATCGGCCTTGGCAAAATCACCTTCCTGCCTTACTAGCTCTCTATTTTGAATCAGCTGTGCCACATCAACAGGCAGTGGTTGTTTTTTGGCTTGGCCAATTTTGTCATCCAAACCCAGTCCTAAAATTCGGTCAAATTTCAACACACTGCGGGCCTTGGCAGAACCTGGATAATCACTCCCCAGCATCTGATACATCACTGCCAAAGCTTGAGGCGTGTTTAGGTCCTCGTTGACGGCATTTAAAAAATTCTGCTCATATTCGGCACAGCCAATTTTAGGGTCATCCCAAAAAGACACCATGTCATACAATTTATGAAGGGCGTTTTGCGCCGATTGCAAAGATTCCCAGGTGAAATTAAGCTGGGCCCTATAATGGGCAGTCAAAAATAAATATCTTAAGGCGATCGGGTCAAAACCTTTACTGACAATATCTGCCAGGGTGTAAAAATTGCCTGATGATTTGGCCATTTTTTTATCATCAACTAATAAATGTTCGCCTTCTACAAAAAAACGGGCAAAAGGTTTTCCACTGGCTGCTTCTGACTGGGCAATTTCATCTTCATGGTGTGGGAAGATAAGATCAACTGCCCCGGCATGAATATCAATGGTTTCTCCCAGATACTTCATGGACATTGCCGAACATTCAATATGCCAGCCAGGGCGGCCTTTGCCCCATGGCGAATCCCATGATGGCTCGCCTGTTTTGGCCTTCTTCCACAACGCAAAGTCGCTGGCCTGTTCTTTATCATAAGAATCCTGGGCTATTCTGGCTCCGGCTTTGATAGTCCTGTTGGATAGCTGCGACAACCGGCCGTATCCGGGAAATTTGGCAATACTAAAATAAACTCCGTCGTCTGCCACATAAGCCACGCCTTTCTCAACCAAAGTGCCGATAAGGCTGATCATCTCGCCTATATGTTTGGTTGCTCTGGGATAACTGGCCGCCGACAAAATATTAAGTTTGGCTAGGTCTTGGTAAAAAGCCCGTTCATATTTATCAGTTAACTGATCCAGGCTGATTAACTCTTCCTTCATGCGATTGATGATTTTGTCATCAATATCAGTAATGTTGGCGACGTGGCAAACTTGATATCCTACCGCTTGCAAAGTTCTTTTTAAGATGTCTTCAAATACAAAAGTGCGCAGGTTACCGATATGGACAAAATCATAAACTGTCGGTCCACAAGTATAAAAACCCACTTGATGATTTTTTACAGGAGAAAACTCTTCGACTGTTCGGGAAAGATAGTTATATAAGCGCATATCCTTAATTCTTAATTCTACATTTTTAATTAATGTCATCCTCCAATCGTCTTTTTACGTTCCACTGTATTTCTTTGAGCCAGAACTGCCGGAGCGTTCAGTTTGGCTTTCTCTTTTGATAATTCCGACATCTGCATTGCCTGTTGTTTTCTTTGCTCTTGTTTTACTGTTTGTTCTTGAGTAATTCTTTGCTGTCTTGTTTGAAGTTGAGCTAACCTGTTTTTGACATCGGCTATTTTCCTTTGGTCTTCTTGTTCTTTTTGGGCAACTTCTTCAGCAGTGATGATTTTTTGTGTTCCGGTAATTTGCCCCATCGCGCTGGCGGCAATTTGGGACGGTTCTTGAGCCACATTTTTGGCAATGCTGCCGCCCAGTCCAATTATTTCCGAGACCACTTTTTTGGCTGTATCACTCATAACAATTTTTCAAATTGATATTTACGTTTTTGTGAAACAGACAGGCAAACTTATTTATTTGATATTGGTTATTAGTCATTATTTTAAATTAATCCCAGCTCCATTCTAGCTTCATCGCTCATCCGATTTGTGCTCCAGGGCGGATCCCACACCAATTCTACCTTAACATTGGCCACTCCTAAAGATTTGATTTTGTCCTCAACTTGAGCAACAAACTGGGGGGCCACCGGGCAAAATGGCGTGGTTAAAGTCATGGTTAATTTTACCCCACCTGCGTCAATTGTGATATCATAAACCAGCCCCAAATCAACTACGTTCAATCCCAATTCAGGATCGTACACACTTTTTAGCACACTGATGACTTCATCTTTTCTGATCATGCTATAATTGTAGCACAGGTTCAAAAGGATTATTTGGGCAGCAACTTGATAAAATTATACCATTCTTGTAAGCTATAGGGCGTATGTTCTTGGAATTTGATCTGGGTAAATTTCTTAGTACCAAGCGGCAGGAAATTGCCAAAGTACTTGACCATTTATCTCCAATCTGTAAATACACCGGGATCTCCCAGTCTGGTACAAAAGCCGCCATTAGGCTGGGCCAAAACGAAGCCTTGAAAAGCCGCAGTTGTTTTCTTTTAGGCGACTTCGACTCTCTGGCTATTGGCCCAACAGCCTCGGCTATTTTATGGTCACTGCTAGAGTGGCAAGGAGCAGCCAGCCACCCAGCTTATCAGAAGCCACCAACTAAAGAAGCGATCGATCTGTTTTTTCGCGGTAGGATCAATCAAAGGCTGGCTGACTGGCAATTGACCATCGATGACACCACAGCAGCAATTTTAATATCATGTTTGGATGAAATTGCTCAAGCGCTGTTTGATGGCTGGACAGAAATTAACTACCACACCAACAGGCCGTACGTTCATCGAGGGATCGTCACACCCTCCCGTCCAATGATTATAGATTGGACCATGACACAAGTTGACCAAAAAGTTCAAGAATTCCAAGACCTGGAATCAAGGTGGCTGGTGCCAACTAAATATGTCTGAAAACGATAAAACAACCGGACCGGCGATCCCCCAAGAGTTCTCTCAAGACCCGGCAGCTGCCACAGCCTGGAAAAAAACCGAGGCAACTGTCAGGGAAGTTTTGGCATGGATGTTGCATCAGAAAAAAATGGAAAAGTCAGCCTGGGAAAGGGCTGTTTTCAGTCATGCTCTGGCTCAAGAAATCTATCGCAGAGCCAAACATCCTAATCAAAACGCTGTCAATTACTCAAACCTTTCTTTCCAGAAGCTAATTGCAGAAATGAAAAAACAAGGCGCTCACGACCCGGCGATGATCACCCGTCAAATTAATCTGGCTGACAGCTGTTATGGTCAATACTTGCAACAACAAAGACAACCTGCCGGATCAGGTCATAAGTAGGCTGACTGGCCTAATCAAATTCTAAAACTCGGCCCTGCCTTCAATAGCCCGCCTTAATGTCACATCATCGGCATATTCTAAATCTCCTCCTACTGGCAATCCCCTGGCAATCCGGCTGACTCTGACTCCCAATGGTTTTATTAGTCTTTGAATATACATGGCGGTTGCTTCCCCTTCCATGGAAGGGTTGGTAGCCAAAATCACTTCTTTCACCTCATCATTTTTAAGCCGTGATAATAGTTCATTGATAAATAATTCCTCCGGTCCGATATTATGCAGGGGAGAAATTGCTCCATGCAGGACGTGATATAGTCCGTCAAAAGCGCCGGATTTTTCCAGAGCCACCACATCTAAAGGATTCTCCACCACACAAATAACAGACTTGTCACGCTTATGGTCGCTGCAGGCCACACATACCTCATCTTCTGTAATATTTTTACAAACAGTGCATAGTTTGGTTCTACTTTTGATGCTTTTGGCAGCTTCAGACAGTTGCAGCGCCACATCTTCCGGAGCATGCAGGAGATAATAGGTCAGGCGGGCGGCAGTTTTAGGGCCAATGCCAGGCAGCTGCGAAAAAGCGTCTATTAGTTTTTGGACACTTGATGGGATTGTCATTGGCAACTAGCGGCCAAATAAACCCTTGAGGCTATCAAGACCACCACCCATCATGCCCTGCATAGCGCGGGCAGCAATCTCTTGTGATTTTTTAAGAGCCTCATTGAGAGCATCCTTAATGTCATTGTCAGCTCTGCCATTGGTGGCGATTGATATAATTTTTTGAGAAGCTGTAATGACAATCGTCACGCCGTTTTTCTCCACCGTTAGTTGTTGGGCATCAAGCTGTCTTTGCATTTGCATGGCCTGATCCCGCATTTGTTTCAGCTGTCCGACTTGTTTTAGTTTATCTAGCATTTTGGCTCCTCTCTAAAATATTTTAGCATAACTTTAAGCCTTTGGCTAGGTGATATGGCTTCCTAACCACCTAGCCCAGAAAGACTTTACTGCACCGTAACTGATCCAGTCAAAGTTGGCTTAAGATGATTATGGTACTTGTACGTCCCTGCAGTTGGGAATTTCAAAGAAACTGATCCGCCAGGCTGGATATTACCTAAATTAAGCGGCGGATAAACTTGATGAGTCGGATGGATTGCCGATAATACATTCTGCACAGACGTATCATTGTTAACCCATTTGACTGTTTCGCCGGCGCGGATAGTGACGCTGGCAGGAGAAAAACCACTGCTGGTAATACTGACTACCGTTTCTGTCATCACGGTCTTCTCCTTATCCACCATGGCTCCGGTTCCTTCTTTAACCACCGCTTCATCCTTTTTCCCGGCAGACTCTGTACTGGTTGTTTGCAAAACGCCAGCAGGTTCCGTGCTGACAGAAGCAGGAGTTTGGGGCCTGTAGCCATTTTGCCAAATCCAATATCCCCCCACCACCACTGCCCCGATGCCAATCCATAACCAAGAATTATTTTTACCATTCATTCTATCTCACCCCCTTTTAATATTATTGCTTCTTTAGACCATAACAAAAAGGGTGGCGCCGTGTCAACGATTTGTCTCTGGAACCGTCAAACGCCCCCCTTGCAAAAACAAAAACTATTTAGTAGCATAGGCCAATGCCAAAAAACAAGCCAGCAAAAACCGGACAGGTCGCCAAAAACAAAAAAGCGATTTTATCAAAGACTAAAATGCTACCTGATCAACTGCCGACCCAGCCAATGCCAAGCAAAACCCATCTCTCATTTTTTAAGAAAAAAACTTTCTTAATAATCATCGTGGCAATAATCGTGCTGGTGTCTTTTTATAAAAAAGATCTGTTGATTGCCGCAACTGTTAACGGCTCGCCTATCTCTAACCTAGAACTGCAACTTCGTCTCAACCAGCTTTATGCCAAAAAAGAACTACTGCAGATGATTGATGAAAAAATTATCAAAGATGCCATCAGAAAAAATAATATTACTGTCAGCCAGGATGAGATCAATAATAAAATCTCTCAAATTGAACAAAACGTGGGTGGGGCTCAAACCCTTGATGCCATGTTGTCTGCCCAAAACCAAACTAGAGCGCTACTGAAAGACCAAATCACCATCCAGGTAGGATTAGAAAAATTATTGGCTAAAGAAACTACCATTTCAGACCAGGAAGTAGACCAATTTATGAAAGCCAGTCCTGATCTTTTTCAAAGCACTGATTCTGCCCAAAACACCCAAAAAGCCCAAGATATCATCAAACAGCAAAAACTCTCACAAGTATTTGACAAGAAATTCGAAGAGTTAAAAAAGGCTGCTAATATTCAAATCTTCTAAAAGTTGACCAGAGCCTGATTAATTTCCATAGTTTCCTGATCAAGCTTGCCAAAATCTGTATTCTTCAAATCCTCTTCTATGGCTGACAGTTCATCTGATGATGACACGGTAGTAAGAGATTGCACTTGAGCGTCTACCGCCTGAACAGGAGTGGGGCTAATCTGATAATTTCTGCTAGATCTCGACTCTACTTGAGGAGCAGCTGGCTGGTTATTCTGCAGCAAAAGCCACCCTCCGGCTGCCACTATCGCCGCCACTACTATCAAAATTAATAAGAAAGGCCCAGCTCCTTGACTCGCAGATTTACTGCTTATTGAGTGGGAGATATTTTGATTCTCCACCGGACCTGTTGGTTGGCTGGTCATGTTTTGATTATCGTTTTCCACTATTTGTCCCCCTCCTTGAGGAACTAGTCGCTATTTTTTCTGCACCTTTCAGTGAAGAGGCCGTATCGCTCAAAGCCCGATGAACTTGCTGCAGGGCGCCTTTGACCTCTCTTGTGGCTGCTACTGCCTCTTTGACTGCTGTTTTTTTATCTGATGCCGCATCAATCGTGGCTATTTTAGCTTTGGCTGCTTCAACTTTTGCTTCTGCCTGCTTTTTGACTTCTTTGGCTGCTGTCAGTTTGGCTTCAGCCTCGCTAGTGTCTACTCCCCTTTCTTTCATCTTGGCAATTCTGGTCTCGATTCTGGCAATCAAACTCTCCAGCCTTCTGATGGCTGCGCCAGTCCTATCAACAATTTTAGTAAAGTGCTTCTTAAATCTTGCTATGGCTTCAGCTCTTGATTCTGCCTGTTTGCTGGCTACTTTTTCTTTAACTTCCGTCCTTTTGTTTTGAATATCTTCCTTGACCTCTCTGGCTTCCTGTCGTTTTTGTTTGGCAGGTTCTGCAGAAGAGGTGGAGTCAGTCTTGGCAAAAGCCATACCAACCAGCAACTGACTAGCAACCAGCCAAGCAGCCGCTGAAGCAATCAATTTTCTGGAAATCATAACTTTATTATATAACACCGAATATTCATGTCAAGTTTCGTGATCTTGCTAATCTTTTTTTAATTTCTTTCTCAAATCCATGATCAGTGGGCTGATAATAAATATGCCCGGCCACACTTTTGGGCCGGTATTCTTGTTTAACATATCCCCCTGGATATTTATGGGCATATTTGTAGCCCTGGCCATAACCGAGGTTTTTCATCAATCTGGTAGGGGCATTCCTGACGTTAAGCGGCACTGGTTCGTTGATGGTCTTTGCCACATCTTCACAAGCTCTCTCCAATGCCATATAAGAAGCATTCGACTTGGGAGCACAAGCCAGGTAACAAACAGCCTGGGACAGGTTAATTCGCGCTTCCGGCATGCCCACAAAATCAATTGCCTGCATACAGGCAATGGCCAAAGGTAGGGCTTGCGGGTCAGCATTGCCGATATCTTCAGATGCTAAAACAACCATTCTTCTGGCAATAAAGAGTGGGTCTTCACCTGCTGCCAGCATCCTGGCCATCCAATACAGCGCCCCATCAGCATCTGTCCCCCTTAGAGCTTTGATGAAGGCTGAAATTTGATTATAGTGTTCCTCGCCGCCTTTATCATACAAGAAAGCTTTTTTCTGGAAAGCTTCCTCCACCAATTGCCGGCTAATTACTCTCGCGCCTTTGCTATCGGGTTTGGCAAGATGAACGCTAGTTTCCAGAGCTCCCAAGGCAATCCTGGCATCGCCATTGGCCAACTGACAGATAACTTCTCTGGCTTGTTTGTCTAATTTAACCTTAAATTTCCCCAGACCATTCTTGGCATCTGATATGGCCCGGTCAATGATCTTGCCAATGTCCTGGCTGGTCAAAAGGTTTAAGACCAACACCTTGCAACGGGATAGCAGCGCGGAAATTACCTCAAAAGAAGGATTCTGGGTAGTGGCGCCAATCAGAGTAATGACTCCTCTTTCCACATATGGCAAAAAAGCATCCTGCTGCAGTTTGTTAAAACGATGGATTTCATCCACAAACAAGATGGTTTTTTGCCCGTATAATTTTTGCCGGTCTTGGGCTTGCGATACTACTTTTTTAACATCGGCAATACCAGCCGACACTGCGGAAAATTCCATAAAGACAGCCCTGATATGGCTGGCAATAATCCTGGCCAGTGTAGTCTTACCGGTGCCAGGCGGTCCCCAGAAAATCAGAGATGGCAGTCTGCCGCCTTTTAACAGTTCAGTTAAAATTTTGCCCTTGCCGACCAGATGGGTCTGGCCAATAAGTTCGTCAAGGGTCTGCGGTCTGATCCGATCAGCCAGGGGCGCAAAATCATTACCTGAAATTGCATCTGGCAACAAATCCGAAGAATTACCGAATAGATCCATGGCAGGTTTTAGTTTAACCCAGGCAGATCAAAAAGCGCAAGCTGCCTGTTTATTATTGAACCAGAATACCTCGCAGCTCTGCTGCGGGGATGAATGGTTCGATAAGAACTTGTCCCGCTTGCGGGATACCCCGCTGCTTGCAGCGGGGAGGGGTTCATTGCTTATCGTTAATTTAACTTATCCACATCCGCTGAAGTCAACTCCCGGCCAATCCATGTTTCTGCCAGCCAAGTTCTTTGATATGAAGTTTTTAGTTCTGTATTATGATCATAATACTTCAAACTACGTGCAACTTCCCACCAGCTCACTTCCTGCCCCAAATATGAATAAAAGGCAGATATCGGTCCACCTACAATTTCTATTACCTCGCCGTCATAAATTCCAAAGGCAGCTGGCTCGATAGTTGCTGGATCAGACCGCGTTGGAATTCGGTCATAAGTTTGGTCCCTGACATATCTTTTTTGACCCTTTTCAATCTTAGTTATACTTTGGATGTTAAGTTTATAATCTAACCGCTGGAAAACATCCTCAGTCACAGTGAAGCGTAGTGCCGGCAAGATATGAAGACTGACTTCTCTGCCACTTGAATTAACAGTACTCACCATTATTCTCTCATCCCCCGTGATCGGCTCAAGAGTTACCCCACTGATCAATCCCCTGTTGGCTAAAATAACCGTATATCGTCGCGTAAACTCATCATATGTAAAATTAACGAACACAACATCATAAGCGGTGTCATCGCCACTTAAGATGGGGAACCTCAATGTAATCCTGCTACCATCGGGGAAAATTTCCGGATTAATATTGGGCTTAAAGCCAAGTACGTGCTTGGCTGCATCCCAGCTAAAGCCGGTATAGAAAGCCACTTTGGCTTCTTGGTCATAATTTCTGGGCTTGGCACCAAAAGAAAACTCCTCTCCGCTAAATACCTGCTCTTTCATAAATTGGTATTTTCTCTCCAAAGCCTGGGCCAGTTCCGGCTTGGACGCTTTCAATTCCGTAATCATGCCTCTGAAGATGTCACCGGAAAATAGGTACGCCTGAAACGTCTCGGCAAAATCTTCTTTTACATTTTTCATGGCGTACTGGGAAACATGTTTCAGCCTGTCCTCCGGCGGAGCTGTCTCGGCGTATCCCCTAACCGCACTCCACTCTTTTAAAAGCTTGTCACCATCCTTAGCTGAAATCAGGTGCCCCACTTCATGCGCCAGACCGCCAGCTTGTTGAGTATTTTCCAAACTAATGCTCTGATAGAAATGGTTGGCTGTCCCCGTTGTTTGATCGCCGCCAACACAGTCAACCCCGCACCATCTCACACGACGAACCACATCCCACCAGTTATGCTCTTTTAAAACCTTAAACGTTCTGGCTATAGTAACCATATTCGATCTGGGGAAAAAAGCAAAACTGTCAGCAGACATCTGGATGGGAGGACGGGACCTTTTTAACCACGATAGTAACTCTATCTCTTGTTTAAACTGGTCAGCCTCATCCGTCAGTCGCACTCGTTGAGCTTTGGTTTGACTGCTTTGACCTGTTTCCTGTTCTTGACTATCAAGCTGCAATAGCGATAGTCGGCCACCCAATAGCCTAATCCTAGAGTCTATTAATGACCTGGCCAGCTGTTGCTCAAATTTATTACCCAGGTTATAGGTTTGGTCACCCACAGATAAGGTGTTGGCGCGCCAGTCGATGCTTGCCCGGTCGTAGCTGGCGCCAAACAGCCACGCCAACTCCAACACACTGGCCCCTTGCGCCAGAGAGTTCTGGTTAATCTTATCAATGGCTGATATTGCCTGTTGCGGCTGGAGCTGTTCCATCATCCACTGCAAGTTGTTGCCATAACCATCAACTAGTTTTCTGTAGCCTTCTATGGCATCCAGCAACTGTGCACGGAATTGGTGGTTGTCTTCAAGGACCTGGTCCTTCTCCCCCGGCCAGACCGGTTCAGTTGGACGCGGCCGCAAATTATCCAGATAGCGCGCGGTTTGCCAAGAGATTCCGCCGTCGCTCAAAAACTCAACTAGCGACAAACCGCTGACAGCAACAGCAGCTATTTGAGCAATTGCCCCAATCGGGATTTTTCTTGGCACCTGCTCTTTGGCCATTGGCCAATCTTACCACTATCTCTCTCCATTTTTCAATCTGAATATTGTATAATATGGTACTCGTGTAATTCGCACCGTCTGGTGCTCTTTTTATGCTCAAAAGGTTCAAAGGCCGACCGCCGTTGTTTTTTATTTATTTGACTATTTTTGTCAATATTATTGGCTTTGGCATGGTCTTTCCCCTGCTGCCTTTTTATGCCAAGCACTTTAATGCTTCTGAAGCTACCATTGGAGTTTTAGCCTCATCTTTTGCCGTCGCCCAGTTTATCTTCTCTCCCCTATGGGGTAGGCTGTCAGATCGGTTTGGCCGCAAGCCGATCATTTCCATCGCCCTTTTGGGCAACAGCCTGGCTTTTCTATCTTTTGCCATGGCCCAGAATTTGGAGAGTTTGTTTGTGTCGCGGTTTTTGCAGGGAGTGTTTTCGGCAGCCGGCTTGCCGGTTGCCCAGGCTTATGTGGCTGATGTTACCACCAAAGAAGAAAGGATTCGCGGCATGGGCAATTTGGGAGCGGCTCTGGCCATGGGTTTTATTGTCGGCCCCTCCATTGGTGGCATCTTATCCTCTGTCCATTTCACCTTGCCCTTTTTTGCCGCTTCAGTGGTGGCCATGGCCAATTTTTGGTCTGTCCAAATATTTTTGCCGGAATCTTTAACCAAAAAGGCCGAAAAACTGGTGATTAAAGAAGGCTTTTTGAATATCAAACAGATGTACCACGGTCTGCGGGGAGAACTGGGGCCTTTGTTTATTTTGGTTTTTTTGTGGTCATACGGCCTGTCCAATAACCAGGTAGCAGTCCCGCTGTTGGGACTGGAAAAGCTGGCTTTGGGAGCAGTCACTATTGGTCTATTTTTCGGTCTGATGGGAGCCACTTCAGCTTTTGTCCAGGCAGTTTTATTACAAAAAATTGCCCGCACCATCGGTGAGCACAAAACAGCCGTTTTGGGCCTAGCTATTATGGCCATCGCTTTGTTTCTGATGCCTTTTTCTATTATGCCTGGCATGATGGCCCTGACCATGATGACTGTATCTTTGGGGTCTGGCCTATCTCGTCCGACCATCAACACGCTGATTTCCAAGGGAACACATGAAGGCCAAGGCACCACCATGGGGGTAGCTACTGCTTTTGAAAGTCTTGGACGTATTTTGGGGCCGCTTTTGGGAGGAGAGCTTTTTTACTTATTTGGCTATCAGGCGCCATTTTTAATATCAGCGTTCTTGCTGCTGGTAACTCTGGTGTTTGTAGTGAGGCAAAAACAATTTCTTAAAAAAGAATAACATCTCATCATTTATCCTTAACTAAATATCTCCTTGACCGCTTTGACCATGTCGTCATCATCGCCGGTTTCCATAATATTTTCCACATCTTTTTTCTTCAGCGGCTTGCTTCCTAAGATAGTTTTGACTTTAGCGCTAATGCCGGTGATCTCGCCAATCACTTTTTCAATCAGATTTCTGACTTTTTCCTGCTCCACTTTGTCACGATGGAAAGTATAAAAAGTCTCAATCAAAAGTATTTTGCCGTCAAAATGTTTTGGCCGGCAGGACCTTAAGAGCGCCTCAACCGAATGATTGTACGGTTTTATGGCTTTCAAGATTTCCGGCCATTTTTCCTGAAAAATTCCCAAATTAGCTGACCCCGATCTAATCGGTCCTGACAGAATCGGGATCGGGGCTGACGCTAAAATTTGCTCCGATGGTTCATCGCGTGTTTGTTCTGTCTCCTGCGATTCTATTTGTTGATCTTCTTTTTTAACTCTGATTTCTTCTCTCTCATCTTTTATCTCTTGTTGCCGGTTGCAATATTCAACAACAGCCAACTCCAGCGGCAACTGCACCACTGGGCTGAATCTTATTTGCCATGCAGCCTGGGTGAATAGGTTGATTAGTCTTGTTAAATCACCGCCGGTTAACAGATCCGCTTGCTTTTGCATTTTGGCAAAAGCCAAGTTGTCGCCAGTTGGCAACGCTTCAGCCGCACCGGATTTTACCAAAAGCAGTTTGTGCAAATACTCCAAGACACTTCTGGCAAAGTCAGTCATACTGCCGCCGGCCTCCACAATACTATCAAGCTGCAGCAGGCCCTCTTTACTATTTTTCAAAATTAATTGTTCAATAAACTTAACAACATCCTCATTTGAGACATGCGCAATCATTTCTTCCACCATTTTCCTGGTAATTCTGCCTCCTTGCGATGCCAACTGGTCCAAAATTTTGGTGGCATCACGAAAACTGCCATCGCTGGCGCCAATCACCAAATCCAAAAGTTCATCGGATAGGCTCAAATTCTCGCCTTTGATCACCCTGGCCAGTGATCTTTTCATCTCCTCACTGCTGGCTTTTCTAAAATCCAAGCGCATACAGCGCGACAGTATGGTGGCCGGCAGTTTTTGCGGTTCTGTAGTTGCCAGGATAAAAACCGCATGTGACGGCGGTTCTTCCAATGTTTTCAAAAGAGCGTTAAAAGCCTCGGTGGTTAACATGTGGACCTCGTCAATAATGTAGACTTTATAATGAAGTCTGGCAGGTGCTAATTTTATTTTTTCTCTCAAGTCCCTGACCTCGTCAATCCCCCTATTTGATGCCGCATCAATTTCCAATAAATCAAGCGCCGAACCATCAGTAATAGAGCGGCAGGAATCACATTTATTGCACGGTTCACCAAACTTCTTTTCCCCTTTCCCCTTTCCCCTTTCCCCTTTATAATACTGCTGGCAGTTGATAGCCTTAGCAACGATCCTGGCGGCTGATGTTTTACCAGTTCCTCTGGGACCGACAAAGACATAAGCGTGGGTTATTTTACCGGAGGATAGAGTTTTGGTTAATTGCTCCCTGATATTAGCAAGATCTAAATCAGTGATTTTTTGCGGACGGTATTTTCTGTATAGAGCCAGCATAGTTTAAATAATTGAAGTGCAACATCTGACATAACATCATACTCAATGTCAATTGTCAATCGTCACTTGTTAGCTATTGCAGTTCTTCTTCGTGATGGTTGCCCAAGAGATGCCCCAGGCCATGCTCCAGAAGAAATTTAATTTGTTCTTCAACCACGATGCCTTCTTGGGCTGCTTCGTCAACTGCCTGCGGATAAGAAATAACCACATCTCCCAATCTTAAAACCCGATCCGGCGGCCTGGCAAAACCTCGCCGAGGGGCCTTAGTGACGGCAGAGGGATCCTCCAGCGGAAAAGACAACACATTGGTGGTTTGGTCTTTGCCTCTGAATTGGCTATTGAGGTCCTGCATTTTCCTATCACCGACAATCAACACCCCAACTTCAACTTTACCTGAAACTCGCATCTTGGCTAAAAAATTTTCGGCGGTCTGCCTTAAAAAAACATGAGACACATGATACCGCGGATCCGAATCTATTACCACCCTAATCATGCTTGCCCGCCTTTCTGGAGGGTCAGTTTCTCCTTTACTTTTTGCGAAACATCAGACATGTCTGCCTTGCCTTTGAGTTTGGCAGATAATTGCCCCATCACCCGGCCGATATCAACTGCTGTTTTGGCCCCCAAAGTAGATATGACTTCATCAATGACCTTATCAATCTCCTCATTCGATAATTGCGGCGGCAGGTAACTTGCCAAAATTTTCATTTCAGCTGCTTCTTTTTCAGCCAAGTCTTCTCTGGCTCCTTTACGGAAACTGTCGATTGATTCGCGCCTTTGTTTGACCTGCTTGGCAACCACCGCCAGAATTTCCTCGTCTGAAAGATTGGCGCCTTTGCCGGCAATTTGGGCATTATGAATAGCCGACATCAGCATTCTCAAGGTCGACAGCTTCAGGCTGTCTTGGCTTTTTAAAGCTTGTTGCATGTCAGATGCTATTTGTTGCTGAAGAGTCATAGAATTGAAATTCTTAATTCTAATCAATAACCCCTGGCCGTTCTGGCAATTTTGCGCTTTTTCTGGGCCATTTTTTGCTGGCGGCGAGTTGACGGTTTGACATAGAACTCTTTTTTTCTAAGCTCTTGCAGTATACCCTCGTTTTGAACTTTTTTTTGAAATTGTCTGATCAGTTGGTCTACTGATTGTCCTGGTTGTTGTTTAACAACTGTTGCCATATTTAAAACACCCCCTTTCAATACAAGTCAAGATTCAAAAATCAGGATGACTTTTACTCCATCCACCCAAAATATGCATATGGATATGCGGCACTATTTGGCCTGAATCAGGACCATTATTAACTACCAGGCGATATCCTTGGTTGATACCTAATTTTTTTGCCAGATCGCGCGCCATCAAAAACATTTTCCCTACCACATCTTGATGATGGTTGGCCAAATCAGACACTTGGGCAACATGCTCTTTGGGAATCACCAATAAATGTACTGGCGCTTTGGGCGCGATATCGTAAATTACCACAACTTCGTCATCTTGATATTCAAACTTCGCCGGTAATTCTTTTTTGATAATTTTACAAAAAATACATTCTTCCATAAACTATTTTTTTAATTTGGCAAATATTTTAATCGCCTGCTCCAGGGTTAGTTTGGTCGGTTTCATCTTGGGATTTCTAGTCGAGCCATTGCGAATTAACAGTTTTGACGCATGCAAAAACCATGTTGCTTGGCTATCCTGTTTTTTTAATTGTTCATAAACGCCGGTCAAGTCAATCCCCCGATCAGCTCTGGCAGAAATCCTCAAAAATCCTCGCTTAGGATCCTTGCGCATGACCACTCCCCAACCTTGTCTTTCTCCTGTATCCAGCACTCCATCATTTTCAGTTTCTACTGCAATGCCCTCTCCCCAGGGGCAAGAAAATTTTTTGCCTTTTTCTTTGATTTCTTTCTCAGCAGCAACTTTATTTTTAAATAAGGTGTACAATCCATCCAGAGCGTGCATAACCCATTCCACATATTCCTGGTCGCGACCGGGAAAAGTTAATTTCCATCCCACCAACACTTGCGGCAGAGCCAAGTCATACCGGTCATGAGCCGCTTCTGGCCAATAGAGATCTTTAGCATGGTCATAAGCAGTCACCAGCTCAATAATCCTGTCAATTGCCTCATCGCTTTTAAGCTGCCGGTCTTGTTTAATCCAGTCCCAAACCAATTTGGCACCACAAGTATAATCATTAGTCTGGTGGTGGTCAAACCGGCCATGACCGGTGTCAACATAAACTACATCCGGATCATCATCAGCTCCTCTCCCGTCGATGGTTTCCCCGGCTGGGGCAAAGGCAACTTGGGCATCGGCAAAGTCTGGATGGAACTTTTTAAGCAGCCAAATAGCCGGTATTCCGTCAAAATCCGGCGAATAGTGCGTGACGATAGTTTTGGGCACTTTGCGTCAATGACTCTTTCTAACCTGGCCTGACCAGGGGTTTGCTGTGGTCATTTTAACTGGTAGCCAATTTTTTAGCAAGTAGTTTCTCAAATCGCTAACTGTTTTTTTAAAAAGTCCAAAGCTTTAGTCTGGATAATAGCATGAGCAATATAATCTTTCATGGATTGCGCAGCTGGTGGCGAAATTTCGGCTTGGCTGAATTTGGCTAGCTCCCTGTCTATCTCATCATTGGCAGCAGTAATTGATTCCTGACGCGCCAGTTGCGCCAGGATGAGCTGAATTTTAACATTCCGTTCAGCCTGCTCTGTTAAGTCTTTTCTTAATTGGTCTGGCGTCTTGTCTTGCAACATGAGCCATTCTGCCAATTTTACTCCGGAAGAAGACAAGTCTGCACTTGTCCTGGCAACCAGTCTGGAAACTTCATCTTCGATGAAGATATCTGGTACCTCTGTCTCGCAAATCGCCAGTAGGGCATCCAGGATGTTTTTCTCATCCTGTATTTGGGCATTGGATCTGGCGATATCCTCCATGTCTTTTTTGACCAACTCTCTCAAATTATCCATATCCCCTGCTCCAATGGCTCGGGCAAAATCATCATTTGGCTTGCCCCTTCGAAGCTCCTTTGGAGCGAAGGGGGACTGGCCACCTGCCGGCTGTTTGGCCTGCTTCTCGGCCCAGCTTTCATAGATGCGTTGTATCGACTTTTCTACATCATCTTCAGAGATATCTTTGATTTTGGTGGTTTTAACCTTCAGTTTTTTATAATTACCGATTTTAACGTCTGGACGGACGGTAAATTGCGCCCGGAAAGACAGCGCCTTGCCATCAAACTGGTCAATGGTAATTCTGGGAACGTCCAAGGGCGCCAGGCGATCGTCAACTATAACATCAGACAAACTCTTTTGAATAGCAATCTTTGTAGCCTCGGACGCCAGCCTGTCAGCCATAACTGCTTCTATTTTTTCTCGCGGAGCGCGCCCAGGGCGAAAACCAGGCACAACCACAGTTGGCGACAGTTTGCGATAAGCTGCCTCTTTGGCTGCCAATAAAGCTTGCTCGTCAACAGTGATGGTAATCTCAACTTCGCTTTTGGGGAGTTTTTTAACCTGATGCATGAGCCTTAAGTATACACTGCCCCGCACACTTTGAGCAAACTAATTTAGACGGAAACTACGCCTTCACCTGGCCGATTATGCAGAGGAGTGGGAAAAATGTTTTCCAACAACCAGTCAAAATTGCTGCGATTAAAATCAGGCATCTTCAAGAACAATAATAAGAGCTGTCGACCTGGTTTTTTATTTTGATACCACAACTCATCTGGCTCATCCGGCAACTTGGATAACTTCTGCCGGACTGCACTTAACAGTTGGCGGTCGTACCACAACTTTTGAGCATGTTCCGCCCCATGGCTGGTGTTCGTGACTAACTTGCCCATCATGGTAATATCATCTCCTGTGAGTTTAATGCCCCGTGTAGCAAATGCCCATCGCTTGTTGACGTTGCGCATTGTTTGAGCCAACACGCACAACTCATCATCAGAAAAGGTGTATTTGTCTTCTTCAGTGTGGGCTTGCAGGTCATAGCGGGAAGCCAGATCTCCACTTGGTGTTGTAAACCTAACTCTTGTGGCTACAGTCGACCTCATCCCGGCCACCATGTCCACAAACAGCTCGTCCAGTTTGTTTGGTTGATTTGTGGGGAAAATCGACAACAGAAACAGTAGATTAGGATCATCCTGGTTGGCCTCTACCACTTGGAGTTGATGATTTTGATAGACTAATAACTTCTCTGCCACTTCTAAAGCCAGCGTTTCCAAATCTTCAGGCAAGCTGGCTTGGTTATAGCCTTGAGCAATTTCATTTATTCTCCCAGCATCTGCCAAACTCACTGACCTGCCGGTTTTTTCGTTCAACACCATAATGGAGCCAAAATTCCTTAAGACCTGCGCCAGGAAAAACCGGTGTGATGTTGGCCAACTGCAGGCCTCTGGCGTCAGGTCTTCTGGCCGTGAGTCTGGTGGTGGAGGCTCGGCTGGCTGTTTTCTTGGCTTGCCTATGCCTACCTGACGTTGCCCCAGGGTCATGCAAACCTGGATAAAAACTGCTCTGGGTATTTTTACCCTGACTCCTTTTCTTGAAACTGTACTGTCTGCTGCCAGAATCCGACTGATAGTGGCTTGTTGAGTCGGGGAAAGTCCCCTTCTATCTGTAGCAGTTAATATATCTTGACTGCCGAATGTCTCTTGGTCGTATCTTGCCAAATATTTTTCCAGCCAGTCGGGCAACCCGGAGCCCGTTATTTCTGCGGCACCAGCCAATTCTACCTCACCCAAACCGTATTTTTCTAAAACAGCCACCAACTCTACTGCCAGTTGCTTGGCTGTTGGTTGACCTGGTGCTTTTTCCCCGTCAACTAAACTTTGGGCCAACCTGTGAAATACCTCTTTGGCAGCAGTCATAGAAAATTTACCAGATAATTTATGTTTACCATTATATACAATTTGTCAATGTTGGACACTTGGACCCGGCTTGGGCTTGGGCTACCTCGGGAATCGTTACAGCAGTCAAGTCACTTCAACTTTCTCTTGAGAGGCTCTGGGGGGGGTTCTGGCTGACATAAAGGCTGTAAACATTCCTCGCCAAAAGGAAATATTAAGCGCCTGACCAGCCTGATTGACCTCTTCCTCCATCAAGTGGAAAAGTTCTTCTACTCTGGAATCATTTTGGGCAAAAAACTCGCCAAACTCATCACCTGCGGTCGGCAGTTTTGCGACAAACTGCTTAAAACATTCCCTGTACTCAGAATTACCAAATCTATTCAACTTATCTATCTCCAAGGGACCGAACATGTCGCTCAAATTAGTCCTGATGGCCTGGTACAGTGCATCTGATATCCCAAACACTTTCAATAAGCCTCCCCGCCTTAGATTGGTAATGACATTGAGCATAAAGGCAAAATCATCCCGACTAAGTGTCCTTTCCCTTATTTTGCCAAGTAGTTCCAAGAAAAAAACATCTGGTTTATCGGTAATTGGCGGTCTATAAAACGAGAGTACAAACAGGCGGTTATCTTCTTCTCCAAAACGACTTGAGACCTCACTCATATGTTCTCGCCAATATTTCAGCTTTTCGCCAACCCCAAGCAGAAATTCCTCCCACCCTTTCTGGCCCGGCAAAACAGTTAGTGCCTGTCCACCATCATCAACAATCTTTTTTAATCTGTCCTGATCGGAATCAGTAAAAGGTGCTTTATTCCCCTCAAAATATGTCTTCGCAGCCTCGCTTCTTAGAGCCGATGCGAGAATAAATAATTGTTCAGGTGACAAATCAAATTCCGTGCTATCTCTCTCGGGGACAGCCGAAACACGCTTGCGAACTCGCCCTTTGGTGGGAACGTTCACCTCTCCTATAATTCTATCAACCACCTCTGGCGTCAGCGGATAGCTTTTATTACGAACTCCGGTTGGCTTAATACCAGAATCTTCTGCTATCTCTTGGACTTTTCTGCGAAATGTCGAATCTGTTGCGCTTCTACCAAGCACCTTCACTACATCGGTTATGGTATACGGACCTGGCCCCTTTTGAAATAATTCATCCCGTCGTTTTCTCACTTCTTCTGTTAAACCTTCGCCTTCGTCTCCCCTTACTCCATCTTTTGTGGATGTAGTTGTTTCTGGTTCTCCTGGACTATATCGTCCGGCAGTTTGCCCTTTAACTTCTTCTCCAGGTGGTGCTGCAGGAATTATCTGCTCTTGGAGAAAATCAAGAGGGACATCACCTAAACCGTAAGTCTTGAGAAGCTCTAATAATTCTTGAGGGAAGTTTGGCAAATTGACGCTGAGCTCTCGCAGGCGCTGGCTACCTTCTTGAAATTGATCAACCAGCGCTAGACCGCTTTGTGGATCACGTTTGGAGGCCAAAACTTCTCCGGCAGTCCCCAAAAGGTTCAGTAATGCCCCACCCACTATCTTGTTACGCTCGCTAGCTTTCTCTACTAATTCTCCCGCCTGCTTTAACAAAACCTCTTTGGCTGTTGGCATCTTGACTTTGTCCTTTCCGGACAGCTTGACTATACTATAGCTCCCAAGAGAAATCAATTAACTATGCCTTAGACTAACTCCTCTTTGGGCATGAGCTTACGAAGCTCTGTCAGCGCCCGGTGCAACCTGACTCTGACCGTTGCCTCACTCTTGTTAAGAATCACTGCTATCTCACTATAATCCATCTGCTCTATATAACGCATGACCACCACTGCCTGCCAATCTCTTTTTAACCTTAGGATTGCTTGCCAAAGAGCCGCATTTTCCAAATGGGTCTCCGCTAAGGCAACTGGATCAGTCCTATCATCAGCCGGGATTATCACTTTATCAACCGAGAGCGTTTCCCGCTTGGCCCGATAGTGATCAACTAAAAGATTGTGGGCAATAGCAAAAAGCCAGACAGCAAACGGTCTGTCCATATCCCTAAAGTTACTCATGGCCTTCCAGGCGTTGAAAAAGACTTGTGACGTTAAATCTTCTGCAATCTCTTGACTTCCAGTGCGGTAGTACATGTGTCTGTGAATCCTATCTACATACTGCTCATAAAGCACACCAAAACTCTCCGCATCTCCGCCAACAGCTTTTTCAATAAGTGCTTCTGTTTCTTGCAAGAAAAGAGTTGGCGAGACTTTTACAGGATGTTCCTTAGCTGCCATCCTTTGTCTCTTTATAATTTCTACATCCCCCGATCGGTAATATACCAAACGGCCGACCTTGACAGATTCGATATGGAAACCGCCTTTAATTTTGTACCAATATGCCGGCGATATCCTAAGCAGCTCCAAAAGTTCTCCCTGTGAAATGAAACCTGCTGGCTTGGTCACCATGGGGGTTAATACTCTTTCTTCCAGTGGTATTGCTTGAATAGCATCTATTCTTGTTCTTTCAAGGGCTCGTTCTACCACCTCCGGAAAAGCTGTCAGCATAAACTCTGGCGGAGTTTTAAGAGGAGAAACAATAAACAATCGAAGCAGGCCCATCTTGGCTAAAGACTCTCTGGTGGCCAACGTTTCCAAACCCCCTAATGTCGGCTCGGTTAGTCCTCCGGTTTCTTTCTCATTTCTGCTATGTTTGAACTGCACCTCGTGGCGGACAGCCATCAAAACCTTGTTCAATGGATAACCATCTTTAAGAAGCGGCCTTAATTCTTCCCAATGATTTCCCGAACAAATGCAGCTGATAACTTCTCTCTGTTCTGGTACAACAATTGCTGATGGAACACCAGCTAATTTTTCAACCATATGTTTTCCCCTTACCTAACGCTATAAAGTTAACTACACGCTATCAACTCAACTATCACACTCCATTCATAAAGTATACTACTATGTAGTGTTATACTTCAGGAGTTTTTCGATTCTTTTGTGCAAGTCGCTTTTCTCCTCAAGCCTCCCCAGAACACTCCTTATTTTCTCTCTTTGCTTCTGATTGGCATTTTTAACTATTTCCTCTAGAAGCAGTTCGGGCCAGAAGTACAAGGAATATCGTCTCTTAAATCTATCCCAGTCTGAAAATTCGCTCCAATGTTCAATATTGGGCTGTTTTGGTAGTTGTTTGATCACCTTTCTAAATCCGTCTCCCCGCTCTGCAAGCCAAGCCGCAATTTTGGCAACTGTCCCATGACTTGTATGAAGCGTCTTTTCAATTTCTTCGTATGTCATCCCAGCCAAAAGAAGTTTTGCGATTCGAAGCCTTTTTGAAAGATTTTGCATCTCCTTTTTAGTTAGTAAATCTTGCAGAAGAAGTGCGGCATCATTAAGACTTCCGGCTTGAACTATAGCATTAACGAGGTCAAAAACCAAATCTTCCCGCTCGCTCCTCGAGAGCTTATCTATCCTTTTTGGTTTTTCCAAGTAGAGTTTTTTCATATTGAAGAATAAATATGACTATAGTACATCACTATGTAGTAGAATACTCTAGTTCAGTTTATGCGATCCATTTTGTTCCGTCTCTCCATTTCCACATCTGACAAAAGGCACAATCACTCCCACATCCGATGTGAATTCCTGTATGTATAACCTAGTAAGCTTGGGCAAAAAGCCAACGGTGAATTGCTTTGCTGTCACAATAAATACACTTTCCCTCTTCTTCTTTAGCATTTAAAGGTAGGCAGCGAGTAGTTGCTTTAGTCTCTACTTTTATCTTCTCTTCACACTCAACATTCTCACACCAAAAGGCCCAGATAAAACCGCGCGAAGATTCCATAATCTTTTTAAAGTCTTCGTATGAGGCAACCTCATGCGTGTTATCTTTCAGGAACGTCCTCGCACGGCTAAGGAGTGCTTTTTGAATTTTGAAAAGGAGAGTCTCAATCGATTGAAATGCACCCTTTAATGGGGCACTGCTTTTCTCTCCAAGTCTTGTTGAAACGCTAAAACTATTTTCTTCCACTTCTTTCGGACCAACCGAAACAATAATCGGAATCCCCTTAAGTTCTGCCTCGTTAATTTTCCAACCGGTCGTCTTTTCGGTATCATCCCAAACTTCAACTTTTCCGGGAAATTCTGAATCTCCACTAACAAGGGATTTTTTAACTTTATTAGCGAATTCCAAGACCTTGTTATTATCTTTGCCCAAAACCGGAATTATTACTGCTTTAGTTGGAGCAAGTCGAGGTGGCAGCACTAATCCATTGTCATCGCCATGAATTAAAAACAATCCACCAAGGCTTCTGGTAGAAAATCCCCATGAAGTTTGCCAAACAAAATCATTTTTTCCTTCTTTATTTTGAAAAGAAATATTAAATGCTTTGGAAAAGTTCTGCCCTAAATTATGAGAGGTTGCTCCTTGTAAGGCTTTTCCATCGGGCATTAAAAGCTCAACTGTATAAGTTGTTTTCGCACCAGCGAATCTTTCCTTGCCACTTTTTATTCCAAGCATTACGGGGACTGCATAATATTCTTCGTATGTTTTTCTGTACCACTCAAGAGCCATTGTTGCAAAACCCACTGCCTCTTCTTCGGTGGCATGTGCAGTGTGCCCCTCTTGCCAAAGAAACTCAAGAGTCCTCAAAAATAGATACGTTCGCTTTTCCCAACGGACGACGTTACACCATTGATTAAGAAGTAAAGGTAAATCTCTCCAACTCTGGACCCATTTAGAATACATCTCGTACATAATTGTTTCTGAAGTTGGACGTACTACCAGTGGGTCTTTCAATTCTTCGCCGCCGCCAATCGTCACGATTGCAAGTTCCGGAGAAAATCCTTCAACGTGTTCCTTTTCTTTTTCGAGTAATGAATGTGGAATAAAAAGTGGAAAGTACGCATTTTGAACACCGGCGCTTTTAAACATTGCATCCAAAACGCTCTGAACTCTTTCCCAAATTGCATATCCATAAGGACGGATAACCATCGTCCCGCGAACTGGCCCGTAGTCAGCAAGTTCCGCCTTCAAAACAACATCGTTATACCACTTAGAAATGTTTTCTGATTTTTTAGTTATTTCTCTTTTTTCAAATTGTTTTTTTACCATAACTAATATAATTTAGCCCCCAGGAAAACATCCACGTCTGGGGTTATTAAAATACACCTTCCTTCATGATCAGAAACACCGAGGGTTAAAAACTCTGACTCGAATGGTCCTATCTTTTTTGGCGGCATGTTTACCAAACCCAAAATTAACTTTCCCTCCAGTTGTTCTTTAGTATAGAGATGGGTTGCGCCTACCGCAGACTGTTTAGTGCTTAACTCATCCCCAAAATCTGCAGTAATTTTGTAAAGCGGTTTATGCGCTTCGGGAAAATCCTCAACCCCTATAATTTTCCCAACTCTAATGTCTAGTTTTTGAAAATCATCGAATGTCGCCACAAACCCCCATTTAAACTAATTTTAAGATAACACAACTTAATTTGCCAGGTAAAGTAGATCAATGCGGATAAGAAGAAGCTGCCAGCGACAATTGTTCATGCCTAAGAGTAACTAATGCGTGCATGATTTTTTGCAGATGCGCTGCAGCAAAATCTCCCGGGGCAACTACTGTCATCTGCAGGGCCACCGCTCCCCCATCGTCTACGATATAGCTGTCTATGTCTTGCTGGTTTTGATCATCCCTTCTGCCAATATGCCAAACCTGTTTCCGGCCGAGATCTCTCCTTTGCAGAGTGGTGCCGGCAAACCGAGCGGCAATGTTGTGGGTATATTCTTCAACAGTCGTCGGCCCCACCGCCATCCTGACAATAACAATCGTAGCCAGTCTAGCTTTTCTATCATCATCAAGAAAATAAAAGGTATCCTGCTCCTTGCCACTTTCCCACCCGCTGGCAAGTTCCAAACTGTAGCCCTCTCCAAAATGTCGGCTGTAAGATGGCCCCATTTGCAGGGCATTGGCTTGTCTGTCTGGCGGCGGTGATATGGGTGCAACCTCGGCGCTGGCGCAGGCGGTCAAAACTACTGCCGGGGCCACCACTGAAAAAAGTATGGCCAATCTTGGCCGAAGCTGACGTGGAGAAACTCTATCAGGCGGGGGATCGTCTGGTCCGCTCTGTTCTTTCATAAAAGTAGGCCAATTATATACCCGCTTGACTCAAGTTGCAACTTTGGTGCAAAACTTACTTAATTAGCCGACTGATGTCGTTGGCGGTAATGACAAGTATCAAAGTAATCAAAATAGCCAGTCCCACCGCATGGATGTATTTCTCAATTCTGACAGCCACTTTCCGGCGAAAAACTCCTTCTAATATAAGGAAGGCGAACCTGCCGCCGTCCAAAGCCGGGAAAGGCAAAATATTAACAATGGCCAAATTCAAAGACAAGATGGCAGCAAAATACACCACCGCGGCAAAACCAATATTGACTGCCTGGCCAGTTAAATTAGCAATGCCCACCGGACCGGCAATGGCATCGCCCGGCACCGAACCAGTGGTTAATGCTCTGGCTGCTAGTTGCAAAAGGGAAGAAATAGTCAGAGTGGTTATTTGCCATGCTTCTTTGATGCCCTCAATAGGGGCGATCCAAACAGGATAAGACCTAATGGCGAAATTTGATACTGCAACTCCTAAGGGACCCTCACCCGGCGGCGGCGACATCCGAGGTGTAACTGCTATGCCAACAGTCTGCCTGCCCCTAAGTATATCCAAATTGATCTTCTGGTCCTTGTGATCATTGACATACGATATGAATTCAGTTGAATTAGTAACATTTTTCCCATCTATTGAGTAAATTATGTCTCCTTTGGTAAGACCAGCTTGCATAGCCGGACTGTTGCTAGTCACTTGGGTAATGCTAACTTGGCTAGTCCATATATAAACTCCAATGGTCAAAGCAATAGTCAAAAGTAGAATGCTTAATAGAAAATTGGATACAACACCTGCTACCACTACCGACATTCTGGTAAGAAGCGGCTTATTGGCAAAACTTCTCTGGCTATCTGCTAGTTGTTCTGCATCTTCGCCAAACAGTTTAACAAAACCGCCAATCGGCAACAGGTTCACCGAATATAAAGTTTCGCCTATTTTTTTACCCCAGATTCGGGGCGGTAAGCCAAAACCAAATTCTTCTACCTTAATGTTTGATTTTTTGGCCACCAAAAAGTGGCCAAATTCATGGATTAAAACTAGTAGACTTAAAATAGCAATAAAAACAAGAATCGTTAACAACATAAAATTTTTAACTCCGATCGAATCGGAGTTAAATCTGCATCAGCTCTTGTTCTTTCATCTTTCCCAATTGTTCCACCCGGTCTATAAAATCATCGGTAACTTTTTGCACTTCTTTCTCTTGGGAAAATTTATAATCTTCGGAGATAGTTTTTTCCTTAAGCGACCTGGCTAAATCTTCCATCGCTTGTTGCCTGATTTGTCTTAATCTGATTCTGCCCTGCTCTATAATTTGTTTGGCCAGTTTAAGATATTGCTGCCTTCTTTCTTGAGTCAGGGCCGGAATAGGCACTTTAATTAGATGACCATCAACCAACGGATTCATACCTAAATTGGCTTCCTGGATGGCTTTGGTAATTGCCTCCACATTGGAAACATCAAACGGTACTACCTGCAAAAGTTGCGGGTCAACAGCCGCAATAGTAGCCAGTTGTAAAAGAGGCATCTGTGTTGAGTAGGCGTTCACTTTGATATTTCCCAAAACTGCTGGGTTGGCTCTGCCGGTTCTAATTCCAGCCAACTCCCCTTTTAGGGCTTCTAGGGCTCTTTGCATGGCAGATTGTAATTCGACAATGGTCATAAATAAATTATCTTCTTTTGCGCAATCGATCAATCAAACGGGATGGTGGTTTTTTCTCAACAATGATTGGTTGTGGTCCACCGCCAATCATTGCTTCTCCGGGAAACAACGATCCGGCTAGGCGCTGATTTCGAAAAGGGTTGAGGGGATCGGGCTGTTCCGGTGGTTGAATTTTCTGATATCCATCAGGGATGCGGTCTGTTTCTTTATTTTGCTGCATAGTTTTTCAACCTTAGCTTTTTTTGTTCACCACTGTTTATTTGCCTATTTCAAATCTGACAAAGCGGTTTACCTTAATATTTTCGCCCAATTTCCCAATGGCGACTTTAACTATTTGTGCTATTGTTTGAGAATTATCTCTGATATAAGCCTCTTTTTGTAATTCTTCCACATCTTGAGGATTCATAGCAGCCACCTGCATCGCAATTTCTCTGGCCAGATTCTGAAAATCGTCGGTTCTGGCCACAAAATCAGTCTCACAAGCCAGTTCCACTAAAGCACCAATTTTACCGCCGCTATGAATGTATGATACCACCAAACCTTGTCCTGCCACCCGATCTTTTTTCTTATCTGCTTTTTCTATACCCCTGGCGCGCAAAATGCCAGCGGCTTTTTTAAAATCTCCCCTAGCTTCTTCCAGAGCTTGCCGGCAGTCTGCCACCCCGGCGCCAGTTTGATCCCGTAGTTTTTTTAGTAAGCTAATATCAATTATCATGTTTTGAATTTTTAATTATTTGTTGATCTTTCTTTTGTTGATAAGAATTAACGGGGAATTGATCAGGATCTGGATCAGGCGGCAACAACTAACCTGTTCAAGCAATTTTTGAGTAATTTGATCCAGTATTTCTCTCATGGTTATTTTTTAGACTTGGTTTTTGAAATTGCCTTTTGCTTAACTACTTTCTTACTACTTTTTTTCTTGGTAACTTTTGTGCTGGTAGCTTTCTCTCTTCTCTTGTCACCCTTAACGCTTTTCGCTTCCCCCTCTGGAATAGCCTTTTTCTGCCCCATTTGCCTGCCTTCAAGATAAGCGTCAGCTACAGCTTGGGTCAACAGCCTGATTGACTTGACAGCATCATCATTGCCGGGAATCGCAAAATCTAAAACATCCGGGTCGCAATTAGTATCGCAAATAGCAACAATCGGCACTCCTATTTTTTGAGCCTCACGGATAGCGTTTTCTTCTTTTTTACAATCAATGATAAACAAAGCGCCGGGGGCGGCATTCAAGCTGCCAATACCACCATAAAAACCCTCCAGCTTAGCCAGTTCCCTTTCCATCAACAGCAGTTCTTTTTTAGTCCGGTCAATAAAATAACCCGAGGAGAGTTTTTCTTTGAGATCCTTCATCTTAATGATATTTTTCTGGACTTGTTCCCAGTTGGTCAAAAGACCGCCAATCCAGCGGTGGGTAATATAAAATGCCTCGCAGCGTTGGGCTTCTTCTGCCACAATGTTTTGAGCCTGTTTTTTGGTGCCCACAAAAATAATCGTTTTGCCCTCCTGGCCGATTTGTCTGACAAAATCCAAAGCCTCTTCTAATTTGACCACGGTTTTAGCAAGATCCAAAACATGCACCCCATCACGGGCACCATAAATATATGGCCGCATCTTGGGGTTCCAGCGACGGACCTGGTGGCCAAAATGCACACCAGCTTCCAGTAAGTCTTTCATCGAGACATTCATAAATTCTCTCCTTATCCTCCACCTGGCTGTGCCCTTCTTGGTCCCGATTCAATCGGGACTTGGGTCTTGTGTGGTCAGGAGAAGCCAAACCAGATGTGCGTAATTAACCAAATATTAGCACACTACCAGCCGGCCTGTAAAGTCTGGCAATTGATAAATTGCCACCAGCATTGTATAATCTGCCCCAATATGGAGTTCAGATTTACTCCCAGAGAAACCAAACCAGACCCCCAAATTGATTACCAGTGCGCCGTGGCTGATGTCAGAGACTTGGGCAGGCTGCTTCGCCGTCAGGTTGTGGCCAGCTTAGTCAGCCAAACCGAGCAGCAGCTGGCCAAATCCTCAATTAGCTATGCTTTTGAAGAGGATGCTCCTGATGGACTCGACGGCATAAAATATCAATTTCACAAATACTACACCACCGATTCAATCGTGGTAGAAGTTCTGATGGCCAACGGAGAATTTGATTCAATAAAAGTTCAGCGTGGCTCTCTTTCTTCCCCCACGATTATACTCACCAATGACACGGTGACACTATCATGCCGCGATCAACAAGTCCAGGTGTCAACAACTGAAAATAACTGGCAAATAAAAATTGCGGATCGTCTGATCAACGGCTGGCAGGAATACCCAAAAGCAGGTGATTGGCAAGAAGGAGAGGGAAAGGAAGCATTGGCCGATTTTTTGAGGTTAGTCACCCAACGTACACTGATGGAAATCTTTGGGGAAGATCAAGAACCCCTACTCTATTACGACGGCAGTGCTGTCTGGCCATAACAAAAATCTACCTTGCACCCATGAGTAGAAAAGAAACCATACGAACTTTGCAAGCCCGTTCACCTTCTTTTAACATCAGCCCCACCGTCGATCGGGCAAAACTGCTGGGTGGTTTGAGTCAGATTGATAAAGACGAGATCTTACGTCACAGGCTGGGAGAGGAAAAATTTAGGCTTTACAAACAATACGTTTGCGCCCTCTTATCAGGCCAGGCATTGACCATTGAAGAGGTCAAACATGACGGATTTGATCCTCAAAGATTAACTTGGACAGCAACCAAAATTTATTTGAGATTTCTTAGGACTGAAAATCTCCCCGATCTAGCCAACCATAGCCTGCCAAGAAAACTGCCCGCTACCAACCCGCATACTTTTCTGGGTGATCATAGTGGCCATAAAGGCATCGGCTATATCCAATCTAGCCAAGAACTGAAAGATCAAAAATTAACAGATTTAGGTCTGTTGTTTTCTTTCCGTTCTTAATTCCGACTCCCGCCGCGCCAGGAAATAATCATCAAAGTCTGCCATCAAACCCGCAAAAACTAGCGGATCAACATCATAAACTGCCTGAGCAATTTGCTGACATATTTGGCGATAATGAGGCCGTCCCTGGGGGCCAGTTCGCAATTCCACCATCCAATAGATCTGCCGGGCAGACATATTCTTATAAAACTGTTGAATAAAAGCATAAGGCACTGCATACTGGGCAACATCGGGAGAAATAGCCTCCAATTTTTTAAACAATTTCTCTGCCTGTTCTAGGCTATATTTAATCTGGTTGACAAATGGTGACTCTTGCACGTCCTGTTCTAAATCATAACCCCAAGCCACACCCAGCGGCTGACGCTCTTCCGTATCCTGCCGGTGCCGGTGTAAATCTCGATAATCGCCGCCTCTGGCCCAAATAGCAAAAAGATAATGGGCATTTTCAAAAGCCCGGGGGACTTTGCGAAATCTCACTTCCGGCCGTTCGGCTTGGGGGTTGCCAAATTTTCTCTCTGCCAAAATCCTAGCCAACAACTGCGACTTTTGTTCATAGCTTAATGATTCGACATCATCTCTGACCATCGCCAACGACACACCGCTCTGACCGCTAAATAAAAATGCCGACAGAATTTCAACAGCTGCATCTGGAGTGTGGGAAACCAGCTGCACCCAACCTTCCTTATCAAAAACAGGAATCGGCGATTGCTCATGAGCAAACAATTTCTGGGCCATTTCTTCCCGAATAGACTTAACATTACTTCTATATATCTGGACTTGAGCACCTCGAGCTCCTTGCGGTCGCCTCACAAACGACGGCACTACTTTTTCTAATTCTCGGCAGATTTGTTGTCCCCAATAGCGCAATTCACCGATGGGGTGATCTGCCAGCCGATTAATCAAATCTTCATAGGCCCGGCCATTACCATATAACCCCACATTGGTTTGAGTAGCAAAGGGCAGTAGATCACGAATATCATCAAACCGTCTGGCAGAACGAGACCGCATGAAAGAGGCCATAGTTTCCTCATCGCCTTTGGGATAAAGCTCTTTAATGTATGCCAAATACGGTTCCAACAAACTAACATAGGTGTCAAACAACAGATCTGCCACCTCTCTAAATTCCAGCTCTAATGTCGTTCCTCTAATTTCTCCTGGCACCACATATTGGTAATGCCCATCAGGCCGCTTGGCCGCAAATGACACATATCTGGATGATTTTTCAATCACAGAAAGACCAATTCTTTTTGATTCAATTTCGTTGGTGGCTATGTTAGATAAACCCTCGATGCATAAATGGATTCCCCCTTCTTCCTCTATGGAATCGTCGCCAAATTCATTCAACCAGGTGGCAAAAAATTTCCGCGCTCGTTGAGTGTTAACCACCGCGTCTATCCCGCCGTGGCGATTTAAGAAAGTGACATATTGGTAAAACTGGCGCCGCGTTGCCGCAATTTGCCTCTGTTCTCCTTTTGTCAAATCAGGCCAATCTTTCTGCTTTTCGGGATGAATAATCGGCTCGACATATTCTTTTAAGAAGGTTCGGCGCAGACTATCTGTTGACCGGCTATAACGAGAAGCCAATGCGGCAATCACTTCTTCCGGCAACTGGTAAATCGCATAGACCGGCTTATCTAAATTGGTGAAAAAAGGCCGCAGATAGAATTGCTCTTCTTCAGTGAATTGTTCTGGTGTATAAGGGGGGGCAAAAAGTTCTAAATTGTCACTAACAGGCAGCACTTCTGTGGTGTATCGTCTCTCTCCTGGCATCTTGCTGACAATATAACTGATAACAATCTGCTAGTCAACCTCAATTGAGTCGGGGTCAGCATCTTATTACCCCGGCACCTGGACAAAACTAAAATTAATACAGACACATGGTTTTTTGTGGCAATTCCAGCAATCCGGCCAAAACCGATTAATGGTCACCTGCTCCAAATCCACTTCCAACAGGTTGGCAGCTGCCATTGTCCAAGCCAGACAATCAGCCAGCTCCAGGGCAAACTCATGTTCCACAAAACCAGCGGTCATCTGGCCGGCTGGATCAGCCTTGGGCACTTCATGTTCTAAATTCATCAGCTCTGCCACTTCCTTAAATAGCCGATTGATCACATTGTCAATTCCCAACCGCCGATTGTTGTCACCATAGAGCCTCCCCAAATGCTCCTGCCAATCTCTCAAGTTCCACTGCTGTTGTATATTCTGCGAGGCAGGCGGTGCTAGTTGGGCATCAGAGCGCCTCACATCACACTGACAGGGAAAACTATGGCAATAAACACATCCTGCTAGAGGATATTTTTCCATCATGGCGCCATCAACTTGCACCCCGTTGACAGCATGGGCAATGCAGAAAATCCGCGACGGCAATCTGGCAAACATCACCTCAAGATGCTCATGATGACTATTTTTCCTGACAGCATCCTGCAAGTCGGCAATGGCCACATTTAACAGATTTATCCGCGGCATCCGGCCCGGCAGCCAAATATTATTCCTCCGGCCGTAAAGTTCTGTAAAATGATGTTGGAGATCATCAACCGACTGTGGACGAGCCGAACTTTCTCTGTCGTGTCTTTCTTGTTGCATATTAAAGGCGTTTTTCGACAAATCTTACTATTTCTTGATGAATTTGATCAATCGTTTTGGGAAAGCGCCCGTCAAAACATTTTATAACTTGCCACTTTTTATCCCGCCGGGCAATTTTTAAATATTGCCTGATGGAATCCTCCATAAATTTGTGATCGGCCTCATGCAAATCTTTTTTCTTTTTACCCAAATAACCCCTGGCGCTTTTTTTGACCAGTAATTTTTGGGCAATTGACTGTTTCATCCACAAAAAAAATGTCAGATCAGCCCTGGGCATACCATTCACCCCATATTCCATCTGCTCAATCCAATCCATCACCTGTTGTCTTTTGCCGGGTTTGGCCAACGCCGACATATGGGCAGTATTGGAAGATATATAACGGTTAGCAACAACATATTTGCCCAATAATAGCGCCTGCTTGATCTGCTCTTTTACCATCAGCCGGTCCAGGGCATACGGCAATGCGGCATATTCCGGCGGCACGTTCCTGCCAAATTCTCCGGCCAGCCTTCTGCCTACTAACTGTCCGTAAAAACTATCGTATTGCGGGAAATCAAACACTGCAACAGGAATCTTTTTCTGTTTCAAATATTGACCAAGCAGTCTGGTCTGTTCAGTTTTACCAGAACCGTCGCTGCCTTCAATAACGATAAATTTTCCTTTACTCATTAATTATTTTGAGGTCCTTCGTCGCCCTAATGGCTCCCCCGGATGACGCAAAGCGTCAGTCGAACCAACACCTCCCCGGCTCTTGCCCATTTTAACAACCTCGACAAATTGAGCTTTTTTATAAGGCACAACAATTCCTTGGGCCAGTCTGTCTCCTTTTTTAACCTCGACTGGCCGTTTGGTGAAGTTTGTAACTTGAATCAATATCTCATCATCGTCGCCCGAATAGTCGCTATCCAAAACTCCAATGCCATGAGGAAAACTTAAACCTTTTTTTGAGGGAGTGGAAGATCTGGAGGCGATTAATAAAAAGTTTCCTTTGGGAATCTTGACTACCAAGCCAGTGTGAATTAATTTAATTTCTCCCGGCGCCACTTGGCAATCTTCACCGGCTGCCAAATCAAATCCGGCCGAACCGGCCGTCTGATATTCCGGCAAGGCAATATCCGGAGATATTCTTTTTATCTTAACCTTCATAATTGGGCTTTATTTTGCCGGCTGTATCTGACACCCTGACGCTGGACGTATGGAACGGCAGTTGGCGAGGTTAAATGTTCAAACACCATAGCGCAGATTCTCTGGCCGTATCTAATTGAGTCAGGCAGTCCTCCAAAACTGTGCAATTCCAGCATGGGATGTCCATCCCATCCGGCATCAAAGACAGAAGCTGCCTCAACTGATAAGCCCCCCCTGGCTCCGGAACTTTTGCCTACTAAAATGCCGGCAATGCAGGACGGCAGGGTCACAGCTTCTAAAGTGGTGGCTACCACTACCATATTTGGATGGACATGCAAAACCCCTTCTTCACGAAGATTGATTTTACGAAAATATTCGGACGGGATTGGTTTACCGATTTCAATATGGCTAAGTTTGGTGGCATCCAGAACCAAAGCTTCTGCTCCCAAGCGTAAATCCAGCTTGCAGGTTCCCAAAACAGACTCGTCATCCATATCAGGCAAAGGATCAATAATAATTCTGCCGTTTTTAACTAATCTGCGGATATCAGGGTCGGACAGTTTTCCTCCATATGGCAACTGGCAATCTTGGCACCACAATCTCTCAATAATGGCCCGTTGTTCTTTTAATTGCTGTTCCAATTGCCCTAAGTGTTCTTTAGCAGTACTATCATGTTCTGACGTCATATTTTGTAAACAAACTAACAAACTTTGGTAAAAATTACAAGAGCTAAAACGCCTAAGAAAAACTATTTGGAAATACTAATTCCAAAACATGGACACTGCTCAAATCTTACGAGATTAACCAGTTGATCCGGTGGTCTAAAGTTTGGCCAAGCTGGAATTATAAATACCCACCTGATCCCACTCGGCATTTGGCCAATTTTTTCCATGGCTTTTTCAAATCTAACTTTATCTATCTCATGCACCTCATCTACCACTACCACAGCTCCATCGCCTAAATCACCAAAGGGGAAACTGGCAAATTCCTGCCAATTTCGGTGCAGTTGTTGGGCAAACTCCGGGGCATCATCAGCCAGTTCGGTTAATTTGCTACCGTAAAATACAATTTGCTGATAATGACAAACTGCTACTGTCAATTCAGAGTTCTCCTGTAAAGAACTGGCCACAGCACCAGCCAAGTTGACCCGGTTGGCATCTCCCTCGCAAAAAACTACCACTTTGGAAAAATCGCCAATCGCCAGTTTCAGACCGTCAGGCTTTTTAAGATCCAGTCTTTGAAGGGGTAGGAAGCGTTCAATATAGGCAAGTCCTCCACCAGCATTTACAGCAGATTCCACCACTGGTTAAAGATATACTGCTTATATTGCTTCAGTCAATAGCCAAACTCACTTATCGCCTTTAGTTAATCTGACCAGGCCAGCATATAATGTTTGCTTTTGGTCCTGGGGTACCAGGGGATTTGCAAAACTTGATGTGATCTTTCTCAATATTGCTGCTGTCTGACCTTCAAACCTGTTCTTGCCAGTCCTGAACCATTTTTCCTGCTGTCTTAAGTTGGTCAAACTAAGGCCGGCAATTTCCATTAACCACCACGCCGCACCATGTTCCTGTTTGAAAAGTCCTATTAGTAGATGCAGCTGGCTAACTTCTGATTGTTTAACTCGTCCGGCTTCCTGGTAGGCTAGATTATAAGCCCGGTTAACTTCTTCTAAGACCTGCTCCGGCTCATGAGAAAATTGTCGGTGTTTAGAATCCTGTAGCATCGCCGATGCCATCGCCCTAAGCTTTGGCACATCAACTCCCAAGTTAGTCATGGCTTGAATAACACTGTTATCTTCCAACAAGGCGCAAAATAAGTGTATGCCAGCCAAATAACTGTGGTTATGCTCCCAAGCCCAACCTTTGGCTCCGTAAACTACGTTTCTAGCCTCCAGGGACAGAGGAATTTCCCTCTGATGCGATTGGGACTCTACCATGAATTGAGGATATACCAAGAAATTACAAATAGCAAATCACAAAGGTGAATAAGGTGATAGGTTATGGGTTATGGGTTATAGATATTTATTTTTGAGAGAATGGATTAGAGAAAAGAGCATTTTCAAAACTTCTTCTAACAATTCTCTCGCTTTTTTTACTTCAATCTTTAAGTCTTTATAAATTCTATCTACTAACAAGAGCTGGGTCTCTAACTCAGCAGCAGAACCGTTGGCTATTGATAAAAATTGGATATATTCCGCTATATGGTTTCTTTTTGAGCCTTCTGCAATATTAGAAGGAATCGCCACAGCTGCTCTTTGCATTTGAGAAATTAAGCCAAGGCTTTCGGATCTTGGAAGCTTTTTAGTAATCTTATAGACTTGTATAACTAACTCCATTGACTTCTGCCAGACTAATAATTCTTTGTATGACTTTATCATCAACTGTCCCCTGTAACCTGTCCCCTGTAACCTAAATCAGGCTTATTCCACGCCGCAAACTTGCAAGCCGGATAGCCGGAACAGCCGTAAAAAGTTTTACCCCGTCTGGTTCTTTTGATGACTACTTCCAAGCCGCAATCCGGGCATTTAATGTCGGTTTTGGCAGAAAAGCTTTTGGTAAACTTGCATTCGGGAAAGCCGGAGCAAGCCAGGAACTTGCCAAATCTGCCCCTTCTGACCATTAACGGTTTGCCGCAATTGGGACAAGCCTCATCAACCACTTCTTGCTCTAATTCAATTTTGGCTACTTTTTCGTCAACCTGGGCAATTTGCGCAGATAATGGTTTGTAAAACTCCCCAATCATCGGCTGCCAGGCTCTTTCTCCCCGGGCAATTTCATCCAGTTCATCTTCCATCTCGGCAGTAAACGAATAGTCGATAATCTCGGGAAAATGATCCATTAAAAAATCATTAACGCTAAAAGCCAAATTAGTGGGTACCAATTTTTTATTTTCTTTTTCTATATAGCCGCGGTCTTGAATGGTGGAAATAGTCGGAGCATAAGTTGAAGGCCTGCCGATCCCTTTTTCTTCCAAAGCTTTGACTAAAGTGCCTTCAGTATAACGGCTGGGCGGCTCGGTAAAATGTTGCCCTGGCTCAAGTGATAGGAGGTTGAGTGGCTCTTCTTTTACCAAAGGCGGCAAAACTCGATTTTCCGTCTTGTCCTCTTCTGGCTGCTCACTGTCTTCTCTGCCATAAACCTTCATCCACCCGTCAAATTTGATGTGAGTGCCAACAGCCCTGAAAATATAATCCCCAGCCTCCACGCTAAGCGATGTTTGATCAAGTACGGCCTCTTTCATCTGGCAGGCAACCATTCTTTTCCAAATCAGATCATAAAGTTTGAGGTGATCGCGAGTTAAACCAGCTTTCATCCTTAATCCTTCATCTTTCATCATTATTGAAGTTGGCCTGATCGCTTCATGGGCTTCCTGGGCAACTTTGGATCTGGTCCGGTAATGTTTGGCTTCTTTTGGCAAGTATTCTGAACCAAAACTTTGTTCAATAAAACTTCTGGTTTCGCCAATCGCTGAATCGCTTAAATTGACCGAGTCTGTTCTCATGTAAGTAATCAGCCCCCCCTCATAAAGATTTTGTGCCAACTGCATAGTTTTCCTGGCAGAATATCCCAGGCGCGAAGCAGTAATTTGCTGCAAGGTTGAAGTAGTAAAAGGCGGCTGGGGGGTGCGCTTGACCTCTTTTTTGACAACGTCAGCTACCTTATATAATAGGCCTGTTGCCTCGCTGGTAATTTTTTGGGCCTGGTCTTGGCTTTTGATGTGGATCTTTTTCCCTTGATAAAGCGCCAGAGTTGCCGATAATGAGGCTTTCCTTAAAGTTTCCAGATTAGCCACAATCGTCCAGTATTCTTGCGGCACAAAAGCTTTGATCACCCGTTCCCTCTCGACAATCAGCCTCACAGCCACTGACTGGACCCGGCCGGCAGACAAGCCTCTTTTGATCTTATGCCACAGCAAAGGAGATAAATTATATCCGACTAGACGATCCAGCACCCTCCTGGCTTGTTGGGCATCAACCAAGTTCATATCAAGTTTACGGGGGTTGTCCAAAGCTTCCCTGACCGCTTCCGGCGTAATCTCATGAAAGGCTATCCGGGAATAAGGCAGAGGGCTTCTGGCAGAGGGCAGAGAGTTATTTGCCCCTTTCCCCTTCTTAGAATTGCCCAGCAGTTCCAAGATATGCCAGGCAATAGCCTCTCCTTCACGATCAGGGTCTGTAGCCAGTATAATTGATTTGGCATTTTGAACACTTTTTTTGATCAAAGTTGCCTTTTTACGCTTTACTGTAGGAATAACATAGCGGGGTGTAAAATCTTTTTCTATATCTACCCCTAACTCCGACTTGGGCAGATCCCGCAAATGCCCGAATGAGGCCTCTATCTGATACTTTTTACCCAAAAAAGCAGATAAGGTACGCGCTTTGGTGGGAGACTCAACAATGATTAAATCCTTCATATCTGGTTTACAGCATACAGTTGACAGCTCGCTGCTGTAAGCTAAAAGCAGTTAGCCGTAAGCTATTCCTTAAACTGTATCGGTATTGTAGCAGGCTTGTCAATCCTTCGGTGAACTCAGGATTAATCATTCAGTGAATTCATGATTGATCCTGAGCTTGCTTGCAGTGAGCTTGTCGAACCTGTCGAAGGATCAAATTAGTAATGAATGATGAGTGATGAGTGATAAAGGATGAATCTCTTCCCCCCTTATCGCTTACTTCTTTTCCCTTCAGATATTTCGGGTTTTAATTCGGAGAAATTACCCTCTCTATTCCACCTCAGGAGTGGAAGAGTGGGATTTAAGAAGTGGCCTTCTTGGCGATTTATCGGGAATGATGAACAAGCCAGGTTTATTAAGTGGGCCAAAACCTATATTGCTAACTTGACTTCATGTGATTTTACTCTACCTCAGGATGAGTTACTGGTTGAGAGGGTAAAAACTTACGCTTATGTCCTGTCAACTCTTGGGGGCTGGCAAGCTTACGGGATTGAAAATAGAGAAATGGTCACCGATCAAATTTTCTCTCTTTTTTTAGATGTTTCAGAAAAAAACTTCAGTCGGTTGCGAGGTTGACGCTGGAACAAGATTTCAAAATAAAAAAAGGACACCTTGGATTTCTCCGCACATCTGAAAACCATTGCTGGTAACAAACGTGCTTCTGGGTTAATTCCCAAAAAAGGTGTCCATGGTCTGCAGAGCTATGACCTATTCAGATCTCACAAACCATTCGAGCCACCCGGGTAGGTGCGGCCTGATGAGGGGTGACCTCATGACCATAAGCGAACTTACGAATACGGTTAAGATGGTAGATAGAGCCCAGAAAATAGTAAACCGATCCGGCTGTTGCCAGATGTTGGCTACTTGCCAAGTCCCTATGACCAATCCATTCAACCCGACGGTAATGAGTGGCATTTCCAAGATGATGCCCATGACACCCATCATGACCACGAACTTATCGTGTTCATACCTGGCAGTCCAGGCGTAGAGAAACTGAAGATAGACGCCTTGAACTAACAATCCGATTGGGGCAACTACGATCCCACCAAGTGCAAACCACACTACAGGGTCGTCGAGGTCAATGATGACCATTGTGCTCCTCCTCTTCCTTCTTACTCTGGCTCGAATCTGTTAATGTGCTACCCAGTTAGAGCTGGGTGCCAAGAAAAGACTTTGTAGGCAGCTGTTGCCCACATTCTTACTATGAGTTATTATAACATACCACGCCTGGAAAAGTCAAGGAAAGTTGGTAATGTGTGTCTCTTTTCCGTGAGCATTCTCACTCACACAGTGGTATAATTTTGGTATGGAAGCGGGAGAAGGAACAAATCCGGACGAACAGAGAGACATTGGCTGTCGTTTCTCGGCATTTGGCAAGTCTATTCCTAATCCGGAACATCCTAGGACTAACGAAGATGCCTTTTTTGTTGATCAGAGGGGAGGACTTGCTATGGTTTTGGACGGCATGGGTGGTTTAAGTAACGGAGATCGAGCAAGTCAGACAGCCAGAGAAGTTTTGGTAAAAAATTTAGCTCTAGTTCCTGGTAAAGATGAAGACCTGCAAACTGTCAAAGACAGGATGAAACAAGTTTTGGTCGAGGCTTCGGATAAAGTTAGACAAGACGTACCACGAGGAGGGACAACTGCGACTGTTGTTAAGTTTCTGAACACACCTGATGGCCAGATAAGGGCAGTAATAGGGCATGTTGGAGATTCTAGGGCATACTTAGTCAGGTTGCGTGAAGGAAGATTTGATCAGCTGACTGAAGACGATAATACACTGACAGCGAGTATTACTTCTCCAGAAGAAAGAAGAAGAATTCAAAGACAATTGGATAACGTGGAGAAAAGCCAAGATATCGCCACACCCGAAGAATATGGTTATTTTGGCAAGCGCAATATTATTAATCAATATTTAGGCAAAAAAGGCATCGCTCCCCATATTTATGACATTGCTGTGACAGACGGGGATATTATTTTGTTAACAACAGATGGAGTGCATGACAATATGACTTTTGATGAATTGCGCCAAGCAGCAGTTAGCAATAATGTAGAAGAGCTGGTGAATGCAGTTGTTGACCACTCTAAGTGGAGAGTGACAGGTGAGGAAGAAAAACACAGGTTAAGTGATCAACCAGTGCTGCAGCGCATAAAAGCAAAGGTGGAATGGCGCTTAAAGGGTGAGCCGAAACACTTTCGGGCAAAGCCTGATGACATTACTGCTGTTGCAATAAAGGTTACCCAGCTAAGATAATTTCTGCACTACTTTGAAATAAATAGTATGATTGACTTAGTATGACAGGCGGAGGAGAGCAAAATCTACCCAGTCAGGAACAGCCTCCAAAGGTCGACGCCATCAGGTATGCTTTTTGTACCATTCATGACGCACTTTTGAGATCACGTTTTAACCTTTCTTATTTAGAAATCATAAAAGCAACCGAAGATAACTCTCCATTGCTTCACAAATATCAGAAATATGATATTAAGACGGTAGCTAGAACTGCAGAAATTCTTGGATTTGGGAATGATTTTAGGGGTGAGTATGTAGACGAATGGAACAGTCTCCCAGAAGAAAACCGGGAAAATTTTCTTGATTGGCTGGCTAAAAAAGATGATGCATTCCGTTTAAGATATGAGGGTTTCTTGGCTGAAATTGCTCCACTGTCCCCTTCTCCAACCGCAGCAGCTGAAATTCAAAAGTACCTCGATGAAGAACAAAGAAAAAAACGTATCGTATCCCAGGAAAGACAAAGGGAAAAAGAAGCACAACCCAATATAGCAGATATGTCTGAATCCGAGTTGAGGCAGGAAGTTGTTAAACATATAAATGATACCCTTGGCAAATTGGCGCAAGGACCGCTTGCTGATGGCACTGGCGCATTCGGTTATGGTAGGGAGCCTGATCGGAGAAAACATTATGACAATGGGATACTGTTACCCCTGATCTGCTCTTACGTAAGATTTACCAAAGCATTCAGGGAAGATGAGCAAATAGGTGTTCGTCTTGAGCTTTTGGGCATATTTTATAGTGGGCAAATGTATGTTGATATGAAACCTCAACTTGATAAAAAGGCTGAAAGGTTACCCCAAATGACTACACAAGAAAGGGAAGATTTTGAGAAGTTTACTGTGGAGATGGATGCAGTAAAGGAAGCTATAGAAAAGGATGGGCTCGCTCCGGCCGAAAACAGATACTATTTCATTCCCCTAAGTGGAGTTGATCAGGCAGTTGTCTCAACAGAGTCATTTATCTCAAGGGCATATAAGGCAAATCCACAGGCAGTTAAGGGAGTATTACTCCCGGAAACGATTTCAACAGCTCTTAAAGAACAGGAAGTTCCCATAGAGCCAGCTACTGGTAAACCAAAGTGGCGGATTGCTAATCTTCAAGACCTACGAGATGCAGTAGCGATAGCGAGGGAGTATAAATATTTTATTGCCGAAATAATAGAGCGTACTCCTAAGGATTTGTGGGGAAGACCAGGTCTGACATAATAGCCATGACCTTACTTGGCCACAAAACTTTGGGAAGTGGCCCATTTACTCTTTTCCCCGCCCGCTCCCCAAGAGCGGACAGACCAATACAGGGTATGGTCCAGATATTGAGAAGGTACAATTAAAGTATAGCCGGCATTGGGCGGCTCCACGCCAGTATCCAGCAGTGTTTCTCCCCCATTTTCCATATCAGCCACAGTTTTGACTCTCAAGGTATACCCGACGAAATTTTTATCATTGACCGGCTGCCAGGAAAAATTAACTGTAGCGCTGTTTATTACTTCCCCTTTGGCAGGAGATGCCAAAACCGGCACTGGCGGCGGCGGGCCCAGTTGGCTCCTGGCTGAACTGCTGTATTTCCTGTCGATTTGCAAAGGTTCAAGGGTAGCCGGACCAGGTGTGGGAGTTGGTGAAATTTGGGCAGTATCTGTCTGCAAACCAGGCATGATGATGCTGGCAACATCAACGCCTATTGCAAGGACTACCAGTACAAAAACTGCCAAAAAAAGAGCGGGTTTCACCACTACTTAAGTGTAGCCGTTTATCGAATTTACAGTCAAGTAGGTATCCTGTATAACGCCAGGAACTAGCCACGGTACTGGACTCAAGTTTTATCCAAGAAGGTTATTTCGGCAATGATTTTAAAGAATTTATTCCAACAATCAGAGATTTTCTGGCCAATTAGACAGCCTGATAATTTTTTTATCCTTCATCATTAATCTTTAGAATTTTTAGGCTTTGTAAACCTCTACTCCGTCTTTGACAGCCTGGTCCACTTTCATCCCCACTGACTCGCCTTTTTTGGCTTTATCAATATCCTGATGTTCCGATTGCATTGATGCTACCTGCTGGCCAAATAACTCTTCCCCATTTTTGACAAATTTGATGGTATCCCCTTTTGCCAAAGGGCCAGCCAACTCCACTACCGCCACCCCAATTTTGTCATAATAATGGACTACTTTGCCGATTTTTTTATCTGCCACTTGACTCACCCCCTCATCTACTATTAATACTACCAATTATCAATAGTCAATGGCAAATGGCCCGCAGTTGACAACCTTCTGCAGAAAGGAAATGCTACATCTTATGTTGCACCCCTGGGGTGTTTCTGTATCTACGCCTGCAGAGATGTTGAGTTTTTTAGGCTTTTTAGACAAAGAAAAAGCGCCCCTGGTTGTAAAACCCATCACATGAAGTGAAGCCGAGTAGACTCGGAAAGGGCGCTAAACATTATTCAGTTGTACAGTATTAAGTTGTTCTAGTTTTGTCCGGCTCGTTGTCCGGCAGAATGACCAGTGGGCAGATCCTCCGCTTTAGAGCAGACAGCCACCTGACCAAGAGCTCCAGAAATCCTGTTGTATAAATAGGCTCTCGAGATTGGAAACTGTCTATCAGCTTTGTTAGGGCAGCAATCCCACCAAAAGCCAACAGTATGTAGCCGCCGACAAGCCCAAATACTAGAATAATCCCAATTGTTGTCTCATAAGGAGACCGCTCCGCTATAGGGAGTAACCCAGCAAACAGGATCGCCATCGCTCCGCCCAAATTAGCAAGCAGGGAGATCGCTGAACCCGCTGCAGAGCTTGGTAGTCGATTTTTCGAAGCCCAAATCAGCAACAACACTGTGAAGGACACGGCAACCGCTACCTCAAGCGCCAACCAGGCAATCTCCCACCAGGGCCAGGTCGAAAGCGCCACCGCGATCCCGGCAATGAGGGCAACCGCCACCAGGCTCATCCAGGGCTTGACCCACTTGTAGACAGGCTCCTTGAAAAACCAGGTGAGCGGAGCAAAGAGAAATACTACCTTCATATAGTGGCATAAACCCACCTGGCCGGAAACCTTACCACTGCCCATAAACCACCGGTAAATCCCGTAGTGGAGCGAGTCCGGGTCAATCCGCAGACCGAATTGGGCTTCCAT
>CAZXEC010000006.1:0-55286 GCA_964639595.1 uncultured Gammaproteobacteria bacterium
AGCAAATCAAAGTATCTCCTTTCGGAAATACAACATTATATTATCAAAAATAATGACAAAATGCAACTACAAATTCGATCCTTGTGGCAGAGACGGATCACCTGTTATGGTGCCGACATTCGCCCCCTAACAGTAAGGCCTGTCCTGAGCGAGCGTAGCGAGTCGAAGGACTTGTGCTGAGTGAACGAAGTGAATCGAAGTATACTTTCACCACAAAGATCATTCGGTAAGTATATTATACAGCAATATCTGTTAACTCATGAGGGGGAAATGGAAGGATCGTCTAGATAATTTAAAAACCAACTGGGTCTGGGTTAAGAATCTTAAATGTAGAAAGAATATGATTAAAAACTGGTAGTAGTGGATCTGTTTTTTCATCTTCACAGACAGGAACATGGAAGGAAAAAATTAAATTATTTTGTGTAAGTAAGACAAATCTATCATTACAACTAACTCCTCCAAATGAACCTACTTTTGCTGGTAAGCCTCCAACAGTAGTATCTGACCAATTAAATTGCCCAGCCCCACCAATTATGTCTACTTTTTGATTAGAAGACCAATTTTCTGGATTTTGCTTTGATAAATTAACATCTTTTATAAGACGGATCTCTATTTGTGAGGGAATATTACTAACTATTCCAGTTTTAATCTCATAAGCACTTTGGCCAAAATGTACTACTTGTGCTTTCCCTAATTGACTATATTCTGTATAAGCTGACCAGTCTTTTGGTATTTGAACTTGAAATACAGGTGTCCCAATATGGAAAACATTATATTGGTATGTAGTATATTCCTGAATATTATTTTGGGTAGCTGAGTTTGGGGCAGGAGACTGTTGGGCAACCGGAGGTGAAACGGTAACTTGCTGAGACTGAGGCGTAGTTTGAATTTTATTTGTTCCTAAAAAATATCCACCTACTCCGAAAGCAAAAAGAGCAACGATAATACCTAGAACGATTATGAATTTCTTCGATTGTGAGGGTTGATCCTTGGGAAAAGAGGATTGATTTTGACTAGAGCCTTCAATACGAGGTAGTAGCTGATTTGTATTTTCTAAATCCATATAAGTATAGTATTTCAATAATCCTGCCTAATAGCAAGCATTATCTGTTACTTTCTGTTAATTTCTTTCCACAATTATTAACTATTGTTAACTTGTGAGCCGCCAGGGCTAATTCTCGCACCCCATTTCTTTGATAATTTGCTTCATGTCTTTAGAATACTTACTACAGAATTAGGCTTTACATATTATAACGGAAAGATTGTAATAATTTTGGATGACGAGAATATTGAGATTATCTAAAATTACCGGAAGAAACTAGTGAAGGAATTATGATCCAACCTATACCTGCTACCAAAAATACAATACCTATAATAATGAATGCAACTCTCGTCGATCGTTGTTTTTCGGGAATTTTTTTATTTTTTACCTGTGATATGCCAAAAATAATTAAAGCAGCTGCACAAACTCCAAAGATAATACTAATTAGGTTCATAAATTTATTATTGAGAATATTTGATGGTTTGTCAACCATCAGTATCAAAAACTATAGGATTAACTGTGACCCGGCTGGGATTCGAACCCAGGACACCCTGCTTAAAAGGCAGGTGCTCTACCGCTGAGCTACCGGGCCATCTCGTTTAATTAACCACTCGATATATTTTTTACTTTTATATGATTTTAATTTCTTTTCTCTTGCCCTTGCTTCGTTGATATTGCTATAAACCTCATTATAAACTAACTTATCGGTTTGCAGTATTCTCGTTGTTCTTGTTAAACCCTTTGCGTGCTGCTTTAACCGCCTCTCAATATTATTAGTAGAGCCGATATAATATCTATTAGTTTTTTCGTTTTTAAGCACATACACCCAGCACATATTATTTAATTGCTCTACTCCGACTAAGTCGGAGTCTACCGCTGACCCCGATTTAATCGGGGTTGAGCTACCGGGCCGCAATTAGCTGGTGGTGTTAGCTCGTAGTTAGTTAAGCTCCATTATAACCGATATATTCGAGGCTGTAAACACAATTAGCGTTTGATCGCCAGATTTATAGTTTGACGATTGAGGCCAAAACAGGTTAGAATGCGGTTATGGTTGAACAGGACAAAGAGCAAAAAGAGAGGCAGCTGACCGAAGCTTTAGGCCAAGCCTATACCTGGATAAGCGACTGGCACCAGAAATTCCTTAGTAGGTACCGACTAACTCCTTATCTGACCTTTTTATCTATGAAAAGTTCAGATTTGATAAAAGTAGCAGATGAAGCTAGTTATTTAGTTACTGTTAGACCTGATTTGCCAAGTGATTTCGGGAAGGTGTCGGTAATTGAGTTAGGGCAGATGTCGGGAGATAATAGACAGCCATTGATGGCAAGATTTTTCTATAAATATCAAGATAAGGATTATAAATTAGTAGCAATATCTTTTGGTTGGAGAATTTTAGAGTCAGCGGTGGTTTATGAGATGGTGTCGTTTGCTTCAGGACAGATTGACCGGCTAGTAAAAATGACTCGAGCCGGACTACTTTTTGAAGCTCCTGCTAATTTAGCGTTAAACAGAAATTCATGCCAAGCACTAGATTTAGACTTTGATTACAAGGATGGGGGGGCATGGTTTGCTAAGTTGGGGTTTGAAAGAGATCAACTGGGCACGACTGTTGATTATCAGGATGGGAATGTTGTTGCTGCACATGGTTTTGTCTCTCGCGATGAACAAGGCAGGCATTTTTATATTAAAGATGGACAACAATACTCTTTTCCGCTACAGCTTGATCCCATACCGCATTTGCAAAATATCTTAAGGAATAATAATCCTTCTCTGCTGCTTTGATAGTTGGTGCGATCCTTGACATTTTCATGATTATGATATAATTAATTTTGAGTTTGCAGATTGTAACTGGAAAAACAGCTTTTCCAGGAACGGTCGGCAGGTCTCACCTTGAGGGGGTTGGCACGTTAACATCGGTCAGTTGAACACTAGAGAAGGAGGCTGGATGAACAGATTATCACTAGCTCTCCTGACGCTGGTCTTGATGGCGGGGATACTCTTTGCCATCAGTCAGCAATCGGCAAGATTGGTCTTAGCCTTGGGGTGGGGTCATGAGATTCCTGTTACCGTCAACAACTGCCAGGGCTTAGGGTGGAGCTTCTCCGCCACGGTGACGGTTTTACCGTGGGAGAAAGCTGATGGTGCGATCACGATCGAGTGTGGCCTTGCGGCTACCTCTTCCGAGGTCGGTATCTATGTCAGCCAAGGCAACAGCACGGTTTGGCAGGAAGGAACTCGAAAAAGCGCAACTATTGGTTTGGACATTACCACCACTTTGGTCCAAGCTGGCGCTAATCAAGCAGCCTTCATGCAGACCATTGCCCAAAAGACCGATCCGCAGCAAACCACCACAGTTCCTTCATCGTTTGGATGGCAAGAACAGCTTGTTGGCGGAATCGGTGAGAGGGTTTCCTACGGCTTAGTTAGTGAGGCCTTCGGGAGGTCGCGGCACGAACCGCAAGTTACTAGGGCTGTGATAAACAGTCCCCGGGTCACTTAGGTAGCCTGCGGCCTGGAGGAAAGGAGAAAAACCCATCAGAATGAAACGTTTCTCTTCCACCACTAGCGCCTTCTCCGGCGACCTCGACATCGACACCGGCACCACGGGCGCCGGTCGGCTCCACACTATCACCTAGCGACAGAGCGAACGCCGCTGGCCTGTAGTAGCCGACAAGTAGCCCATTGGACACACTGGATAAGCTTTTAGTAACGGAGCCAACCCCCTCCGTTCTTTTCATTCGAATCAAACAATTAACTTCAAATTACATCTTTCTAATTCCCAATAATTGTTGCTACAATATAATCAATGCTAGAAGTCATATCCGGCTGGATAATCAATGTTATTTCCATCCTGGGATATCCCGGGATTGTGGTAACCATGGCTATTGAGTCAGCTCTTATTCCTCTTCCTTCGGAAATTATTATGCCTTTTTCCGGTTTTTTGGCATCTACCGGCAGGTTTGATTTGAACCTGGTGGCAGCAAGCGGCGCCATTGGCAATGTGATAGGATCGCTAATTGCCTATGCCATAGGTTTTTATGGGCATGAGAAGCTGGTCAGAAGATTCATTAGAAAATTCGGCAAGTGGATTTTAATATCTGAAAAGGAGTTGGATGAAACAGAAAAACTGCTGCATCGCTTCAAGGATTTAGTGGTTTTGGCAAGCAGGGTTATCCCGGGAATCAGGACAGTTATTTCTCTGCCCTGCGGTTTTGCCAAACTCCCACTGGGGAGATTTATAGTATTGACCTTTTTGGGGTCTCTGGTCTGGTCGTATATTTTGGCTTGGATTGGTTTTGTCTTAGGTCAAAATTGGCGGACGATTGGACCGTACCTCCATAAATTAGACGCGGTAATTATCGGCATGATTATTTTTTTGGTGGGTTGGTATATTTTATATAAATTAAGAAAAAGCTAAGGGAAGTCTTGTTGTAATTTAGTAGAATGTAGTAACCTTTAGGTAATGGGCAAGGGTTTTACAGTTCTACCGATTATTATTCTAGGAGTGGTGATTGGTTTGGCAGTTGCAATGGCGGCATTTTCTCAACAGTCATCTTCCCAGTCGCGACAGTCAGAGAATCTCATTTTACCAGAACCAGAACAAACCAAAGAAGCATCACCTACGGCTTCGATTCAAAATTCAGACCAGCCAGGATGGAGTTTGTATACCAATATAGAGCACGGATTCCAATTTAAGTTTCCCGATACCATGGATTTGGCTATTCAGCAGCCAGGATCAACAGCCATATGCACTGATCAGCGCCTGTTATGCCTAAGACTGGGCAATGCTTTGAATAAATTTGAAGTGGCAGTTTATCCTAACCAAAAATTAGCTCCTACCCCTTTGCCTGCTGATTATCGTGATACCATTGGCGGCAGGCAAGCCAGACTGGCCAATCAACCCTACAGCGGGCAATACGACCTGATATATTATGTGGAAGCCAACAACAAATATTTTTTAATACAGCAGTTTGGCTCCTATGATAAAAATGATCTAAGGCAAGCCTTCAACACTATCCGTGAATCTTTCAAATTCCTCGATTTGTAATTATTGACATGAATAAAGTCTTAATTATTATTCTAGTCTTGTTATTCTCGACTATTTTTTGGCAGAGCAGCAATGTTTCAGATTACAAGTTATTATCAATTAGCAATAAGGTTACCATTAGGGTAGAACTTGCCAAAACAGCACCTCAAATTACCAGAGGGTTATCCAATAGGCAATTACTGCCTTCAGGCCAGGGGATGCTTTTTATGATGCCAGCCAAGTCCAGATGGCAGTTTTGGATGAAAGACATGAAATTTAGTCTGGATTTTATTTGGATTGACGGACAAACAGTGGTTGGTCTTGATCAGAACGTACCATATCCTACAGATGATAATACTGCCAGGGTTGCTCCGTCCCAGTCGGTTGATGGCGTGTTGGAAGTAAACGCCGGCTTTATTACCAGATATGGCATCGAAATCGGTGACAAAATTTACTTGAGATAATGGCCATAATGCTCTTCGGTTCCAGGCTCTTGCGCGGATTGGCGGAAAGTAGCATACTTTAGTTAATGGTGCGTCTACTGCCTATACTGGCCCTATTGCTGATTATTACTGCTAGCGTAATTAGTATTAAAAATTCCCTATTGGGGCAGACTCCGGTTAATTTGGTCAATCTAAGGCAAGCCTTATCATATGTGATGTCGCCTTTGGCTGAACCGGAGTTAGCCAGCTTGCAATACCTTGATTTTGTCCTTTCCCATGATCGGCCAATAGCCACCGACGTGGCGATTTTTGATAACAACCGACTAAACCCTTCTTTGGCAAAAATTCCTACCCAGGAAGAGTTGGCAAGCTTGCCGGCACAGGCAGTATTGGGGAACCAGGCCAGTGCTGGCGAGAAATGGATCGAAGTAGTTTTATCAGAGCAAAAAGTTTACGCCTGGGACGGCAGTCAGAAGATTTACGAATTTGTAGTATCAACCGGCCGACAATGGACTTCCACGCCGGAGGGCGAATTTAGAATCTGGGCCAAGCTGAAAGCCACCAGGATGAAAGGCGGCTCGATGGAAAGAGGAGATTACTATGACTTACCGAATGTACCCTACGTGATGTTTTTTAATAAAGGCTACGGTTTACACGGTACCTATTGGCACAATAACTTTGGTACTCCGATGAGCCACGGCTGCGTTAACATGAGGATAGAAGACGCCAAGGCCTTATTTGAATGGGCAACCCCTAATCTGTCCGGTAGCCAGTGGACAGTCAATGCTACTAAGAATAATCCTGGAACTCGTGTGGTAGTCAGATCGTAAGTGGCATGCCATGAAGTTTAAATATCATTTCCAGAGGCTGGGTTTCAGAACCGCAGACTGGTGGAGAGCCAGAGCCAATATTGCCAATAAGGCCAAGCTTAACTTGGAAACAAAGCTGTTGTCTAGGCTCAAGTTTCCGCGTAAGAGCTAGTCAGCTTGTCAAATAGATTGACAATTATCTTTACAATTATTAGCTGTGTAGTTGTCAATTCTATTGTCATTTAACTTGACAATTAACCTGGCTAGTGCTATAATATCTTAGTATGTTAGGCAAATTTCAGTACACACCGGGCTTAGTTAACATTCTGGCAGATGCACAAGGCCTGTATCGACAGCTTGAGGCTGAATCCGAAATTCCCTCTTTGGCCATGAGACTAATTAAAGAAAACCAAATGTTGGCCACCCACTATTCTACTTCCATTGAGGGCAACCCCTTAAATCAAGAGGAAGTCACCAATATCCTACTGGAAGACAAAATCCCCACCACCAAGTCTGAAAAAGAGGTCAAAAATTATTTCGCAGTATTAAATAGGATCTCGGTATTGGCTCGTGAGAAAGCACCCCTGACCATTGAACTTACCTTGAGGCTTCATCGGGAACTAATGGAGGGCCTTAATATTAAAAAGCCTGGTGAATTTCGCAATAAGTCGGTGGTGGTGGGTCATACTTCACTGGCTGGGATAGTCATCAAGCATAATCCGCCCAGTCATAACGCCAAGCAAATACAGCTATTGGTAGCCGATCTTTATCAGGAGTTAAAATCAGATCAAGAAAATCATCCGCTTATCAAAGCCGGCCTGCTGCACCACACCTTTGCCTATATTCATCCTTTTTTTGACGGCAATGGCAGAATGGCCAGAGTGCTAACTGCCTATTACTTGTTATTAAACGGATATGAGGTGACCAAATATTTCATATTGGATGACTATTATGATATTGACCGCCTGGAGTATTCGGACAAACTGCATTCTGCAGATTCACAAGAGAAGACACTCTGGCTACTGTATTTTTTGGAAGGGATAGTATTTTCTCTACAGGCAGCTATAAAAAGGGTAGAGTTATTAAAAGAGAATGAAATAGATGCTGTCACAGGCAAGAAAAGAGTTTTGGTTAGCAGAAGAGAAGAGGAAGTCCTGCAGATAGTGATTGAAAAAAGAGCCATCAAAACTCGAGATATTGTGGCTGATTTTGGGGTGACTAGGCAGCAGGCGCAGTCCTTGTTGTCTTCCTTAGTAAAAAAGGGGCTGTTGGCAAAACACGGTAAAACTAAATCCAGCTACTATGAATTAGCTAAGGAATCAGCCAGCTCATAGTGTTGTAATCACAGGATATTTTTAGTATAATACATCTAATCCCACGCTAAAGCATTTATGAAGCGTGGTTTTTACGGATTTTATGGGTCAAGAATCAAAAAATAGGATTGTTCACTACTTGGAACTAGCAGCCGCTATCGCAATGGTGGGAGCTGCGACCATGAAAGGCGACCATTCTGTCATACCTGTTGACCAATCATCTGCTACGAAAAATAGGGTTATTGCCGGTGATGGGTTTCTTAAAGTGCCAGCCATTACAGAAACTATTGACGGAAGAGTTAGCCGCCTGATCTTAAATTCAAATGGGACATTAGAACAAATCTTTGCCATGATGGAAAAATATTCAACAGTTTTCACGAAAGAAGACTTTAAGGACTTGAAGATCTATTATCCTCTTTATCTGACTATTGCCCAACGTTGGGAGATAGATTGGAAGTTATTATGGGTGGTCCATTTTTATGAAACCAACTGTTCCAGAAATCCCTTAACTGAAAAAGTACGTTATGTGAGGGACTATGATAAAGCCGGCAATACCATCATATCCAATAGCTTGTTTGGAGCTATGCAGAGGGACATCAGAATTTACCCGGAGGCGTTGGTTGGCGAACTTTTTGCAGGACTTGAATATTTAGAGAGAATACCAACCAGGTATAAGTCAGATGCTAGGGAAATTAATTTTGCCGCCTGGAAACTATCAAGGGACTTAAAGCGTGCCCGAGGAGATACAGTCTCCCAACTGCAAAGCTATTCCCATGTTGACTTTGCTTCTGCCAGATGGCGACTGTTGAACTTTCTTAATGTGATTTTTCGTGGCATATCATAAACTGTTATGATAAAATCACTTCAGGCTTATGCTCATCCCTTCTGATAGAAAAATTTTTTCTGTTTCCCAAGCCAATAAACTGATTAAATCAACCCTGGAAGATCTGACCATTTGGGTTTTTGGTGAAATTTTTGAATTTAAGTCAGACCAACGGTACTACTACACTTTTTTCTCCCTCAAAGACCCTAGTACTCAAGCAATGTTGCCTTGCATTATTGAGCCAAGATACTTATCTAAAGTTCAATTTAATCTAGAGAATGGTCAGTCGGTATTAGTATGGGGGAATTTAACCCTTTTTGAAAAAAGCGGCAGGTTGGAGCTAAAGGTTAGCCTGATTGAGCCTTATGGCGAAAGTGTTCTTGCCCAAAAAATAGAAGAATTAAAAAATAAATTACAGAATGAGGGACTTTTTGCTCTGGAAAGAAAAAGGAAATTGCCGCTTTTCCCTACTAAAATTGGAGTTATTAGTTCGGCAGCTGGTGAAGCTTGGCATGACTTTCTGGAACATTCTGCGCGGCAATTTCCCCTGATTGAGGTTTTACTGAAAGATGTTTATGTTCAAGGCAGTCTGGCTATCGGCGATATAGTCAATGCCATAAAATACCTTAATGGTCGCCAACTTGATGTAATTGTGTTGGCACGCGGCGGAGGTTCAACCGAAGATTTATTGGTTTTCAACAGCGAGGAAATCGCCCGGGCCATTGCTCAATCGAGAATTCCTGTTGTTTCAGCCATTGGCCACGAAAAGGATGTCACTATCGCTGATCTGGTGGCTGATGTTAGGGCTTCAACCCCCACCGATGCTGCCAATATCATTACTTTGCCATTCAGACAGGCGCAAGAAAAGCTAAACAATTTAGAACTCCATCCGATTTTTAAGGACAATCGGTTTCTGACTATAAAATACTTTCAGAATGTTGACGATTATCTATATAAGCTTGGCCAAATTCAGCAGAAATATAAGCAACTGCCAATCTACCTGCAACATCTGTCATCTCGCCTGGTAACTTGTCAAACTAGAATGATATCAAATAGCAACGTCGAACTATCGCAAAAAGGACAGTCATTATCCCAATCGGCAAAATTAATGGTTATTCAAACAACCGCTACGCTCAAGCATTATATGGATAAGATTAATCTACTATCACCGCAAGCAATACTTGAAAGAGGATATTCAATAGTCTATACTCAAGCTGGATCAGTGGTTAAATCACCTGTTCAAGTAAATTTAGGCGAGCCGGTCAATATTAAGTTAGCCAGAGGTGAAATAAAAGCCGCAATAACCGGGACAGGGGCAACCAAAAAAGCTGACAGGAAACAGTCTACTAGATTTAAAACTGACAAGATATGATATCTAGAAATTTGACTTTCTCGCAAGCCTTAGCTAGGCTCGAACAAGTAATTGCCAAACTGGAATCAGCAGATTTGCAGTTAGAGGATGGGCTGAAATTACTTGAAGAAGGAGTAAGCCTGCATAAATACTGCAAGGACCAGCTATTGCAAGCCCAATTAAAAATCACTAAATTATTAAAAGAGGACGTCAATGGCCAGGCATAATAAAAAGTATCAGAATAAACACCACTTTTTCTTGGATTTGGCCAGATGGGTAGATATTCTTGATAGATCGTTGGAAAATGCCTATCACACCAGACCCACTGATGATCCGGCTGTTGAACAAGCACTGCTTGCGGCCCTAGAGAGAAGCCAATCTCTGAAGAAAAATTTACTAGATTTGTATTTGACTAATAAAAACTAACATGCTGGTAGTTTTGCACGGAGATGACATTATTGGCTCAAGAGATGAGCTTGACAGGCAAAAGCAGAATTATCATGCTGACCAAATCTATACTTTTGATGATCAACCCCAAGACTTGTCTACCCTTAGTCAGATAACTAGTTCCAACAAACTGTTCGGTGAATCTAAAGATAAGCTAATAGTTTTTGAAAGGATTTTGCAGAAAGGTGTATCAGGGCAGTTTGCCGGTTGGATTACCAGCGCACTTGATAGCCAGCACATCATAATTTGGGAGAACTATCAAATTGGCAAGGCTTCCAAAAAAGAATCATCAGAGCGAATATCTGGCAGTAGCTTCATAAAAAAGCTGGAAGGATTTGGTACCCGAGTCAAGATATTACAATTTCGTAACAATATCTTATTCGATTTTCTGGAAAGTCTACACCCGGGAAATTTGCAGAAAGCGCTCAAGAAGGCTGGTGAGCTGGTTGTAAGTTATAGTTTTTATGACTATTTCCCACTGTTAGTTGACCATTTTAGATACCTGCTGTATTTAGGTTTATCATCCAGCAGGCCAGACATAGCCAGTTTACACCCTTTTAGACTACAGAAACTCAAGTCCCAATATAAACTATTTTCCAAATTAAATCTGATTCAACTCTATCAGTATTTATATAACTGGGAACTGGCTGAAAAATTCACCCGCTTGCCGCAAGATGAGGGATTAGTTTTATCAAATGATTATTTTGAGCTGTCAAAAGTTTACGTAAGCACGCATCCAAACCATCAGCAAAATCTGGATAGGTTTGTCATCTTGGCCTGCCAAGCAAAGATTGCATAAAGAATACTTAATTATTTTAAAAAAATAGAAAGGAGGTGAGAAAATGCAAATTACGGATATTCAGACGGCAACGATCGATGCACTGTTAAGATCATTAAATAGCGCGGTATTGTTTTTACCGAACGTTGTGGCTGCTATTGTCATTTTAGTAATTGGCGTAGTGGTGGCGACAGTCGTTCACAAAATAATATTGAGCTTTTTCGAGGCAATCACCCTAGAACAATGGTTAAATAAAACTAGTTTTTCACAAACATTAAGGTCAGGAGGCACTAGTGTTTCAGTCACTAACTTGCTGGCAGAGGTAGTCAGGTGGTTTATAATCATCGCCTTTTTATTGCCGGCAGTAGAGACTTTAGGTTTAATGGGAGTATCACAGGCTTTAACAAATGTACTACTGTATATACCCAATGTGCTAGTGGCGATAGTGATGCTGCTGATTGGTGTGGTGGTTGCTAAATTCTCATACGATTTTGTCCTTGCTGCATCAACCAGTTTAGGTTCAACAGCGGCCAAAGGGTTGGCAGCTAGCGCCAAGTGGTCGATTATGATCTTTGTTGTTTTGGTGGCTCTTTCCCAGCTTGGCATAGCTCAAGATCTAATAAGAATCCTATTCACCGGATTAGTGGCTATGCTAGCAATAGCAGGTGGTTTGGCTTTTGGTTTGGGAGGCCAAAATTTAGCCGGAAAGTTCTTATCTGATTTGAAGGAAGAATTTTCAAATCAGTAGTGATTTTCAAACATAGAGAAAGGTATATCCGCACAAAAAGCGGGTAAGTCTAGTTGTGCCAAAGAACAAGTTTCCCGTATATACTAGTTCAACTCTTGAACTATAAAGTGAGAGTATTTTGGATGTAGTATAATTAGCTTATGATACGCAATAATAAATGGCTACTTCGTAGATTTTTAATGGTCAAGTCCCGTTTCTTCACAGATCTGCCCCAAAAAAATCCCATCATTGTTAAATTTGGCAGGCCATCCAAGACCACCCTCGGTTCAATTAGACTAAGAAAATCAAGCGGCATCTGGTATTCAATGATAACTATCAATAGATTATTTACCAACAATAAAGTTCCGCAAAGCGTAATAGACGTAACCATTGCCCATGAACTTGTTCACTACTGTCATGGTTTTTCTTCACAAGCAAGAAGGCATTATAAATACCCCCATCAAGGTGGGGTTGTCGATAGAGAGCTAGAGGGTAGAGGATTAGCAGTGAAACTTACATATCAGAAGAGGTGGATTAAAAATAACTGGCATAATTTTTGTAGATTGAATTCAACCACTAGAACAAACAGATTGAAAATTTGGTAAAAGACGATGTCTGATGTTAACATGAAGTTATTAGTTATTTACTGCCATGAGTAATATTTATTGGTTTTCTAATATTGGCAAAGACGATGTGGCAATTGCTGGTGGTAAAGGAGCAAACTTGGGCGAGATGACCTCGGTAGGGGTTCCTGTCCCCCCAGGGTTTATAATTTCTTCAAAAGCCTATTTTGATTTTATTAAAGATTACCAGTTGGATGTAAAAATAAAGAATAGTGTCAAGCTGCTTAACGTAGACCATTCAGAATCACTTGAGCAATCATCACAACAAATTCAACGGTTAATCCTTACTGCGCAATTCCCGAAAGCTTTAGCTCAAGAAATTAAAAAAGCCTATGGTAAGCTAGGTGATGTATTTGTGGCTGTTAGGTCATCTGCCACTGCGGAAGATCTACCCCAAGCATCCTTTGCCGGACAACAGAGCACCTTTCTGAATATTAAAGGTGTTGATAACTTAATTGACGCTATTCAAAAATGCTGGGCCTCTCTATTTGAAGCAAGAGCTATCTTTTATAGGCAGCAGCAGGGATTTGATCATTTTAAGGTAGGGATCGCTGTAGTGATTCAAGAGATGGTTCAGTCGGAAAAATCCGGAGTAATGTTCACCATTGATCCAGTCAAAAATAATAAGGCAAAAATTATTATAGAGGCAGTTTTCGGTTTAGGTGAGTTGATCGTATCAGGAGCAGTTAACCCGGACCATTATGAAGTTGGTAAAGAAGACCTGGTGATTTTGAATAGAGAAGTGGTTATTCAAGACAAAAAGCTAATCTGGACAAAGGGTTCAAATAGGCAAGTAGATGTGCCAGGCAGGTATGCTAGAAGTCAGAAATTAACCGATCAAGAAATTGTCGCTCTGGCCAAAATCGGCAAGGAGCTGGAAAAGCATTATTTTTTCCCACAAGATATTGAATGGGCAATTGCCAAGGGTAAGATCTTTATTGTTCAAACCAGAGCTGTGACTACCTTTGCTTCAGGCAAGTACAACGAAAAACAGCACGAGCAAGAAGTGCAATCAAAAACCCTGACGGAAAAACCCTTAGTTGAAGGTGTAGGGGCCTCGTTTGGTGTTGTCGCAGGTCCAGTGAAAATTATTAAAAACACCTCTGAACTGTCCAGGGTTTACCCGGGTGATGTTTTAGTAACTGAAATGACTAGCCCCGATTATGTTCCAGCAATGAAGAAAGCTGTAGCAGTGGTGACTGATAAAGGCGGCAGGTCATCTCATGCGGCCATTGTATCACGAGAACTAGGCATACCGGCTGTAGTGGGAACAAATAATGCCACTAAAGTTTTGAAAGAGGGTTTGGTGGTAACAGTCGATGGCTTGTCCGGTAAAATTTATAAGGGTGGACTTGTCAATCATACGAAACTTAATCTGAAGAGACCCAATCACCAAAACCCGGATGCTGTTAAATTACCAACAGCTACCAAGTTGTACGTAAATCTGGCAGAACCAGATCTGGCCCATCAGATTGCCCAAAGAAATACTGATGGAGTCGGGTTGTTAAGAGCCGAATTTATGATTGCCGGTATTGGTATTCATCCCAAGAAATTAATCAAAGATAAAAAACAGCAGACATTTATTAATAATTTGGCGGATGGATTAAAAACATTTTGCGAAGCATTTCACCCCCGTCCAGTGGTTTATAGGGCGACAGATTTTAAGACCAACGAGTACCGGCATTTGACAGGAGGGGAGCTGTATGAACCACCAGAAGAAAATCCGATGCTGGGTTACAGAGGAGCATTTAGATACATCACTGATGCCCGGGTTTTTGATTTAGAGCTGGAAGCTATCAAGTACGTCAGAAATAAAATCGGGCTGAAAAACTTATGGCTGATGATCCCTTTTGTGAGGACTCCTCAAGAACTGGCTAAGGTAAAAAAAATAATCGATACAGCCGGACTTGCCAGATCAGCGATGTTTAAATTATGGATGATGGTAGAAATTCCTTCCAATGTCATCTTACTGGATCAATTTATTGATGTTGGTATTGATGGAGTGTCGATTGGTTCAAATGATCTAACCCAGCTGATATTGGGTGTTGATCGCGATAATGAAACTCTAACTAAATATTTTGATGAAAGAGATCCGGCGGTATTATGGGCGCTGGAGCAGACTATCAAAACTTGCCACAATCGCCACATCACTTCATCAATTTGTGGCCAAGCGCCATCTATTTATCCGGAAATAACCCAGAAATTAGTCTCATGGGGTGTAACATCTGTCTCGGTGTCTCCTGACATGATCGATCATACTCGGCAGATTATCTATGATGAGGAGAAGCGTTTAGTGGCGCGGAAATAACACCGTGAAAATAATTTAAATCCCAAGGTAGAATCAGTAGAATTATCTTATGGCCAAAATTAAACATATTAAAGCAAGAGAGATACTGGCAAGTAACGGTATTCCAACAGTTGAATGCTTTATCGGCCTGGATAATAATTCTTTTGGAGTAGCGTCGGTTCCAGCGGGAATTTCTATTGGCACTCACGAGGCCAAAGAATTACGTGATGGTGATCCGGAAAGATATTGGGGCATGGGCGCCAAAAACTCGGTCTATAATATCGAACAGGCTATTGGGCCAAAAATCATGGGGATGGATCCCAGGAATCAAGCAGAAATTGACCATTTGATGATTCAATTAGATGGAACAGAAGATAAAAAAAAGCTAGGAGCCAATAGTATTTTGGCGATATCTATTGCCTGTTGCAAAGCAGCAGCGATGTCGTCCGGGTTACCGCTATTTGTTTTGATTGCCCATCTTAACAGGAATAAAGAGCAGGGCATCCCCATCAAAATCCCATTGCCGATGGCGCTGATTATCGAAGGCGGCGAGCATGGCTCTGATAACCTTAATTTTCAAGAATTTTTAGTAGTGCCAGCTCCGGCCAAGCGAAGAAGCTTTTCCGATAATTTGATAATGATTGCTCAAATTTATCACTCTGTAGGTAAAATTCTGGGACGCAATAGGAGATTCACCTTAGTAGGGGATGAAGGGGGATATGTCCCATCGCTTTATGCCAACGTTGATGCCATTGATTTGATATCCCAGGCAATTTCTCAAACCCAATTTAGGATCGGCACGGATGTATTTTTGAGTTTGGATATAGCAGCTTCTACTTTCTATGCCAATGGTTATTATACCATCAAAGATCGGACTACTTCTTTAACCTCCCAAGAGATGTTTGAGTATTACAATGATCTGGTTAACCAATATCGGATTCTATCAATTGAAGACCCATTTGCTGAAGATGAATGGAATTGGTGGGAGCAATTAACCAGGTCTTTGGGGTCAAGAGTGATGATAGTGGGTGATGATTTAATCGCTACCAATAAACAGAGGCTGGATAAAGCGATTAAGAACCAGGCTATTAATGCCGTGATCATCAAGCCAAATCAGATTGGGACGATTACTGAAACTTTAGAAGTGGTAAAAATTGCCAGGGCCGCGGGGTATGATATTATTGTTTCACACAGGGCTGGCGAGACTAATGACGCGTTTATTGCTGATTTCGCTGTAGGAATTGGCGCTGGATTTGCTAAACTGGGAGCAGTAGCAAGAGGTGAGAGGGTGGCCAAATACAATCGGCTTCTGGAGATTGAAAGTATCCTGCCTCGCATAAAGCTATAATCAAAATACTTCAGCTTGCAACTTTAAAAGTAGTATTTTGATTACATAATCGTTTAACAAGAGTTGTACATTCGACAAGCTCACCACAACACTGAGTAAATCGAAGTGTTGCAAACTCGAATTAAATGAGTCTATAACCGATCATTATATGGACAGGCGGAAACCAATGGTATTGATTGTATTGGATGGTTGGGGAATTGCTCCACCCGGTCCAGGAAATGCCATATCCCAAGCTTCAACTCCCAATATAAGTAAATATTGGATATCATATCCCCATTGTCAATTATCTGCGTCAGGTGAACCAGTCGGGCTGCCGCATAATGAGATGGGAAACAGTGAAGTAGGACATCTCAATTTAGGAGCTGGTAGGATTGTTTATCAAGATTTAAGTCGAATTAACATGATGATTGCCGATGGCACTTTTTGGCAAAACCCAGCACTATTGGCAGCCATCAGTCATGTAAAAAAATATCGGTCTGATCTTCATATCATGGGGCTGGTTGGACCAAGCGGCGTCCACAGCTCCCTAGAACATTTATTTGCTCTGATTGGTTTCTGCAAAGCGCAAGAACTGCCCAAAAACCAGTTAAAAATTCATGTTTTTTGCGATGGTAGGGACTCGCCACCACAGTCAGCTCTAACCTATGTTAAAGAGCTGGAGTCTGTATTAAACAGCAACCAAATCGGAGAAATAGCCACAGTATCTGGTAGATATTATGCAATGGATCGGGATAATAGATGGGAAAGAACAGCCAAAGCGTATTTTGCCCTTGTTGGTAAATCTGGGAAAATAGCCAAATCTTACCAAGAGGCAATCGACAGTTCGTATCAAGAAAAACGGACCGATGAGTTCATATTGCCAACCATGATTGTGGATGAAAAAGGCCAACCAAGAGGCTCTATCAAAAATAACGACGCTGTTATATTTTTTAATTTTAGAGGAGATCGCGCCAAACAGTTAACTGAAGCATTCGTACTGCCAACACTAGATAACCTGCAATCTCGAATTTTTCATTTTGACGAAAAAATTACCTGGCCCGAACAAGAAACTAAAGTGGTTAAAACATTCGAAAGGGGCAAGCAATTGTCAAATTTATATTTTGTCACTATGACAGAGTACGCCAAAAGCCTGCCGGTATCTGGAGTTGTCATACCTCATTTGGTAGTTGCTTATCCCTTATCACAAGTAATTTCGATGTCTGGCAAAAGGCAGATGCATATTGCCGAAACAGAAAAATATTACCATGTCAGCTTCTTCTTTGATGGAGGTAGAATAGACCCTTTCCAAGGAGAAGATTTCATGCTAGTACCTTCACAAGTTGACGTGGCTACTTACGATAAAAAGCCGGAAATGTCTGCCCAAGAAATAGCCAATATTGTTTGTCAGAGAATCAATGCCGATCTGTATGATTTTATAGTTGTTAACTTTGCCAACAGTGATATGGTTGGCCATACTGGAGTCATCCAAGCCACAATCAAGGCTTGCGAGAAAATTGATCAATGCGTCGGGGAAATCGTTAGATCACTGCTGGCAAGAGATGGATCATGCATCATTACAGCCGATCACGGCAACGCCGAACAACTACTGGATAGTCAGAATAATGAAGTTGAAACAGAGCATTCCACCAATCCTGTTCCCTGTATCATTATCAAAAATGGCCTTACCCCTCGTGAATTGCCCAGTGGAATTTTAGCTGATGTAGCGCCTACCATATTATATATGATGGGAATATCAATCCCCAGTGAGATGAGCGGCAGAAATCTGCTGGCATTTTAATCTACAGGCGATCACGTAGTTTAAACCAGAACCGTAAATTCTCCTTTAGGGATTATATTTTGAAAATGGGTTATCACAGTGGATATTTTTTCTCTTCTGACTTCCTCGTGCAATTTAGTCAGTTCTCGACAAATGACAATATCAATATCACCCATTACATCTCTCATGTCAGTTAGTGTTTTGATCAGTCGATGAGGAGCTTCATATATGATGATTGTTACTTTTATGCTCTGTAGCACGGTTATGGTGTTTTTTAAGATCTGTTGTCGTTTACCCTGGCTTTTGTGCAAAAAGCCCAAAAATAAAAACTTATCGGTAGGTAGGCCGGAGACTGTCAGGGCAGCAATAGCGGCTGTCGGTCCGGGAATAGCAATAATCGGAATGTTGTTTTCAATACAAGATCGTATCAATTTGTAACCTGGATCAGACACCAAAGGAGTGCCAGCATCGGAAACTAGAGCTATATTTTGGCCGTTTAATAGTTTATCAATTATTTCCGGAATCCGCTGCTGTTCGTTATAATCATGGTAGGAAATTAAATTGTTTTTGATCTGGTAGCGTGCAAGCATCATCCCAGTATGCCTGGTATCTTCGCAGGCAACCAGATCCGCATCTTTTAAGGTATCTAGTGCTCGTTGGGAAATATCTTGTAAGTTTCCGATTGGCGTTGACACTAGATAAAGTCTCCCCATACAATGGGAGTATATACTCGTTTGAGTTAAGTTAGCAACATAATAATTTGTTTGTACTAAAGCATTTTGGGTATAGGTTGTTTAATTTAAAGTGAATCCTAAAGCCTCTTTGGTTAAAAAATATATCACCGGTATTATAACCGGCGCTGCAGATGATGATCCTACCGGCATCTCAACTTATTCTGTGGTCGGTGCCACTACTGGATATTCCCAGCTGTGGCTAATGGGCCTGTCCACCCCCATGCTGATAGTTGTTCAAGGCATGTGCGCCAAAATAGGAGACGTAACCAAGAAGGGGTTGGGGAAGGTAATTGCCGAAAGATATGGCATGCCGATAGCATTGACCGCTACTTTTATTTTAATTATTTCCAACATTGTCACCATTGCCGCAGATCTTTTAGGAGTAGCGGCCGGATTAAATTTACTTTACCCATCCATTCCAATTTATGGCTATATACTGCCGGTTGGCTTACTGTTATGGTATCTAGTTCTTTTTAATAGCTACAGGATAATTGTCAGGTTTTTGCTGGTGTTGTCATTGTTTTTGGCAAGTTATGTTATATCAGGAATTTTGGCCAAGCCTGATTGGTGGCAAGTTTTGCAAAGCACTGTTTATCCCAAATTGGAATTAAATATATATTGGCTAGCAGCAGCAGTTGCTCTTTTGGGGACTACCATAACACCATATCTTTTTTATTGGCAGTCAGATGAAGAAGTGGAAGAGCATCGCACTGTTCAGCAAGGCAGAAGGGCACTTAAGGCGGTAATCCCAGGTATGATCTACTCCAATATTATTGCAGCTTTCATTATTATTTCATCGGCTACAGTATTTTTTAATCAAGGTTTATTTATCAATAGTGCCTCTGACGCAGCTTTAGCATTAAAGCCATTGGCAGGTAATTTGGCAAGTGTTATATTTGCCATCGGCTTGGTGGGAGCTGGCCTTTTGGCAATACCGGTATTGGCCGCCTCCACCTCGTATGCCACTGCTGAAACTTTTGGCTGGAAAACAGGGCTTAATAAAACTGTTAAGAAAGCCAAAGGATTTTACGCGGTTATGACAATAGTATTTGTAATCTCGTCAATATTGGCTTTTTCCGGTATTGATCCGATAAAAGCATTATTCTATTCACAGGTCCTAACGGGAATTCTTGCCCCAGTACTTTTGGCTTTAATTATTAAATTGGCATCAGACAATCGGGTAATGGGTAAGTATAAAAATAACTTTCTAACTTCTTTGGGTGGCTGGATGACTGTAGGAATAATGACTGCTGCTGCTGTGGCTTTTCTCATTAGCCTAAGCAACTCCTCATCAGCCTAGCGATACTTCCTGATTACTGCCACCACCCGGCCTTGAACTTTAACGTTAACTGCATAAATTGGTGGCATGGTGGCATTAGCCGGCTCCAGACGAATCCGGTCCTTTTCTTTGTAGAATCGCTTTAAGGTGGCCATACCGGAATCAAGCAAAGCCACCACAATATCGCCATTATTAGCGGCTGACTGTTCCTCAATCACTACATAATCGCCATCCAGGATGCCATCCTCTATCATGGACTCGCCTTTGACCTGCAGCACATAAGACCTTTTTCTTCCGGAGATCAGTGATGGCCCGATAGCCAGATGGGCAGATGGGTCGGTGAATGGTTCCAGTGGTGCGCCGGCGGCAATATATCCTAAAATCGGCAGTTCAATGCCGGATAAAACCTCACCCACCTTCTGGTCTAGCAGCTCAATGCCGCGGACTGCTCCGCGGAAGCGAGAGATAATGCCTTTTTTCTCCAACACCTGCAGGTGCTCATGAACTGTGGCCAGAGAGGACACGCCAATGGCTTTGGCAATTTCTACCAAAGTAGGGGAGTGACCATGCCCTTGAATGAATTGGGCAATAAAATCCCTGATTTGTCGCTGGCGCTTATATAATATTACTGTCATGTTGATTTTAGATTACCAAATTAAACCCGAAGTTGTCAATACCTCAATTTCATTAGGATTAATTATTTTTGCCCTCTAATTTAGAAGCTAAGAGGTTTTTAAGTGGGATTTATTACTGCTGTAGACTCTTCTGCCAAATGTCGGGCCTTTTCTTCTACATTATCCAAAATTTCTAAGACTTCTTCTGGGTAAATACTTTTACCCTGCAATACAACCTCTCTTCTTATTCTTTTTAAATCAACTTCACCCAATAAGTCTAAGCGACTTAACACTGTAAATATTTCATCAAAATCAGGTTTTATATCTCTTGCTGTTTTGCCCAAGGAAGCTTGAGGAAGCAGTTTGATAAATGTCTGATTCAAAGCAACTTGACTAGCGAATTCCACTAGACCTGAATCGTACGCTCTAAATTCACCAGGTTTCAAACGGAGAACGATTTCTCTGTCATCTTCGAGGATAGTACTCTCTGCCTTATTTACAAGAGAAGTTGCTACTGCTTCTACTAACTCGTCTTTTTGGGTAGCAAGCTCTTCCAGCCCTAAATGAACATAACGGGCAAGGGAGTTAACGAATCTAGCAACGCGGTGCCTTCCATCAAAGGTAATGTCCACGGCAATGTGCACTCCCTCTATACGACTGCTGATTTCTGGTGAACTGCCAAAATTTACTCCAATATTTACTCTAATACTGCCATCTGGTTGAGGACCTTCTTGTAGTGGTGTTCTGGTAAATACTTCTGGAGGCATATAATTTTTAGGATATTTGTTTTATATATTACTCATATCTTTGTGTCAATAACCTATAGTGTCGATATTACTACTTTTACTGTCAATGATTGTCAGGGTGCGTCCTTAACCAAGGTCGAACCTTAACTAATAACTAAAATCGGTACCATGATATAATCATTCGCTATGGCAAAATTTCAAATTGTTTCCGACTTTAAGCCAACCGGTGATCAACCACAAGCTATCAAAAAGTTGGTAGAAGGCCTATCAAAAAACGCTAAACATCAGGTGCTTTTGGGTGTCACCGGCTCCGGGAAAACTTTTACCATGGCTAATGTAATAGCCAAAGTTCAGCGGCCGACTTTGATTATTTCTCATAACAAAACCTTAGCCGCCCAACTTTACCAGGAGTTTCGCGATTTTTTCCCGGATAATGCTGTTTGTTATTTCGTGTCCTATTATGATTATTACCAGCCTGAAGCTTATGTGCCCCAGACCGATACTTATATTGAAAAGGAGACAGATGTTAATGAGGAAATTGACAAACTGCGCCTCTCTGCCACCACTGCCTTGATGACCAGAAATGACGTTATAGTTGTCGCTTCAGTCTCCTGTATTTATAATTTGGGATCTCCCGCAGAATATGGCAGGTCAATTATCCCTTTGGAAGTGGGCCAAACTTGGGCGCGACCTTCTCTTTTGAGAAGCTTTACCCAATTGCAATACAACAGAAATGAAACAGAGCTGGTCAGAGGCAGTTTTAGAATCCGGGGAGAAAATATTGATTTATACACGTCATACATGGACTATCCGATTAGGCTGGAATTTAGCGATGATAAGCTTAAGTCAATTAAACTGATTGACCCTTTAAATTTTACACTCAAACACAGCTTAGAAAAAACAGTAATTTATCCGGCTAAGCATTACGTGGCCTCGCCAGGGCTGATTGATCAGGCCTTAGGCCAGATAGAACAGGATTTGATAATACGAGAAAAAGAGCTAAAAACTGCCGATAAAGAAATGTTTGCCTATCGCATCAGGCAGAAAACCATGTATGACATTGAAATGGTCAAAGAACTGGGATATTGCAATGGCATTGAGAATTATTCCCGATATTTTGACGGCCGGCAACCGGGCGAGCCACCGTACACGCTAGTTGACTATTTCCCTAACGGCTTTCTGACAATTATTGATGAATCCCACATGACTGTCCCGCAAATTCGTGGTATGTATAACGGTGATCGGGCCAGAAAAGAAACTTTGATTAATTTTGGGTTTAGACTGCCGTCTGCTTTGGATAATAGGCCGTTAAGATTTGAGGAGTTTGAGAGAAAAGTTGGTCAGGTTATTTATACTTCGGCTACTCCGGCCCCTTATGAAATTTCTCGGGCTCTGGAAAGCGCCAAATTGGCTCACAGCTTGCAGCTTACGGCTTCCAGTAACAAGCAGTCAGCCCCGATCAATCCCGATTCAATCGGGATCAAATCGGGGTCAGCAGTAAACGGAATAGTGGAGCAGTTGATCAGGCCCACCGGTATTCTGGATCCGCAAATTATCATTCGACCTACCGCCGGCCAAATTACCGACCTGATGGACCAGATAAAAAAGCGAGTTGATAAAAACGAGCGGGTGCTGGTAACAACGCTAACCAAGCGTTTGGCAGAAGAATTGACCGACTACTTAAAAGAGCGGGGCGTTAAGGTGCAGTATCTTCATTCCGAAGTTTTAACCTTGGACAGATCAGATATTTTGGATAGCTTAAGAAAAGGCGAATATGACGTGTTGGTGGGAATCAACTTGCTTAGGGAAGGCTTAGATTTGCCGGAAGTGTCACTGGTGGCAATTTTGGATGCCGATAAAGAGGGTTTTTTAAGATCGGAAATTTCGCTTATCCAAACCATGGGTCGGGCAGCTAGACATACAGAAGGAATAGTTATTATGTATGCTGATGGCATGACCGGATCAATGCAGGCAGCAATTGATGAGATTGGCAGGCGCCGGCAAATTCAGGCAGATTATAATAGGCAACATCACATCACTCCCCAGTCAATCGCCAAACCGATCAGGGAAAAGCTCATAGATCGCCAGCAAAAAGAAGATCAGCAGATAGTTTTAGATGAGGTAGTTCGAATGTCCGTCAAGCGTGCCCAAGAAGGCACCCTGCTGGCAGATGACAGGGCTAAACTGGTTAAATTCCTAAAACGTCAAATGAAAGAAGCTGCCCAAAACCTGGAATTTGAAAAAGCCGCTATGTTAAGAGACCAGATTAAAGAGCTATCCATATAGCGTATGTTCAGTATGTTTTATGTTCGTATGTTCAGGTGCGACCTCGGTTAAGGTCGCACCTGAGTAGACTATAGTATTTCTATTCGTCTTCCAATATCAATGGTCCTAGTACTTCGGTAGAACTTTCCTTAAAGTCTTCCACAAAGCTTTGATAAGAAAGGACATCCTTTCTTTGAGAGCTTCTGAAATAACCCAAAATTTCTTGAGGTTTTATCCAGCTGGCCTGTTTTTGACCTAAATAATATAGATAGCTGGAAAATTCCTTAAAATTAACTTTTTGGTGAGTAATTTTCGCAGGATTAAGATGGATATAGCGGGAAAGATGCAGAAGATATTCATCAGTTTTTATTATTGAACCAGAATACCTCGCAGCTCTGCTGCGGGGATGAATGGTTCGATAAGAACTTGTCCCGCTTGCGGGATACCCCGCTGCAAGCAGCGGGGAGGGGTTCATTAAAGTTGCTTTATACGTGTTTTGGAAAAGGGAACCAACTCTTAGATATTTTTTGTTGAAATACATAACATAAGCAGTGGCTAAACGTTTCATCAGCTTCACAATTCCGTCAGTTGTTTTCTGTTTTATTTGCAGATGGATATGATTTGGCATCAGGGCAAAAGCTAAAAGGTCTATCTCGGCAGATAGATTTAAGCGGATAAACTTTGATACTCTAAGCCCGGGTAAATCCAGTTGTTTTAATTCCTCAACCGGTGAAAGGTAGAGTTTTAGATAATGTAAGAAAACTGTGCAGTCCTGCTCATCAAGGAATATATCTCTTTTTTCTACCCCGCGGTTGTAAATGTGATAGTATCCATTTTCGACGTATTCTTTGATGATATTTTTAGATGGCATTAATCTTATCTTATGTTAAGGTTGCACCTTCGTCAAGGTTCGACCTTGGTTGAGGTGCGACCTGAACATAACTGAACATAACCTGAACATACAGCGAAGAGTAAGAACTTGAATATTTAGCTAGGTTCGTTTATTATTCAGTCTATGGAAAGAGATCTAGTCAGGCCAAAAATAAAAAGGGGGCTCTATCCTTTGGTTCTATCAACGATAATTGCTCTTTCAAGTTTAGCTTGTGGAATTAGGCAAGGACAAAGTTTCTCTCCAGATATTCCGATAACTCCCACTGCGACACCTCTTGAACCAGATCTACAAAGATTTATGAATAGTGATCCAAGTTTTAAGGAGATTTATGAGAAAGCTAGGGCAAGAAACTACGGAGTAGTTTTATTATGGCCAGAAAATGTATCTTCAGATACATGGATTAGATTTCAAAGAATGGATTTATCTGCTAGTGAGCGTTCCGAGGTTGACTTAGAAACAATTAAGATCACTCCAGATCAAAAAATATATCAGATATTTTTGGCTACATCTTGTAGTGGTGAGTATCAGTTAAGTGTATCCCTCGATGGGGAAAATTACTCTCATCTACCATTACCTGACATTAAGACTGGGATTTCTAAAGATACATTCTTTTTGCGTCCTTCATGTTTGAGGCCCGTTACATTGTCCTTCGAAAAACCTGATCGTACATAACTAGACCACTTTAAAAATCTTGTCAAATGGGTTAGAATAGACTGTCTAATTCGTGTTTTATATGGCTGTAGATACTATCAAAATCAAAGGCGCCAGAGAGCATAATCTTAAAAATATCAGTGTAGAAATCCCCAAAGGCGAACTGGTGGTATTTACCGGCATTTCCGGTTCCGGTAAATCATCTCTGGCTTTTGACACCATTTATGCCGAGGGCCAAAGACGGTATGTGGAATCCCTGTCAGCTTATGCTAGGCAGTTTTTGGGGGTGATGGATAAGCCGGATGTTGATCAGATAGAAGGCCTGTCACCGGCCATTTCTATTGACCAAAAATCCACCTCTCATAATCCTCGTTCCACTGTGGGAACTGTTACTGAAATCTATGACTATTTAAGATTACTTTTTGCCAGAATTGGTCATCCCCACTGTCCTGTTTGCGGCCGGGAAATATCACACATGTCTGTCTCCCAAATTGTGGACGAGATCCAAAAAATAGGTAGCAGAAAATCTCGCGTTCCATGTCGGCTTCTGATCTTGTCACCGGTGGTAAAAGACAGAAAAGGCGAATTTACTCAACTGTTTGATGACCTCCGTAAAAAAGGCTACAGTAAAATCCGCCTGGATGGCACCATTCGCAATTTAGATGAAGATTTTGTCCTGATTAAGACCAACCGCCATTCAGTAGATGTGGTAGTAGATAAGTTTAGCCTGCCTGCTGATAAATCCCGATTATATGAGGCAGTTGAGCAAGCCATCAAACTGGCAGACGGTTCGGTAATTGCAACTGAAGTTTTGGATAAATCATTTAATATTCCGGATCATCCCAAAGAGATGTCAGATCACCTTTTTTCCGAAAAGTTTGCCTGTCCGGTTGATAATATCTCTCTGCCGGAAATTGAACCGCGGACATTCTCCTTCAATTCACCACATGGGGCCTGCGCCAATTGTACTGGTTTGGGGACAATCCTGGAAATTAATCCGAATTTGATTGTCAACCCCAGATTATCTGTTGAACAAGGTGGGATTCTACCCTGGTCAAAGGTCGCATCCTACGAGACCTGGTTTCTCAAGCTCCTGGAAGCAGTTGCCCAGGAAAATGATTTTTCTCTAAAAAAACCGATTGGAGAATTATCAGAGCAGGTGCGAAAAATATTATTCTACGGCACCGGCGATCAAGTTTATAAAATTAAAGGCAACAATCGATTTGGCCAAAATACTCATTGGGATACTAATTTTAAAGGTATTATCAGTAACCTGCTACGCCGATATAAGGAAACGGATTCTGATTATGTCAGACGCGAGATTGAAAAATTCATGAGAATCGATATTTGCCCGGTGTGCCACGGCGCCAGATTGAAAAAAGATGCTCTATCGATCACCATTTTTGATAAATCAATTGCCGATGCTACCAGCCTGTCTATTGATAATGCTCAAAAATGGATTGTTGCTCTGGAAAAATCAATAATTAACAGTCGTGAAGCGGCCATCGCCCGGCCAATTTTAAAAGAGTTAAAAAGCCGGTTGGGATTTCTGATTGATGTTGGACTGGAATATTTGACTCTTTCCCGGACTGCTTCAACCCTGGCCGGCGGTGAGGGGCAAAGAATCAGATTGGCATCACAAATTGGCTCTGGATTGTCCGGCGTATTATATGTTTTAGATGAGCCAACCGTTGGTTTACACGAAAGAGACAATGCCAGATTGATTGAAACATTAAAAAAACTTAAAAGGATCGGTAACAGTCTAATCGTGGTTGAGCATGATAGGGAAATGATGAAAAACGCCGACTGGATTATAGATTTTGGTCCTGGCGCCGGGGAACATGGCGGACAAATTATTGCTCAAGGGACGCCAGTCCAAATTATCAAAAACCCCAGATCTATAACCGGTCAGTATCTGTCTGGTAAAAAACAAATCAAACTAGAGCGGCCAACTGCTAATGGTCCAGATGGACAGGAGCATTTAACTGTAATAGGCGCCAAAGAACATAACCTAAAAAATATCACAGTTGATTTCCCCTTGGGTAAATTTATTTGTGTTACCGGTGTTTCTGGATCCGGTAAATCAACACTGATTCATGATGTTTTATACAAAAGTCTGGCGCAGGAGTTTTACTCGGCGAAAGAGAAACCAGGACAAGTTGAGGGCATCACCGGACGAGAACTAATAGATAAGGTGATTTTGATTGACCAATCACCTATAGGTCGCACACCCAGGTCAAATCCAGCCACCTATACCGGGACTTTTACCTATATCAGGGAGCTGTTTGCCAAAACAACCGAGGCCAAAATTAGAGGTTACAAGCCTGGACGGTTTTCTTTCAATGTCAAAGGCGGCCGGTGCGAAGCTTGTGAAGGTGAAGGACAGGTTAAAATTGAAATGCAATTTTTGCCTGATGTCTATGTAGATTGTGAAGTTTGCCAAGGCCGGCGGTACAACGAGGAGGCTCTGGAGATTCATTATAAAAGAAAAAATATCGCCGAAGTGTTAAATATGACTATAGAAGAGGCCCTGTCATTTTTCCAAAATATTCCCCAGATATATAATAGATTGGTCACCCTGCATGATGTCGGGCTAGCCTACATGAGATTAGGCCAGCCGGCAACTACCTTATCAGGGGGAGAAGCCCAGCGGGTAAAGCTGGCCACAGAGCTGGCACGCCGGGACACCGGCCGGACCTTATATGTTTTAGATGAACCAACCACTGGATTGCATTTTGCCGATATTGAAAGGCTGCTTTCTATCCTGCACCGGCTGGTGTCCCAGGGGAATACCGTCATTGTCATTGAACATAACATGGATGTTATCAAAAATGCCGACTGGATTGTTGATCTGGGCCCGGAAGGCGGAGATGGCGGTGGCAGGCTGGTGGTTGCCGGAACACCGACACAAATTAGTAAACATAACACCTCTTATACTGGACAGTTCTTATCCAAAATCCTATCATGGAGAGGTGCATAAATCTGCTTACAGCTTACTGCTCACAGCTCACTGCTTAGTTCTTTCATTATTTATCCTTCATCTTTTATCCTTATCTCCTGTTTCTGCCCAAGCCAGTGATTTTTTAACTTCTTATGATGTTGGCTATATAATTGACCCTAATGGTCAAACCCAGGTTGATCAAAAAATTACCATAGAAAACCTAACTAGCGAAAAGTATATTAAATCTTATCAGGTAACAGTTTCATCTGATCGGATCTTTGATATATCAGCTGCAGATTCCCAAGGATTATTAAACTTAAATATTGAAAAAACCGGCGGCAAATCAATCATCAAGGCAGATTTTAATGACCAAATTGTTGGCAAGGGTAAAAAACTGTTCTGGACCCTAAAATATAAAAACCCGGAAATTATTGAAAAGCAGGGTTTGATTTGGCAAATTGATATACCTGCACTTACTGGAGAAACCATGGGTAGCTATAATTTAAATTTGACTATACCTAATACTTTGGGCCAAATGGCTTTTATGTCGCCTCAACCACAGGATATTAAGCGGCAATCTGGCGATACTTTGTATGTTTTTGATAAAAATCAATTTATTACCGCTACCTTTGGCCGGTTTCAAGGTTTTGATTTTACTCTTAAGTATCATCTGAAAAACCCTCATGGTACGCCGATTGCTACTGAAGTTGCCCTACCACCCCAAACCTCCCATCAAGACATTCTTATTAAGAACATTGATCCGCCACCTGCAGATGTCAGAATAGATGATGATGGTAATTGGCTGGCAAAATTTTATATGGAAACTAACCAGAGTTTTGATATCACTGTTTCAGGTACTGCCAAGCTATACCCGGCATCTCGGGATAACGTCAAAATTTTATCGGGAAAGGCAAGAAAGCTTTATTTATCACCAAAAAAATATTGGGAGGTTGATAATAGTGAGATCACTAAAAAAGCACAAGAACTTAAAAGTCCGGGAAAAATTTATCAATATGTAGTATCACAGCTTGAATACGATTTTACCAGGCTGAATCAATCCACCATCGAAAGATATGGCGCTGTCAAAGCCTTAAAAAATCCTAAATCTGCAGTTTGTATGGAGTATACTGATTTATTTATTGCTCTTTCAAGAGCTGCTGGCATACCTGCCAGAGAAATTAATGGTTATGCCTTTGGCGGCAATAAGACTTTGAGACCTTTGGGATTGGCTGGCAACGAGGGAGATATTCTTCACTCTTGGCCAGAATATTGGGATGACACTCAAGGATGGGTGCCGGTTGACCCAACTTGGGGCTCAACCACAGGTGGGGCAGATTATTTCAACCAGTTCGATTTAAATCACTTAGTACTGGCTATCCATGGTTTATCCAGTACCCAGCCGTTTCCTGCCGGCGCTTACAAATATAACTTATCCGAATCAGGTGATGTTCAAGTGGACTTTGCTAATAGTTTACCAGATACCATCCTCCAGGCAGAGCTGGGAGTGGATTTGCCTGATGAGGTCTGGGCCGGATTGCCGCTTTTTGCCAAAATAACTGTCAAAAACAACGGTAACAGCCTAATTCCGGAAGGAAACTTGCAAGTTAGCGCTACAAATTTTAGAATTAGCCAATCATCCTTTAACCTGGGTGCTTTACCACCTTATGCCAAGAGAACTATCAAAACCAACCTATCGGCTAGTGGCTGGTTTTTCTCAGGAGAGGGCAAGCTGTCAGTATCATTAAATGACCAGGAATATGCCAAAAAAGTACTCATTAAACCATTTTTTAGGGATGTTACCTCTGTTGTAGGAGTAAGCCTTGGAATTATCATCTTTGCAGCAACAGCTGTTATCTTTGCCAAAAGGTCCGGGCGTGTATTTGTTCAGAAACAGCCAGAGACTGATAATTTACGTGGGCAAAGCCATCAACTTGAAAACAAGAGTTAGTTCGTACTTTCAAGACCAAAAATCCCACAGCCCTAAAACCCGCATATTAATTTCTGAAATAAGCCAAATAGACCAGATATCAGTTGAATCTGAATTTGAAGCTTTCTTACTAGAAGCAGAGCTAATTAAAAGACACCAGCCTAAATATAATATAATTGCCAAAGACGATAAAAGTTTTATTTATATCAAGATTGACAAAAGTGGCGTTTTCCCAACCATTACCACTTCCAGAAAAGAAAAGAGCAGCCGTAAAATAATACTCTTTGGTCCTTTTCCTTCCGCTTCAACTACTAAATATGTATTAAAAACGCTTAGACATATTTTCCCGTACTGCTCGCATGCAAGAAACCCTCGTTCTTGTTTGTGGGTACATTTAGGTTTGTGTCCCGGCCCTTGGCAAGATTTGATTAATTATGAAAGTTACCAAAATCAAGTCAACCGTATTATACTTTTTTTAAAAAGCAAAAATAAACGCTTGGTCAAAAATCTGCAAAAGGAAATGATTCAGCTTGCCACAGAGGAAAATTTTGAGAAGGCCGGCCAAGTTCGTGATCAGATTGCCAAACTGCAGTATGTTTTGACTAGGTCCCGATCACCCCAACAATATATTGATGAGCCAGATTTGCTTGAGAGGCGTGCCAAAGACAGGATTTTTTCATTAAAGAAAGTTCTGCAGCTCAAAAAGATTCCCAAAAGAATTGAATGTTATGATATATCTAATATCCAAGGCAAGCACGCCACAGGTGCGATGGTAGTTTTTATAAATGGCCGGAAAGACACCAGCCAATATAGACGGTTTAGGATTCGCACCAAAAATACTCCGGATGATTTTTTCATGATGAAGGAAGTGTTAGAAAGACGCTTTAGCAACAGCTGGCCAAAGCCTGATCTAGTAGTCATTGACGGAGGCAAAGGGCAGTTGTCGGCTGTTTTTGCAGTTTTGGAAGGTTTATCACTGGATATTCCGCTGATTGGCCTGGCTAAAAGGCTAGAAGAAATATATCGCATTCAAAAGGATAGATTTACCCTGGTTAAATCATTTGCCGGACCAATCAGGCTTGATCGCGACCATCAAGCCTTACAGTTGTTGCAGGCAGCCAGGGATGAGGCTCACCGTTTTGCCATAGCATATCACCGCAAAATCAGGTCGAAATTAGCTTTGGCGGGCGTTTGACATTAGCTTTTTTTTAAGGTAGCCTGTAAAACAGGCTTCTTAAACCTTATGAAAGGCATCATCCGGACATTTGTATTTTATCTGGTGAGCTTTTGGCTCCTTGCCGCCAATATTCATAGCATTGTTTTTGAGCCATCAATCCAAAATTTTGCCTTAATTGCTGCTACATTTACTATTGCCCAATATTTTGTCAAACCAGTAGTGAGCCTGCTGCTTTTCCCCATTAGTATTTTCAGTGGAGGTATCTTCTCTTTTGCTACTAACCTGGTGGCATTTATTGCTGTGATTACTATTTTCCCTCAAATTAGACTGGAAACCTGGACTTCTCCTGGCATGGTAGCGGGGAGCGTAATAATTCCATCTTTAACTTTAACTCCCTTATTAACTTTATTTCTAGTATCGTTGGCATTAACAATTGCCTACAGACTGTTTAATATTTTAATAAATTAAATGATTAGAAAAGCTATCCACTCTTTTGTTAAAAACTATCTAGAAGTTCCGCCCAATGACCCTAAAATTGCCTGTTTAGGTGGGGGAACAGGCCTATCGACCCTACTTAAGGGTTTAAAGAGGTATTCCAGGCATATTACAGCCATCGTTACCATGTGCGATGAAGGCGGATCTACCGGCAGGCTAAGAAGAACCTTGGGAGTTCCGGCAGTTGGCGATATTAGAAACTGTCTGGCTGCCTTGGCTGATGATGAAAATACTATGACTAAGCTTTTGCAATATCGTTTTGCCGGTGACCGGTATGGCAAAGATACTGACTTGGGAGGCCATAACTTCGGCAATCTACTTTTAGTGGCACTATCTGATATCATGGGTGATTTTAACAAGGGCTTGGAAGAAGCTACCCAAATTTTAAGCATTTCCGGCCAAGTTATGCCTTCTACTTCTGATGATGTCAGAATTTGGGCTGAAACTGAAGACGGCCAGAAAATTTATGGAGAAGAAGATATTGATCTGGGAAAATATAATGGCTCGAGAACGATCAAACAGCTTCATCTGGATCCGTCTGATGTTAAACCATTCCCAGACTCAATAATTTCTCTATCTCAAGCCAATTTAATAACCTGCGGACCGGGTGACCTGTACACTTCACTGATGCCTAATTTACTAATTAAACAACTGGCTCAAGCACTAAAAAAATTATCTGCTCCCCGTATATTTATTTTAAACATTGCCAACAAACCATTCGAAACGCCCAATTATAAAGCGTCCGATTATCTATCGGCCATCAAAAGACATATCGGCTTTATTCCTTTTACGCACATTTTGGTTAACTCCAACACCACACCGTCAATACCCAGCAGTATCAAATACCATTATGTAGAAAGCGACCTGACTGAACAGAATCCTTTTAAATTACAGGTTATCAAAGCTGATGTTATAGATTATAAGAATCCTCTTTATCACGACCCTGCTAAACTTGCTCAAGCTATCGCGCCGATGCTATAATTGTTCAAGAGCACCACTCACCTTACCCGGTTTAATATGGTGGCGGTTGATTTTCTTGTGCGGACATAGCCTATGAATTTTCTCTTGATATTGCAGATTATCTTGTCAATTCTATTGACAATTGTTATTATTCTCCAATCAAAAGGCACCGGATTATCAGCTACTTTTGGAGGTCAGGGTACATTTTATAGCTCCAGAAGGGGCGTGGAAAAACTGTTACTCTTTATCACCATTATTCTAGCAACAGCTTTTTGCACCATCGCGCTAATTAGCATCATGATCCCGTAATTATTATGGAGTTCTTCCAAAAAAAACTACGCCTGTGGTTTTGGTATGGCCGCGCCTGGATCACCAGGCATCAGCGCTTATCAATGATTTACGCTGTAGTTTTTTTCATCTTGATATTTTTTGGATCATCAATTTCAAAATACCTGCCTCGACCAGAGCCTTTTTATACTGAAGGCGTCATCGGCACATATGACATATCTGACCTACCTGATGAGGTATTAAGGCTGATCAGTCGAGGTATTACCAAACATGACAATCAGGGTATTCCACAACCGGATTTGGCTATTTCGTGGGAAACTGATAATTCTGGCTCAACTTACTATTTCCATTTCCCATATGGCCAGTTTTGGACTGATGGCGCGCAATTTACTATTGGCGATCTATCTTTTCCGTTTGCCGATGTTGAAGTAATTAAACAAAACGAGCAAACCCTGGAGTTTAAGCTGAAAAATCCCTTTGCCACATTTCCATCAGTACTTTCCAAGCCTATATTTAAAAAAGACACCTTAATCGGGTTTGGCCCATACGTTGTAGATTCTATACAAATTGAACAGTCCAGCCCCTTATCCTTTTTTACTAAGGAAAATTTATTTGCCACCCAGAAGCCTCCTCAATTGGTCAAGTCAATTACTCTATCATCAAAAACTGTCAAGCCAGCCAGAATAAAATTTATTTTTTATGCCACAGAAGAAAAAGCTAAGCTGGCGCTAAAATTAGGTGAGGTTCAAGCAGTTGGTGGACTGGCTAATTTCTCTGATTTTGCAGGCTGGAGAAATACCAACTTTTACAGCCGTGATCAATGGCAAAAAATGCTTTTGGTTATCTATAATACCAAAGATGCGCTGTTGTCAGACAGGCAGATCAGACAAGCTCTCACCTGGGCCATCCCTGCCCAAGATGGCCAAATTGCCACTGCCTCCAGCCCAATTTCCAAAAATTCATGGGCTTATAATTCGGATATCAAACGCTACACCTATGATATGGAAGAAGCAAAAAAAGTTTTAGATCGAGCCGAACAAAAAGAAGGTTCTCCAACAGGCCAGATGCAGATTACTTTATCAACGATCCCCAGTTATCTGGCATCTGCTACTAAAATTAAGGACTCGTGGGAAAAATTAGGTTTTCAGGTAGACCTGGATATCTCACCTGATGTGCCACAGCGAGTGCAAGACCAGAGGGACTTCCAAGCGCTACTTATTGGTCAAGTTATACCTGACGATCCAGACCAATACAGCCTATGGCATTCTACCCAAAAAAGGACTAACCTATCCGGTTATTCTTCGCCAAGAAACGATAAGCTATTGGAAGACGGACGTCGCATCATGAACCAAAATGAAAGAAGGATAAAGTATTTTGACTTCCAGAGGTTTTTAGTGGAAGATGCTCCGGCGGCCTTTTTATATTACCCAAAATATAATTTTGCTATCATGAAAAAGGTTGATAGTAAAGAAGTACGTCAACTGAAAGGATTTTGAGGAATTATTTAGTTGGAGTCTGTTTAGCTTTCGCTAACCTGGCAGCAAGACCCAACTGGTCGCCTATTCTGCCCAAGATTCTAACTACATCTCTTGCTACTTCTACGGGGCTTGATGGATCTTCAAATGACCCCTTCTTATTATTTTGATATTCTCTGTATCTAATACCCTTATCTGTACCAATTCTTCCTTTAGCCAGTGCTTTCAGTAACGATGAGGATTCATCATATTCTGGTAGTCTTTGTCCCCAGTAGGCTGCCTTAAAAGCCCTTAGTGCCTCCGGGTGTCTGATTGCGCCTGTGCTAACTCCTGTGATACCTTCAGATTTTAACCAAATTCCCAATCCTCTTATATATGCCATTTCGTCCATCACTTTGTTAACTCTCAGCTGATCAGTAAATAGATCGTCCTTTTGGTTTATACTTAGCTCTCTTTCTGCCAATAGTGACCATTCTCTAGGTTCTGCTTTTAATCCAGCCATGAGTGCCTTATACAATAAATCATCTAATGGAATTTCATGTGCTCCTAAAGACACACCAAAATCCCTGGCTATTCCGACAGCAAAACCTAGTCCCCATCCTACTCTGTGATTGATGTGGTCATTAGTGATTTCTTTAGTTACTCTTGAAAAATATTGTCTGGGGACGCTAGGATTTTCTCGCCTTAGTCCTCGCAGGTAACCATGTAAGGCATGATCACCTGTCAGTGCCTCTGATATTCCCCATAAGCCTAAACCAGCAAGATTAATTCCGTGTCCATCAATAAATCTCTTTAAGCCAACAGCGTACCCTTTTAAATAGGAGCTGACATCGCCAGGCCGAACATAGAAACTAAATGGGTCTTTAGCTTTTGCTCCAAATTCAACACCCTGTTGATATACAACTGACTGCTCTGGGTTGGCTATGACTAAGTCTAGATCTTTCATAACTGAAATTAATTTATCATACCCTTAACTTATAGTCAATAATTTATACCGCTTGGTGGGTCGCCAGGGGCTTGAACCCTGAACCTAATCCTTAAGAGGGATTTGCTCTACCGATTGAGCTAGCGACCCTCACAAACTAAATCCGGTCTAATTATATCAAATCACCTTTAACTTGGCCAGGTTTTTTAGTATAATATGTCTATGTGCGCCTGTAGCTCAGCGGAATTAGAGCATCGGTCTTCGGAACCGAGGGTCGGGGGTTCGAATCCCTCCAGGCGCGCCGAAAGGTAAATCTGGGACTAGCTGCATAAAAGCTCAGAAAATTTATGTCTGAGGAAAAAAGAAGCTTATTGGAACTAAAGCCCCAAACTCCCAGCGGATTGAAATCTGTTGCGGCAAGAGTAGTCAAGGAAGGTGAGTGGATGGATAATCTACTAACAAATGTTGAAGCAGAAGCTCTTAGGCGACTCCGAAAAAAGAGTAGCAAGCTTCTGGAATATTACTAAAGACTAATTTATAAATATAATGAAATCTAAGTTGCAGGCAAAATTATTCTCTAATACAATAGAGTAATGACAATCTCTTATATCGCGGCTTTTTTAGGAGGAGTGATCGCTCTGCTGTCTCCCTGTAGTGGTATCTTACTGCCTACCTTTTTTGCTTATACTTTCAAACAAAAGACTAAATTGGTTTTGGCTACTATTATTTTTTACTTGGGCCTAATGGCGGTGTTTATTCCTCTGGGCTTGGGTATTAGTATCCTGTCGCGTTTGTTTGTACAAAACCAAGTCCTACTTTTTCAAATCGCCGGTACTTTTTTGCTAACTTTTGGGGCGCTAACCCTAGCCGGCCGCGGGATGCCGGAAATATCATCCGGCCAGATTGGTGCCAAATACGGGCTGTGGGGGATATTTTTCATGGGAGCTATCTCCGGTTTTACATTAGGTTCATGTGTTGGTCCTATTCTTGGTGCCATCTTGACCTTAGCAGCACTATCTGCTGATGCTTATCGATCAATCTCACTGATGCTTGTTTATGGTTTGGGATTGGTTCTCCCACTACTGATACTTTCGCTGGCTTTTGAAAAGCTCCATTGGGAGAGGAGCCCTTTGATTCAAGGCAAACTGATATCTTTTAAGTTATTTGGTCAAGACCACTACATTCATAGTATCAACTTAATAGCTGGCATGCTTTTTATTTTATTGGGAATAACTTTCCTTTTCTTCCATGGATCGTTTGGCTTTATTCCTTTCTTTCAAGGCAGCTTCCTGGATTTCTTTTTCTCTCTTCAAGAAAGTATTTTTAACCTATGAGGCAGACGACTATTCTACTATCAATAATTCTAGTGTTCTTTACCATATCTCTAGTTGTGGCTTTACCTGAAAGAAAAGTATCGGAAAAATCCTTGCCAATAATTTCTAACACTTCCACACCTACTATCCCGGCTACCTTGCCATTTTATAAAATAGGTGATAATGTTTCTGATATTGAGTTGACAGATTTTGATGGCAATAAAACCAAGCTGTCACAATTTGGCGGTAAGCCTACTTTTATTGACTTTTGGGCTTCAGGCTGCCCGTTTTGTGTTGTTGAAATGCCGGCAATCGAAAAACTCTATCAGGAATATAAAAACCAGATCTACTTTATTGGCATCAATCGGCTAAAATTCCCAGGAGAAACCAGAACCAAAGCTATCCAATTTACCAAAAGCCAGGTTGGCGTCTCTTACCCATTATATGTTGATGAAAATGATCTACTTTATCAAGCCTTTGGAGAGAATTTGAATGCCATGCCGCTGGCAATTTGGGTTAGTCGAGATATGAAAGTTATTGATAAGAAATTTGGCCCCAAGACCAATGCAGAAATGAGACTTACTTTACAAAAATTGCTACAATAAGTGGGAGGGGGTGATATTTATGTTGAAAATTACTATTTATTCAACTCATACTTGTCCTTACTGCAAAATGCTCAAAGATTATTTGAGCCAAAAAAATATTGCTTTTGATAATGTTTTTGTGGATGATAACCAGGCCAAGGCAGAAGAGATGATGAAAATATCCGGCCAAATGGGCGTACCATTTACTGTAATTGAAAAAGATGATGGAACTAAACAAAACATCTTGGGTTTTGATCGATCAAAAATTGACCAAGCACTCGGCGTATCATGATATACCTGGCGGCAGATCACGGAGGCTTTGACCTCAAAAATAAACTGGTTACCTTTCTTAAGGACAATGATCATCAGATATCAGATCTTGGCCCGACTCAACTGGACCCGGCTGATGATTACCCTGATTATGCCAAAGCAGCCGTGGAAAATATCAAGTCTAACCAGGACCAGGCTATTTTGATTTGCCGTACTGGTCATGGTATGGTTATGGCTGCCAATCGCTACTTGCACATCAGGGCAGCTTTGGCACATACCCCTGAAAGTGCCAAACGTGCCAAGCAAGACGAGAATGCTAATGTGTTAGTGCTGGCAGCTGATTTTATCAGTGAGATACAAGCAAAAGACATTGTCAGATCTTGGCTTTCTACGCCATTTTCCGGAGCAGAAAGACACATCAGAAGAATCAACAAAATTTCTTAAACCATGGCCCAGATTATTCCGGGAATTTTAGAACACACCATTGACCATCTCCAAGAAAAACTAAGCAGATTAGACGGCTTGGTTGACGAAGTCCACATCGACCTGGTCGATGAGCAATTTGCCCAAATTGCCCGTCAAAAAAATGTTGATGCCAAGCCCAATCTAACGCTTGATGAGATTGAAAAAGCCAATGTGTCCATTGCTTACAGTTTACATTTGATGACTATTTTTAAAAACATCAGCGATATCAAAAATTATTGTTTGAGTGGCGCCCAGGGGTTGGTCGTTTATTACGATGCTTATTTTGACACCAGGGAAATGCTGGATACAATCAAAACCTATAATAAGCAGGTAGCCTTAGCTCTTGAACCGGAGACCGAAATTTACGAAATTGAACCGTATCTTGATCTAGTGGATTATGTACTAGTGATGGGTTATCAATCTGGCAAAGCAGAACAGATTTTTATTCCAGCAGTGCTGGATAAAATTGAACAGCTTCATCATCTCCTACCAGATTTGATAATTGGCGTCGATGGTGGAATAGAAGTAGGCGTTGCCAATCAGGCAGTCAAGGCCGGAGCTAACTTTTTAGTAGTAAATTCGGCCATTTTTGGCAAACCGGATACCAAAGCAGCCATTGACGTACTTCTTACCGATACTCTATCCTAAAAAGGATATGCAGGTAATAAAAAGGGTGGCAATTTTTGGTTTTGCAGACGCCCGCGAGACAGATCAAATTTATCAGCATGCCTACGATACAACAAAGCTGCTGGCTCAAAACGATTTGGAAATAGTGGATGGCGGCGGCCCTGGCGTTATGAGAGCTGCCAGTGTTGGTGCCAAAGCTGGCGGCGGACAGGTGATCGGTGTCACTTTTTACCCCAAAGACGCTAGTAATTTCGAAGGCCGTGACCCACAAAATCCTTTTGACCAAGAGGTTACGACTGCCAATTACGTAGAAAGAACCCTCAAACTTATGGAAATGGGGGATTGCTACGTTATTTTCCCTGGTGGAACAGGTACGATTTCTGAATTTGGCATGGCCTGGGGCTTGGCTCGTCTTTACTTTGGCCACCATAAACCATTGGTTCTATACGGCCAAAATTGGCAGCCAATTTTGGCTTGTATTTCCCAAAATATGCTTTTGCGTCCACAAGATCACGAGGTATATAAAATTGTTAACTCTCCAGAAGAAGCCTTAGCAGCAATTATAGAATTTGATAAAACAATTCAATCTAATAAACATGCTCACTTGTTTGGGAATCCTGAAAAAGCTTTTCAACTATGAAGACTGACACTGCTCAACTTGACCAAATAGCCAGCCAAATTCGCCAAAATGTTATTAAGATGCTACTGGCCGCAGGTTCAGGACACTCGGCTGGCCCTTTGGGCATGGCAGATGTTTTTTGTGCTTTATATTTTGCTGTTATCAAACATGACCCGCATCATCCTACTTGGCCGGATCGGGATCGGGTGATTTTATCAAACGGTCACATTTGCCCTGTTTGGTATGCAACACTAGCACAAGCCGGCTATTTCCCAATTGACCAACTGCCAACTTTGAGAAAAATTAACTCCAGTTTGCAAGGCCATCCGCATTTGGGCAGCCTACCAGGAATTGAAAATACCGGCGGCCCTTTGGGACAAGGTACTTCGGTGGCAGTTGGTTTGGCTTTGGCCGCTTTAATGAATCAAGCCAAATGGCGTGTCTGGTGCCTAACAAGCGATGGGGAACATGATGAAGGTCAAACTTGGGAAGCAATTATGCTGGCAGCCAAATATAAACTTCATAACTTAACCTTTATCATCGACCGTAATAATATTCAGATTGATGGATTTACTGAAGATGTTATGCCCTTGGAGCCTCTCAAGGAAAAGTATGAAGCATTCGGCTGGCATGTTTTGGAAGTGGACGGACATAATATTCCCGCCATTATCAATGCTTGCCAAATGGCCCAGTCAATTTTTGAAAAGCCCACTGTGATTATTGCCCACACCATTCCGGGTAAAGGTGTTGATTTTATGGAGAGTAACTGGGAGTGGCACGGTAAGGTACCGAACAAAGAACAGGCTCAAAAGGCTCTAGCAGAATTAAGAAGCCTGCGGGGTCAAATCCAGGGAGAACACCAGTAAAAAAGAAACCCACTCTCCTTACGGCGAATGGGTTTCTCGGCTAAACTGGTTGCCCAGTAAAGCCATGGTTATAATAACATAGGTAGGCAAATCGTGTCAATAGGCAAGTACTATGGTTGATCTAAACCCTAAATTATACGACCAGGACATCGAGCAAATACCTACCAGGGATGGCTATGGGGAAGGCCTGATTGCTTTAGGTAAATCAACCCCGCAGGTAGTGGTCTTAACCGGTGATTTAGCAGAGTCGACCCGAGTGCTGGACTTTGCCAAGCTTTACCCTGATCGCTTTCTTGAATGCGGGGTGGCAGAACAAAACATGACTGGGGTGGCAGTAGGATTGGCATTGGGAGGCAAGATACCATTCATTTCTTCCTATGCCGTCTTTTCTCCCGGGCGTTCCTGGGATCAGGCTAGAGTTTCGATTTGTTATTCAAATACCAACGTCAAAATCGCCGGCGCACATACTGGAGTTTCAGTTGGTCCTGATGGCGCCACCCATCAGGCCCTAGAAGACATTGCCATCACCCGCGTTTTACCCAACATGACAGTGATTGTTCCCTGCGATGTCCATGAAACAAAAAAAACCACTCTGGCAGCAGCTCAAATCCCAGGACCGGTTTATTTTCGCTTTGCCCGTTATGAAACACCTGTTATCACTACCCCAAACACCCCCTTCAAGCCAGGCCAAGCAGAAATTTTCCATCACACTAGTAAAAATAAGGTAGCTGCGGCAATCGTCGCTTGCGGACCTTTGGTATATCAATCTTTGTTGGCTGCCCGAAAACTAGAGGAGCAGGGCCTGGGAATAATAGTGGTGAATAACCACACCATAAAGCCGATCGATCATAAAACTCTCTGTGGCGTGGCACAAAGCGCCGGGGCGGTAGTTTGTGTTGAAGAGCATCAAATCATGGGGGGAATGGGATCGGCTGTAGCTGAATCTCTTGCACAGAATTATCCGGTACCGATGGAATTTGTGGGCATGCAAGATACCTTTGGAGAATCTGGACAGCCGCCAGAGCTTTTGGAAAAATATAAGATGACCGCGGATGCCATTTGTGGCGCTGTCATAAAAGTAACAGCAAGGAAAAAACATGTCTAAAATATTATCTTCTGGTGATGCCACTCTAGATGCTTTTTTGCAGATTCATGATGCTGATATTCATTGTAAGCTTGACAGGGGCTCTTGTGAACTGTGCTTTCAATATGCTGATAAAATTTTGGTTGACAAGCTAGATTTTCTAATAGGGGGCAATGCTGCCAATACTGCCGTGTCTTTTGCCAGATTAGGTCATGATTCTGCCTATTTTGGCTACACTGGAGATGATGATACCGGCCGGAAAATTAAAGCCACTCTTGATCAAAATAAAGTCGATACACGATTTTTATTTTTTGAAAAGGGTACTCGTGCCAATTACTCTACTGTGATTGATTTTCAAAAAGAAAGAACTATTTTGGTCTATCATGAACCCCACCACTATATAATACCGGCTAACTTAGAATTGCCTGAATGGCTATACTTGACGTCCACCGGCCATGGCTGGGAAAAAATTTACCAAGAGATCTTATCAAAACTATCAGTTGATAAAACAAAACTGGCTTTCAACCCCGGCACTTACCAATTTAAGGCACCTGTTGATGTGTTACACCCCGTTTTTGCCAAAACTTATACCTTGTTTGTCAATAAGGAAGAGGCCCAATTGCTAGTCAATAATAATAGGGAGGGTGATATTAAAATGCTGCAGGACAAACTGTACCAATTGGGCCCCAGGATAGTCGTAATTACCGATGGCCCCAAAGGATCATATTCATATGACGGCCGCCATAGATTATTTATGCCGATTCTTGATGCGCCGGTGGTAGAACGAACCGGAGCAGGAGATAGTTTTTCGTCAGCCTTTTGTGCTGCTTTGATGTATGATAAGACTATCGAAGAAGCAATGGTCTGGGGAACTTATAACGCAGCTTCCGTAATCGGTCAGATTGGCCCGCAAGTAGGGCTTTTGACTTACAAGCAGATGCAGGAAAAGCTAAAAAGTCCTGAAATTAGCGCCAAAGAAATTTAACTTATGAATCTAGATCGCTTCAAAACCAAAGGAAAATTCTTAATGCTGGCCTTGGATCACCGAGGAAGTTTCAGGCAGCTAATTAATCCTCAACATCCAGATAATGTTTCTGATCAACAAATAGTTGATCTCAAGTCGCAAATTATCAATTCTATACAAGATCAGTTGAGCGGACTGCTAATTGATGAAATTTATGGCCTAGAGGCTTGTCAGGAAGCTTGCTCTTATAAACCATTCTTGTTGCCCCTGGAAAAAAGCGGCTATAAAAACATGGCCGGAGCAAAGATTACCGAGTTGGAATACAGTGTCAAACAACTGATTGATTACGGTGCTAGCGGAGCCAAACTGTTGGTTTATTTTAATCCTTTTCTGGAAAGCGCACAAACCCAGCTTACAACTGCCAGGCAAGTTTTGAAAGATTGCCAAGTGCACGATTTCCCTTTCTTTTTAGAGATTGTAACCTATACTATTCAAACCCCATCTGTAAGTGACAACTCCAACCTAGTATTGGCATCTCTAAAAAAGTTCATCTCTGCTGGTGTTATACCTGATGTATGGAAGCTGGAATATCCAGGAGATGTCAAGTTATGCCAGGAGATTACCCGACTGGCAGGTCGTACTCCTTGGATTTTGCTGACAGGGGGAGATAATTTTGAACTTTTCAGACATCATTTGTCTTACGCCATCCAGGCTGGGGCGCAAGGATTCTTGGCAGGAAGGGCCCTATGGCAAGAAGTTTGCCAGTTGCAAGGACAGGAAAAACAACAGTTTTTGCAAAAAACTTTACCAGACAGATTTAAGATTATCTCAAGAACTGCTAGAATATAAATATGCCCAAAGTAGTTATCACCAGGCCAATACCAGGATCATCGATTGAGAGGCTAAAACAAGCCGGATACGACTTACAGATAAATCCCAGCGATCGAGTATTATCAAAAGATGAACTGAAGAATTTCGTAGCTGGAGCAGATGCTATTTTAGCACTGCTAACAGACCACATCGATACAGACATTTTGGATGCTGCCGGCAATAATTTAAAAATCATCGCTAACTATGCCGTGGGATTTGATAATATTGACCTGGAGGCAGCCAAACAAAGAAATGTAATAGTAACCAATACGCCTTCTGATAAAGTTTCCGAGTGTGTGGCAGAGTTTACCTGGGCGGTAATTTTAGCCCTGTCAAGAAGAGTTGTTGAAGGCGATGAATTTGGCAGAAAAGGCGCCTATCGCGGGTGGGAGCCGGATATATTTTTGGGTCGGGATGTTTATGGTAAAACTCTAGGTATTATTGGATTGGGCAGGGTTGGCTCCATGGTAGCCAGACGCGCCAAAGGCTTTAATATGGAAGTCATCTACACTAAAAAGGAGCCTGACCCCAAAGCAGAACAAGAATTAGGAATCCAATATCAGAACTTACCCACGCTGCTGGCGCAATCTGACTACGTCACACTACACGTGCCGCTAACTTACAACACACACCATTTAATCAACGAAGGAGCGCTGTCTCAAATGAAGCCGTTTGCATATCTTATCAACACTGCCCGTGGGGGAGTAGTTGATGAACATGCCCTGGTAGCAGCCTTAAAATCAGGCCAAATTGCCGGAGCAGCTCTAGATGTACACGAAAATGAACCAAATATGAACCCGGAACTGCTACTTATGGAAAACGTTATTTTAACACCTCACATTGCCTCTGCTACACATGAAGTGAGAGAGGAGATGACTAAAATTGCCGTTGATAATATATTGGCGGTATTGTCAGGGCAACAACCGCTAAATCCAGCCAAATAGTATGCCGGACGAACAACTTCAATTGGAATATTCAAAAATTACCGATCTAATCTATATTGGTAACAGCCTCTGTTGCACTGTTCACTTTGAACAAAAGCTGATCAATGAAGGTATCCGCGCTGATATCTCGTTGGATGAAGAGCATTTGGATAGCCCCTGGGGGGCAGAATTTTTTCTCTGGCTGCCAGTCAAAGATAAAACTGCGCCTACCCAAGAACAATTAAAAGTGGGGGTAGCTATATTAACAGAGCTGGTTGACAGTCACATTCCCACTATTGTCCACTGTCATAGCGGTCATGGTCGAGCTCCCACTTTAGTCGCAGCCTATCTGATAAAACAGGGGTCAACCCCGATTGGATCGGGATCAACAGTTAAAGAAGCGGTGTTACAAATTAAGCAAGCCCGGCCGGCTATACATTTGGAAGGTGAGCAAATGGCTGCTCTGGAAAATTTTTACCGCCAGTTAGCTTCTAAAAATATTTAGGAAAGCATCCTGGGGAATTTCCACCCTGCCAACTGATTTCATTCTTTTTTTACCTAGCTTTTGCTTTGTTAATAATTTATCTTTTCTGGTTCTATCACCACCGTAAAGTTTGGCAATCACATCTTTTTTATATGCAGAAATAGTCTCCCGGGCAATAATTTTTCCGCCAATAGCTGCTTGTATGGCTATCTCAAAATTTTGCTTGGGTAAAACCGACTTTAATTTTTCGACTATTTTTTTGCCCTGCAGATAGGCTTTTTGATGTACTACTACTGTTGATAGAGCATCAACTTTTTCTCCGGCAACTAGAATATTAAGAACTACTGCGTCAACTGGTCGATATTCTAAAAATTCCCAATCCATTGAAGCAAAACCGGAAGAAGCTGATTTTAGACGATCGTAGAAATCTCCCACCATTTCCGATAGGGGCATGTCATAAACCAAACATGCCTGGCCAGCCAGATATTGCATATCGCGCTTAACTCCTCTTTTTTCATCAACAAGCTGCATAATTTGCCCAAGGTATAGATCCTTGGTAATAATTTCAATTTTAACCCAAGGCTCTTTGATATTTTTTAAGGCTTGAGCGTCATTTAGGATGGATGGGTTATGGACCGGCGTATCATCCATCAAGTACTCAACTGATGGGGCTGTTGCTAAGGGTTCAATCTGATATTCTTGCCCTAACCTTTGGCTAACCACTTCGGCATGAAGCATTCCCAAAAAACCGCACCTGAAGCCTGCCCCCAGGGCTTGAGAGTTTTCCGGAGTATAAGAAAATGCCGGATCATTCAACTGAAATTTTGCCAGAGCATCCTTAAGCTGTGGATACTGGGAATTATCAATAGGATATAGTCCAACAAATACCATCGGCTTGACCTCTTTATATCCGGGTAAGGCGCTTTGAGAAAAATCAGTAGTGATAGTATCACCAACGCGTGATAATCCTGGGTCTTTGATACCAGTAACAATATAGCCGATTTCCCCTGATGCTAAATAATCCTGCGCTGTTAATTTAGGAGCAAAATATCCCACCTCTTGGACCTGTCCACCAGCTTTTGACTTCAGCATAACTACCTTTGACTGCAGAGGCGGAGTTTTTCCATCTACTACCCGAATTTGTGACACTACGCCGCGAAAATTATCAAAAAAAGAATCAAAAACTAAGGCCCGGAAAGGCTTATCTAAATTGATTTTAGGCGGTGGAATTTTTTCTATGATGGCCTCGAGAATATTTTTAACTCCCTGGCCGGTTTTGGCAGAGGCTAAATAAATTTCATCAGCCCTAAAGCCAAAAGCGTCAAACAGTTGCCTCTGGCATCCTGCAATATCAGCGTTAGATAAGTCAATTTTATTAATAATCGGAATCAGGGTCAGGCCTTGCTCTTGGGCAGTTTGCCCATGCGCCAGAGTTTGAGCTTGAATACCTTGAGTGGCATCAACCAGCAGTAAGGCTCCTTCCACCGCTGCCAGGGCTCTTGAGACCTCATAGGAAAAATCTACATGCCCCGGAGTATCAATAAGATTTAGCAGGTAGTTGGTAGCGTTTTGGGTATAGTTTAGTCGTACCGGAGCAAGTTTAATGGTGATACCTCTTTGGCGCTCCAAAGCCAGGGAATCCAACAGTTGTGGTTGCAGCTTATCCCGAGGTACGGTTTGGGTAATTTCTAAAAAGCGATCTGCCAAGGTTGATTTACCGTGGTCGATATGGGCAATTATTGAAAAATTACGGATGTTTTTCATAGTTTAAGAAGGGTTTTTAATTGGCCAGGGGTAAAACTAATCTTCGTCCACAGCATCAGATGGCGGGTTTTTAAGCTTATCGGCAATATTTAATTCTTCCGTGTCACCATAAGATACCCCCACGGCCTTACCCATGGCGTCGACGTCATCATCAGATGCCACATCAGAAGCAGATCCGCCTGCCCATTCTTCGTCCTCTTGAGCCGGAGGAATAATTTTTTTATGCTTAGTTAAGTGCTTTACTAGATCAACTGTCATGTTGATAAGTATACCATAGCCCAAACTCAAGGCAAGAGGCTCATTTACATCGTACCTTAAGGCTGGGATTCCTTCTAAGTGGGGAGTGGTACTGGTTGGCTGTTCAGGTGCGTCCTTAACATTCTTTTGACATTCTTAAAAGTAGGCACCTACCCCTTTACAAGGGTTGTATAATGATGACGGAGGGCATCTCTTACAAGAGGGGTGCAAAACCGACCAGACGGGTAAGTGGTTGACCGCTGGAGAGTTTTGGTTTAGGCCAAAGCTTCTCATGTAAGAAGGCCCCGCGCTAAGCAGCTTGGCGTTGTGAACTTGGATATCTTTGGGTGTGTTTGTTCACGTCCAGAGAGCCTTGAGGCTGAGATTTTTTAGTCACGGCTTCGAGAAGTTGGCCTTCTGGTGGGTTTCCTCCATCGGAGAGCATGCGGCATTTTGCCCATGCTCTCCAAACCTTTTCTCTACTGCCTGTTTATAATATGAATCAAGAAACCAAAAGACACCGTTTTTTTGACGGCCGGATGCGCAGCGTCTATGAAGCTGTCGACCCTGAACTAAAAAAAGGTCTCCAGAAGCTAAACACAGCCTTGACAAAACTGCTTTTTCACAATCCTCAATTTTGGGATCTTTATGATCATAACGTTGTTCACGGTTTTCTGAAAGATCGTAACCCACAAACCCATGCTAGGGTTCATCGGGGAGCCAAAACTATAGTCCAGCTGGACCTATACCATGCTTTTGAAAGTACCGGCAGGTGGCCGGTTCTGGTTGCTCTAGCTAATATTGGAGCAGAAGCAGGGCAAATCGAACAAGTTGCCCAAAATACCTTTATCAAAGATTTCATACCGGCCGGATTTCCCACCTCACCGGTTCTCTTTAACATCGCCATGCTGGAACTTGATTTACAAATGGTAGAATTTTCCAAAGATCACTCGTTGAAATATTCCCGCTATGGGGATGACTTGGCCGTTTCTAGCCGGGATGAGCACTTGCCGCAAACAACTATCCAAGAAATCATCAATCTGATCAAAGCTTATGGCTATGACCCACATAAAATCCGAGTCGGCCATCCACGGTCAAAGCCAGTTAAAATTTGCGGCGTCAGCCTATTTAGAGGTAAGGCTTATATTAATGGTCGCACCAAACGTGCTGTCCGCGCTAGAGTACATCAAGCGCTAATAGATGGAAATCTTGCCAGAGCTCAATCGCTAATGGGACACGTTGTCTATACGGAAGGAGTTGTGCCTTCCCAAATCAAAAAAGACCACATATTAGCCAAAAGTCTTCGGAATGGCGGAAAATCCCGCGCAACCTAACATTTTTCAAAAGTAAAAGTGGGGCATGGGGTGGCTGAGGGGAATTGAACCCCCGACCTCCTGCTCCACAGGCAGGCGCTCTAAACCACTGAGCTACAGCCACCAAATAGCCTCTAAATTATAGCAGACTTGTGTTGTTTATCAAAACTACACCTAGCTATCTAGATATTTCGCCAAAAAGCCTTTGTTCTGGTAAACTCATCTCTCGTAAGGTGATCTAACAGCTCTAGCTACTGATTGATGCGCTTTTTTATCAAGCACAGACGGCACAATATTATTCAGTGATGGCTTTATGGAAAGCGCCAAAGCGTAAGCTGCCGCCAGTTTTGCCTCAATTGTTACTTTCTGCACACCAGCATCCAACAATCCTCGAAACAGTCCGGGGAAAACTAAAGCATTATTGACTTGGTTGGCAAAATCAGACCTACCGGTAGCAACAATTGCAGCACCGGCAGTCTTGGCATCTTCAGGTAAAATTTCCGGGTTGGGGTTGGACATAGCGAAAATAATGGGATCTTTATTCATCAACTTAATCAGCTTAGGATCAAGTTTCCCACCGGTCGATACTCCGATAAAAACATCAGCGCCTTTTAGGGCTTCTGCTAAATCGCCAGAAAGCTCTTGTTTATTTGTCACCAATGCCATTGCCTGCTTCCATTTATTTAAGTCAGTTCTTGTTTGGGAGATGATGCCACGGCTGTCAACCATCACCACCTCGCCGGGAGGATCAAAAAAGAGTTTATTATACACTTTTTTAGTATCCCATTTTTCTCGACCCAGAAGCAGCCAAGCCACCGCACTACCTGCCGCCCCTGCTCCCAAAATGACCACTTTTAACTCTGACATTTTCTTGCCAGTCACCCTGACAGCATTGTACAGAGCTGCCAAAACCACCACTGCTGTCCCGTCTTGGTCATCGTGGAAAACAGGAATTGGCAAGCTTGCCTCACCTTCAGGCGGGTCAGATAACTGCTCTTCCACCTCAAAACAATCGGGAGCGGCAATATCTTCTAAGTTGATGCCGCCAAAAGATGGCGCAAGTGCCCTAATTACTTGAACAGTTTCAGCGACGCTTTTGGTGCTAATACACAAAGGGTATGCCCAAACTCCGCCAAATTCCGAAAACAGCACTGCTTTCCCTTCCATTACCGGCAGGGCAGCTTGCGGGCCAACATTGCCCAGTCCCAAAACAGCCGTCCCGTCAGATACTATTGCCACAGTATTTTTCCGGCCGGTTAACTCCCAAACTAAACTGTCGTCTTCAGCAATTGCAGAAGACACTGCGCCAACACCAGGCGTGTAGATGGTTGATAAGTCAGCTTTAGTTTTGACAGGGGATCTAGTAACAACTGCCACTTTTCCTTGAAGTTTTCGATGCAGAGCTAGGGCTTTTGTGGGTATATCCATAATATAGTATAATTATACATGTTTACTGATGAATTGTCGCCTGTTCTTGGCTGAAAGCAACTCTAAGTAATTTGTAAATTTGTACATTGACAACCGAACCGGCAAATAGTATATTCTGGAAAGTATAGTACTTTAGTATGAAAATCAGATTAAATGAAAGAATTCTAGCAAGAGAATTAAGGAAACGTGGTTTAAGCTTCAGTGAAATTATGGCAAGAATCTCAAATCTTTCCAAAGGTACTCTAAATGGATGGCTGAAGGATATCGAGTTAACCCAAAAGCAAAAACAGAGATTGCTGTCAAAGATTAAAGATGGAGCAAATAAGGGCCGTCTTAAAGGAGCATTTACTAATCACCAAAAAAGGATTAAGACTACTAGGTATTTTATTAGTCTTGCCAAAAACGAAGTCCAACAAAAGATTATAAATCCTCTTTTTGTAATGGGCGTGATGCTATATTGGGCAGAGGGCGACAAAACTAGAGAAAGGGTTGCTCTTACAAACTCTGATCCTACGATGATTCAATTTATGATGAAGTGGTTCAGAGAAATTTGTAAAGTTCCAGAAGCAAAGTTCAGGATTGCCTTGAGTATTATGACTATTCATGATAAAAAAGAATCGGAGGCTTTTTGGTCGCAGATAACTGAAGTGCCTATCACTAAATTCCATAGAACTCGTATTAAACAAACATCTTTAAGGGGCAAAAGAAATCCGTCATACATGGGAACATGTAAAATTATAATTTCAGACAAGAACTTATTTAGAAAAATAGTGGGGTGGAAGTTGGGAATTTTAGAAAACCTTAAAATAAATGCCCCCATAGCTCAACGGATAGAGCAAATGATTTCTAATCATTAGGTTGGGGGTTCGAATCCCTCTGGGGGCGCCATGTACAAAATCAAGGATTATGAGGTTGTCAAGTACCCCATTCATGAAGACATTATTCTCTAACTAACTGTGCATAAACGGCAGATGGTTTTATCAGACATGCCATACTGGGTAGCCAGTAATGCTACTCTTTCACCACTTTTTGCTTTTGCCAAGACCTCATTTTTAACCTCTCTGGGGATAATCCTTCTTTTGTCTAATAGTTTGCTAAAGTGATGGGAAAGAGTAGGTTGAGAAAGCGGAAAATGTTTCATAAGCTCCCGACATGATACTTCATCATAATCTATCAATTTTTTGACGATCTTAATCCTGGTTTGATCTGCTAATGCTTTAAAAACCTTCAAAGTATTTCTGGACATAATTCAATTGATATATTTCAATATATCAATAATATACCAAAGGATTTATTTCTTGTCAAGATATAAGCGGAATAATTTGCACTCCTGGTCTGCCGGTTTGTCAATACTATGCAAGAGCCTTCTGGATTATAGTTTACTTTAGAATTGGACGGATTATTGATAGCCATTCTTGACTAAAAGGGGTGATCTCTTCTCTCCAAACAAACTCCCCCCTGCTTTTCTCTATCAGTAAACCACTGCTTCTTGCCCTCTCAAAAGCCAAGTCATTGCTCCACAAAACCTGAAGATCTGTTGCCGATAACAAGCCGTTCACTTTCATCTTGCCAAAAGCCGCCATAATGTGCCAATAGCCAGCACCGTCGATATCAACTCTTGCATTATCAAATTTATCTCCAAGGGAGGGTATACCAGCTAAAGAGGGTTTTGCATATCCATTTATCAATAGAAAATTCTCTAAACCGAGGATGCTACTTGGTTCAAGTATATCAAAATTTTGCAACACATCCACCGAAATAACCTTCTTGTGCTCGCCAAAGTAAAGAAAATGAGAAAACTCTTTCACTAATATCAATTGCTTAGCAACCTTTGGCGCTAGATAAAAGCTATTATCCAACTCAACAACAAGCTGTAGTCTATTCACTTGCGCAAAAATACCTTCTCTGGTTTCTCTTGTAGCCCTGTTGCGAACTCTTGCTCTTAAAGCAGTCGCTGCAATCTTGTGATTAAGCGCTCCGTTTGCGCCTTCTTTTTCGACCAAGTTGGTTAATCGAATACCCAATGGTCCGTGGTCTATAAGCTCGGGGAGAAGTTCGTGTAAGCGATCAGGCCTTTGTGAAGAAAGTAAAATGATCTCTCCGACTTCTGGAAAACCTAGAAATTCAACCGAGTTCTTAATATCTTCACCTATAGCAATAACCAAATCTGTTGGTAAAAGGGCATTCTGATAGATTCCCCAATCCTGATAAGGCAAGCTCTCGGATCTGGGACGACTGGTAATTAGCCAAGTAATTCCTCCACAGCCAAAGACAGCTGCTCCTATACCAAGTCCAGTCAATTTTAGAAAATGGCGGCGTGCAATTTGCCTTGCTTGCTCAAGCCGTTCCTTCTGGATACCAGAGGTCCTTCTGGTACCCAGTTGTTTGATTGTTTTTCTCGCCTGTTGTACATCCTGGCCTCCACTAAAAAATTCCCTCATGGAGGAAAATTCTAGCATATCCAAACCCCTATAGCAAAACTACTTACAGCCCTCGCTTATCTTGCCAAAGGCGGATGAGCGGGTAGCGGGAATCGAACCCGCAACTTCACCTTGGAAGGGTGATGTTATGCCATTTAACCATACCCGCAAGCCTCATGTTAATTTTACACCATTCCGCAAAGGTATCCAAAATTGACAATTTTCAAAGTTTTGCCAGCGATAGACGACTGCGATCTACAGAATCTATTATCAACTGATACAACTGGTCAGCTCTGGACTGGGAGATTTCCCTGTCATATCTGAACACGTCATAAACCAAAGCATAAACAACTCCTCTTATAAACCATAAGTCAAATTGAAAATCGGCCTTCAGTGGCCTGACTAATAGATATGCCGGAATTTCTCTTTTATGAGTAAACGTCGGCATCCTGTAATCAACACCTTGCACGACTTTTGCACCCAAGCCGGAAAAAAAATTCAGCCTCCCTGAAACACTTTCTTCGCTCAATCCCAAGTCCTTGTCGGTCTTGGCAACTTCTGCCACAAAAGCGGATGGAAAATATCCCTCTCGGTTCACAGCTTGGATACATTCCCAATATAATCTACTGGCAAGTTTTATCCGGCGGGCTTTTGCTGAAACAGCAATATATTCCAGGTAGGCCACACCTGAACCAATCGGATCATCTGATTCTGCCGGCCGATCAAGATAATTAAAAATAGCCATACCCACAACTTGATCCTTATCATCTTTAGCTACTATAAAAAAGAACTTATCCGGAGCTATTTCCGCTTGTTCGCTTTGATCAAAAAGTTCTTTGAAACTATCAACATCACCCAATAGGGCAGTGGGAAAGTTTTCCTTAAGGAGATCTACGGCTTTTGTAAAATCACCACCCGCAGAAGTAACACGCTTTATTTTAAAATCTATGGCTGATCTTTCTTTTGTTTCTTTTCCCATAACTTTGCAATCAAAAATGTCGACCTTTATCGAAAGATCCGAACTTCGTTTTCGCAAAGGTAGGCGGCGCGCCCCTTTTCGCGCCGCCTTCTATCTTATCCGCTCGGCCTTCGGCCTCGCTCTAGTATTTTTTGCAAAGACAGAAAAGCAATGCGCGCGATTTTTAATATTTATAGTCCGCCTATGGCGGACAGGAACCAAAAACAATTTAATGTTTTCTTGCCCCAACCCACCCAGCGCGAAAACTTTTACTCCCTGTTATTATACAGAAAATTTAGAAAGGATGAAAGCAATCGACCAATTTCCACCATTTTAGCCAACATTATGCTAAACTGAAACTATGATTTTTCCTCTCCTACTATTTTTTCTATATATCTTGATTCTTGTTGGGATTGGGGTTTTTACTTCAAAAAATCAGACAGAGGAAGGTTTTATGCTTTCTGATCGAAGGGTAGGAGGTGTTTTTCTTCCTACAACGCTTGCTGCTGGTTTTTTCGATGGAGCAATTCTTGCTACATATATTGCCTATATCTATCAATTTGGCTTCTCTGCAATCTGGCTCTTTTTAGGTCTAATTATAGGTTTTCTCTTTCTACAATTATTGATTCATAAAATCAAATCAAAAGCAGATGAGATGTATGTCTATACTATGCCAGAATATTTTTTTAGACTTTTTGGTAAATCCAGTGGTTTACTTTTTTCTATAATGATTACAGTACAATTTGTTGGCCTTCTTATAGTTAACCTTATTATTAGCGGGAAAGTCCTTACTGCAGTATTTCCTATTTCCTATACTCTTGCCGTTATTATTGGGGGAGTGATTGTTTTATCTTATCTAACATTGTCCGGATTTAAAGCCGTTATACGGACTGACTTCTTCCAAGTAATTCTCATGTTCTTGATGGTTATCACAGTTGGTGGATATTTAATCTTCAGAAATCCAGGAGCATTATCTACTGTAAATATTGGGAGTATTAATCCTACCGACCTCATTGCATTTATAGTCCTTGGCGTCTTTGTAATTTTTACTGCTCCTGATCTTTGGCAAAGAATATTCGCAGCACGGGATGTATCTAGTCTTAAAAATAGCCTGAAAAGTGCATCAATAATACTAGTCTTTTTAGCTTTCGTTATCAGCATTGTTGGTATAGTTACCCGTCAATATTTTCCTGGAATTAAACCAGAAGATGCACTAGTAGTGGGATTCTCTAACTTACTGCCCCTTTTCTTAAAAGAGCTTGGTCTAGTTTTACTTTATGCGGTATCTCTTTCGTCAACTGATACTGCAACTTTTGTTATATCTTCAATTTTAACCCGAGATCTTAAAAATTACTCACCCTCATTTGTGAAAACTTCAATGAGGGTTATGACGAGAGTATCTGTTGGAATACTTCTAATATTAGCAGTTATAACAGCAATTCTCTATCAAAACATAATTAGCATTATGTTATCTTTAGCAAGTCTTTCAGTTGGTCTCTTTCCTATTGTATTCGGATCTCTCTTTTGGAACCTTAACAAAACGGCCGTCTTTTTTAGTCTACTGCTAGCTTTCATTAGTGTGATATTACTGCTTGGTTTTGGTTACATAAATCCTCAAACTTCACTTATCAGTTTACCTGTTTCTTTAATTACTTTGATTTTGCTGAGTGTGATTTTTAAGTATAAGTTGATAAAAACCTCTTAAATCGGAATCCTAACTTAATTCCTGCTATAATCCGGTTGCTATGGCAGAGCATGAAACAGGTTATCCAAATTCTGAAACAAGAAGTGATAGATTTCAACCGTTCTCTCTTCGAAGAATATATGATGCACTTGGTTTGATTAGACAAGATGGCTCAAACTATCTTCCACCGGATACCTCTGTTGATTCAATTGTGGAAAAGGTAACCAACCCAAAAATAGCCTTGGATCTGGGAGCCACACCGATAACTATTGCAGCTATTAAAGGTATCGAAGTTGCTGCTAATTTAGTTGATTCTTGGTCAGAAACTGGTGTAGTGGGTTATATTGATCAAGCAGATATTGTTTTTGCTCAAGCTATTTCTCCTCTCCCAGAGGATGTTGCAGAAACAGTACGGAGATGTACGAAAGCAGCGATGACGTACTTTTATTATGAAGCTTATGTTTCTCAAAGAATTAAAAGAGGTGAACAATTTACACCCTACGAAGCATCACATTATTTATTATCAAGAGGCGCAGATTCTATTATTTATAGAGAAGTATTACGAGCGGATGGGATTGATTATCCTGGTTTAACAGCAGCGTTTCGTACACGACAGGCATTATGGGATTTAGAGGATGATGTAAAAGATTTAGAACAGGATCGTATGTCAACTGGCGCAAATGTATTACTAATGTCCACCAGAGGAAAAAGAAGAAATGTTCAGCAACTAGCTCGAGCTCTTTGGACTCAATCAAGAAGTCTTGATATACCTATACCTATGCGTCAAGCAATAAGTCAACAATACGAAAATACAATCTCCACCCTTACACATATTTGATATACAAAGTTCCAGTTGCAATATTTCATTTTCCTTTGTATATTTTCAGTGGACTCAATTTTTTTGGAATCGCTTTTTTTAATGGCGCAATCGGACAATTAGAAGCGATTCGAAATTGAGTCCACCGGTTGCGCCTTTTAAGTACATAATTTTTGAAAAGTTCTTTAAAATTTTTGCGTTTTTTGCAGTCCTACGGACTGGTTCAGCCGACAGTTTAAGAGCTTCGGCCGAAGGCCGAGCGGATAAGATAGAAGGCGGCGCGAAAAGGGGCGCGCCGCCTACCTTTGCGAAAACGAAGTTCGGATCTTTCGATAAAGGTCGACTGAAAGTGAATCCGCAAAGTTGAGGCTGGAGTTGCTCTGCGCGGATGAGGACGCGCAGAGCTCTGCAAAGCCCTTTTTATACGAGACTGCAAGTTGCCGGAGTAAA
>CAZXEC010000007.1:0-26217 GCA_964639595.1 uncultured Gammaproteobacteria bacterium
TCTAAAAAACTTCTAAGAGTATAATGTAAATAGAGCTGATAAAAATATTGCGCTTGAAATAAAAGCGTTAAGTTGTAAATTGCCACTTGACTTTTAGCCCTTAATTATGACATCATCAATTTAATAGAGAATTCTCTAAGAGCATGTTCAAAAGCAGATTTAAACTTATACTGCGTACCTTTTTTCTTCTCCTGTTCGTTTTAAGCGTGGCTGTTTTATCTCAAAGAAGTTTGAATGTAGAAGCTCAGGGAAAGTCTGATGTTATTCCCAATAACTTTGTTGTGGTGCTGAAAGATGATGTTGGAAACCCCCAAGCTGTTGCCAATGAGATGGTACGCACCCACGGTCTTTCTGTTGAACATGTCTACACCACAGCCCTTAAGGGTTTTTCAGCCACAATCCCTCAAGCAAGGCTGGATAAAGTAAAAGAAGACTCTCGGGTCCAGTTTGTCTCAGAGGATAGGGTGGTTGAGGCATTTGCCCAAACCACTCCAACCGGGATCAGTCGGGTAAACGCACCGGTAAATCCCAATAAAGGAACAGGTATCGGGGTGGCAGTTATTGACACTGGCATTGATTTAACACATCCTGATTTAAAGGCCAACATCGTCGCAAATAAAAGTTGTATTCGAGGGAAAAAGACAGGCAATGATGACAACGGGCATGGCAGCCATGTTGCGGGAACTGTTGCCGCAGTCAGTAATGATATCGGGGTGGTCGGGGTGGCACCTGAGGCAAAGCTGATTGCCGTAAAAGTACTTAATGCAGCAGGTTCGGGAAGTTGGTCAACAGTTATCTGCGGGGTTGATTGGGTGACAGCCAATGCGGTAACGTTCAACATCAAGGTGGCTAACATGAGTTTGGGTGGCAGCGGTAGTAGTGACAATAATTGTGGAAACACGAACAATGATGCCCTGCATAAAGCAATTTGTAAATCAACGGCTGCGGGTATTACCTATGCAGTAGCAGCTGGCAATAGCAACGCTGATGCCAGCACCTTTGTACCTGCTGCCTACGATGATACACTCATCACCGTCTCGGCTTTGGCCGATTCTGATGGTCAACCGGGAGGATTGGGAGGAGCAACCAGCTATGGAGCCGATGATACCTTTGCCAGCTTTAGCAATTATGGTAGCGTTGTTGATCTTGGTGCCCCTGGTGTTTCCATCTATTCTACTTGGAAGAGTGGTGGTTATAACACCATCAGCGGTACAAGTATGGCATCGCCTCATGTAGCAGGATCAGCGGCCTTATATATTAAATCTAATCCCGGATTAACCTGGTCACAGGTACGGGATGGATTAGTAGCTGCTGCAGAAGCTCTCAATGCAGGTCATACAGACCCATCCGGACTTCACCCGGAACCTGTTGTTAAGGCGGATAGTTTATAAGTGAGACGTAAGTTTATCTCTTCAGCATCTTTACCCCAATCCTTCCCATAAAAATACTGCATTAAAATGCCAGATATACTACTTTCCTTAATTTCTGATATGCATAACTATGCAAGAAAAACTGTTATAAAGCATGGGTTAAAAGAAAGTAAAGACAGCTAAGTAGGAGAACTCTAGACGGGCCTTTCGATTTTTGAGGCTAATTCTGGTTGCAACCACCATATTAAATCTGGTAAACTACTCATTGTAAGGAATTCTTGCGAGAACTCACGCAGTCTGTGCAATATCTCGTGAGGATCACTAGTTAACAATTGTTAAAAATTGTGGAAAGAAGTTAACAAAAGATGACTAGGAAAATAAAATTAAGTCTAGAGCGTTAAAGGATTACAAAGCAAATATAACTTATAACATGGCGATAAGGGAAAGGATAAGAAAAATAAAGCACTTACGCAACCGTTATTTCGTTTGCGTGTTGGAGAATCCGACTGACATAGTGAATGTCGGTTCGGCAATTAGAAACATTTCCGCTTTTGGAGTAGAAAAACTGTACATAATTGGAGATGCAAAAAATATTTTGCATGACTTTGAATCATCACGAACTAACAAGCGCTTAACCAATATTAGTGTAGGGGCAAATAAATGGGTGTATGTAAAATATTTTAATTCTGCAAGTGAATGTATATCTCATTTACGGAAAAATCTCTATACCATCACGGTGACCTCATCGCACGAAAAAGGAAAAAAGAATATAAATCTGTATGAGGCTGAATTTACACAGAAACGTCTTGCTGTATGGTTTGGTAATGAATCTAAAGGTATTTCTGATGAAGCAGTAAATAATGCGGATATGTGCATTTATATTCCGATGGGCGGCATAGTTGAAAGTTTAAATTTAGGTACAAGTACTGGCATTATTTTAAGCTATATCGGCTATCAAAGACTGAAGTTCGTGTACTCTCATGGGAAAGTCCGCTTTAAACCTCGTGGACTAGCGACACTTAAAATGAAATCATGGCAAGATTTTTTAGGAACACACGATTAATATGCCTTTAAAAAGATAAATAAATTTGTTTAGGTAGTAGCTTTGTTATGGTGATTACTTTTGTAGTTATACATACTTATACATTCTTTAGCCCGAATAGATATGCAAACTCTGAATTTAGACCGTCAGACAGGAATAATTTGAAAAAATCTTCCAGTCCGTGCAATGTATCGTTGGGATCACAAATTAACAGTTGTTAAAAATAGACGAAATAAGTTAACAGAAAGTTAATAGTTTTTGTTGAGAGATATTAAATGACTAAAACTGGTGGATACAAATTTTATGACAAGGTTGCAACTAAATTCGGTAATTACAGTACCGCCGAATCACATACCACAAAATATCCAACAGAAAGCCCTGAAAAAGTTTTTAAGGATCTTTTGATCAAGTATTCAGGAAAAAGTAAGAATGCATTGGATTTAGGTTGTGCAGATGGCCGCTTCACCCTTGCTATCGCTCCCAATTTTAAAAATTTAATTGCTATTGATTTATCAAAGGGGATGCTCAAAGCAGCAAAGTCACTTCAAGAAAAAGAAGCGGTTAAAAATGTTAGCTTTGAAGAAATTGATGCTTTTAAAATCCCTTATGCAGATGATAGCTTCGATATAGTTTATAGCCGCCGTGGACCGACGCCGTTTGATGAAATATACAGACTCCTTAAAAAAGGTGGTTATTTCATAAATATTGGGATTGGTGAGAAAGACACGCAAGAATTGGAGGAAACATTTGGCAGGGGACAAAATTTTGGCGGATTTGACAGTTCAAGATCAAAAAGAGATAAGCAAGTAGCTAAAAAGACAGGCTTAAAAGTAATTTATTGCAAGGACTTTTATTACACCGAATATTATCCTGACTATCAAAATCTGGACTTGTTTTTACAAGGAGTTCCAATATTTACAGACTATGATTCTGAAAAAGATAAATTTTTGCTCGAAGAATATATCTCAACCCACCAAACGAAACAGGGCATAGCTTTACCAAGACATCGAATTGTCGTAGTTGCCCAGAAGTAATCGGTTTATATATAATATTCATACCAAATAATCCTTGTGCCGTCCAGGCAGGTTTTCTTGAAGGAATTATAAGGAGTTCTCAAAAATCAATCTAAAGAATTCCACTTTCAAATTAACCTGTTCTGCCCTTTTGAGAAATCTCTGCCAATCTTGCCTTTGAGTTTGATGACATTGGGCTGCCCTAACTTTTATCTTGTAGGTGTCTACAATATGAGAATATGTGGTAATATCTTCATCTTTGACTCCTTTAATCTTGCCAAAAGCGGTATAGGTTAGCCCTGACTGTTCATATTTTTTTAAATAACTTCTAGGAATAGCTGTGTGATATAGGCAAACATGCTTGTTAGTAGTTCTTGCATACTCTGTAAAAGCCAGAGTGGTTGCCTTAGAAATGGCCTTGTGATCGGGATGATTAGATCCTCCCCTTTTATCGAAAGTCACCACTAAATCAGGCTGCTCGCTATCAATAATTCGAGTAATGGGGGCCAACAGCTTCTTAAGAGGTATACGATTGAGAGTACCGTCGATAAAATTTAAGAAAAATATCCGGCTGATCCCTAAAATTTTGGCAGCTTTTTTTAACTCTTTTTCCCTGAACTCGCCCAGCTTATCCGGGGTGGTTAAAGGAGGATCTCCCACTGTCCCCGCCTCTCCCCTGGTGGCACAAATTAAGTGCACTTTAACACCATTTTGGGCAAGTCTGGCGATGGTCCCACCAGAAGAAAAGGTTTCATCATCAGGATGGGCAAAGATAAATAAAGCTTTCATTGAGATTGAGTTATAATATACCTGGTGAAATTATACAACTCTCTGACCAAAACAAAACAGCAATTTGTCCCTCTATACAACAAGCAGGTATCTATGTATGTTTGCGGTATCACTCCTTATGATACTACTCACTTGGGCCATGCTTTTACTTACGTATTTTTTGATGTTCTGCAAAGATATCTGACCTTTCAAGGCTATCAGGTTAACTACACTCAAAATGTGACCGATATTGACGACGATCTGTTAAAAAAAGCCCAGGAAACCGGACAAAATTGGCAGACTTTGGGTCAATTTTGGACTGATAAATTCCTGCAAGACATGACAGCCTTAAACGTCAGTTCACCCACACACTACGTCAAAGCCACTGACTCCATCCACCAGATAATCAACATGAGCCAGGTATTAATTCAAAAAGGCTTGGCTTATCACCGTCAGGGTCATGTTTACTTTGAGATTAAAAAAATTAACAACTATGGCAAATTATCTAAATACACCAGAGGCCAAATGTTAATTTTGTCTCGGGAAAGGGGGGCCAATCCTGGTGACCCCCTCAAAAAAGACCCTTTGGATTTTTTATTATGGCAACGGTCCACCCCAGGTGAGCCAGCCTGGGATTCTCCCTGGGGTCCAGGCAGGCCGGGTTGGCACATTGAGTGTTCTGCCATGGCCACTAGGTATTTAGGAGACCAGATTGATATTCATGGCGGCGGCAAAGATTTAATTTATCCCCACCATGACAGTGAAATTGCTCAATCAGAAAGTTTTACCAATAAGTCCCCTTTTGTGAAGTACTGGCTGCACACAGCTATGGTAATGCATCAGGGAGAAAAAATGTCCAAATCGCTGGGTAATTTAGTGATGGTGGCTGATTTGTTGAAAAAATACTCTGCCAATGCTATCCGTTGGGTACTGCTTGCCCATCATTATCGGATGCCTTGGGAATTTGATGAGCAGGAAATGAAAAAGGCAGAAAAAAATGTCTCCTTGTTACAAAGCCTTGTCTCAAAACAGGAAGATGCACAATTAAAATCAACTAAAATACCATTCTTATCTACCTTTATCAAACTGATGAATGACGATCTCAACACTCCGGCTGTTATGGGGCTGTTATGCCAATTGGCCAGGAAAATTCAGCATCAGCAGAAAAAAAATCAGGCTACAAAGATAAAAAATAGCCTAAAAACAATCATGCTTGCTCTGGGGTTTTGCATTGAGCCTTAGTTCACTTCATTAAAACCCTAATTGCTTCTTTAGGGTCAGCCACCATTTGCCCCAAGCAGAGGCTTTTTGAAATTTGGCTTGTTCTTCTTTTTTAAGCAAGTCAACTGACCCGGCTAGCGGCGGATCGATCCAGCAGGATAGGATAATCCATTCATGCTTGTTGTTTTGCTTGGCAACAACTGTGACCAGTGAACCGTCAAATCGCTTCTGGAATTCGGTTGTACCAGGCTCTTTGCCGGCAAAACTGCAATCAGGATACTGGAAAGCCTGCCAAGCCAGCTTTTGCGACAATCCCCTTTGGCCTAATCTTGCAAGCGCGTGATTGGTCCAAATGGCCTGACCATAGTTTGTCTGATATGCCATAAAACAAAACTGAATCAATTATACCAAATAATATGAATATCTTAAGCTAGTTAACCTGCCCAAACCCATACTCAATCAGGTTTTCTGCATCTTGCCTTCTGGTTTGAGCACCCAGCACCACCACTAAAATCTTCTTACCATTTTTTTCAACCAGTGACACCAAACATAATCCTGCTTCGGGAGTATAGCCGTCCTTGACGCCGACTACCCCCTCCACTTGACCTAACAGCGGTGTCTCGTTATACAAAATAAAAGCCTTATGACGGCCTTCTTGATAGGCTGAAGTATATTCTCTGGTGCCAACCAATTCTGAAAAAAATTGAAATTCACTCAAAGCATACCTGGTCACTACTGCCAAGTCATGTGCTGTGGTGTATTGAATCTGGCCATCTTCGTCTAAGCCGGAGGGATTAACATACTTTGTATCCTTCAAACCCAGGCTATCTGTTTTTTGGTTCATCCATGATACAAACCTAATTTGAGATCCGGCCAACCCTTCAGCAATAGCCAGGGCAGCATCATTTCCAGAAACCAGTATCAAACCATAAAGCAGATCTTTTAGTAGAACTTGCTCGCCGGTTGATAAACCCATCAAATGCGACGGCTGACTGGCAGCTTTTTGGGAAACTACTATCATATTATCTAAAAAACCTTTTTCCAGAGCGATGGCGGCAGTCATAATTTTGACCAGGCTGGCTGCCGCCAATCTCTCATGGGCATTTTTTTCATACAGGATGCCGCCGGTGGCCACATCCATAACCAGCGCGCTTTTGGCCGATGTCTCCGGTGCTTGCTGGGAGGCGGCTGCCAAAACTTTCGGGCTGGTCACTTGGGGCAGAAAACTTAATTCTTTCTTAATAAAAGAAAACGACAGCGGCGTAGCAGGCTCTTGATATTGTGTGTCAATGGGTGAAACTAACTGGTTGCCGGCAAATCTAGCAACAACCCAGGAAGAAATAGTGATGACTGCGACCATCAAAAGTGCGGCTTGAATAATTTTACTTTTATTATCCATGAGTTTATATTTTATGACTGATTGCAAAACTAATGCAAGTTGATTAGACTACAGCTATTATGGTAAAGATCTTTTTCTGGGGAATTACCTTTGCGATTCTGGCTATTTTTGCCCATTGGAACGAATTTTTTCCCATTGATCCAGTAATTTCCCAACAAATCCAATCCATTAACCTCCCTTACTTTAACAGCCTAATGGAGATAACCACTGTCATTGGAAACCTAACAGGAACTTTATTGATTATCGCTTTAATATCTTTAGCACTGCTGGCTAGAAAAAAAATTCAGGAATCTATTTTCTTTTTAGTAGCAACTGCCACATCAGAGTTATCCGTATCTGTTATTAAAGAGTTGGTAGCTCGTCCCAGACCTGATGGCGGTATCGTCTATATCTTGGGAGATATTAATGGTCTGTCATTCCCCTCTAGCCATGTTACCAATTATATTGTTATTTTTGGCTTAATTAGTATTTTTATACATCAATATACTCAAAATAACTGGCTTAGGCACGGCATACTCGCCGTATTTATCCTGCTGATTGCTTTGGGTGGATTGTCCCGCATCTATTTGGGTGTTCACTGGCCGAGTGATGTTTTGGGTGGATATTTTTATGGCTCTCTGCTATTGACAATTTACTCTTATCTATACAAACGTCTGGTTAAAAAATTTTGACAGCTTTTTGATTTATACTCTCATCTAGGCTAAAATATAGTAACTTGAGCTTTTGCCGCCATCGTCTAGTGGCCTAGGACACAGCCCCTTCAAGGCTGAGATCGCGGGTTCGAATCCCGCTGGCGGCACTGATATTCGTTTACCTCAATTCGTTTCACTTCATTGAGGGGCACTACATCAGTGCACAGCACTGTATTACTTAAGTAATAAACGAATATCAGTCCTATCGAAGCGCTCTTCAGCGAAGTGTAACGAGCTGAAGTAAGCGAATGATCGGGCAAAACAATGCATTACATCTACATCTTAAAAAGCCTAAAAGATGGAAAATACTACACTGGGTTTAGTAGTGATTTGAGAAATAGACTCAAGGATCATAATTCTGGCAATGTGCAGTCAACTAAAAATAGGAGACCTTTGGAATTGATCTACTATGAAGCATATAAAGAGAAATCTCAAGCAATAAAAAGAGAAAAATTCCTCAAAACTACCAAAGGAAAATTACAATTAAGAAAACAGCTAGAATAAGGATTTTTTGCTGATCAAAACCAGGCATAGCCGCGTTTGACGCGGAGACTTAAAAGAACATCCTTTAATTTACTACCAATCCTGCGGAGAGCATAGTGACTAATTAGTATTTTGATTATAGAAATGGAATTATTAAGTAGAAGGTTCTTGGTCTCTTTCTTGTTGGTCTAGATCGTGCATGAATTCATTGAAATCTGGAAATTGATCTGGATTAGCTCTTGAAACAGCTGTTAAAACTTCATAAATCAGATTATTCAACCTATGATCATTTGGCACTATTGTGCCAGAACCACTTCCTACATCTAGGCCCTGAGAAATTGTGCCAGGACCACTTCCTACATCTAGGCCCTGAGAACGGGGTATTCTATCCTTAAATTCTTTATCTTGTATCTTTTTGTTTACCTCCTCACCCTCAGTACTGTAGGGTCGGACATAAACATAGCCAACATCCCTGTCAGAATTTCCAGATAAAGAGAAAACGAAAATATCTTGTGTTCTTTTTACTAAATCATGTATCGTGGGCTCACGATCTCCTTGTGATTGAAAAAGATAATTCTCTGGTACATTTGGTTTGTATTTCACAATCACTCCTAAGGCAGGTTCATCAAAATATGAAATATAACTCGTCCGAAATTTATAGTTTGGTATTTGAGCAAAAGTTACTGATTCGATAAAAAGATGGTTGGGAATAGGTAATGGTTCTGAAAGATGAGCAGGGCAACTACTTTCGGGATCTCCTTGTTTGTATTCAAATTTTCCCAGTGGCCGTGAAGTAAGATTTAAATGATCACCCTCAGCTTGCAAATATTGTGCTAAATGAATGGCAGTTTTCCTATCTATAGGCCCTTCACGTCTGCTTAAATATTTATTATCTTCGGGAGATGCAACTGGGCCGTCTGTCATACCCATTAAGAATAGTTTATAGGTTCATGAAAGTCAATAAAATGTAGGTAAACTTATGTGCAAAATATTGTATAATAATCTAGCCTGCCTAAAAGGCAGATGAATCCAAAACTTTTCTTCGGCTGAACCTGTTGTAAAAGGTCTTTTCATCATATAAAATAGAGGCGTGGACTTTGTAAGCCAGCTCATCGTTTGTCCTCCTTGTTTTTGAAATGAGCGATGGCAACAATAAGACTAGCTTTCTCTTTAGGATCAATTTTGGAGGTTAGATAGGTTCGAACATCATCCCAGATGGTGCACATCTGTCTTTATTTACATTTATATTATCCATAACCTATAATCTCCGTGATCATGAGTACCAGAACAGCGGAAGTTGAGAGAAATTATTGGCGCCTTAATAGCGATGAAAAAAATAATAAGTGGGCAGAACTTATTGCCCAAAGCCTGGGAATTTCACCTGATGAGGCCGCAAGAAGGATCAAGAGAAACAACCTGCATCCTCTTGAAGAAACCGAAGCCGGACAAGTAGTCTATCCCAGGTTTATGGCCAACGCCTCTTTACTGGCGCAAGCGTCTCCATATTATGACGGGCCCAGAGGCCCCCGGCCATTATTGGCATCTGCTTCCAACATCCTGCGGATTTCTGGCATAACTTACCAGCAGGTAATAGAATACGGCATCAAGTTGAAACAAATCTCCGGCGGTATTAGTAAATTCCTGATTGAACTGAAAATCACCGCCGCTAACCCAGATGACGCGCCAGAGGGAGTGCAATTTAGTAATGAAGATATCAGAAGAGGCATCTATATTCCCGGTGAAATTGACCGGCCAACCGCTGCCGCTTGTGGTATTGCTTACGGGCATGGATACTTTGGTAATGCATCCCACCTGGATCTGTCCTCGTCTATGGAAAACCTGGCTTTTTTACAAGGACCGGTCAGGCTAGTTTTTGAGCAGGCTTTTAACTTTCTGCCAGATCACGATGTTAAACCGGTTGATCAAAAAAGCCAGCTCAAACCAGATGGGTATAAGTTTTTACACTTAGGTTATGGATCAAAAGCCGTCGGAACTTATTTTCTTAAAATTCTCCAATTCCCACGAAATAGAGAATTGCGACGAAAAACAGGTCTATCCACTGTTATAAAAGGTCTAAGCAGAAAACTGCAGGATGAGTTTTTAAAATATTTTTTGGCATCAACTGTGGCTTTTGACCAGAATGAAGGCCTGTTGCGAATCAGCGATGTTTCCCAACCATTGCTTCAAGATATTGAATCAATGATTAGCGCTCGGGTGACCAAGCAGTCAATCAGCCTCAGACCACAAGTCATGTCTCGCGGATTTATTTTATCATTGAGCACTATACCTGCTATGGAACTGTTTCTTTTAGGATTATTAAACGAAAATCCCACCATCAAGCAAGAGGTGGAACAATTTTGGAATAGTAAAATCAAAAGCAGAGCCTGGGATTATCTTAAAAGAACCTACGGATTATCAGAAACATCATAATAATCATCCAATATTTTTCAGATGTTCAAGCCTGGTTAATTTTTCCCCCGCAAACTCAATAACAACGGCATCAAACCGATACTGCTGGTCAGTCAGTTTTTTATAAGATATATACAAGAAAGCTGCTTTTTGCATCCTGGCAATTTTTGTTTGGGTAATAGCTTCTTCCGGCAGGCCAAACTCCCGAGAAGTGCGAGTCTTTACTTCCACAAAAACCAGCTGACCAGCTTCCTGACCGATAATATCAATCTCTCCAAATCTGGTGTAATAATTTCTTTGAATAATTTTGATGCCGTGATTTTTTAGATAGTTGCAAGCCAGTTCTTCACCCTTGGCTCCCAGTCTTTGCTTGAACATAATTCTAGTATTTAAAAATCAGTGCAGGAATTTTTGTAAATTAAATGATGTCCGATGAACCTGCGACAATCCATATTTAGCGATGGCATCCTGGTGTAACCTTGTGCCATAGCCTTTGTGCTTGTCAAAACCGTATTGGGGAAAGGTCTTGTTAAGTCTAACCATCAGATCATCCCGATAAACTTTTGCTAAAATTGAGGCGGCGGCAATGGAGGCGCATTTCTCATCGCCTTTTATGATCGGCTTCTGGTATTTTCGCAAGATGTGTTTGATGTAAAAAGCATCCATCAATACATAATCCGGCTGAATTTTGGTAAAAGTTTTTCTAAAAGCAATTTGCGTAGCTTTCCCGATACCAAGCTTATTGATAATATCTACCCCTGTTTCAGCAATAGCCCAAGCCAGAGCTACCTTCTTAATCCATTCCAACAACTGCTGCCTTTTTTTTGCACTTAATTGTTTGGAATCTTTTAATTCGGGGTGGATTTGGCAATCTTGAGGAAAAACAACAGCGCCAACTACCACCGGCCCGGCCCATGAACCCCTGCCAACTTCATCAAACCCTGCAACCAGTCGGTAACCTTGTGACCATAAAGTTTGCTCTTCTTCAAGAGTCGGGAGAGATCTTAACATCTTATCACAGTAAGCGCATCATACCGCCAGGGCGATTTCTCAAAAAATATAATTTTGACTTGCGGAAATTACCGTATTTTTTAAGCTCAATTTTGACAATTGACGGGCTTTTTAAAGGCCAAATTCTCTCTACTCCCATGCCTCGTGCCTCGTGGCGAACAGTCATGGTTTTATTCTCACCACGACCCCTTATGGCAATAATCACACCCTCAAAAATTTGTACTCGTTCCTTACCGCCTTCTCTAATTTTAGTATGCACACGCACTAGGTCGCCAGCCCGAATCGGCCGGTCTTCAACTTGGGTTGGGATGACTTTTTTAGGCCTGCCTTTGACCTTGGTGGATGCTTTTCTTGGCATAGCAGAGTAATTGTACCTCAAAAGCGACTGTGGTTTCAACCTTGAGTGCTTCTTAGGCAACCGTGGCCTAATAAGTCTTCTAAGTGATGCAGAAGCCCAACATCATCAGCCACGGTAAAAGGCAGGGAGACTTTTCTGCCTCTACCTTCAGCATTTTGTAAAACTAGGGTGATTTTTTTATCACCTGGATATTTCTGCAATACTGCTTTAAGTTGGTAAAGGGTACTACTGGAAGTGCCTTGCGGTACCCATAGCTCCAGATCATCCACAAATTCTGGCGACTTGGCCGTAATTGAAACTACTACTCTATTTGTTGGCATTGGCCTGTCAAAATTATATTCCGCCTCTTGCAGTGATATTTCATCAGTCGCATCATAGGCCTGCTCAATAATCAGGGAAATTTTATCTTCCCTATGAGAAACTCTGGATACCAATAATAATACTCTATTGGTATCCCACAGTTGTCTTGTTTGTGCATAAATTCTGGGAAAGACTACTGCTTCAATCTGTCCTGAATCATCCTCCAGTTTGACAAAGGCCATCTCACTATTATTGGCTTTAGTAAATGTTTTCCTAACCTGAAGCACCTGACAAGCTACTACCACAGATTGGTCAACCTGCTCATCGCTAATTTCTGCAATTTTACAGGTAGCGAGTCGGCTGGCCTGAGCAAGTTCTTTGGCAAATGGATGTTCCGTCAAATAAAAACCTAACAGCTCACGCTCAAAAGCTAATAATTCAGACGGAGAAAATTCTTCCATATCATCAAATCTAATATCTTGAATTTGGGCAAGCTCGTCTTCTTCAGTAAATAAACCTGTTTGTCCCGCCACTGACCTTTTTTGCTCTTGGTGTTTTCTGGCAATAATCTGGTCAATATAGGTAAGCTGTGCTGACCGCCTGCCAAACGCATCCATTGCTCCAGCCTTAATTAAGCTTTCCAATGATTTTTTATTTACTTTAGACAGATCAACTTTAGAACAAAAATCATATAAGTTGGCAAAACTACCTGATTTCTGTCTGCTTATAATTATTGACTCAATAGCAGCCTCTCCGATGTTTTTTATAGCAGACAGCCCAAATCTAATTTTCTTTATGTTTTGATCTTCTTCAATGGTAAAGCCAAAATCAGATTTATTGACATCCGGCGGCAGGACTGCAATCCCCATTCGGCGAGATTCCGCTACTGCTTGGGCAATTTTCTCTTCCTTGACCGATCCTGATGATTTAGCTTGAGATTCAGCTGTCATGACCGCCGTCATAAATTCTACCGGGAATTTTACTTTCATATAAGCTGTCTGATAGGCAATCATTGCGTATGAAGCGGAATGAGCCTTATTAAATCCATAGGCGGCAAATTTTTCAATCAAAGCGTAGACTTTTTCTGCATCCTGCTGGCTAAATCCTTGATTGCCTGCTCCATCTATAAATTTTTGCTTTTCCTTTTTCATCAGTTCCGGTTTTTTCTTGCCCATGGCTCGCCTAAATAAATCTGCTTCTGCCAGACTGTATCCGGCCATTTTATTAACGATTTCCAAAACCTGTTCCTGATAAACTATGATGCCGTAAGTCTCTGCCAAAACTGATTTAAGTTGCGGCAGGGCATATTTAATTTTTTGTGAATTGTTTTTACCTTCAATGAACTGGGGAATTAGCTCCATTGGACCAGGGCGAAACAAAGCTACCATAGCAGAAATATCCGAAAAACGGGTAGGCTTTAAGTCGCGGGCCAATCTTCTCATGCCACCAGACTCCAACTGAAAAATTCCGGTGGTTTGGCCACTGGCAATCATTTTGTATACATCAGCATCATCTAGGGGAATTTCTTCCAGATTAATATCTACACCCTGTGATGATTTAACAAATCTAATGGCATTTTCCAAAATAGTGAGGTTCCTCAAACCTAAAAAGTCTATTTTCATCAAACCAATGGCTTGATCGGAAATATTCAAATCCAGGGAATACATATCGTACTGGGTAATAATCTTGTTGCCTTTCGACTCTTTCTGCAGCGGGGTGTATTCCACCAAAGGCTTATCTCCTATGACTACTCCTGCGGCATGGGTAGAAGCATGCCTGGCTACACCTTCTAATTTTTTTGCCAGATCGATAATTCTTTTGGTGTCCGGTTCGTTATCATAGGCGTTTTTCAGCTCTGGGGTCAGTTCTATTGCTCTGGTGATAGTCATATGGAAACCTTGACTGCCAGGAGGAGTTAATTTGGCAATCCTATCACCCACAGCATAAAGATGTCCCAGCACCCGAGCCACGTCACGGACAGAGGCACGGGCCTCCATAGTGCCAAAAGTAATAATTTGAGCTACATGGTCTTCTCCATATCTTGACGCCACATACTTGATAACATCGTCCCTCCTGTCATCGGCAAAATCCATATCAATATCAGGAGGGGAAGGGCGCTGTTCGTTCAAAAACCTCTCAAAAGGTAAATGAAACTTCAGGGGATCAAGATTAGTTATCCCTAAAATATAAGAAACAATACTGCCAGCAGCAGAGCCTCGACCAGGACCTACCATAATTCCCTGATTTTTGGCCCAATTCACAAAATCCTGTACTACCAGAAAATAGGTAGAGAAGTGCTTTTTTTCAATGACCGATAACTCGTAGTTAATCCTATCCATCACTTCTTGGGTTGGATGGGAGTACCTATTTTTTATCCTTTGGCTGCACATATTTTCTAAATGTTTGTTGGCTGATTCTTGCACTGGCAGAGGATATTTGGGCATGATTAATTTGCCCATACTAAGCTCCAAGTTACAAGCTTGGGCAATCCTTTGGGTATTGGCGATTGCTTCCGGCAAGTCGGCAAATAAATCAGACATCTCCCGGGGACTCTTTAGATAAAGTCCCGGGTGATGAATTTGTCTTTCCTCTGATTGACCATCCATTTCAGACAACGTTACCTGTTTTTGGATTGCCAGTAGCACTTTTTGCGCCTCCGCGTCATCTTCATTGACATAATGGACGTCGGCTGTTGCCACCAATGGAATTGCCAGTTGGCGAGAAATTTTAATCAGCTTCTGGTTGGTCGGTTCCTGATCTTTAATCTGTGGATGTCTTTGTAATTCTAAGTAAAAATTACCTTGCCCGAAGATTTGAGCCAGTTTATTAGCTGTTTCTTGCGCTTTCTTGTCTTGCCCTTTGACCAAAAGGCTGGATACGGCGCCACCCAAACAACCTGATAGAGCCACCAAACCCTCATGGTATTTATCAAGAAGCTCTAAATCAATCCTTGGTTTATAGTAATACCCTTCCAAATGCGCTAGTGTTACCAATTGCAACAGGTTTTTATAACCTGTTTCGTTTTTAGCAAGCAGTACCAGGTGGCCATAATCGTCTTTCTGGACTTCTTTATCAAGACGGGATCTGGTAGCAAGATACATTTCGCAACCAATAATAGGCTTCATGCCTTGCTTTTTGGCTTCATTGTAAAATTTAACAGCCCCATATAAAGCACCATGGTCTGTTATGGCCAAAGCATCCATGCCGCAATCTTTGGCTTTTTTGAATAGCTCCGGTATTTTTGCCAATCCATCAAGCAAAGAATATTCAGTGTGGACATGCAGGTGAACAAAATCAGCCATAAGTCTCTTTTAAAATTTTTAGATTTTAATTTAATTTATAATTAATCTGGAGCGTGGACTATTAATACATTCTGTTTCTGTTGTTTTGAAATAACCTTTGCTTCGTACATAGCTTCATCAGCTTTCTTAACTGAAAATTCAATATCATTGGGATCAATTTCTGTTGCTCCTGCGGCAATGCTAATACCAGCTTCACCAAAAGACCCATTTAGTCTTTCCCAGTAAGATTGTGCCCCTAGCAGATCAGTTTCTGTCAGGATGACTACAAATTCGTCGCCGCCATAGCGAGAGAATACGTCGCTAACCCGAGTTTGTGCTTTTAGAATTTCGGCAACTTTTTTTATTAGCTCATCACCCTTGTCGTGCCCCTGTGCATCGTTAATTTCCTTCAAATTGTTTACGTCCAAAAACATAACTGTTGACGTATGATTAAATCTTTTTATCCTTTCTGCCTCTTCTTTCAATCTTCGCTCAAAATTTTTTCGATTAGGGGCCCTGGTAAGAGCGTCTATTTCTCCTTCGAACTCCCCTTCTAGGGCCAACCGCGCAGCAACTGCTCTTGCTTTTCTGAATTCTCCAGTTCCTTTTTTTAGTCCTTTTTCTACAAGTCTTTCTTCTGCCACTTCACGTTTGGGCTGATATCGGGCTTTTAAATAGCCAAATTTCCCTTCTGATTTAGGCTGATCGTCTTGATCTTCGCTCATGAAAGTCCCTTTTCTAACTCTTCTTTTGCTTGTTGAGGAGTTACTCCTGGAGCCAATTTTATCACTTGTCCAATAAGAAAACCAAGTACTTGCGTTTTACCTTTTTTATAATCTTCAACAGCTTTAGAATTTGCATCCATTACTTTTTTGATGATTGTTTTGAGCTGATCTTTATCTATCCCCTGCCTTCTCCCCGAGACTATGGCAGTAATAAGTTGTGCTGGTAGTAGATTTTCTCCCAAAATCCTTTTATTGATAATCACATTTGCTATTTCTTGCGCATCTATACCATACACTTTCCCGTCTTTTACTGCTTGTTCATAAAAATCTGCTTTTTCTCTTGTTTCGGTTAGTAGTATGGCTTGATCTACTCTCAAGCCATACTCCTTCACAAACCTGTCCTTTTTATCTTCTGGCAATTCTGGAATTTGATCCGCCAGCTGGCGGATGAGATTTTTCGACAACCTTATTGGTGGAATATCAGGTTCTGGAAAATATCTATAATCTTGGGCTTCCTCTTTGACTCTTTGCGAAACCGTTTTTTGCGTCTTCTCGTCCCAACCTCTTGTTTCCTGAACAGGTTTTTGTCCAGACTCTAAAAGCCCCTTTTGTCTATCAACTTCATAATTGATTGCCTTCTCAACAAAGCGGAACGAATTTATGTTCTTAACCTCAACTTTGTATTTTGGCACTTCTTTTTTAATCCTTAATCCTTCATCATCTATCATCAGAGAGATGTTCGGCTCGAGTCTCATATCGCCTTTTTCCATGTCGGCGTTGGAAACATCCAGATAACGCACGATCTGCTGGAGTTTTTTAAGATACTCAATAACTTCAGTTGCTGATTCAAAATCTGGTTCGGTCACAATTTCCACCAGAGGAACGCCCGATCTATTGAAGTCAATGAGTGTTGAATCTTCTTGATGGATCAATTTAGCAGTGTCTTCTTCCATATGCACTCGTCTTATTCCAATAGTTTTGCCGCTTGATAATTTTATTGAGCCATTGATACAGAAGGGCTGGTCGTATTGGGAAATCTGATAGCCTTTTGGTAAATCGGGATAAAAATAATTTTTGCGATCAAACTTAGAAAAAAGGGGAATCTCGCAGTTGAGTGCCAGACCTATCATCACACACCAATCAATGGCTGTTATATTGGGTACAGGAAGCGCCCCGGGAAGACCTAAACAGACCGGGCAAACATGGGTATTGGGCTCGTGCCCAAAATAATCCGCCGAACAGGAGCAGAACATTTTGGATTTTGTCTTGAGTTCCACATGCACCTCAAGTCCGATAACAGGTGTATAGTTCATAATTTTGCTTGCCCTCCGTAGCTTTCAGCGAAGGAGGGGTTTCATTTTGTGCCACTGTGTTGCCTGCTCATAGGTATGTCCTACCCTAAACAAGAGTCCTTCAGAAAACTGGGGGCCTAGAATCTGCATGCCAATTGGTAGCCCATTTTTAGAGAATCCGCAGGGAAGTGCTAGAGATGGAATACCCGCCAGGTTTATGAGAACGGTATAAACATCAACGAGATACATCTGGAGTGGATCATCAACTTTTTCTCCAATTTCAAATGGAGGAGTTGGTGAAACAGGGGAAAGAATTACATCACATTTCTCAAACGCTTTTTCAAACTCTTTTTCGATAAGAGTTCGCACCTTCTGCGCTTTAAGGTAATATTGATCATAATAACCAGAGGATAAGGCGTATGTTCCCAACATGATTCGCCGTTTTGCTTCAGCACCAAATACTCCTCTATCGTTTCCAAAACGAATGCCATCATATCGCGCCAAGTTTGAACTTGTTTCGCTTGGCGCAATAATGTAATACGTTGCTATACCGTATTCGGTTGATGGAACCGAAATATTAACAATTTCTATGCCCATTTGCTCGAACACTTTTAATGCTTGATCTATAGAGTTTTTGACTTCAACGTTTAATCCCTTCCCAAAAAATTCTTTTGGAATACCAATTCGAAGTCCTTTTGCGTTTTTCTCAAGAGTGGCAATATAGTTTGGAACTTTTCCAGAAGAGCTTGTTGCGTCTTTTGGGTCGTTACCTGCAATAATCTCAAGAACTTGTGCGCAGTCAGATACGGTTTTGCCCATTGGCCCCATTGTGTCAAGGGACGATGCATAGGCAAGAGCTCCATACCGAGAAACCCTGCCGTATGTTACCTTAAGACCAACTGTTGAGCAGAATGATGCGGGAAGTCTTATGGACCCTCCCGTATCCTCCCCTATCCCAAAAATCGCCATATCAGAGGCATGCGCAGCAGCCTCACCACCGCTTGAGCCACCGGGCACATATTCTGTATTCCAGGGGTTTTTGGTAGGACCAAAATCTGAATTTTCGGTTGATGCCCCATGTCCCCACGCGTCGCAGTTGGTTTTTCCCAAAAGAATTGCACCTCCTTCAATGAGTTTTTGATAAACAGTAGAACTATAAGGTGGAACATAATCTTCTAAAACTTTTGAACCTGCCGTCGTTCTAATTCCTTGTGTCGAATAAACATCTTTCATTGAAAAAGGGATCCCCAAAAGTGGCTTAGCTTCCAGGGTCTCTCCTTGCGAAGCTAATTCATCTGATTTTCTTGCTTGTTCAAGCGCTTCTTCTCCGCATACAGTTATAAAGGCGTTAATTTCCTTATTAAGGTTTTTAATTCTGTCCAGGCAGGCTTTGGTCAATTCAACCGAGGAGAATTTTTTCTTTTTTAATCCTTCTCTTGCTTCTTTAATTGTCAGTTTGTTTAATTTGTCATTCATCATTAATCCTTAATCATTCTCCAAAAATGGCTTTTACCTTAAACATTCCATTATGCTTTGACTTGGTGTTCTTCAAAACCTCTTCTTGCGGTAGTGATGGTCGTACTTCGTCTTCTCTGGTGACATTTTCCAGACCAGTTACCTGCGAGGTCGGCTCAATATTCTCTGTGTCAACTTCGTTGAGCTTATCAATATATGAAAGAACATCGGAAAGTTGTTTTTCAAACCTGTCTTTCTCGTTAGGAGAAAGTTTGAGGTTGGCTAATTTTGCCACATGCGCCACATCAATTTTCATGAGTCTATTATATGAACTAACGCTAAAAGAAACAACCCATTTCATTGAAAAAATATTATAAATCCTGCATATATTAATACACATATATCCCACACCCGGTGTGTCGTAGCTTGGACCATATATCCCACACCCGGTGTGTCGTAGCTTGACACGTAAGGATATAAATACTAATAATACAACTAGTGCCTTATCGCATCATTCCAATAGCCAAAGGAGAAATTTACCACGTCTTTAATAGAAGTATAGCAAGACAGCCTATTTTTATAGCGAATAGAGATTATCGAAGAGCTATTGATGTAATCTCATTCTACTCTCGGATTGACCCTGGTTTACGATATTCCCACTACAATCGTCTTCCTTTGCTTAAAAAGCAAGAATTTTTAACAAACCTCAAAAGTCACCCCAAATCGATAGATACTCTAGCTATATCTTTAATGCCAAACCATATTCATTTTCTTATTAAAGAAATCAATGAGGGTGGAATAAGTAATTTTATGAGAAATTTCCAAAATAGTTACGCCAAATATCTCAATATTAAGATAAAAAGGAGTGGGGCTTTATTTGAATCCATGTTTAAAGTAGTTAGAATCGAAACTGATGAACAGTTAATACATGTAGCGCGCTATATACACCTAAACCCAGTGACAGCATTTATATTAAAAGGCGTTCATGAACTAGTTAGCTACCCTTGGACTTCATTTTCTGTTTACGCGGGCGAGAATAATATGGACTTCATTAACAAGGAATTCATCCTTAGCTATTTTTCATCACCTGAAGATTTCATAAAATTTACCGAAGACCAAGTTGATTATCAAAGAGAGCTAGATAAAATTAAGCATCTTCTCTTGGACTAATTCCCGACGTATCTACCTGTACACACCGGGTGTGGGTTGAATGTAGGTTGAATTAGTACAAGATACAAACAAGTCATCCCGATGTATCAATAGGATTCCACTGCGGAGTGGAAGTTTAGTTGCAAACAGATTTGGCGCATGCTATAATTTTGACAAGTTATGGCATTGCAGGAGCCAAAACCGTCACAAGTTGCGGTTTTAGAGAAAAAACCGAAGATGATGGATTAAAAACCGAAACTTCGGGGAGTGGTAATGGTTCTGGGACAAATATAGGAGAAGGCGCTCTTAATCCAGAAGACGAACTGGCAAAAGTTGCAGCAGAGCAGCTTATAAAATTTTGGACCACCAGTGTACCTGACAACGTTATACTTGAAACGCCAGCATGGATCAGGGACATAGCGGTATCTCCATCTCCGGATTCTTTCAGATCCCTTTTGCACTCTCTTCACCGTGAAGATGATGATTTTCCAGGATGGTACATGGATCAAAGAGGGGCATTTTATAGTCTTTTTTCTAAAACTCCTCTCACTCAAGAAGCGAGAGATTTCGTTCAAAGAGTATATGATGGCTGTTTAATTGTTGGTAATGCTCTCCCCGCGGCTTATATACCCGTAGCCTCATTTGGCATAGATTTATCGCGGGGCAGATTCGGTCCTTTTGAATACTTAAGATCTATGCCTGTTAATCAGTTTGACATTGAACAAAATCTCCTAGCTGACCACCAAGGTTTATTAAATAATGAATTACCCCCTCCATGGTTTGATCACCAAGCAGAAGAGTACTATCATAAAGACTGGCAGGCTATTCTTACAAGAGTATAACAACTCAACTCCCCAAAATAGTTCAATTTTTCACAAACGCCGCATGAGACACACCAATATAACACAATACTTGCCCACACCCAATGTGTCAAGCTTGACTAAATTACATGGCGCGGAGAATTTTAATTCTGTCGGCAATCGGCGGATGGGTATTAAAAAGACCGGCAATCCAGGAGCCAACTTTTTTGCTACCCCCAAAAGGATTGGCAAAATAAAGGTGGGCAGTGGCGGCAGATGCGGTGGCAGAAGGCCGTTTGTAAGCCGCGATTTTCTCCAAGGCGTCAGCTAAACCGTCCGGAAAACGGGTTAACAGCGCTCCAGAAGCATCTGCCAAAAATTCTCTCCGCCGAGACACGGCCAATTGAATTAGTTGGGCCGCAACAGGCGCCAAAATAGCCGCTACCACCCCTAAAATAATTAAGATACCTTGCCCCCGATTATCCCGATTGTTAGAATTTCCGCCCCACCATAATGATCGCAAGAAAAAGTCAGCCAGTATGGCCAAAGTACCAGCCAAAATTGCCACCATTGCCATCACCCGGGTATCAAAATTACGCACATGCGACAACTCATGGGCAATCACTCCTTCCAACTCCAGCTTATCCAGCTTTTCCATCAGACCAGCATGAACAGCAATAGCCGCATGCTTAGGATCTCGACCAGTGGCAAAAGCATTAGGTGAAGGATCGTTAACCAAATAAACTTTAGGTATGGGAATTCCCGCTCCAATGCACAAATTTTCTATAATCCGATACAGCTCCGGCGCATCTTTTTTCTCCACTGGTTTGGCACCGGTCAAAGACAATACCATCTTATCAGACCAATAATACGAGGCTAAGTTAATAAGGCCTCCTAAAATCAAACCAAAACCAATATAACCCAAAGCATCCGGTCCACGATAGCCCAAAGCAGTGGCAAACAGCCAGGACAAAGTGGCCAACACCATCAACAAAATGGTCATAATCAGCCAGGTTTTTCTGTTATTAGCGTCAATCTGCTGATAGATATTCATCTTGCTTTATGATAGCATTTTGCAGCTGTTTTGACAAACCGGCAGTAATATTAATGAGTGGAGTTAAATCTGTTACTTAAAGTTTGATTGGCATAGTTATGCCAGCTTCTTAAGTTTGTCACAAGCGATAAATCTGGATTGCCCTTAACTTCCAAAAGCTGGGTCAAGTGGCTAAATCCCACCAGATAAGTATGTGGCAAAAACAAGCGCTGAAATTGTTCTTCTGCAACCCTAAACTCATAATTAAAAATCGCCAAACACATAACCACCCGTCCCAACTCTTTTTCAATTTGATAACAACAAGACGTCGTATTGGTGCCGGTAGTCACCACATCTTCCACCACCACCACCCGATCGCCTGCCACAATTTGTCCTTCCAGATACTGCCGCTTTTGCGGTGTTTCGGTATTACCCAGTCTGGCAGCAAATTTTACTCCTAAGATACCCGCCACTTCTTGGGCAAAGGAAACGCCACCGGTGATAACACCCACTACCACAGTAGGATTCAGCTGTTGTTCTTGAATAATCTCTACCAAATATTGAGAAATTTGCCGATGAGCTTCGGGGTGGGCCCGTAATTGGTCAGTTTCTATTTTCATTGGGCTATCTAGCCCGGAATTAAACCGAAACTGGCCAAATTGTAAAACACCGGGAGTTTCAATCAACAGGGTGGCGGCACTATTAGTTCTAAAAGCTCCCTCGATTGCCGCGTGTCGCTCTTGATCCGGGATCATACCTTAAAACTTCACCTTAACCGGTGGTTTTTCTGCTTCTTCTGCTTCAAAAAATTCTTCTTCGATAAAGCCAAAAGTTGCCGCAAACAACATATTGGGGAAAACTTTTATTTTAGTATTATAATCCATCACATTGGAGTTATAAAATTGTCTGGCATAAGCGATTTTTTCCTCAATGTCTGATAGCTCTTTTTGAAGTTGCAAAAAATTTTCATTGGCGCGCAACTGCGGATAGGCTTCTGCCACCGCAAATAAACTCTTGAGAGCACCAGTCAGCATGTTATCTGCCTGTTGTTTTTCAGCAACGCTTCCGGCAGATACCAGAGCCGAACGGGCACGGGTAACATTTTCGAAAACTTCTTTTTCGTGTTTGGCGTAAGCTTTAACTGATTCAACCAGGTTAGGAATCAGATCAGTCCTTCTTTTAAGCTGGACATCAATTCCTGACCAAGCTTCTTTAATACGAACTCTGGCAGAAACCAGTGAGTTATATAAAGACCAGATAAATATTACTGCTAACGCAACAATTCCTAAACTGGCCCAAACTGCAATGTCCATATCTCTAATCTATCCCAAACCATTTAGCAAAGTCAACCCAATTCCAGGCATTGATGATGTCTTCTCTAGTAGCCCAGCCTCGCCTGGCAACCGCCACTCCAAACTTCATATTATCCAGGTGCGACAGGGCATGTGAATCAGTATCAATAACAAATTTCACACCTTTAGCTATGGCATCCCTAACCAACACATCGGGTAAATCTAGCCGTTGTGGCCAAGCGTTAATTTCCAAGGCAGTATTCTCCTTGACGCAAGCTTGAAATATCTGGTCCCAATCAGCCTCATATGATTGCCTTTTGTTAATCAATCTACCGGTAGGATGGGTGATCACATCCACGTGTGGACTTTTAATAGCGCTGATTATTCTTTTAGTCATGGCAGTTCTGGTTTGTCTCATACTGGAGTGGACACCTGCAATAACTAAATCTAAAGTTGCCAATAGGCTGTCTGTAACTGACAAGCTCCCGTCAGATAAAATATCAATCTCTAGACTATTGAGTATTTTTATTTCTCGATATTTACTCTGTAGGCTTGTTATGTGTTGGGTACGTTTGTTAATCAGTTCTTCGACCTGCTTAGCTGTATGGTTCCCCATACTAGGAGAATGGTCAGATAAAGCCAGATATTCATATCCTAATCTGATAGCTTTTTCAATTGCTTGTTTGGCTGATTCACTGCCATAATCGTGAGACGTTTCTATTTTATAGTCGGTATGAACATGCAAGTCTCCTTTGATACTATCAAGTTCTACCAGCTTTGGTAATTTATCATCTTGAGCCGCCCCTATTTCACCACTATCTTCTCTTAATTCAGGCGGTATATAGGATAAGCCTAATTTTTTATAAAATTCTTCTTCGGTTGCGCATTCAAAAATAAGATCTTCGGCAAATTGGTCGCCTTTATGGTCTATTTTTTTTATGCCGTACTCCGACAATGACAAACCTCTCTCATTAGCTAGCTTTCTCAAGTGGATGTTATGCTGTTTAGAGCCGGTAAAGTGCTGCAGCAGCGCGCCATATTTTGCCGGCTCCTGGACCATTAAATCAACCTGTATGCCACTTTTTAGAATAACAGTGGCTTTCCTGTCTCCAGAGGCTAAAGTCTCTTTAATTTGTGGGTATTGTAAGAAGTGAGTAATGACCTTTTGGGGGGTTTCCGATGATACGGCAAAATCAATATCACCCACTGTGGCCACTTGCCTTCTCAAACTACCTAATGGATCAGCTCTCTTGACAGCCGGACTGGTCTTTAGCCACGTCAACACTTGTTCGGCAATTCGCGCAGCATCCGGTAGCAGCAACCTTTGATCTCTGGCACTATATTCAGAAATTCCCTGTAATATTTTTTCACTTAATTTTTCACTAAAGTCTACTAGCTTTCTAGCTTCCAATTTACTTTTTAGATCGGATACATTTTTTACCCCACTTTTGGCCAGCTTATAAGCAGTTTTGGGGCCAATGCCGGGAATCTCGAGAAATTCAAAGGTTTGCCGGGGTACTTTTCTTATAACCGAGTCAAAATGGCTTACCTTGCCGGTTTTGAAAAGCTCACCCAAGTAGGCTTTAAGGTGCTCTCCTACGCCTGGAATAGTGTCTAGTTTTTTTTCCTGCCACAGATCTTTTATTTCGCTAGTGGCATGCTCAATGGCATCGGCAGCTGACTGATAAGCAGCTATCTGGAAGGGGTTATCTTTCTTAATAGTATAGGCAGCAGCTACCTTTCTTAATAACTGGGCCACTTGCAAATTAGTAAAGTCTTTGGCCATACCAAGATCGATTTTACCACATTTTAATTGACGCAAGCTGCCAACCCATGCTAATATACCTACCAGTTGGGCCTGTGGTGTAGCTTGGTTAACACGCCTCCCCGCTCGCCCGCCAAAATTTTGGGGCCGTAGCTCAGTTGGTTAGAGTGCTTCCCTGTCACGGAAGAGGTCGCGAGTTCGAGTCTCGTCGGCCCCGCAAAATTAGGCAGGTAAGAGGGGAAATCGCCGGTTCGAATCCGGTCGGGCCCGCCTTCGTCCGCTGAAGCGGACTACGGCAAGGTAAATCCGCCAGCAGTCGAGCGAAAGCGAACTTTCTCTAATATGATATTTTATATGCCAACCACCTTGACAGGTATTGCATATTTAACGGATGTCTGATATATATTTAGTGAGAAGATTTTAGATATAAAAAGTTTTGCTGCCTAGTGGGAGGTGGTAAAAAATTGCCAAGAAAAAAACTCATATCACAAAAGGTGCAGGTATTAGATAAGTTGAATAATTATAACTACGGCAATCTTACTCTGGCTGCTCTGGCTATTGTTTTGGCAGGTGTGCTGTTTTTCAACTGGGTAAATCCGGCGACTGCGCCGGGAGAAATAACTCCTACAGCATCAACTACCAATCCCACACAACCGCCAGAAGGTAAAACCCATGTAGTTCAGGAAGGAGAAAGCCTGTCTTTGATTTCTCTGAAATATTACGGAACTCCATTCAAGTATGATGAGCTAGCTCGTGCCAATAATATTACTACGCCAGAGTTGATTTCCCCAGGCATGGTAGTAAAAGTTCCCGATATGCAAGTGGCAGGAGCCCAAACTAATTCTATAACCGCAGGTTCTTATGTCGTTGTGACTGGAGATACTTTGTGGGATATTGCTGTTCGCGCTTATGGTGATGGCTACGCTTGGGTAAAAATTGCCCAAGCTAACAATCTGGCAAATCCCGACTTGATCCATGCCGGTAACGTGCTAACCATACCCAGGTAGTGTACAATGGTAATAGCTTTGTGTGCGGGTCTTGCTAGCCGACTTGTCCGCCAAAGCCTTGGCGTCGGCGGAAGCTTTAGCGCAGGCGGGATTAGTTGACTCGCCTTGCCGAAGCCTCGGCGAAGCGCAGGTCGGCTGGACGTCAAACGTCCCAGGCAACGCACCGACTTTACCCCGTTAAGCGATGGTAGTTCAATGGAAGAACGTCTGCTTCCCAAGCAGAAGGTTGAGGGTTCGATTCCCTTCCATCGCTCATAATCGCTTTTTACGGGGCAAGGTAGAGAGAGGGGTTCGACTCCCCTATCCCGCTCCATACGGGGGTAAACCAGAATCACGTTTATCCCGATATAAC
>CAZXEC010000008.1:0-25801 GCA_964639595.1 uncultured Gammaproteobacteria bacterium
TGGGGGTGTAGTAATCTTAGTTTAGTTAATCTATGCCGAGCGGAGGCGAGGCTGGTATGAAAGATTTTGAACGATTTCTCGCAGGTCGAGAAATAAGCAACAAGGCTAGACAGGCACAAATCGACACCTACAAAGCTGGACTGCCGGAAGCTACAGTTGTTTTCCCAAGGCACACCAGGCGCACAAAAAGAGCTATTTATATGGCATTGCCAGTAGCCGCGGCCTTGGCTGTTTTAGAAGTAGCTTGCGGCGCGGCGGCGGCTCGGGAACTACCAAAGACCCTGCCTGAAGTAGGGGACAAAGCACCCACAGTTGAAACTACCCAAATCGTCGTAGAAGTCAACATACTCAAGGAAATGGCTCAAAAGATTGGTGTACCAGCGAGGGAAGATACTGGGGGTTTGGTTCGGTTTGAGCGAATAATATCAGAACCAAAAGGGGAGGTGTTATATTTCCCTCCAGACAGCCTAATTGGCCAGTACGCATCCCTTGACCTCCGATCTGTAGCTGGTGGTCTCTATATTGATACTTTTCTTTCTGTCCGTGATGGTCTCATCAATCGCGCTCTTCAGGCAAATGCGGCACTTGCGTCTGGTGATCAGACTAAAGCCTTAGATGAATTAGAGGCTCTTAAAAAAAGAATTGAGGTACAAAGTAGAGGTGATGAAAGATCTATTACGGAGGTAGCGATGGATAAAAACAATAATGGCATAACTGACTATCTGGAGCCGTTTTATAGTGGAGTTAGAGGGTTAATTGTCCAGTTAACACCTGGGAAATAATAACTGCCTACGTCTTCTCCTGCCCATTAAAAATTTTTCTTGATTCAAAAAATTACTCCCTGTATAATAAAGCTTGATGGAGAGTATACCTGCCCAACCGCCTTCAGTAATTCCGCCAATTTTAGCAGGGCAGAGATCCCTTGGTCCGCCTAGGCGCATTTTAGCAGTGGTACTGGTAGCTCTTTTTATTGTTGCTTTGCTGGGGGGATTTTTCGTTTTCCAGTGGTGGAATTCTCCGCAAAGGCAACTCGAGAAAGCCGTTAATGATTACAAAGTCCTTGACCTCCGATCTGTAGCTGGTGGTCTCTATATTGATACTTTTCTTTCTGTCCGTGATGGTCTCATCAATCGCGCTCTTCAGGCAAATGCGGCACTTGCGTCTGGTGATCAGACTAAAGCCTTAGATGAATTAGAGGCTCTTAAAAAAAGAATTGAGGTACAAAGTAGAGGTGATGAAAGATCTATTACGGAGGTAGCGATGGATAAAAACAATAATGGCATAACTGACTATCTGGAGCCGTTTTATGAAATGATTGTAAAGATTATAGCTAGGCTGAAGTAAATGGAATGAGACGCTTCTTTTCTATAACTATCTTTTTTGTTGGATTTTTTGGCGTAGCGACCCTTTTTGCGCCCAGAACTTTTGCCGTCACAACAACTGTCTTGCCACCAAACATTCCCCAACACTTACCATCTCCAGGTGATGCAGTTAAGGTTGAGGCAGAGTTTGATAATGTAATTCTTGGAGCAAATCAAAAATTTGTTTATGGAGTAAGTATTGATCCTCCTGCTGATCAGTATGTTAGTAATCCAACTGCGGGCGGCGAAAAAAATGGTCCTTATAATAGTAATACTGCTGGGCCTATTGCTCAAACCTTTTCTTTTGGCATCAAAGATGGCGGAGTATGTAATACCGGTTCAGTAATATTTACTGGCACTGGTTTTTGGCGCATTCTAAATTGCGATAATGCTGGTAATTGTACCATCAGTCAAAGTGGGCAGGGGACTGGGGATTCGACAACGCTTGCCGATGGCATAGGAGCTACATTAACAGTCACTACTTCTGCCAACACTGCCGTAGGTATCAGTTGGACAGATAAAGCAGGTTTTCAGTCACAAAGTGGAACAACAAACGCTTCTGGCGCTATTACGTTTACTCATGTTAATTGTAATCCTGCAGTTTCCGGTACAGTACAAGTTAGCGTCAATAATGGGCAGGCAGTTAGGAATGTTAATTATAATACTGATGTTGATGGCAACGGCACAAAAGATGTGTGTAATGGTCAGACTAGGACAGTTAATATACCCGTGACCACCCCCACCCCCACCCCCACTCCCACCCCCACGCCGGCGCCAACGCTGGATAGTTTTACCACCCAGTGTACAGGGACAAACATCACCGGTAATTTAAGCTGGACCGGTACAGCTCTGCCAGCCACTGATCCGGCTTGCGCCAGTGGATATTGGGTGGATATTTCCAACAACTCTGCTTTTTCCGGCTTTTCCAACAAATGCGTTACCGGCACATCTACCACTGCCCCGGATGGGTTTAACCCCGCCTTTGGCTTTTTTGGCGCCACTGCCTATTATGCCCGGGTCTATAACGGTGCTCACTCTAATACTGTTTCTTCAACTACGCCCACCAGCTGTGCCACTCCGACTCCCACGCCAACACCAACACCCACACCAACAGCTACTCCCACACCAACGCCTACACCAACTGGATTATCCTGTACAGTTGACCCCTCGTTGGCCACTGTTTTGCCCGGCGGGTCAATCACCTTCACCAACAACCCCACCAATGGCACTGTGCCTTATCATTACAATTGGAAAGTGTGGGCGCCTGACGGGACAGCCGTTAATTTTGCCCAGGATGTACAATCTGCTGTCTGGAATGTGCCCAGTACTGCTGCCGGGGATTACAAAGTGGAATCAAACGTTTGGGATTCGTCCAATCCGATACAATCATTTTACTGCTATTCCAATCCGGTGACTGTAGTTACCAGCGGCGGAGGCGGCACTCCCACTCCGACTCCCACCAGCCCTGGCGGCACTCCCACCCCCACTCCCACCCCCACTCCAACTCCCACTCCCACTCCCACCAGTTGCACACTGACAGCATCTCCTGCTGCTACTGTACCGGGTGGAACGGTTAACGTAACTATTAAAAACGGGCCTGCCGGCAATTACACTTTGACTTGTCCGGATGGGACAACGCGTGGTCCTGCTGACATGAACAGCTCCTGGACGTGTTCTACACCGTCTGATCCAGGCACTTATCAGCTTTCTGCCTCTGGTCCCAACAACACCGCTTGTGCCACCAGCGTTAGGGTGGCGGCCAGCTGTAAGGTGCAAGCCACAATGAAAGCGCCGTATGCCTACACTTACAAAGACACATCACATGACAATAGCGACTTTTCAATAACATCCATTCAAGCTCAATGGCCGCAGTACTTCTTCTGCGAAGATAAAGACAACAACGGCAGCGCCGAAAGCTGTTCTTATGGGACTGCCACAAATAGGGTGTCAGATGCCAAAAGAAATGATGCCAATTACTGCGGGTATACTCCGATAGCAGTGCCGACCAGTGGTACTGCTAAATCTTTTAAGCTGGACTCGTCTGGTAATCCAGTGGTGAGTTATTATGACCCCAAGGATAAAAAACTGAAGGTGATGCATTGTAATGATGCCAACTGCGCAGGAGGGGATGATAGCTCCAATGCCTTCGAAACAATAACCGGTCTAAGTTCTCTGGCTCTGGACTCCGCAGGCAATCCGGTCATCAGCTACATCGATGCTGCCAATAACGATCTTAAGTTGCTCCACTGTAACGATGCCAACTGCGACCCCAATGTAAAAGGGGCGGAGAGTGTACAGACTATTGACGCCAATGCTATTGATCAATACCATTCTTTGGCTCTTGACTCCAAGGGCAACCCGGTTGTTGCCTACCGCACCGATGGTAACTCTCCTAAATTAACAGTGGCTCATTGCAATGATGCCAACTGCAGTGACAGTAAAAAAACAACCATTAATGTGGTTGATGGCAATAACCCGGCTTTTGGCATCTCTCTTACTCTGGACTCGGCCGGCAACCCGGTGATCGCCTACTATACAGTAATCGCTAACCCGATATTGTATGAAGGATTTGTGGCAGTGGCGCACTGCAATGATAGCGATTGTAGCGGTAGCAATGAAAGTATCAAAGCGCCTGTTACTGGGGGAATTCACCCTGTAGTTAAGCTGGACTCGTCTGCGTCTGGTAATCCAGTGGTGAGTTTTTATGACTTTGCTGGTAACTACAAACTGCTCCATTGCAACGATGCCAACTGCGACCCCAATGTAAAAGGGGCGGAGAGTGTACAGACCATTGACACCAAGACTATTGATCAATACCATTCTCTGGCTTTGGATTCTAGCGGCAACCCGGTAGCCACCTATCTTGATTCTACCAACAATCTCAAACTGCTCCATTGCAATGATGCCAACTGCGATCCCAATGTAAAAGGGGCAGAGAGTGTTAATATTTTAGAAAAAAATGGCGTGTTCAGCTCTCTTATTCTGGACTCGGCCGGCAACCCGGTGATCACTTATTCTGATTCTACCAACAATCTCAAACTGCTCCATTGCAATGATGCCAACTGCAGCGGCAATAATGAGACGGTGGTGACCATTGGTCAGACAAAAAGGGGAGAATGTAGAGTGGCCCGTTTCCCTGTTCCTTCGAACGATGACAGCATGGATCCTTTTAATCAGCCTCGTCTTTCTCCAGTAACTAATTTAGCCAATGTGGTAGTTCATGCCCAAAGTTTATGCGGTTCCTACCGGGCAGTGACAGACAGCAACGGTAATGTCAATGCTCAATGGACTGATGAGGCAACAGGCCAAGTTGTAGGCGAATTTCCTCGGACAACAGGGCCAGACAGCACGAATACCGTACAGCTTAACTATGACATTTGGGCGGAGGTTCCACTCGGCCGGCTATTCACCAGAGGCAATTATTTCCGCTGTACTCAAGCAATCTGCAATGACTTTGACGGCGCCAGGGCTGTTTTAAGTCCTGGTAGTCAACCAAAGTTCACTTTCAATAGCGGTGGGAACTATGGAGAAAATTTCCGTTTTGGTTTCACCGATCCCGGGAAAGAGCCTGTTTGCAAAGGCTTGACTGCTGATATAGTTAAGGGGCCTCATCCTCTTCGGGTGACGTTTACCCCTACGGCAGGATCCAGCCCGGCCGGCAATCCCATCTCATATGGTTATGATTTTGACGGTAATTCCACCATTGACCAGTGGCAGTCAACCACCATCCCGACTGTCAACACTTATAATAATGTGGGGAAATATACGGCCAATCTTTATGTCAAAGATAATGTCACTAGCCTGTTAAGTTTCCCGACCAAAGCCTGTCAAGTACCGATTGATGTGCAATGCGCTGCCTTACAGATTACGCCAAACCCTTTGAATATCTATACAGGGCAAATCGCCATTTTAACTATCGTGGGGAACGATGCCCCGGCACCACAATACATGCTGATAAGTACTACTTTTATGGGTGATGCCAATAAACAGGTGATAACGCTGGGTAATGTCACGACTGTAATAATCGATGATGTTCCCTACTACAGACCCAATGGGCAGACCATCACAGTAAGCGGGATTAAAACGGGGACTGAAACTATTACTTTTACGGAAGCTCCTGGTGACGCAGGTGTTGCTTGCGACGCTGAAACCGTGAAAGTTCCCATTACTGTAGTTTCCAGAGGCTGGCTGCAAACAGTAGGAGGCAATACTCATGTGTCTCAAGGGTATGGTGTGGTTATTCCCGCCCCCTAGGTGAGCAGCGGTAAAATATATGCCAAAAACGCCAAACACGAAACGTAAAATTTTAATAATAGGCATAATTGTCATCTTGGCTGGTTCAACTTTGGGGTGGCGACTGAACTGGCATGGTCAAGTTAAGGCTCAAGGATCATGTCCCGCTAAAGTTCCTTTTGCCACCTATCTGGTGACTGGAGGAGGCAGTTTGTGGGATTTTGGTAGCGGCGGGATGGGTTCTCAAAAATGTTGGGATTTGAAAAATTACCCCAATTCTGTCGGGCAATATCCTAGCCGCCAGCGCTATGATTACAGCTTTTTTTGGAATCACAATAAAAGTAAAATAACAGCCAAATTTACCGACAGCACCCTGGATACTGACCTGGTCAGCAACCGTTGCAAAGATGCTCAAGATGCTGGTAAATCAGTTATTTGCCAGCTGGCTCCTGCGGGCAACGCGGTGACTATCAATAATAAGTTAAGTGTGGCGGCTAATAAATGGGTGGTGTTTTTCATCGGTGATGACACCAATTCCCGGCCAATTGACCTAATTATTGATAGTGATGTAACGGTCAACAATAATGGCGGCATCATTGTTGTTGTTTCCGGTAACGTCAAGGTGAAATCAACCGTGGTGCAGTTGGACGGAGCGTGGTTGGCCAATCAAAAATTTATTGAACCGTATGATACTTCTATTTCAGGAGCAGCCAATCAAGTGCAGCTGACAGGTGTTGGCTATTGGTGGTCGTTTGGCGGCTTTGACCTGTACACTTTTGGCCGCTCCATTACTCCCAATAATGCTGCTCCGGCTGAACTGATTACTTTTGATCCTAAATATATCGCCAAGTTCACCGGTTTAATCGGCGCCCCCGCCTACACCTGGCAAGAGGTAGTACCGTAATTTCAAATCCGATTAAATCGGATTTGAGTTTTGAGATATTTTTATGGCTAATCGTCTAACAAAAGTTTTTGTATTTCATATCGTGCCACCAGTGGCATTTTTTGTATTGATAACCTTTTTAATAGGCAAATTTAGCCCATTTATCCTATCCGGACTTTTGTTATCCACATTTTTATTTGACCTTGACCATCTGCTTTATGCGTTGGTGATGGCTCCTGAAGATGCAGTTTCAATCGGCATGAGAGAAAGGTTAGTTAAGAAAGATTTCTATGGCATGTTTGATTATGTGATTGGCAACCGACATGATTTCGTCAGATTGACTTTGCATAACGCCTTGTTTCAGTTGGTACTGGTGGTGTTGGTGGTTTATGTTTTATCTTCCTCTGGTTCGCACTTTGCCAAGGGATTTGTCATCGGCATGTTTTTGCATAGCTTAGTTGATCAAGTGGGAGATTTTGTCAGGGTCGGCAATATTAATCCGTGGTTTTGGATGCTGGGGCAGACAGTGCCGCTGTCTTGGCAAAAAGTTTATTTTTTAACAACGCTTTTCCTACTGTTTTTCCTGCTGCTGCTTTTTTGATAAGTTCCATTCGTGTTACAATTGAGTTATCCTGATTACCCCGATTAAATCGGGGATTATATGAGTGATATCAGACAAGTTATAATTATTGGTTCTGGGCCGGCCGGGTTGACAGCAGCCATTTATGCTGCCCGGGCCAATCTATCGCCGTTGGTTTTGGCAGGTGCCAAGTGGGGAGGCCAGTTGATGCTGACTACCAATGTGGAAAATTATCCCGGATTTCCCGGCGGAGTTTTGGGGCCGGATCTGATGCAGAAAATGTACGACCAGGCCCGCGAAGTGGGGGCGGAAATAGCCAATGTGGATGTAGAGCAAGTTGCTTTTGGATCCCAACCCCTTGTTATCAAGGCCGGAGACAAAACTTATCAGGCCCAGTCAGTGATTATTGCCACCGGTGCTGAATCTTTGTGGTTGGGCTTGCCATCCGAGCAAAGATTAATCGGCAGGGGTGTTTCATCATGCGCTCCTTGTGACGCGCCGTTTTTCAAAGATAAAGTGGTGGTAGTGGTCGGCGGCGGCGATTCCGCCATGGAAGAGGCGCTGTTTTTGACTAAATTTGCCAAAGAGATCACCATCGTCCATCGTCGTGATAGTTTTAGGGCCTCAAAGATCATGCAAGAGCGGGTGTTGGGAAATAGTAAGATAAAGACTATTTTTGATAGTGGGATAGAGGAGATATTGGGACAGGATAAAGTTACAGGAGTAAAATTGAAAAACCTCAAATCCAACCTGGTGCAGGAAATGCCTTGTGACGCGGTCTTTGTGGCCATCGGACATGCTCCCAATACCAAGATTTTTGCCGGCCAGGTGGAATTGGACGAAAAAGGCTACGTTAAAAAAATTACAAATGACAAATTACAAATGACAAATGGCAGCTACTCAATGATGAGTAGTGTGGATGGAGTGTTTGTGGCCGGGGATGTGCACGACTTTCATTATAAACAAGCTGTCACCGCCGCAGGTTTTGGTTGTGCTGCTGCTTTGGAAGCGGAGAAATGGTTGACTGCACGATAAATTAGGTTGGGTGCTGGTGAGTTGCTGCCTTCGTTCGAGGCTAAAGCTTAACCTCACTCAAGGCATCAACTCACTCGCATTAGGCAGCCATGGAAGCGGAGAAATGGCTTACCAATAATGATTAATGATAAAAGATTAATGATTAATAAGTCAGTATTTAGCCCATCTTTCCGGGTTTGATTATCGCAATCAATTGTGCTATAGAAGCCCTAAGGGGTAGTTTATGGCAAGAGAAGTAAGTAATCCACCAGACGGTTCAACCTTAAGAGAGATAAGGACCAACTGGGTCTTGAGCTGGTCTGATATTAGAAGTCGCCTACCTGCAGATTTTAATCCCCACCACGTCAGGTTTTTAAGAGATTATTTCCGGGCCCAATTGAGGATCAAAAGGGGCCAGAGAACTAAAGCCCAAAGGATTTTTGATGGCTTGGAAAAACGAATAGGATACCCGGAATTTGAAGATATGCAAAGGGAATGGTTGGCGGCTGTTGATGTGGCAGTCAGAGGCACCACTAATCGGGATATCCCCCCGGCTTTTGTATTAGGTAAAAAATAATCAGCCCCATCAGTTTGCGCAGCTTATCCTGTAATGTCATAATATCATCAACCGCATTTCAATTATGAGAAAGTTAATTATAGTGGCTGACGATTACGGATATGCCGCTCGGTTTAATGAAGGAATCGGCAAGGCAGTTGAGCAAGGCTTAGCCACGGCAGTGTCGGTAATGGTTAATCGTCCTTATGTAGAGGCGGCTGTTTTGAAAAATTGGCCAGTCAGCTTGGGTCTGCATGCTGAAGTTCTTGACATGACGCCGGATGAGGCCGGGCAAGCCATAGATGAGCAGTTGAGTAAATTCCGCAGCTTATTTGGCAGAGGGCCGGATTTTCTCAATCGTCACAAAAATACTCCAGTTGCGCCGGATTTGGTAGATGTGTTTGTGGATGTGGCCAAGAAATATCAGCTGCCATTGAGAGGTATGGATAGGGATGATTTGATGCTACTAAGAGAGCGCGGCTGTTTGGTGGTTGATTATTTTATGGCTTCTTACGATAAACAACCGGCTGAAGTTTTTGCGATGCTTAATAATTTGCCGGCAGGGGTGGGTGAATTTATGGTTCACCCGGGGTATTTTGACCCGGAGAGCAGATCCAGTTATAATCGCCCCCGAGAGATAGAACTGCAAACCCTGCTGTCTGGCCAGATGCAGCAAATTCTACAAAGGCAAAATGTAGAATTGGTTACTTTTGAGGCACTGGCTCGCCTCGATTCGTCGAAGCGGGCAATATAGCCGCTGTAACTTATCTATAATCCTATACGACTAATTGTCCCACTTTACAAACAAGTAAACTGCTGCTACTATATCCCCATATGGGGGATTTCATCCTTCGACCCATTCGATTAACACTCAAGGTCGTACTGAGTGGAATCGAAGTACGACTGGTTCAAATACTTCGACTTCGCTCAGTACAGGTTCGCTCACCACAAGTACGCTCGAAATAAATTATGTACAGACCAAAAGACACTCAAGAAAGAATCCTGCATAGGTTAAGAATTGCCCAGGGGCATCTTAAGAAGGTACTTAAGATGATGGAAAACGGGCAGTATTGCATTGATATTATACATCAATCCCAAGCAGTGCAGAAAGCATTAAAAGAAGCTGACGGATTAGTTTTGGAAAATCATTTGAAAAGTTGTGTGGTTGAGCATATCAAAAAAGGTGAAACAGACCTCTCCATCAAGGAAATAATGAGTGTGTTAAAAAAAAGCAGATGATTGTGAACGATAAAAAAGTCATCACCGGTTTTATATTAGGGACTCTTTTGGTATTTGGCGGAGGAGTTTATGTTCTGAAGACTACCTTATCTGCACCGCAACTGGGCAGCACTCAAAATGCCAAAATTTCAGTGGATCAAAAAACTCATGATTGGGGAACTATTCCTTATAGCGGAGGCAATGTTAGCAAAACCTTTCTCATAAAAAATATCGGAGCTGATGTATTAAGACTCGCCAACATTAAAACTTCCTGCAGTTGTACAAAAGCCCAAGTTGTCATTGACGGCAAAAACAGCCCTTTTTTCAGCATGCATTCCAATTTTCCCTGGGTGGGGGAGGTTGACCCAAGCAAAGAAGCTTCCCTGACAGTTATTTTTGATCCAGCCTTTCATGGTCCCTCTGGCGTGGGTGCTGTCGAGAGGTTAGTGGCTGTGGAAACCAATGATATCACCAGTCCTAAATTAGAATTTTCCTTAAAAGGAGTGGTAGTAAAGTAGAATTTAAAATTTAAAATGCAAAAGTCAAAACTTCAATTAAAAATTAAAAATTTTTTATCAAAAGCAGTACCATTGTGGTTGGTGTTGGTTATTGTTTTAGATACCACGCTGCTGGCCTTTATTGGTCAGTATTATTTAGTGAAAAGAGAGCTAGACCAGGCTATTGTCCGGCTTGCCAAAATCACCAAAAGCCCGCAGGAACTAGCGCAGATTTTACAGCAAGAAGTTTTACCTACTAAAGGCTACACAACCTCTCTAAAGTGGAAAGATTTGGGCAAGCAACTGGTGGAATCAGGGGCAATTAACAAGAAAAAATATGAAGAGATTTTTGCCCAAAATACTAACGAAGGGGACTACATAAAATATCTGGATGGCAACTGGAATGATAATATCACAATTTATTTTGATAAGCAGGGGATAAAATGGAAAAATATTGACCCCAAACTGGTCTTATCAGCCAGTTATTCTTCGGCTCAAGGCGCAGCCAGGATTAGGCAGTCTATCCAAAATGTTCCCGGCGTGCAAAATCAAGGAGGGGGCTGCGGAGCGTAAATGGAAAATATCTTTTTTCAAACATCACTAGTTGCCGCTTTTGTGGCCGGGATGGTGGCCCTATTTGCCCCTTGCTGTATCACCTTTTTGCTGCCGGCCTATCTAGGATCCGTATTTAAGGAAAAAGAAAAAATTATTTTTATGACCCTGGTTTTCGGCGCCGGGATTTTTGTGATGCTGTTGCCGGCTGTTTTGGGAGTATCTTTAATTTCCAGATTGCTTTTTCGCTATCATGAAATAATCTATATTTCGGGAGGGGCAGTGATGCTGATTGTCTCGGCCATCACTTTTCTGGGGATTGAACTGCCGATGCCGTCTTTGCCGCAAGCCAAAATTGGCGGCCGGTCGGATGTTTTATCAATTTTTATCCTGGGGATTTTTTCTGGCATTACCTCTGCCTGCTGTGCACCGGTTTTGGTAGGCGTTTTGGCCTTAACTTTTCTTTCTCCCACCTTTTTTGGGGCTTTGTTGTTGGGTGCCACTTATGTCTTGGGGATGATCGTCCCTCTTCTGATAATTTCGGTTTTTCTATCAGACAAAATGCCGCAGATGACAGTTTTGCGCCAAGCTGTTTTTTCCCTAAAAATTTTCAATAGAGTTTATCCGGTGATATTAAGTAATCTGATTGCTTCGGCAGTTTTTTTGATCACAGGGCTGGTGGCTTTAAGTTTAACTTTAAGTGGTAAGCTGTCTGCTGCTGGTATGGATGGATTTACCCAGGTGATTATCAATACCCTAGATATGGTTAATTCTATGGCAGGAGGGAATATATCTGTAAATATATTATTTGTACTTTTGGTTGTTTTCTTTATTTATTGGGCATCAAAAAAGGCGTAGCATTACCATTAATGGAGGTGCATAAATAATGGATCTGAATACCATTTTACTAATAGTGGTAGTACTGGCTTGTCCACTGATGATGTTTTTTATGAAGGATCATAAGCATAAATAATATGAAACCAATATATACCTGTCCAATGCATAAAGAAATTCAACAGGATCAGCCCGGCACTTGTCCTAAATGCGGGATGTCTCTCGTCGCTAAAGCTATGAAGGATGAGGATTCGATGCTTGTCCACCAAAGCCTTCTTGACCCCAGAAGCCTTGGCGAAGGGGGTGGTGTAGGTGGATCTTTTTGGGAAAAGTTTAAGATGGGGATGACTATGACCATGGGGATGGAACACTCTGGACTGGCCGGCCGGGAAATGGCCAAACTGATGGAAGAAGACATCAGAAACAAATTTTTTATTTCCTTGCTGTTGACCATTCCGATTGTGGCTTATTCTCCCCTGGGAATTAATTTATTAAGGTTAGATTTGCCTACGCTTATTCCTGTGGGTTGGCTGCTTTTTTTGTTAACCACGCCGGTTTATTTTTACTGCGGTTGGATATTTCTTTATTCCACCTATCACGCCTTGCAAAAAAGAACTTTGAACATGGCGGTGTTGATTGCGGTGGGAATAACAGTTGCCTACGTATTTAGTATTGTCTTAACAATTTTAGGCTCGGAAGAATCATTTTACGAGGCGGCGGCGATGCTGACCACCTTTGTTTTATTTGGTCATTGGATGGAAATGAAGTCCCGGCGGGGAACCACAGATGCCCTGCAGGCATTATTTGATCTGGTGCCGCCGCAGGCAAGAGTAATCAGAAATGGCAAAGAGGAATTAGTGCCGACAGCCCAGGTAAAAATCGGTGATGTGGTAATTTTAAAACCGGGAGATAAGGTGCCGGTTGATGGTGAGATTATCGAGGGGGAAACGGCCATCGATGAATCGCTGGTGACCGGCGAGTCTATTCCGGTTACAAAGGGTGTTGGCGACTTGGTTATTGGCGGATCAATCAATACCACTGGTTCAGCCAGATTCAAAGCCACCAAAGTGGGAGCTGATACAGCCCTGGCTCAAATCGTCAAGTTGGTGGAGCAGGCCCAGAATTCTAAAGCTCCCGGGCAAAAACTGGCTGATCGCTTTGCCCAGTATCTGGTCATTGTGGCAGTGGGAGGGGGACTTATTACATTTGCTGTTTGGTTTTTTATCATGGACCAGACTCTGCTGTTTGCTCTGACTTTTGCTATTTCCACAGTAGTGATTGCCTGTCCTGATGCATTAGGGTTGGCCACCCCAACTGCGGTGGCCGTGGGAACAGGACTTGGCGCAAAGCATAATATTTTAATAAAAGACGCTCCAACTTTAGAGCAGGTTTCCCAGATTCAGGCAGTGGTGTTTGACAAAACAGGCACCTTAACAGAGGGCAGGCCGAAGATTACAGCAGTAGCTACGGTTGATAATTTTAGCGCGGAGAACGCATTACAAATAGTTGGGGCGGCAGAAGCAAAATCATCACATCCTCTGGCAAACGCGGTTTTGGAAGAATTAAAAAAGAGAAAACTGATTTTAGCTGCCGGAGTGGAAAAGTTTGAAAATTTATCGGGGTTGGGAGTAAGGGCAATTGTCGATGATAAGCAAATTTTAGTCGGTACGCAAAAACTAATGAGAGAAAACAACATTGATACAACGCCGCTACAAAATAAAGTTGTTGAGTTTTTGCAAAGAGGAGAAACTATTATGATTTTGGCAATAGACGGCCAAGCCAAAGCAGTGGTGGCTGCGGCTGATCCGGTAAAGACCAATGTCAAACAGGCGGTGGATAGGTTAAATGAATTGGGAATAGAAACAGCTCTGATTACCGGTGATAATGAAACTACTGCCCAAGCTGTCGCCGGGCAGATTGGCATCAGGCGGGTCTTTGCCGATGTGTTGCCGGGAGATAAAGCCAAATATGTCACAAAACTCCAAGATGAGGGAAAGTTTGTCGCCATGGTGGGTGATGGAGTAAATGATGCGCCGGCTCTGGCCCAAGCTGATATTGGCATTGCCATTGGCGCCGGCACTGATGTGGCCATAGAAACTGCCAAAGTGGTGTTGATGAAATCTGATCCGGCAGATGTGTTGCGGGCAATTAGATTGTCAAAAGCTACTGTGACTAAAATGAAACAAAATCTATTTTGGGCCTCCATCTATAACCTTTTAGCTATTCCAGTAGCAGCAGGTGTTCTCTATCCAGGTTTTGGCATATCACTTAGACCGGAGGTGTCAGCACTCCTTATGAGTCTTTCCTCAATAATTGTTGCCACCAACGCAGTGTTATTGAATAGAGCTGAAAAGGACTTGGTGACTGTCTAACAGTCGGCATTGATTCATGATTGTGATATTGCAGTTTTCAACACTGCTGATTATAATATGCACTATATCTTGGCTATTTGTTTAAGGAAATATTTTGGAAGACAACCCTAAAACATCAGCAAACAACCCATATTTACCACTGTCTGTAATTGGCGCCGGATTATTGGTGGCTGTGGCAGTGGTATTTGGCCAGGATATCCGGTCGCAAATATTAGGCGTCAACAATCAATCTCCCAAAACTGCTGTTGATGTTTTTAAAAGTTATGCTAGGGAGTTGAAGCTTGATAACAAGCGATTTGCCGGTTGCCTGGATAGTAATAAATATAAATCCGAAGTAGAAAAAGATTTTAATGATGGATCGTCTCTGGGAGTTTCCGGCACCCCCACCTTTTTCATTAATGGCAAAAGAGTTATCGGAGCCTTGCCGACTGCTTTATTCACAGAAATAATTGATAAAGAAATTTCCCAAAGTAATGATTATTCTCAAGCCTTGACCCAATACGGAACCAGCGTTGACCTGAAGCCGATTGTTGTATCAACTGATGATGATCCGCAGCAAGGGGCAGCGCAGGCGCCGGTGACAATGGTGGAGTTTTCCGACTACCAGTGTCCGTTTTGCGAAAGGTATTTCCAACAGACGTATCCTGTCATTGAGCAAAATTACATCAAGACCGGCAAGGTCAGATATGTTATCAGAGATTTTCCCCTAGTGGCCATCGGGCATAGAAATGCACCTAAAGCGGCAGAGGCCGCCAACTGTGCTGGTGAGCAGGATAAATATTGGCAGATGCATGATTTGATATTTAAGGGGCAGGCCGCTTGGGCGAATTTATGATGGTAAACCCGGCTATAATTTTTGGATTTTTGTCCGGGTTGGCAACTTTGGCTGGTATCTATGCGGTTTTAGCCAATGAATCATTTGCTAAAAAAAACTTGATTGGCTTGTTATCTTTTTCCGCCGGTGTTTTATTATCATTTTCTCTGTCCGACTTGATTCCTGAAGCCCAAGAGCTACAGCCTGACGCCCTACTTTATGTACTGGCCGCTTTTTTTATATTTTACGTCTTGGAACATAGCTTAATTTGGCATAGTCATAAGCGTAACGAGGAAAGAGAAATCCACATTTTTGGCCTGATTTCTATTTTATCAATCGGATTTCATTCTTTGATTGACGGGATTGTGATTGGCACTGGCTTTGCTGTATCAGAACAGTTGGGAATTTTAGCCACTATGGCAGTCATCCTGCACGAGTTTCCAGAAGGAGTATCCAGCGTTTCGGTCATGCTGCATGCAGGTTTTAACAGAAGCAAAGCCGTATTGGTGTCCTGGCTGGTGGCACTGGCAACACCATTGGGAGCATTTTTGGTAGTTTTTTTGGGGACTAGTCTATCCGAGGCTGTATTGGGGACAATGTTGGCGTTGGCAGCCGGCTCATTTTTATATGTGGCGGCAGCGGATTTGATCCCAGAAATTCATAAGAAATCCCAGCTGGGGAATATAGTGTTAGTGTTGATTGGCATTTTGATACCTTTTGCTGTCCATAATTTCTTCGGAGTATAAACTGATGGAAGGTGAACACTTAAGTTAGTGTATTTAGCTTTCCCCCTTTGAGTATGGTAAAATCTGCCCCAGATGGATTCAGAGCAATACTTATCAGCTTTCTCTGCCAAGCTTGATCCATTTTTGGATCGCTTTTTTGAGCAGCAAGAAAGGCAAGCTGCCAAACTTTTTCCGCTGGCTGCTGACGCTATGAGCCGCTATCGGAAATTTATGCAAGGCGGCAAGAAGGGTCGGGGAGCGCTAGTGGAGCTGGGTTATAAGTGTTATGGCGGCAAAAACCAAAAAGCTATTCTACCGGTTGCCGCGGCTGCGGAGATTTATCACAGTTTTCTCTTGATGCACGATGACATCATTGACCAGGATGATGTCAGACGAGGAAAACCTTCGATGCATAAACAGTATCAGGCATTGGTCAAAGAACAATTTCCCGGCGCAGATCCTGTCCATTATGGTCAGAGCCTGACTATTTTTTTGGGGGATATTGGTTCTTTCCTGGCTACTTGGCTGATTGCTCAGAGTAAGTTTGATCCGCAGCTAAGATTGGCCGCCCTATCATGGTTTTGTAAAGTGCTGGTTGGTACCGGATATGGAGAAATATTGGATGTGGTCAAGGGGTTGGAGGGACGTTGTTTGGCAGAGGAAGTATTGCTGATCCATCGCTTAAAGACCGCGCACTACACCGTGGCTGGCCCTCTGCAGGTGGGGGCAATTTTGGCCAGAGCCAAAGATAGCGATTTGAAAAATATTGAGAAATTTGGTGTGCCGGTGGGACTAGCCTTTCAAATCCAGGATGATATTTTGGGGATGTTTGGGAATGAGAAAGACTTAGGTAAATCAGCCAGCTCTGATTTGCGGGAAGGCAAAAATACCCTGCTTATTCTTCATGCCAGACAAAATGCCACCAAAGAACAGTTGGTGATACTTAATCGGATTTATGGCAATCGTCAGGCCAATGATCGCGATATAGAACAGGTGAGGGAAATTTTCAAAGCCACCGGCAGCCTGGCTAAATCCCAGCAAATGGCTCAAGCCTTGGTGCAAAATGGTAAAATGATAATACCAAGGATTGTCCAGGCGCCCAAATATGCCCAGGTTTTGGCATCATTGGCAGATTTTACCATTGAGAGGAAGTTTTAATTATGCAAGAACAAGAAAAGAGATCTCTAGGTTTAGAATTAATAGAAATTGGTCAAGATTGCGTGATGATTTTTATCCCCTTTCAAGATGAAGAACAGTTATCTGAAATGATGGACAAACTAGATTTAGGCAAAGAATATGGTTTCAAAACTGCGGGGGTGATACGTTACCATGCTATCGCGGCAATTTTTGCTACCAACGATCCAGAGCTTAGCCAACTCTATCGTAAGATCATTACCACCATGGATCCGATTTCTTCTAAAAATAGCTTAGTTGAAGTAGTAAAAGTTGGTGTGACTGCCTATCAAACCCTTGGACATCTGCCGCAAACCCAGTTTAGTTGGAAATTAGGTGAGGGAACTTCGATTGTTTGTCTGGAACCAACTTGCCGTTTCCATAACAAAGGTAGTTGTTCACATACTTTGGCTATGCAATTTGACGACAATCCCCAAGAGCAATGGTGCATGGCTTATGAAGGGAAAGTTTGATTTTTAGTTAAAAGTTATTAGAGTTCCCACAGCTTGGCCGATTAAAGCCTGATACAGCCGGTTTCTTTTTAGGCCATTTATAATATAGACAGGTGTTTGACAAAGGTTAGTTTTAATATCTTCAATTTTTCCTCTCATGCCGCCGCCGATATCGATTTTGGCGCTGGAGCCGCCAATCCCCGCCGCGTATTTTTGCCAAATTTGGTCATCAATCCGCCTAATCAAGCGAGCGTTGCTAAATTTATGAGGGTCACGGTCAAACACTCCATCAACATCAGAAGCAAAGATAATTTTTTGGCCAGCAAATTTTTTGGCCAGCAGTGTTAGCATAGTATCACCGGAACAGATTGACCCTTTAAGTTTTTTATCTATGACTACATTGCCGTAAAGAACCGGTATAAAGCCTTTTTTCAGCAGGGTGGCAATTACCGTGGTGTCAAAATAGTCAACCCGTTTATTGTTATTCAACAGGCAACTTGATGGCTGGACCGGAAAAACAGGCAGGCCTGTTTTAAGAAAAATAGTCAGTACAATAGTGTTAATGGCAACATCGTCCAGGTGGTTTCTGGTAAATTCTATGGTCTGGCGCTGATTTGTCAGCCCATCCCACAATCGGTATTTTTTGGCTCGAGGGTGCCCAAATGATCCTGTTCCATGGATAATAATCAGCGGAAATTTTTTCATCTGCCAGGAAGACTTTATTTCTTGGGCGAGTCTGGCGATATTTTGCTTTCTGGCCACAGGCTGACCAGTCAATTTATGGGTGATGATGCTACCGCCCAACTTAATGACGGACCAAATCTTTCATGGTTGTTCAAGTATACCCGATGGGCCTGAGTTGCTGCAAAGGGGTGATTATGATATGTTACTTATCATGAAGGTACTGCTGGCCAAACCTCGAGGTTTTTGCGCTGGTGTTGATCGGGCGGTCAAAATTGTCGAAATGGCCCTGTCCGCCTATGGCACGCCAGTCTATGTTAGACACCAGATTGTCCACAACAGGCGAGTAGTAGAAGATTTAGAAAAAAAAGGTGCGATTTTTGTCGAAGAATTGTCAGACATCCCAGGTGGCTCAGTGGTGGTATTTTCTGCCCACGGAGTTCCGCCTCAAATTAAGCAGCAAGCCCAAGAGAGAGGCTTGAAAGTGGTTGACGCCGCCTGTCCCTTGGTTACTAAAGTGCATTTGGAAGCGGCGCGTTTTGCCCGAGAAGGTAACCATATTATTTATATCGGCCATCGTGGACATCCAGAACCGATCGGGGTGATGGGAGAAGTACCAGTGAGAGCTTTTACCCTGATTGAAACAGCAGATGAAGTGGATAGCCTGAAAGTGCCAGACGAGAATAAGGTGGCATTGCTGACACAGACTACCTTATCTGTTGATGAAACTCAAGAAACAATCAAGGCAGTTAAAAAGCGCTTTGACAAGATCCGATTCCCACCAAAAGAGGATATTTGTTATGCAACTACTAATAGGCAAGCTGCCACCAAAGAATTAGCCAAACAAGCTGATGTAGTGCTGGTAATTGGTTCTGCCAATTCCTCCAATACTAACCGTTTAGTGGAAGTGGCCCGCGAGCAAGGCAAAAGTGCGTATCGGGTCAATAATGCGGCGGAAGTTGACCCTGACTGGCTGACGGGGAGGGACATAGTTGGTATTACTTCCGGAGCATCTGCTCCCGAGACTTTGGTGGAAGAAATGGTGGAATTCTTGAAAAAATTAGGAGCCGCTTCAATTTCCGAAGTGGTGGCCATTGATGAAGGCAACATTTATTTCCCTCCGCCACCACAGTTGGCGGCAGATTATGCCAACAAAATGGCATGAGTTTTCTGCTTGTGCTATAATAACTGCCAACTCTAATTTACAAGAGAAGTTACATATATGATGACAAAAAAGCAGATAGAGGAATCAAATTCCGTCCCTTCACATATCGCAATTATCATGGATGGCAACCGCCGCTGGGCCAGAAAAAAACTGCTCCCCCCTTATATTGGCCATGAATTTGGTCGAAGAAAGCTGGAGCCGATTATTAGGCATGCTGCCAAAAAAGGCATTAAATTTTTGACGTTTTGGGCCATGTCCACCGATAACTGGAAGCGATCTGACCAAGAAAAAGAAGCACTCTTTGGCATTATTCGCAAATGGGGAGAGAAAATGATTCCTAAATTACAAAAAAACGGTATCTGTTTCAAAGTCATCGGTGAATTGGAGCGTTTTCCTGAAGACATTCAGCGAATTCTCAAAAATACCATTAAAAAAACCAGTCGTAACAGCCGAATTATCGTTAATCTGGGTTTGTCCTATGGAGGCAGGTCGGAAATTATCCGGGCTGTTAAAAAAATAATGGCCCAACATCTTACGCCCAGGCAAGTTACAGAAGAAAATTTTGATCGTTTTTTGGATACAGTGGGAGAACCTGATCCAGAACTGATGATACGGACCGGTGGTGTTTTTCGCACTTCCGGCTTTTTACCTTGGCAAACTGCCTATTCCGAACTGTATTTTACCGATACTTTATGGCCGGATTTTTCCACCCGGGAGTTTGACCAGGCCATTTCTTGGTATAGACAACAGCAGCGTAGATTTGGGCAATGATCAGAGTAATTTATGCCAGAGCGAAGAAGCTTACAGCACAGTTATATTCGACCAACCAGCCTGACTGGCGGGGCAGCCTTCCCAGAAGGCTTTACCAGATCAGAACAGGCAACAAGTGGTGATAAAACTCCCAGATTGCTAGCTGCTTGCGACCCTCAGCTTTTTGAAAAATTACTCAAGGAAATAATAGCAAATAATGGAGTACACCAGTGGCAGCTTATGACGATTCCAATAGCAGATCAATACCTATATTTAGGTTTGGCTGGTTTTGATCGAGTGATGAAGCAAGGTGAACCATCCGAATCTTCCGCTTCCCAGGCTAGGTATTTTGCCAGACATTCGATTGGCGAGACCACTTTTTTAATACAAGCCATGAACCAAGATAGCACCACTTCTTGTCATTTTCATCCGGATGGCGAAGAAGTTTATCATTGCTTGCATGGAGAAGCACATTTGTTGGTTGCCAGTCTGGACGGTTGCGACAGACAATTAATTACTTTGCAGTCAGGTCATAGTTATACAGTTGGTAAGGACATGATACACACTGTCAGGACCACCAGGCAAGGTTCGGTGATGCTCTTGGAAATGATTGGCGCCCATGGTCATCATTATGTGGATCAGATGGTTGATGGGAAGCGACAAAAGATGGAAGAGGCAATTGCCGCATTAGGAGAAGGCCTAATTGTTTTTGACACGCAGTTTGACAGGGGCAGCATAACTGTTTAGACTAGATTCTACATGGGACTTGTCAAGTCTTTTTTGGTGGTTTTCTTGGTTTTTTCCCAGCTAGTTGTCTGGTCCGGCTGCAGTACAGTTTGGGCGCTGGCAGACAAGAGCATAGCCACCTCATCCTCCGTCAGGCCAGACATGTCGTTTAACGCCGGGCCAGGACCAATCCTACCTTCCAGCCCTTTATTTTTTTTAGATAATCTGTGGGATAATATCAGGCTACTTTTTACCATTGATCCGGAGTCCCGCGCCAAATTGCGCTTATCTATTGCGGCAGAACGCCTGGCAGAAATAAGAGTTCTGCTGGAGACTGATCGGGCAGAGGGGATGGATCGAGCTCTGTCTAATTTGGAAAGTCAGATCAGAGGGGTCAAAAAAGCCTTTGACCTGGCACGGAAACAAAACCGGCCGCTTTTTGGTATTGCCAGGGAGCTGGTTTTAAGAATAGAGGAGGAAAAAAAGATTCTACAGACTCTACAGGAGAATGCCGATGAGACGATTCGCTATAAATTAAAAGCCCAAGAAGCGGCTTTTGATAAAATATCGCGTGATCTTGAAACAGGCATGGATGAAGGGGAAAGGTCGTGGGCAGTCCGGCAGCGTTTGCAGGATAGTTTATCAATTCGCAGCCAAGAGGCTTCCCAGGCAGCCGGACAATTTTTTTTACTATCCAGGCAACTGGCAGAAGAAGCCACCCGGGCCGGGATGGTTATTGAGAAAAGGTATCGGGAAAGGCTGAAAGATCATCCATCAAAAGAGTCGCAGGATAAATTAACAGAGGAAAAAAATAAAGAGGAGCGCTTGTTAAAAGACCAGATACTCAAAGCTGGTCAGTTGGCCCAAGACCAGACATCATCGGTGGCCAGCCAGATAGACAAGCTGTTTTACCAAGCTGCCAATTCCCTGCAGGAGTTGGTTGAGGAAAACAAACCTGTTTTGCCTAAAAAAGGCCCCAAGAGGTAAATTGACCCTTCGACAGGTTCAGGGTCTATACTGAACGAAGTCGAAGTATTGATATGGCTGATCTTAATAACGTTGCCCAAATAACCCAACTTGACGCTGCCAACATGAGAGATTCCATTCTGCAGCTATCTAACCAATGCCGTCAGGCCTGGGCAGAGATGCAAGAATTAAAATTGCCGGATGGCTATGGTGATAATATTGATCGGGTAGTGTTATGCGGCATGGGAGCATCGGCTTTGGGAATTGATATTGTCAAGGCCATCTACACCGGCTTTTTGCCGGTACCTGTTGAGGTAGTCAGGGATTACCATATTCCCGGTTTTGTTAACGATAAAACATTGGTGATGGTATCCAGTTATTCGGGAACGACTGAAGAACCGCTGTCCTGTTTGGCAGAAGCCAAAACAAAAGGTGCTAAATTATTTGGTATTGCCTCCGGCGGGAAATTGGCAGAACTTTTCCAGTCAGCAGGCTGGCCCTGTTACATTTTCAATCCCCAATATAATCCGTCAAACCAACCCAGGAATGGTTTAGGTTATTCTATTTTTGCCCAATTTGGTCTGATGGTCAGGCTGGGCTTGATAAAACTTAGTCAGGAAACTGTGGACAAGGTTTTTGCCACCATTGATGCCAAAAATCAGTCTTTGAAAATTGATATACCGCAAAACTCTAATCCCGCCAAAATGATCGCCGGCTCCTTGGTGGGTAAAATTCCTGTGGTGGCAGCAGCAGAACATTTATCCGGCAACGCCCACGCTCTGGCTAACCAGATTAATGAAAACGCCAAGACTTTAGCAGCTTACTTGTTGTTACCGGAAGCCAATCATCATTTCCTGGAAGGGTTAACACATCCGCAAAACGCCGACCAAACTGTGGCATTTATCTTTTTGGAATCCAGCCTATACAGTGCGCCTTTAAAAAAAAGGTTGGCAATTACCAAAAAATTAGTGGAGAAGCGGGGTATTGCCCAACTGTCGTTTTGTGCCGGCAGTGACAATAAGGTGGCGCAAGCTTTTGAAACATTAACTTTTGGCAGCTGGGTGTCGTTTTATCTGGCTATGGCCAATGGTGTTGACCCGACTCCTATTCCCAATGTTGATTTCTTCAAACAAGAAATGGCCCGGAATTAGCACGGGCAGACAGCAAGTTCTCGACTACTCGTATTTTAGCCTCGTTTTTGATATAATTATCCAGCATGAATTCTAAAAATAAAAAAGTATTTGTGGGCATGAGTGGTGGCGTAGATTCGTCGGTGGCAGCAGCCCTTTTGCAACAACAGGGCTATGACGTGGTGGGGGTGTTTATGGAGAATTGGTCAGAAGACATTGGCTGCAACTGGGACAAGGAGAAAAAAGACGCTTTGACAGCGGCTCAAAAACTGGGCATTCCCTTTCGGGTTTATAATTTCGAGACAGAATATAAGAAGCAGGTGATTGACGAGTTTTTTAATGAGTATAAAAGAGGACGCACCCCTAATCCGGATATAGCTTGCAATTCCCGAATTAAATTCGGAGTATTTTTGGACAGGGCGCGTTCAGAGGGAGCGGATTTAGTGGCGATGGGGCATTACGCTAGGGTAAAGGGGCAAGGGTTAAGGGGAAAGTATCAATTGCTGAAGGCAATTGATGAGACCAAAGATCAAACATATTTTTTGTCCACTCTGAACCAAAAACAGCTCTCCTTAAGCCTTTTCCCCATAGGCAATTATAAAAAAACTCAAGTCAGGCAGATGGCCAGAGAACTGGGTCTGCCAACAGCCGCCAAAAAAGATAGCCAAGGTATTTGTTTTGTGGGCAATGTTGACTTGAGGGAGTTTTTAGCACGGCACTTTCCGGTTCAAAAAGGATCGGTTGTTGATGTTGATGGCAAGGTAATAGGCGAACATGACGGGGTGTGGTTTTATACCATTGGCCAGCGGCATGGTATGAATATTAACTCCGATTTAATCGGAGTTAAATCATCCCCGATTAAATCGGGGTCATCCGCCTCCGGACAGCTGCCTTATTATATAGTTGCCAAAGATGCTGCTACGAATACCCTAACAGTGGCTTTGGGCAGACACCATCCAGCCCTATATAGTAGCGGTATGATTGTTTCGGATATGCACTGGATTGGTAGGCAGCCAAATTTACCCTTATCCTGCCAGGTGAAGATTCGCTATCGGCAGCAGCCCCAGGAATGTTGGCTCACGGCAGACAGCTCACGGCAGACAGCTGTTGGCAGTGAGCAGTTAGCCGTAAGCTTCAGAAATCCGCAATGGGCCGTGACTCCCGGTCAGTATGCGGTGTTTTATGATGGCGATGTGGTTTTGGGGAGTGGAGTTATTGAGAGACCAGTGATGGTAGAAAAGCCAAAGATTAAAATTGAAGCTGGTAGTCATCAGATGTTATAATCAAATATTATAAAATGAGTTATATAATGACCTTATGAATCCAGAAGCCCCAGACCGTGATCTCCAAATCGAGCTGGTTTATCAAAGGATAAAAGAACCAGCCAGAGGACTGTTGAGAGCGCTGATTCCCGGTGATCGAGTTTTGTCACACCAAGCAAACGATGGGGGAGAAGGTCAGCAATTATTTCAAAAGGTAGCCAGTCTTTCTCCAGGTGGCGGAGAACCATATCGGTCAATCCTGGCAATTGCTGCTGGCGCTAAAAATTCTACTCAAGTAGACAATGCTTACGGAGCTTTGGCTATCATTGAGCAACGTGCTACAACTTTCCCGGACAGACCAGCACATTACGCTAAACGTTTAGAAATATCACGGAATTATTTTTTGGAAAAACTTGCCCAAAACCCCATTGTTTTAGCCAGTGACGAAGCCCGGGCGATGCAAGCCCAAATGATTGGCATTTGGCAGCAATATAAAGCAGAACCAAAAAATGTTCTTAACAATATCGTTAGCGGTTTTCGAATCGGCAATCCCTTTTCTGATCCCCAACCAAAAGTTGCGCCATATTGGGCAGAAGCTTACCTTTTGACCATTCTTGATCCAACTACGCCTTTGGAATTGCGCAAATTACTGCTGAATAACTCTTGCAGATTTCATGCACGTAGCTCACCGGGACCAAGTGAAGCGTTTGGGAATGATGTTAGCTTTGTGAAGCATGTTGACGCCTCATGGGTGTTCCCTGATATATTTGGCCAAAGCGGACAGCAGGATGCGAGAGATTGGGAAATTGCGGGGCTAAGAAGAAAGGTTACTGATTTACAAACGCAGATACAGGTAAGACCAAATATCCCACCAGCAGAACGGCAGCAGATGATGGCTGCCATGCAGCAATTAGCAGAAATAGTTAAAAAATCCGAAGAAAAACTGGCGGTTTATAGGAATATCGGGCAGCATCCATTAGATGCGCTGCATATCGGTTATGGGTTTTGGCGGCTAGCCACTCCTGAAGACAGACAAAAAATGGTTAAGGAGGCTTATCGAAAATTGGCCAAAAAATACCATTACCAAGTGCCGCATAATGATCCCCGCTACGATCCATTATTAGAAGAGCTGGCTAATCAGGAATTTACTCGTTTGACTAAGGCGCAAGAGTATCTAAATGGCCATTTATCAGAAGCTGAATTTTAAACAAAAACCAATTATTTGATTTGATATTTGCTGATCTGGAAACTATAATACTTGAGTTTGTAGCTTAGCAGTAGAGTGTTCGAAGAGTTGCAAAGTAGAGATTTTGATTATAAGTAAGGGTTCCTGGTTTGAGTCCCGCCCAGGCCTCCAAGCACCATGAATGAACTTCCCCGAACATACCAAGAAGCAGGGGTCGACATCAACTTACTCAATAGATTGCGGCGTTACGGCCAAGCAATTTCGGAAACAACAAAAACCCCATACATTGAAAAACGCGATGCCAGTTTTGTGATTGTCGGCGAAAGAGTCGCTCACGACTTTCCCAACCCCCGTTTCTTTTCAGAAACCGACGGCATTGGCACTAAAGAAGATTTACTAGCTACGTGTGGTCGATATCATACTGCTGGCTGGGATTTAGTCGCCGCCAACGTCAATGACATAGTTCGTCACCGAGCAACTCCACTGGGCATGACAGTTGACATCAAATTCCCACAAATCAAAGAAGAGCAGTTCAGAGAATTCATGAACGGCGTCAGGGACGGACTGCTGGCTTCCAGCTGTGCTCTTTTGGGCGGGGAAACAGCCATGCATCCCCAACTAGGAGGAAAATTTTGGACCCTGTCCGGACAAGTCATCGGCGTGGCCGAAAG
>CAZXEC010000009.1:0-11812 GCA_964639595.1 uncultured Gammaproteobacteria bacterium
GCGAAACAAAGGCTCAAGTCCTTACCAAACAGCACCCTTTTTATTTTAGTTTTTTATATGGGCTTTGGATTATGGTACTGATGAGCAGCGGATTTACGGTGCTTATTTTGCTGATGATTTATGGTCCAACCATCTTTCCTGATAAAAGTTATGCGGTTTTTGTTTTTCTAGGACTTATTAATATGATAGGAGTATGGTTTATTTTTGGAGCCTTGCTGGATTTAATATTCTGGCAAATATCTCCAGAGAATTTTAAGGACTATGTGAAGTTTAGAATGATCAAATCAGGCTGGGGGTATGAGATAAAACAGCAGGTGATTACACTTTTTAAAATTGGCTTTGTTTACTATATTTTCACCCTTCCTGTAATGCTGTACTTATTACTCAAGTCCTAAAATTTGCTGACTAGTCTAGCCTCAAAAATACTAAAAAATCCCTAGGTGCAGCTACAATTCCACCTCCCAGGTGGATGCTAGGCAGGTGGATGCTAGGTGGCAGGTGGATGCTAGGAGTATGAAGTAAGCAGGGAAATCTCTCAATCCGTAGTGGTGGATGAGGATAAAAATGGAAAAATTTTAGGGGTGGAGGTTTTGGATGTTTCAGTAGTTTTTGGATCTAAATTTAGGGCAAATATGGAAAGATCACTTCATACAAGGGCAGTTGCCCACAGAATTTCGAAGTAAGTTCAATAAACACAATCTAGACAATATTTCCCAAAAGACGTAAAATTTGCTTGGTTTCTTGAGCCTAAAAGATTTTAAAAATCCGTAGGTGTAGCTACAAATCCACCCCCGGGGTGTCCACTGAATAATCTGGAAATTTCCCACAAAAAAGAGCTTGCACTGAGTGAAACCGAAGTGTAAAATTTGCTCCATGACAACAGAAACATTGATTATTCCAAAAAAAGAAGTATTGCGTTTCATTGTAGAAAGCGCAATTGGAATTCAGGGTCATGAGGAATCAAGCGATACATCTCTTGCTAATCTTGCCCTAAGGATGTGTTATGAATGGAATCAACAGATTGCTTTTAATTTGGTTGAAAATTTTGCTGATTTAAAAGTTGCTCTAATAAACGATGTTAAGGCAAGAGCGAATCTGAATAACTTTGGACATACAATTGGAATGGGGATATACATGGGAGAATTATTTGCATATGATGCATCAATTGCTCAACAAGGAGGAATTCATGAAAAACGACCAGTACGTATATGGCAAGGAGATCCCTTGAGGTTACAAACGGATCTTGTTAAAACTTTTGGTGGGTCATGGAAATTAATTGATAAAGCTACAGATTTTTTAACAGGGAAATTAACCCTTCCCGGTATACAGGTTCCTTACTTCCATACTCATAATTCAATAGAATGGTAAGGTTACAAGTAGTTTAAAAATTTGCTTCTTCAGCTTTGGTAATTTTCTCCCAAGAACTTTCCGTTTACTATGATAAACTAGAGTATCATAACAATTCTCTGCACGTGCTGAAAAATGTTATCTAATGTTATCTCTGGTAAAAATCCCAGGGTGCCTACCTAGCACACACCTGGTGTGTGAAGCCAATGGAAACATTGCTAGCAGAGCCTGGTATGACCCAAGAAAAAATGGACGAATTAATGGATTTACGGGATTCAGTTCCAGCGGGTACTTGGTTCAATCATCAAAGTAGAATACATGGAAGACTTGAACGGGCTTTAGAAGAGGCATTTGCAACAAATACACCTATAAGGTAATTTTCCTCCAAAAGTCCTAAAATTTGCCATTTTATTCTAGCTTCTTAGCCTCAAAAATGTTAAAAAATCCGCAGGTGTCCCTACAAATCCACCCCGAGGGTGGACATATGGTAAGATGAGATTATTAAAAACTTATGAAAATTTTTCCTGGCTTCGATTCGATTTACTTGTTAGGTGATCCTTTAGCAAATCAGCCCTTCCGTGGAACAATTGAAGTGTCTGTTAACGAAGCTACAGCGCTGTTGCGAGGAGAGTGGATACCTAAACGGCCTGTGATCGTACGGCATCAGATGGGCGGTGCTCCACGGAAGGTGATATGGACCTCGTTTGCGGACGTGCTAATAGTAGATCAAGAAGTAGTACAACTGTTTCGTGCCAATGGGTTCAAGGGGTGGACTACATATCCTGTTGAAGTTCATGGTAAAACTGATGAGGTCATTGAGGGTTATCAGGGTCTTGCAATTACTGGTCGTTGCGGGCATATTGATGATTCAAAAAGTAAAACTGTTATGATTAACTACCCAGCTGGCAAATTTCCGAAACTACGAGGTCTATACTTCGATCCAGAAACATGGGATGGTTCAGACTTATTTATGAGTTCAGAAAAATCAAGGTGGATATTTGTCCTAGAGTCTATTAAAGTTGCTTTACAAAAGGCCAAACTTAGAAATACATCTTTTAGAAAGCTAACTGAAGTGGAGCGGCATGAGGGGTAATCGTAAATGCAGCAACTATACAACATCTCCCCACAGTCCAAGTGGGAAACTAGTTTAATTGAGTTTTTGGAGATGGGGAGGATTTATTATCCTGTATTTTGATCTTTTGATGGAAGTAAGCAAAATATCTTTCACCAGAACTTCATTATACGTAGTATAATCTTCAGATATGAGTTTAAAAGTAGGGATTGTAGGACTTCCGAATGTAGGTAAGTCTACCTTATTTAATGCGCTTTTGAAAAAGAGAGTAGCTTTGTCTGCCAATTATCCATTTGCCACCGTGGAGCCAAATGTGGGGGTAGTGGCAGTGCCGGATGGCCGTCTGGCTGCGCTAGCCGCGCTTGTGAAATCTGAAGAGCACCTGGGTAATTTACCACCTTTAGTTCCGGCTGTTTGCGAGTTTGTTGATATTGCCGGACTGGTCAAAGGCGCCTCCAGCGGTGAAGGTTTGGGAAATAAATTCCTGGCTCACATTAGAGAAGTTGACGCCATCATCCATGTGCTGCGGGATTTTTCGGATGAGAATATTGTTCGGGCCGGAGCAAAAAACCCGCAGTCTGACAAAGAGGTTGTTGAAACAGAGCTGATTTTGGCAGATCTCGAGACGATTGAAAACTCAAAAATTAAAACTTCTACCTCTGCCACCCCCTTCGCCAAGGCTTCTAGGGTCAAGGGGGCTTCGGCGGACAAGCAAAACCCGGCTCTGGAGAAACTAGAGAATGTGTTAGGTGCGGGCAGACCGGCAAGTTCCATTCAATTTAGCGAAGAAGAAATGAAATTTGTTAAGACCTTAAATCTGCTGACAATAAAGCCGGTTTTATATATATACAACGTTGATGAGCAGGAGTACAAAAAAAAGCTCGAGCGGGAAAATGTACACGAGAATGAACTGGTAATTTGCGCCAAGCTGGAAGAGGAGTTGGCGGAACTGTCTGAAGAAGAAAGAGCTGATTACTTAAAAGAATTGGGAATTTCCCAAACAGGGCTGGAGCGGCTGATTAGAAAAGCCTATCATCTTTTGGGACTGATTTCATATCTTACTGCCGGCCCTAAGGAAGTGCGCGCTTGGACTATCAAGAAGGGGACAAAAGCACCCCAAGCGGCAGCGGTTATCCATACAGACTTTGAGAAGAATTTTATTAAGGCGCAAGTTGTATCCTTTGACGATTTTGTTCAAAACAATGGTTGGAAGGGAAGTAGGGAAGTAGGCAAAGCCCGAATGGAAGGACGCGACTACCTCATAGAAGATGGTGATGTCGTAGAGTTCAAAATAGGTTCTTGATGGGACGATCCTTCGCGAAGGCTTCGGAAGGGCAGGTGGTGGTGAGTTTATGGTAGGGAGCTAAAGTTTACAGCTTGCAATTTGGTAGCTACTTGGTGTAAATTGGCAATAATTATGGGCAGACCAAAAGAGCAAATTCCCGTCGGCATCTATACTATTGTTTACCCTCAAGAGGTCATGAGAGTGGGTGGCCATTCCGCTAGTCCTTTGAATAACTCTAACAACAAAAAACAATTTGGTCATGAGGGAGAAGTGTTGACTGTAGTGGATGACCAGGGTGCCAAACACCAGCTCCATTTGATTCCCCGTTTAACTAAGATAGCCCCAGCGGTGGGCAGTAGCTTATTCACCAGCCCAGAGCAGGTAGAATTAAAAGTAGCTGGATTAACTTTTGAGCGAACCACCAGGTTTAAGGCCATTTTAGAAGTCAAACCTCGGCAGCCAGTTGTCAGCAAAAGTAAAGTTATGTTAACATAGGACTTGAAGAATTATGAAGAGTTACGAATTGACGTTGGTAATGAACCCGGAATTGGCTAAGGATCAACAGGAAGGCGTTATCGCTGGTTTGAAAAAGCACATTGAGGCAGCAGACGGCAAAATAGATAAAGTGGATGATTGGGGTAAAAAACAACTCGCATATCCTATAGACGGCTTCAGTGAAGGAGCCTATTTTTTTGTGGTCTTTTCTATACCGGCACAAAAGCTAGCTAATCTGGAAAAAAATGCCAGATTGAACGATAATGTTATTAGGCATTTGATTGTAGCAAAAGGAGAATAATATGGCCTCAAGGTCTTTAAATAAAGTTCTACTGATAGGCAACTTGACCCGGGATCCAGAGTTGAGATATACACCCCAGGGGAATGCGGTTTGCTCGATGGGGCTGGCTACTAATCGGTCTTGGCAGCCTCAAGATGGGGGGGAGAGACGCGAGGAGACGGAGTTCCATCGCCTAGTGGCTTGGAATAAGCTGGCAGAGTTATGCGCCCAACTCTTATCCAAAGGCCGCAAAATTTATATAGAAGGCAGATTGCAAACCAGATCATGGGATGCCCAGGATGGTACTAAAAGGACCATTACTGAAATTGTCATAGAGGACATGATTGTGCTTGATCCCAGAAGGGAGACGGTATCTAGCGGCGATGTTGTTGAAGAATCTCCAGCGGATGAAGTATCAGAACAGCCAGCAGAGGATAAATCTGCCAATCCTGATTTGACCGGGACCAAAAAACCCGCCAAAAAAGGCAAACAAAAAGAAGAAGACATCGACTTGGATGACATCCCCTTTTAAGGCTATAAATTATGCGACCGAGAACACCAACCCTAAGACTTGCCAGAAACAGACCTTGCCAGTTCTGTACTCAAAAGATCGAACCTGATTATAAAGATACAGCAGGTCTTTCTAGATATATTAATGACCGGGGTAGGATTGTGGCGTCAGCCAGGAGCGGAGCTTGTTCATACCACCAGCGCAGGGTAGCTCAAGCTATAAAGCGTGCAAGACACTTGGGCCTAGTGCCATTTGTCACCAGGGCGGTCTAGTTTTTTTGAGTTTTTCATTTTCCATCTATGCAAAAAGAGAAGTATCGGTTGGTTGTTTGGTTTGCAGTTGTCGCCATACTGTTTTTTGGCTTGGGCCATCAAGCAGGAAAAAATGGCTGGCAGTTATCGCTGTTTGGTCTTAGCCAAAACAACCCTTTATCCTCTGGCACTATTCCGTTAGTTGTCAACCAGCAGCCACCGGCAGGTCTTGTTCAAAATATTGACTTCTCACTTTTCTGGAAAGTTTGGCAGAAAGTGTCAGAACAGTATATTGATCGCGGCGCAGTAGACGCACAAAAAATGTTCTACGGTGCCATATCCGGCATGGTGCAGTCGGTCGGGGATCCTTACACAGTGTTTTTGACGCCTGACCAAAATAAAGGAGTCAAAGAGGAACTAAGCGGCAGTTTTGATGGTGTGGGTATCCAGTTAGGGTACAGAGACAAGCAGCTGGTTGTTATCGCTCCCTTGAAAGGGACGCCGGCAGACAAAGCTGGAGTGCGCGCCCAAGATGCCATTGTCAAAATAGGCGATAAGGATACCTTTAATATGACCTTGCCAGAGGCAGTATCTTTAATCAGGGGCAAGAAAGGCACCAAAGTCAAGTTGACTCTAGTCAGACAGGGTCACGATGAGCCAATCGTGTTTGAGCTGACAAGAGACACCATTAAAATAAAAAGCGTGGAGGTGCAATTTTTAGAAAATAACATTGCCTGGGTGAAATTATCGCGCTTTGGCGAAGATACCAATAAAGAGTGGGCTGGCGTGGTTGATGAAATTGTCAAAAATAATGCCAAAGGGGTAATCTTAGATGTGCGCAATAATCCCGGCGGGTTGTTGGAAGTGGCAATTCATGTTGCCTCTGATTTTTTGGATGGAGGAATAGTTTTGCAGAGAGAATCAGCCGGGGGCGTTAAAGAGCCGCTTAGTGTTGTTAAGAAAGGTAAATTATTAAATATCCCTGTTGTCGCCTTGGTTAACAAGGGCAGTGCTTCAGCTTCAGAAATAGTAGCTGGGGCCCTGCAGGATAGGGGACGAGCCAAGATAGTCGGTGAACAGTCTTTTGGTAAAGGCTCTGTCCAAGATTCTCAAGAGTTGGAAAAAGGAGCCGGGTTGCATATTACTATTGCCAAGTGGCTGCTGCCTTCAGGGAAGTGGATTAACTCCACTGGCCTGACGCCTGACTATAAGGTTGAGATCAGCGAGGACGATGCCAAGGGCGGCCGTGATCCCCAACTGGACCGCGCCAAAGAGCTGCTAAAGTGACTGTCATGATTTACTGATTTGTGGTCCCGATTAAATCGGGATTGATTAAAATGGGTTTGAGCTTTATGGTAAGTAAACTCTTTTCCAACAAGATTCTACTGATAGCCATTTTGGTTTTTATGGCAGTATTGGCTTACCAGTCAAACGGCGCCAGGTTACCTAATTTGGCGGATTTGAGGCTTAATTTATCCACACCACCGGCACCACAGAAAGAAATCATCAGAGATGTGGTCCGTGAAGAATCAAAAATCATTGATGTAGTAAAAAAAACTGGGCCGTCGGTAGTCTCCATTGGTGTTTCCCGCAGAGTGTTTAATCCTTTTGATGATTTTCCTCGCCCCAAAACCCAAGAATCAGGTATTGGGACTGGTTTTATTATTTCGGCAGATGGCATTATTGTGACCAACGCCCATGTAGTCAGTGACGAGAAGGCCAAATATACTGTGGTGACCAAAGATAATAAAAAACTGGATGTCCAAAAAATTTACCGTGATCCGTCGTTTGATTTTGCCATCATCAAAGTTGCCTCTGGCAATTTGGCTGCTGCCGAACTGGGAGACTCTGATAATCTGCAAGTCGGGCAAACCGTCATTGCCATCGGCAATGCTTTGGGGAAGTTTGATAACACTGTCACCACCGGAGTCATCTCTGGTCTGGGGCGAGGGATTGAGGCGGGGGATCCTTTCTCTGGCGCTTTGGAAAAATTGGAAAATGTCATTCAGACTGATGCGGCTATCAACCCTGGCAATTCCGGCGGGCCGCTTCTGGACCTGTCCGGAAAAGTAATCGGCATCAACACGGCTATTGCTTCGGCCCAGAATATCGGTTTTGCTATTCCCATTAATGCTGTCAAATCAACTATTGAGGATTTCTTGGCAACGGGTAAAATTTCTCGTCCATATTTAGGGGTGCGTTATGTGCAAATAACGCGCGACCTAGCGGTATTAAATGAAATCCCAGTCGGTGTTTATATCCAGGAAGTACTGGCAGGGTCTCCGGCTGAAAAAGCTGGAGTCAGGGATGGCGATATTATAACTAGATTTGACGGGAAGTCTTTGGATGAGAAAAATTCGCTATCTAGCTTAATTCGCAATAGAAAAATAGGCAATTCCATCCGGCTGACAATCTTCCGAGATGATAAAACCTTTGATGTAACAGCCACATTAGCAGAAAGCCCGCAATAGTGACAAGTTATGCAAGCAATTTTAGGTAGGCCGGTGAACTTAATCAGCTAAATTTTTGATAATTTCTGTCAAGTTTCCATCCAGAATTTCCTGCAGGTTATGCCATGATTTTCCCAGTCTATGATCTGTAACCCTATTTTGGGGGAAATTATAAGTCCTGATTTTTTCTGCCCGGTCGCCAGTGCCTATTTGGGCTCTCCGCTCTCCGCTTTCTACTCTCTGCTGTTGTTCTTGTTGCTGTTGCCATAGTTTAGCGCGAAGAAGCGTCATGGCGATTTGTCGATTTTGGGCCTGATGACGTTCTGATTGGGCAACTACCACCAAACCAGTAGGAACATGCTTGAGGCGGACTGCGGTGGAAACCTTATTGACGTTTTGCCCGCCATGCCCACCAGCTCTGAATGCTTCAAATTCAATATCCTGGGGGTTTACGGCATATTCCTTTTCTGCCAGTTCCGGTAATACTGCCACTGTGGCGGTTGAAGTGTGGATTCTACCAGAGCTTTCAGTTTTGGGCACTCTCTGCACCCGATGGACTCCAGATTCAAACTTCATTTTCTCATAAGCACCTTTACCGGAGATTCTGACAGTGACAGATTTAATATTGCCGATACCTCCTTCTGAACGATCCAGCTCTGCTGTTTTCCATCCTTGATTTTGGGCATATCTGGTATACATCCGGTACAGGTCGGAGGCAAACAACCCTGCTTCGTCACCGCCTGCTGCTGCCCTTATTTCCAAAATAGCTTGGTGCATAGGATTATTTGGTATTGAATCATCCCCTTGTTCCTGCTCTTTCCGCATGGCTTGCTCAAGGGCTTGTTTTTGTTCTTGCAGGCGTGCTAAATCGCCTGTTGCCAAAGGAGCCAAATCAGGATCATGCAGCATCTGTTCAGTTTGGGCAATCTGTTCTTCTATTTGTTTTAATTGCTGTAGTAGATAATCCATAGCGGGGAAACCTCACCAAGAAGTAGTTTATGACTTACTGTTGGCCGAGGAGCATTTCTTTAAGTGTGCGCGGTGTTTGCTGTTTTGTCTCTTGCTGGGCCCGTTTCTTATCCGCCTTTTTGACATAGGGGGTTTTGGTGGCCTGGTCGCGCCTGACGGTAAATCTTTCCACTTGTCCCAAGGTGTCCACTAGGCGCTTCTCACCGGTATAAAATGGATGGCATTTGGAACAGATCTCCACATGAATGTCTGCCTTGATGGATCCGGTTGTAAAGGTATTTCCACAGGCACAACTGATTTTGGCTTGATGATGCCAGACAGGATGTAAATCTGATTTCATAGAGCCCATTGTAGCATAGATATTAATGATAAGCAAAAAGAGAGAAGTAGAATCGGCTTACGGCTTACGGCTTACGGCTTACGGCTTACGGCTTACGGCTTACGGCTTACTTGATGGAGTGGGTGTCTAAGTCTACCTGATTCGGCCATGATTACACCGCTAAAAACCAACAGGCCGCCCACTAGGAAAGGAGCGGTGATCTGCTCCCCCAAAAGCAAGATTGCCACCACCACCCCGGCAATCGGGTTGAGGTAGAGAAATAAACCGGCTTCTGATATAGGCAGTTTGGATAAGCCCCATTGCCACAGAAAGTAAGCCAAAGCAGAGGACAAAATAGCTCCATAAACCAATCCAAAGTATCCCTTGAATTCCAGGTATTGCGGCCAAGCCGGGTTTTGCAAGAACTCCACCAAGGCAAATGGCAGGAAAGTATGGGCACCAACCAGCATAGTGTAAAAAGTCAGCACAGTTGGGGAGTATCTGGCAAACAGCTTTTTTCCCTCAATTTCATAAGCCACCCAGGAGAGGGAAGCAAACATCAGTAGGATATTCCCCAGGATATTTAGTGACAGGCCAAACTGGCTGATTTGCTCTGCAAAAATTGTCATTATTCCCAGGAAAGCCACAGCGGCGCTGACGATGATATTTTTAGCCAGCTTTTCTTTAAAAAATATGGTAGCGGCAATCAGCGTAAAAATGGGAATGGTGGCAATCATGATGGAAGCGTTGATAGCCAGGGTTAATTTTAAACCTGATAGAAAGAAAAAGACGTTTAATGTGACGCCCCATAAGCCGAGTCTAACTACTGACATGAGGTCTTCTTTGGCAATGGCTAATTTTTTATCCCCCTTCGCCCCGCTGAGCGGGGCTTCGGTCGTACGCCGCCAAAGGCTTTGCCGACGGCACGAGGGATTTCTCTCCCGATGAAGCGAGGGGAGAAGATACCCCAACCATGAGATTGGGGGAGATTTATAAACAAAAGCAAACATTATCAGTGTGGCAACTGCAAAACGGATAAATCCGAAAGAAAAAAGCGGCACGTTTTCCAGCGACCATTTAAAAATTGGAGCAGCCGCTCCCCAAATGGTTGAGGATAAAATTAGGGCAAGAATGGCGAGAGTTCTGGGCGACATCTCAAAAACTATTCTACCAGCTTTTGAGAATTTGGAGAAGCTCATCTCCTTGGGGTATTGTTTGCTCTTGTCGCGTGACCATGTTACGCACCTTAACCACATTTTGTTGTGTCTCTTCAGGGCCAATGATTATCACGTAGGGGATGCCTTTTCTGTCGGCGTATTTTAGTTGTTTTTCCAAAGACGCATTTTCGTCGAGGTAAATTTCAGTGTTTATATTGCTTAAGCGAAGTTGAGAGCTCATTGCAATTGCTTTTCCTTTTAGCTCTGGAGAAAAAACTGTTACCAAAACTTTTGTCGTTTGAAGATTGGTAGGGAAGAGGTTTAATTCTTCCATTGCCTCCATAAGCCGATCAAACCCAAATGCAAATCCAACTGCCGGGATATCTCTGTTTGCAAACATGCCGATTAAGTTATCATACCTTCCACCCCCACCAACAGATAATGAGCCGTACTTTTCAATTCTCAACTCAAAAATTAGACCTGTATAGTAATCTAGGCCTCTCGCCAGCGATGGGTCGAACCAATATTGATTGTTACGGCCTTCTTCAAATCCAGAATCTTTTAAGAGAGAAAATAACTCCTTCACTGATTGTGGTTTTTGGGCATTTGCGATAGCATTAAAAAGTTGGTCAGCCTCTAAATTATTTTTACCTTCCAAAAGAAGTTGTTTTATGAAAGCTAATGGTTTCTTATCAATCTTGTCTAATTCTCTAAGAGCTTGTGCAGAAAGATTAAAACTATCAAAGATTCGTCTGTCATTGACCCTCATGGAATATCCAGTTAAACCAAGCTTTTCTAGTGACTTCAAAGCTGCAGCAATGATCTTTGCATCTTCTGCTACATTGGGTGATCCAACAGAGTCAAAATCAAACTGGGTAAATTCGCGGAATCTGCCTTTTTGCGGATTTTCTCCGCGAAAAACCTGGCCTATTTGGTATCTGCGAAATGGCCAGGGAGGGTTGTAAGTTGCAACATATCTGGCAAGTGGCACTGTTAAATCATAACGCAAAGCTAATTTGCGTCCGCCCTGATCTTCAAATTGATAAATCAGTTTTTCTTCCCCGCCGTATTTGCCGGTCAGAGTTTCGGCAAATTCAATGGTCGGGGTTTCAATCGGGACAAAGCCAAAACTTTTTAAAATATCCTCAATTTGGGCAATAGTTTCCCGTCTCCTTTTGGCTTGTTCAGGAGCAATGTCTCTAAAACCTTTTGGCGTTGGCGGTGGTTTAATCATATACTTATTTTAAGCCCTTTTAGCTTAGCATTTCTTTATCTCCATCACAACAGTTTATATTAAGGTTTAATAGTGTAGTCATTCCCAATAGTAAATTGGTCATAGCCCCATTCCATAGCTTTTTTATCACAAAAATTACACTCTGCCGTATATATTACTGTGTCGTTTTCAACCCTTCTTTCATATCGTTTTATACCCTCATTCTTCCTGCATCGATCAGGATCAAAAGGACAAACAATTTTCGCTTCAACCCCTCTCCATGTAAGTGGTTCAATCTCTTTCATGTTTTTACCTCCTTCCAAATTTTCCATAAAAAACCTCCCGTTCTTTGCTCATACTTCGATAAACTTAGTATAAACAAGGAACGAGAGGTGATTTCCTCCTAGCCTTAGCATTCGCCTTTTCAGTACTATTCGTACACGGCTCATGCTGCGGTTTTTGG
>CAZXEC010000010.1:0-9723 GCA_964639595.1 uncultured Gammaproteobacteria bacterium
AGACTTCAAAGTTAGATTGGTGCACTTAAAATATTTTTTGGAAAATAGTTGGTGGAACCACAGATTTCATTTTTTGTGGAAATATTATAAAAATTATGAACAGGTAATTGACTTAGGGTTTAGTGTTCCATATTTACCAATTCACCTGTATGAGTTGGAGAAGCTAAATGAATTGCCGAAAACTCTTTATGTTGACGGAAATGAAACTTCCAAAAAACTTGCAGATAATATCTTAGGCACACTTAACATCAGGGCAAAATTTGTCATTGGTGATTTGTTGGACGAATCAACATGGAAAACCATTGATTCAGATTTAACCGATGGTAATAAGCTGTTTTGTTCATTTGAAACAATCGAACATTTAGACGACCCTACAGAATTTTGGAGGCATATTGGTAAATACAGCGGTTCAGATATGACTCTAAGTTTGCCTATCGGTCCCAAAATTCCTTCTCACAATCTCACTTTTCAAAACGAAAAGGAGGCAATAAATTATATTCAACAATACCTCGAACTCAAGGAAAGCAAAGTATTTAATGGGAAAGTAAATGGTAGTGAGTATAATCTATTTACTGCTTTAGGATGTATTATTTAAATTGCCTTTTAGATCGGCGTAAGCCGATCAAATCGCGCGCGCGAAACATAAGCGAGGCCGAAGGCCGAGCGTGAAGATGGCGCTGCGAGTGGATGGGGCACTCGCAGCGCTACCTTTGAAACTCAGTCCGAATTTTTTCGTAAAGAGTCCACTACCGCCCACTTGAGAGGGGGTTAAAATGAAAGCAGAAAGATCAGAAAGTCAGCTCACTGTATCACTAACTTCGGATGAGATAAGAGCAGTCCAGGCAGGCAGAACTGTTGGTGATCGATCCAATGTTATACTTATGGACGCAAAAATTGAAATTTTGCCGTTGGGCGCCATAGAACCAGACGATTCTGCCCAATATAGGTTTTCTGATGAGAGACTCGAGATGGCTCGAACTACCCCAGTTAAAGGGAAATTATTCCCCAACGGTGATCTGCAAATTTTCCTACCCAATATAGTTTTGGCAGACGTCAGAGTAGCGGAAAGGGTAGTTGCGAAAAAAGATATACAAGACCAGATGCAACAGGGACAAATAGTAGATCTTTGGATTCCAGAAAATGGGGTTAGGGTTGCTTTTGGTGGTTCTTTGAAGGTGATTGATATTACTCATCTTTAAGTAAAAAATCAAAATTTTTGCGTAAAGAGCCCACACTTGTTCAAGAAAAAAGTTTAACGCCAAATCCAGACGTAAGTATTATTTGATATTTATCAGGGCCTAATTTTTTTAGCTTTCCACCCCAAGGGTGGCAGGCTAGCACAAGCTTCATCTTCAGCTACCAGCCAATAAGACTTTTAAATCTGCAAAATCTTACTGCTTGACAAGACTAGACTGTTCTTTTTACTATTTTTGCAGTACTAAAAATTAGGAGGTGATATTAAATGGATGATGATATGAAAAAATGTGCCAAGTGCGGTGGTGACACTGCCGGCTATAAGTGTGAGGATTGCGCTGAAGAAGCGGCAGAGCATGACCCAAATCATGCTTGCGGCGGCGGTAAGTGCCAGCCCAAGTGTGCTACCTGTAATCAGGCTGAAACTAAGTGCGAGTGCTAATTAATTTTTTGGCGGATTTCCCAATCACCAACCTGTTCCTCTATCCGGTAGAGATTTTCAATGTGGTTCCTGATCACACTTAGTGATTTAACCTTGATGCCAAAAAAGTCGGCCTGGGGATAATAAAGTATAGTATTTGGTTTATTTTTATCCAGTTGATCCAACATTTGTTTTTGGTATTTTTCCGCAAAGAAAGCCAGGGGAGTGTAAAAGTTGGTAGCATTGGCACGGTCGGCAAAAAAATAATATTCTTGCCCCTGCGGGTAGATGAAAATAGCTTCTTTGCCGGATGTTCTTTTTTGAAGTGCGGCTGTCACATTTTTGATTTGTTCTGCTTGGTCCGGCGGCAGAAAGCTGCTGCCGATTCGCGGTAGGCTAACCCCGACCCCGATTTGATCCCGATTAAATCGGGATTGATCGGGGCTGACCCCGATTGAATCGGGGGTCTGATGTAAAAAAAATGGTTGTTTTTGCAAAAAATCTCCCAGGAAATGGGTGTTGGCAAGAAACAAAATCACTGCTACTGCAACTACCCATCCAACTCCATTTTTCCCGGCACTGATTTTGATAAGGGCTGCCTCTGTCATCATCAAAAATAACAGTATGGCAACAGGCAAAACAAAAAGCAGATGGGGATAATCTGACCTGCCCAAAAAGATTCTCAAGGTAAAAATAGAAAAAATTACCAGACTTGTCAAAATTTGGCTATCTGGGGTGATGGTTTTTGACTGGATAAATTGTTGAGCGGCCTTTAAGAAAGCGGCAATTAGAATAGCCAGTATGGGGAGATACAGCCATTTATCTGTCCCCAATCCGGCATAAATAGTGGTGTTGAGATACCCGCCAGACAGATTCTGGGCATAGCTGATTTGCTGGTCCAGAAAATTGCCCAGAGAACCGGCTGATGCCAAATATAAGATAAATAGGGCGCCAGTTGACGCAAATCCGCCCTGAAAAAAGAGCAGGCGTCTAAATTCACAAAATCCATTTTTGAGAAGAGCAAGCAATAAAGTGAGAGAGAGAGTCGCCCAGACAGCCAGTCCAATTTCTATTGAAGTAAAAACGGCCAGGGCGGCGGCTGCCCCTGATAGAAATAGCCATTTGATATTTTTGAAAGATGAAGAAAAAAGGGTCAGCGATAATAGCGCTATGCCTAAGCGGATTTCAACATTATTCCTCACTATAACAGTAGATTGAGTAAAAATAGCGAACAAAACTAGCACTGCCAGACGCAGAATGGAATTCTTGATAGTTTTTTGGCTAAACAGGAAGAAAAAGACCGACCCTAACATAGCCAAAATTTGGAAAAAGAGCCGTTGGTTAAAAAGTGAGGCTCCGAATATTTTTTCAAAGCCATAAAGCAGCCAGGGAATTAGCGGCGGGTGGTAGGAGGCAATATCGCGATAAAGTGTTTGGCCGCCCAGCAAGCCCTGCATCCAGGCTAGCCAAAAACCTTCCTCAACCTGATCAAAACGGCCGTGCAAGTAGTTGGGGTTAAAAATTAATATTAGAAAAATAGCCAGTAAAACAAAACTGGTGATGGGGTGGTTTTTCACCTGGGGTTGTTGGAGTTTGGGTGTTTGATCCCGATTACCCCGATTGAATCGGGGATTCAATCGGGATTGCAGATTTTTTGTCAAAAACCACAGAGTGATAAAAATGACAATTGCCAGGACAAATGATAGACCGGCCTGGATCATGTCCAGGCTTTTGGCTTGGGCCAGCTGGGTGGAGGTGGAGGGCAAATCAGTTGATATGAGAACAGGCAGAAAAGAGGCAATTGCCGGCGTAATTTGTGACGAGATAAAAATTGCCGGCAAGACAGCGGCAATTATTCTGATTTCGTTAATGATCCCGATTACCCCGATTGAATCGGGGTAATCGGGAATGAATTTTAGCATTCTGCCATCTCCAGCATATTATATCCCTGGAACAATTATAGCCAAAAGACCAGTTTGATGTTAGCATAATGGTATGCAGCTTATCTCCCAATCAAATATTTCCGGCAAGAAAATTATTGTTAGGGCAGATTTGGATGTGCCGCTCAAAGCTGACAGCTATCAGCTGACAGCTATCAGCAGGATTGAAGATGATGCCAGGCTGAAAAATCTCTTGCCGACACTCGAATTTTTACAAGAGAGGAACAGCAAAGTAGTAATAATCGGGCATTTAGGCCGGCCGGAGGGACGACATGACCTGCGATTTAGCTTAGAGCCGGTTGGCCGTTGGCTCTCTGGTCAATTAAAAATTAATAATTTACAATTTACAATTAAAAATACCAAAATAAATAATTTTGCTGGATGGGAAATAGCAGATGGAGTGACTTTACTGGAAAACTTAAGATTTTATGCCGGCGAGGAAGCCAATGATGAGGAATTTGCCACGACACTGGCGACCTTAGGTGAAGTTTTTGTTAACGATGCTTTTGCCTCCTGCCACCGGGCTCATGCATCGATTGTCGGTTTGCCCAAATTACTACCGGCGTATGCGGGATTACAATTAGAAAAAGAAGTTGGCAACTTGTCAAAAGTTTTAGAAAATCCTGTCCATCCCCTGGTGGTGATTATCGGTGGGGCAAAACTGGAAACTAAACTGCCGGTCATTGAGAATTTTGTGGATAAGGCTGATTATATTCTAGTGGGAGGGAAAATAGCCGCGGAGTTGGCTAACAGCTTTCCGCTTACAGCAAATAGCAGTCTGCCCCGATCAAATCGGGGTCTGCAGTCAGCTGTAAGCCGTCAGCAGATAATTGTGGCCGGTCAAAACAATACCGGTCGGGATATTGATGAAGAATCGATAGAAGAGTTTAAGGAGAAAATTAAAAAAGCCCAAATGATTGTCTGGAACGGCCCACTGGGAGTAGTAGAAGAAGAGCAATTTAGCAAAGGCAGTCAAAATGTGGCAGAAGCGGTGCTAAAAAGCGGTGCCCAGACAATTGTTGGCGGTGGAGATTTGGTTGCCTTCTTGAGGCGCACAGGGCTTTTGGAGCGGTTTTCTTTTGTATCATCCGGCGGCGGAGCCATGCTGGAATTTTTAGCAGGAAAAAAACTGCCGGGTCTTGCAGCTCTGGATGGCTCACAGCTGACCGCAGACCCCGATTTGATCGGGGCAGACAGCTGACCCCGATTAAATCTAGGCTGACGGCTAATATGAGTTTTAGATTTGAGAAATTTGACATTTGGCATGATGCAAGAAGATTTGCTTCTAAAATTTATACTTTAACAAGGAATTTTCCTAAAGAAGAACGGTTTGGTTTAACTGATCAGTTGAGAAGAGCGGTTATTTCAGTAGCACTAAATATAGCAGAAGGTTCTGACAGGAAGTCCGATTTAGAGTTTAGAAGATTCTTAAGGATAGCTATGGGATCACTGGAAGAGGTAGTGACTGCTTTATATATTGCTCTTGATCAGAACTATCTCTCTAAACAAAAATTTGATAATATTTATACTGAGGCTAATGTCTTAGCCGCAAAAATCAATAAACTTATTGCTAATTTAAAGCAGTAAGCAGTAAGCTATAAGCAGAAAGCAAATTATGATAAAGGTCGCAATTAACGGTTTTGGCAGAATCGGCCGTTTGGCTTTGAGAATTGCCTATGATTTCCACAAGGATGAAATTGACATAGTAGGTATTAATTCCACTGGTACTGACATTGCCGGCTGGGGATATTTATTAAAATACGATACTGTTTACGGTTTGTTTGGCCATCAAGTGAGCTGGGAAGGCAAAGTGGTAGGACAGCCAAGCGATGCGCATAATCCGGAAGATGAAGGCCGCGGCATGCATTCTTTTGAGGACAAGGAGTTGGGGCATTTGATAGTGGATGGCAAGAAAATTCCCTTTTTTACGGAAAAAGATCCCGCTACCCTGCCCTGGAAAGATTTGGGGGTGGATGTAGTGATTGAATCAACCGGCGCCTTTACCAATCGCGAACGCGCCCAGGTTCATTTGGCTGCCGGCGCCAAAAAAGTGGTTATTTCTGCTCCGGCCAAGGGCGGTGGGGTAAAAACTTATGTATTGGGAGTTAATGATCACGATTTGGGCAAAGAAACAATTGTGTCCAACGCCTCTTGCACTACCAATTGTATTGCGCCTGTGGCCCAGGTGATGGTAGCAAAATTTGGAGTGGAGAAGGCCATGATGACCACCATTCATGCTTATACTTCTGATCAAAGATTGCAAGATGGTTGGCACAAAGATTTTCGGCGAGCCAGAGCAGCTGCTGCCAATATCATACCAACTTCAACCGGCGCCACTACCGCCGCCGCCGAAACTGTCCCGGAATTGACAGGATTATTTAACGGCTTGGCCTTGAGAGTGCCGGTAGTGGTGGGGTCTTTGGCAGACTTTACTTTTTTGTTGAAGAAAAACGTCACAGTAGAAGAAGTAAATAATGTATTCAAAGAAGCTGAAAAAAACCCTTTGTACAAAGGAATCTTAGTGACAACAACTGACCCGATTGTATCGTCTGACATTATTGGCCGTTCGGAATCGTCGATTGTGGACTTGTCTTTAACCCAGGTAGTTGCCGGCAATATGGTCAAAGTGGTGGCCTGGTATGATAATGAATGGGGTTACACTCATCGTCTAGTGGAAGAAGTAATTAAAGCGGGTGCCCTCGTATAAGATGATATATTTCAGGAAATGCCCCATTCATTGCGAGAATTTCGCCTACTCTTGAAATCGTTGTTTCAAGAGTGCTTCGTTCTCTAAACGAGTGGGGATATACACATCGGTTAGTTGAAGAAGTAATTAAAACAGGTCTGTGAAATAGTAAACTACGAACCTGCACTCCTGGTCTGCAAAGCAGATTAAAGATTCATTTGGAATATGCATAAGTTAAAAACCTTAATTCCCGCCTTACTAAACTATTCATCAATAACTTGGGCTATATCTGTACTAGGCGTAATAATCATTATTGCTGTAGCCACAAAGCTAGGAACTCATGATCCCGATTTTTCTTCTGGCGACCCTGAAAATGTATATCTTGCTCCCATGCTAATTTTCTCCTTTGCTGGATTTCTAGCTTTTCTCATAATGATAATCTCCGGAATATACAACTTTATCCTGAAGGGAAAGTATGTGCAACAGTACGGATCACCTTTAAGAATATCTACAAAAACTGCCGTTGTTTTTACCATATTTTTGTTATTCGGAGCTCTATCCTTCCTATTTGGATTGAGGCAAGCAAATGTAGGTCAATATGCAGAGGAAATCAACGTAACAGTTACAGGACAGGAAATATTTGATGCAATTAATAAGTACAGGCAGTCAAATGGATTAGCTTTAATAACTCTCGAAGACAGATTATGCGATAACCTTGTTCAAAGATATTTAGATATGACAAATCCAGATAATAAATACATTGGCCATGCAGGCTTTGAAAAATGGGCAAAGGAGCAAGGATTAGACCAAGATTATCAACTTGCAGAGGTATATGTTAGTGGTATTCGATCTGGTTCAGAAGCAATAAATTTCTGGAAAGGTTCACCTGGACATAATAGTGCCTTAATCGGTAATTACTCTTTTGGTTGTGCTTACGCTAATCAAGGAATTGCTGTTGCTATATTTGGTAATAACAAATGACTATCTTTCAAAAACTCGAAAGAAAGCGAGAACAAAATTTACTTAAACTTTGGCTTGGTACATTCTTCTACGGAAATATTCTCGCTTTTATTTTGCTCTGGTTTACTGCCCCAGCCGAAAATGGAGCCAATGCCGCACAATTTACTCTTGTACTCTCTCTAGTTTTTGGCTTCATAATAAGTTACATAATTCTCAATGTGCCCTTTACCAAAAAAGGGGGGTAAGGCAAAAAACTTATGATGCGTGCTATTTGGTCTGGTCCATCAGCAATATGGGGAGGAGCAACGCTAGGATTGGTTATTGGAGGACTAATCGGTCTTTTTACTGGTAACTTTCAGTTTAGCATTAAAAACGGGCTTATAATAGGAATCATCGTTGGTGTTGTAGCTGAAATATTAGGAGTAATAGGAAATCGATTGCGTAGAAGATGAGCTATTATGTAGAGTACATAGCAACGTAATAGTAGCAATATGAATATATGACTAGTTTTCAAAAATTAGTTGGTTTATCTCTGTTAATTACTTCATTATCACTCGCCTATTACCTTACGATCTTTCTTCCTAGTAAAGATAGGATAAAAGAAAATGTACGGAAAGAGTGTGCGGATTGGGCTCTTAACAAGGCTTCCTCAAATAAAATAAATCGCTACAACCAAGAGGCTTATGATGATTATTATGCACGCTGTTTAAGGGAGAAAGGGTTATGAAACTTGAAGCAATAGCATTAAAAATACTTAAGCTAACTAATACCAGCCGGATTGATAAGTTGAGGGTTTAGTTTCAGCTTGTTTAGTATCCAATTTCTCCTTTAATCTATTTGCATTTTCCTGTATTTCCAAAAGCCGTTCTTGAATTTGTTCCAATAATTTAGGGTCTACCATAGGTTTATTGGATGGAGTCTGCTCCAATGGTTTTGACAGGTACCCGATAAACTATGACAAGATTCTATTGTGCTTAAATGCTTACCTCAAGACAGGGGAATGATCATCGCGCTGTGGTAACCTTTAATACAGACGGTAATGAAGAAACCTGCCCTTACTCCGCTTGTACCAAAGGATCAAGCTAGTAGAGTGCATGATGGTTTAGTGTTCCACGCACGCGTGTTAGAAAAGACCTTACTAAAAGTGGCTGACCAAGTTACGCAGGTTGACAAGCCCTAATTTCTTCTGGTAAACTCACAGCTAGTGTGCAAGAGATGCACGTTATGATGAGAATCAACGCACCACATAGGTAAACAATCCCCACTTGCGAGGATCCTTCCAGGTGCGGGAAGGTTCCAAGCGTTGAATCCCTTATTGATTGAAATAGCAAAGAGCTTACGGCTTACAGCAAACAGCTAGAGCTATTAGCTAAAAGCCAAATCTGGGCCGGTAGCTCAGTGGTAGAGCACTACATTTGCAATGTAGGGGTCGGGGGTTCGAATCCCCCTCGGTCCACTTCGACTCTCCGCCAATTGGCGGATCGCTCAGTGCAAGCACACACTGGTTTTTGCTCCTCAGGGCAAGCCCTTGTTTGAGGGTTTACCCTGAGGCTTGTCAAAGCCGAGGGGCACCTTAACAAGTGAATAGGGGTAAAAAATTATAATCAGTTTTCAAACTGCTTCAAATTTTTATTATTTGGAGTGCTGGAAACTGAAGAGAAATGAAATCCCGTCTGATCTTACCTCTTGCCTTAGTCGCCTTAGGTGACTACAGCTCGAGGAGCGATCTTGACGGGATAAACCGATCTTTACAGTGTCCCTATCGTAGTCGTCCTTAGCTCCGCAAGGAGCGACGGATCGACGAAGAGGGGCAGTAAGAAAAAAGCTACTTAATAATGCGGACAATGGATGCCTTGGCAGATTGTACCGAGGAAGGACGGAGAAGACACCGATATGCTTGGGGGAGCAGTCTTCATGCTTCGATCCCAAGATTTCCGAATGGGGTAACCCATCCCTTTGTGGGATGATTAAACGTAAAAGCCTTTCGGGGTTATAGCGTTTAGTTGGGTACCGGCTGAACTGAAACATCTAAGTAAGCCGAGGAAAATAAAGCAATCGCGATTCCCCCAGTAGTGGCGAGCGAAAAGGGATCAGCCCAAACTTGTGCTTTGCACCAGAAATTTCAATAACCAAGCACCAAGTAACAAACAACATTTAAAATATAAATGATCGAAATTTTAAACTTTTGAAAATCAGAATTTAAATATTGCTTAGAAAACTTGATATTTGTAATTTGGAGTTTCTCGTGCAGAGCATGAGGGTTGTAGGACAACTGGCTTAAATGCAAAGAGGTACAGTGACTTGATAGAAGAACGCTTCGGAATAGGCGGCCATAGAAAGTGAAAGCCTTGTATTCGAAATCAAGTTGCCCTCTCGTTGTTTCCTGAGTACCGCGGGACACGAGAAATCCTGTGGGAAACTGCGTCGACCACGACGTAAGGCTAAATATACAATCTGACCGATAGTGAACTAGTACCGTGAGGGAAAGGTGAAAAGAACCCCGGAAGGGGAGTGAAATAGAA